>JAWLCT010000013.1:0-41960 GCA_041687015.1 Gammaproteobacteria bacterium
TTTGATAGAATAGCCGGCACAAGCTGCTGAAAAAAACGGAGAAAAAGCCGCATGCCCCAGAATTCCGAGAATCTCATCTGGATCGACCTGGAAATGACGGGGCTCGACACGCAAAACGATCGCATCATCGAGATCGCCACCCTGGTGACCGATTCCCAGCTCAACCTGCTGGCAGAAGGGCCGGTGCTCGCGGTGCATCAGAGCGACGAGGTGCTGAACGGCATGGACGACTGGAACCGGCGCCATCACAGCGCTTCGGGTCTGGTCGACCGGGTGCGTGCCAGCAGTGTGGACGAGGCCGAGGCCGAGCGCCAGACCCTGGCCTTCCTGGAGCAATGGGTCCCGGTGCGCACCTCCCCCATGTGCGGCAACAGCATCTGCCAGGACCGCCGTTTCCTGGCGCGGCTGATGCCCCAGCTCGAGAACTACTTCCACTACCGTAACCTCGACGTGAGCACGCTCAAGGAGCTGGCCCGCCGCTGGAAGCCCGAGATCATGACGGGTTTCAACAAGACCGGGACCCATCTCGCCCTGGACGACATTCGCGAGTCCGTCGCGGAACTGCGCTATTACCGCGAACACCTCTTCAAGTAGCGATGCCGCCGCGGAGGCAAATGCCGGAACCGGCGCATGGCCCGGCAGGGGTGCTGTAAATCGAGAACCAGCCTCTGTGAACTTCGCGGGCTCTGTGGCTAAATGCCTTTGAAATCAGGCATGACGTATTTCCGGCGCAGAGTGGAGCGGGGCCACCGGGGGTGGGTCAATTCTTTGTCGCTGTAGGGGTCGCGTTTCGCAACTCATTGAAACAACGGCGTTTCTTTGTTCTTTTAACGTTGGCATATGGCTTGCTTCGCAGAAGCAGGCATTTGAGGGACATCCCATGGCCCAAGCGGAAATCGACCTGGACGCGAAAAAACCGGCGCAGGGCAAGCGCCACCTCATTCTTTATCTCGTCATCGCACTGCTTGCCCTCGGGCTCGGTGCGACGCTCACGTTGTTGCTGGTGAAGGGCGAACAAGCCCCGGCAACGTCCCAACTGACCGTCGACCCCGCCGTTTATTTGCCGCTGCGGCCATTGGTGGTGAACTTCAGCGAGAAGGGGCCGGTGCGCTTCCTGCAAGTGGAACTCCAGGTCATGGCGCGCGACCAGGCGGTGCTCACGGCGGTGGAAACCCACATGCCGGCCATCCGCAATGACATCCTGTTCCTGCTGGGCAGCCAAAGCTACGAAACCGTGAGCTCGCGCGAAGGCAAGGAAGCCCTGCGCACAAGCATTCAGCTGGCCATCCAGAACATCCTCGAGCAGCATCATGTGCAGGGACGCATCGAAAACGTCTACTTCACCAGCTTCGTGATGCAATAGACATGGCCGTCAACGATCTTCTTTCCCAGGACGAAATCGACGCACTGTTGCACGGCGTCTCGGACGGGGACATCGAAACGGACAGCGGCGAAGGTTTCGAAACCGGCGCCGTTCGCCAGTATGACTTCACCAGCGAAGATCGCATCGTGCGCGGGCGCATGCCCACGCTGGAGATGATCAACGAGCGTTTTTCCCGCCACTTCCGCATCAGCCTGTTCAACATGCTGCGCCGCTCGGCCGAGATCTCCGTGGGCGGCGTGGAAATGATGAAGTTCGCGGAATACGTGCACACCCTGTTCGTGCCCACCAGCCTGAACATGGTAAAGGTGCGGCCGTTGCGCGGCACCGGCCTGGTGGTGCTCGATCCCAAGCTGGTGTTCATCGTGGTGGACAACTACTTCGGTGGTGACGGCCGCTACCATGCCAAGATCGAAGGCCGCGAATTCACGCCCACTGAGCAGCGCGTGATTCAGATGCTGCTCAACCTGGCCTTCAACGATTTGCACGAGGCCTGGGCCCCGGTCATGAACATCGATTTCGAGTTCATGAACTCCGAAGTGAACCCCCAATTTGCCAACATCGTCAGCCCCACCGAGGTGGTGGTGACCTCCAAGTTTCATATCGAATTGGAAGGAGGCGGCGGCGATCTGCACGTCACCATGCCTTACTCCATGCTCGAGCCCATCCGTGAAATCCTCGATGCGGGCATCCAGAGCGACCGCACCGACACGGACGATCGCTGGATTACCGCGCTGCGCGAGGAAGTGAAAGGTGCGGAAATCGAGCTGGAGAGCACGTTGGCCCACGTGCAGCTTTCGCTGCGCGACATCGTGAACATGAAACCCGGCGACGTGATTCCCATCGAGATGCCGGAACACGTGACCCTACGCGCCGAGAATGTGCCTGTCTTCCGCGGCACGCTCGGTGCCTCCAACGAAAACCTGGCGATCAAGATCGTCGAGCAGGTGGAACGGCCCTCGGGCCGTTGATCTACAGGAGCAGGACATGACCGACGCGACCAAGAGCAACGACGACGCGATGGATGACTGGGCTGCGGCAATGGCCGAGCAGGCCCAGGTTGATGCCAAGGGCGAGAAGAGTGAAGCCGCCTACCAACCGGCTGCCTTCGAGAGCTTGCAGGATGACGGTACCCCGCGCAGTGAAGTCAACCTGGACGTGATCCTGGACATCCCGGTGACCATCTCCATGGAAATCGGCCGCACGCGCATCAGCATCCGTAACCTGTTGCAGCTCAATCAGGGCTCGGTGGTGGAACTGGACCGCCTCGCCGGCGAACCGCTGGACGTCCTGGTGAACGGCACCCTCATCGCCCACGGCGAAGTGGTGGTGGTCAACGAGAAATACGGCATCCGCCTCACCGACGTCATCAGCGCCGCCGAACGCGTGCAGAAGCTGAAGTAGGGCGGGAGGGAAGAAAAGCTTTAACCACGGGGGACACGGGGACACGGGGGAGGAATCAATGTGCAACCTGTTCGCCCGAACCCAACCGAATATGACTTCCCAGATGAACGCCAATGTAAACGACCAGAAAGCAAGCGCCGCCCACGGCCGACACGTCGTGCGCAGGGGAGCAATGATTTTCCACCCCGTGTCCCCCGTGTCCCCCGTGGTTAAGGCTTTTCTCTTCCTCTTTCAGACGCTGCCCACTGTCACACTGGCGGCGGGTGAGAAGGCGCCGGCGGATCCGGTGGGGGCAGGGGGGATTTTGCAGGTGCTGGTGGCGCTGGTGTTCGTGCTGGCGCTCATCGTGGGGCTGGCGTTTTTGATGCGCCGCTTCGGTGCCGTGCCGCAGGGGGCGGGCGGAGCGATTCGGGTGCTGGGAGGCGTGGCGCTCGGTCAGCGCGAACGGGCGGTGCTGGTGCAGGTGGGTGACACCCAGTTGCTGGTCGGCATCGCACCCGGTGCGATCAATACCCTGCATGTGCTCGACAAACCCATCGCCGTGCCCAACGCGCCGGGTCGCGGCGACAACGGCTTTGCCGAGCGCCTGGCCGCGGCCATGCGGCGCGGAGGCAAGCCATGAGGTGGCTGCTGCTGGCCGGGCTGTTGTTATGGCTGCCCGAGGCTGCGTTTGCCGAGGAAGGCCTCAAAGCCGTCACGGTGAGCACCGAACCAAACGGCGAACAGACCTACAGCCTGAGCCTGCAGGTGCTGTTCCTCATGACGGCCCTGACCTTTTTGCCGGCGGCCATCATGATGATGACCGCCTTTACGCGTATCATCATCGTGCTCGCCATCGTGCGCCAGGCCATCGGCCTCATGCAGGCGCCGTCGGGCCAGGTGCTGATCGGCCTGTCCCTGTTTCTCACTTTCTTCGTGATGGCGCCTGTCTTCGACCGCATCAACGACGAGGCGCTGCAGCCGTACCTGGGCGACAAGCTGACCCTGCAGCAGGCTGCCGAGGCGGGCAGCAAGCCGCTGCGTACCTTCATGCTGGGCCAGACGCGGGAGCCGGACCTGACGCTGTTCACGCGCTTGTCGGGCCGCGAGGACGGCTACGAATCTCCCGAACAGATCCCCTTCAGCGTCCTGGTGCCTTCGTTCGTCACGTCGGAACTCAAGACGGCATTCCAGATCGGCTTTTTGATCTTCATCCCCTTCCTGATCATCGATCTGGTGGTGGCCAGCGTGCTCATGTCCATGGGCATGATGATGCTTTCGCCCATGATCATATCGCTGCCCTTCAAGATCATGTTGTTTGTGCTGGTGGACGGCTGGGCGCTGGTGATGGGCACCCTGGCCGGCAGCTTCTACGTGCAGTGAGGCGGCCATGAGTCCGGAAACCGTCCTTACCGTCTTCCAGCAGGCCCTCGAAGTGATTGTGGTGCTGATCCTGGTCCTGCTGCTGCCCGCCCTGGTGGTGGGCATATTGGTGGCCATGTTCCAGGCTGCCACCCAGATCAACGAGCAGACCATGAGCTTCATCCCCAAGATCCTCGTGACCCTGGCGGTGCTCATCATCGCCGGCTCCTGGATGCTCAACCTGCTGGTGGACTACGCGCGGCGCCTGTTCGACAGCATTCCCATGCTCATCGGGTGATGACGTGGCGATCAAGAGAACAGCCCGACACACAGGCAGCGGACACGCCGATTCCTCCTGGGCCATGGCGGCCGTCGGCGTACACGGACCTTCGTCTGCGCTGCGTTCTCTGTGCCTCTGTGTTTCTGTGTTAATCCTTTGTCCTTCTTCAGCCGGGTAATGCCATGCACTTCACGGCGGCGGAGATCACGGCATTCATCGGCAGCCTGCTTTGGCCGTTTTTCCGCATCGGCGCCATGCTGATGGCCGCGCCCATTTTCGGCGCCCAGACCGTGCCGGCGCGGGTGCGTCTCGGTTTGGCCGCACTCATGACCGTGGTCGTCGCCCCACTCCTGCCTGCCGCGCCGGCGGTGGATCCTTTCAGCCTGGCATCGTTGGTGATTATCGTGCACCAGGTGATCATCGGTGCGGTCATGGGGCTGGCCCTGCAACTGGTGTTCAGCACCGTGGTGGCCGGCGCCCAAATCATCGCCATGCAAATGGGCCTGGGCTTCGCCGAGATGGTGGATCCGGCCAACGGCCAGCAGACACCCGTGCTCGGCCAGTTCTACATGCTGTTCACCACCCTGGTGTTTCTGGCCATGAACGGCCACCTGCTGTTGCTGGAACTGCTGGTGGAAAGCTTCCTGACCTTGCCGGTCGGCCCAAACGGACTCGACCGGGATGCCTTTTATGTACTGGCGGGCTGGGGTACGCAATTGTTTGCCGGCGCCGTGTGGTTGGCCTTGCCGGCAGTCGCATCGCTGCTGGTGGTCAACGCGGCATTCGGCGTGATGTCGCGCGCCGCGCCCCAGCTGAATATTTTCTCCGTCGGTTTTCCGGTCGCGATGATCATGGGCTTCGCGGTTCTGCTCATCGCCCTGCAGAGCGTGACGCCGCAATTCACGGCCATCTCCGAGGAGATGTTCGGGCTGTTGCGGCAGACGATGGGAGGAGGGGGCTGAAATGGCCGAGAACGACGGCCAGGAACGCACCGAACAACCTACCCCCAAACGCCTGCAGGAAGCGCGCGAGAAGGGACAGGTCCCCCGTTCGCGGGAATTGAGCACGGCGGCGACGCTACTTGCCGCCTCCGGTGCATTCCTGATCATGGGTGAATCCATCGTGCGCTCGCTCATGGGACTCATGGCAGGCGGCCTTACCGTGAGTCGCGAAGAGATCTTCGACATCACCGTGCTGGCGACGCGTCTTGCCAAGGGTTTGCTGGACGGCGTGTGGTTCGCCGCACCGCTGTTCGTGTTGTCCATCGTTGCTGCACTGGGCGCGGCAGCGGCCCTGGGCGGCTGGTCTTTCAGCACCCAGGCGCTCAGTTTCAAGCCTGAGAAGCTCGATCCCGTAAAGGGGATGGGACGGGTGTTCTCCTGGCGCGGCGTGGTGGAGATGCTCAAGGGCCTGGCCAAATTCCTGGTGGTGGCCATCGCCGCGGTGCTGTTCCTTTCCCTGCAAGGTGATCGCTTCCTTGGGCTTGGCGCCGAGCCGCTCATGCAGGGGCTCGCACATATGGGCAGCCTCATCGGCTGGGCCTTTCTCACCGTGAGTGCCTCCATGCTGCTGGTGGTGGCGGTGGACGTGCCTTTCCAACTGTGGGATCACCGGCGCCAGCTCAAGATGACCAAGCAGGAGATCAAGGAAGAGTTCAAGCAGACGGAGGGCTCGCCGGAAGTGAAATCGCGCCAGCGTCGTCTGCAGATGCAGATGGCGCAGCGCCGCATGATGGAGGAAGTACCCAAGGCCGACGTGGTAATCACCAACCCGACCCACTTCGCGGTGGCGCTGCGCTACGACCAGCGTGAAATGAATGCGCCGGTGGTGGTGGCCAAGGGTGCCGACCTGATTGCCGCGCGCATCCGCTCCGTCGCCGCCGAGAACGATGTGCCGATTCTGTCCGCGCCGCCCCTGGCCCGTTCGCTGTACCATACCACCGAGCTCGGCGAGGCCATCCCGGCCGGCTTGTATCGCGCTGTCGCGCAGGTACTCGCCTACGTCTACCACCTGCGCCAGGGGCCCATTTACACCCGCGACGGTACGACGCCCAACCTGGACGATCTGCCCATCCCGGACGACCTGCGGCGGGATTAATTATGCAAAAGACATTAACCACGGGGGACACGGGGAACACGGGGAAAGATGAATGCTGGTACAGCGGTGCGATTCGACACAGGTGCATGGACATGACACGGCAAGAGAATGGCGCGGGGGGATGCACGCCTCTTTTTCTCCCCCCCCCGTGTTCCCCGTGTCCCCCGTGGTAAGGCCTTTTTCTTTCTTCCCAGGACCGCAGACACATGGCTGAAGTGAATACCGCTGGCGTTTTGACCTTCGTGCGCACCATGAGCCGCAACGGGCTCGGGGCGCCGCTGGTCGTGGTGATGCTGCTGGCCATGGTGGTGGTGCCGCTGCCGCCGTTTCTGCTGGACGTGTTCTTCACCTTCAACATCGCGCTGTCGCTGATCATCCTGCTGGTGTCCATCTATGCGCTGCGGCCGCTGGACTTCGCGGTCTTTCCCACCATCCTGCTCATCGCCACGCTGCTGCGTCTGGCGCTGAACGTGGCGTCCACCCGTGTGGTGCTGCTGGAGGGACATCAGGGTACGGGCGCTGCGGGTCAGGTGATCGAGTCCTTCGGCGAGTTCGTGGTGGGCGGTAATTACGCCGTCGGCCTGGTGGTCTTCATCATTCTGGTGATCATCAACTTCGTGGTGGTGACCAAGGGCGCGGGACGTATTGCCGAGGTGTCCGCCCGCTTCACCCTGGACGCGATGCCGGGCAAGCAGATGGCCATCGATGCCGACCTCAACGCCGGACTCATCGACCAGGACGAGGCGCGCAAACGGCGTGCCGAGGTGGGCCGTGAAGCGGACTTTTACGGGGCCATGGACGGTGCCAGCAAGTTCGTGCGCGGCGATGCCGTGGCCGGCATCCTCATCACGGTCATCAACATCATCGGCGGCTTGTCCATCGGCATGCTGCAACACGAGCTGAGCGCCGGCGATGCAGCGCAGATCTACGCCCTGCTGACCATCGGTGACGGTCTGGTGGCGCAGATCCCCTCGCTGGTTCTGTCCACGGCGGCGGGCATCATCGTCACGCGCGTGTCCGCCTCCGAAGCGATGGGCGATCAGGTGGCGGGCCAGTTGCTCAGCGATCCGCGTGCCCTGGCGGTCACCGCCGGCTTGCTGGGTATCATGGGCATCATCCCGGGCATGCCGAATTTCCCCTTCCTGCTGCTCGCCACTGCGGCTGGCGGCGGCGCCTGGTGGCTCGATCGGCGCCGCAAGCAGCGCGCCGCTGACGAGGCCGCTGCGGAGGCCCAACCCGCGCCGCCGCCGCCCGGCCCGGAAACCCGCGAGCTCACCTGGGACGACGTGCCACTGGTGGACCCCATCGGCCTGGAGGTGGGTTACCGCCTGATTCCCCTGGTAGACAAGGCCCAGGGCGGGCAACTCATGCCGCGCATCAAGGGCGTACGCAAGAAGCTGTCCCAGGAGCTGGGCTTCCTGGTCCCGGCGGTGCACATCCGCGACAACCTGGATTTGGCGCCCAACGCCTATCGCATCACCCTGCTGGGCGTCACCGTGGGCGAGGCGGAGATCCATCCGGACCGCGAAATGGCCATCAACCCCGGGCAGGTGTACGGCGAAGTGCAGGGGCTGCACGGCAAGGACCCGGCCTTCGGCCTGGAAGCCGTGTGGATCGAACCCCGTTTCAAGGACCAGGCCCAGAGCCTGGGCTATACGGTGGTCGATCCGACCACGGTGGTGGCCACGCACTTGTCCCAGATCATCCAGACCCACGCCCACGAACTGCTGGGCCACGACGAGGTGCAACAGCTGCTGCAACAGCTGGCCAAGGGCGCACCCAAGCTGGTGGAAGACCTGGTCCCCAAGATGCTGCCCTTGAGCGTGGTCGTGCGTGTGCTGCAGAGCCTGCTTGCAGAGGGCATTCCCATCCGCGACATGCGTACCATCGCCGAAACCCTGGCGGAGCAGGCCCCCCGTACCCAGAACGCCGGGCTTTTGACGGCCGGTGTCCGCGCCGCACTCTCCCGGATGATTATTCAGAAAATCAACGGGTTGGCGAGCGATCTCCAGGTCATTACTTTGGCGCCGGAGTTGGAACAGATATTGCTGAGGAGCGTACAGGCGTCAGACGACGGAGGCGGTGGCCTGGAACCGGGCCTCGCCGAGCGTCTCCACCAGGGCCTGTCGGAAACGGCAAAGGCTCAGGAGATGGCGGGCCGGCCGGCGGTACTGCTGGTGTCCGGTCCGATCCGCGAACTGCTCGCCCGGTTTGTGAAACATACGATTCCGCAGCTCCATGTACTGGCGTACAACGAAGTACCGGAAAGCATGCAGCTACGAATCGTCGGCACGATAGGCAACTGACCCGCTACCGACCCGGCTTCCCGGCGGCGGGGTGACGAGGGCTGCTGGGATGAAGATCAAACGCTATTTCGCCGCCGACATGCGTCAGGCGCTGCAAAGGGTCCGCGAGGAACAGGGACCGGATGCAGTGATCCTGTCCAACCGCAGGACCGATGGTGGGGTCGAAATCGTGGCTGCCGTGGATTACGACGAGGCACTGGTGGAAGGCATGGCCCGCGACGAGTCCTGTGCCAGCCCGGTGGCGCCACCGTTGCCGAAAGCCGCGGCCGCCAGGCCGGCGGCCCCTGACCGTGCGTCTCCGCAAGCCGATCCGGCCTCTCGGCCCACCGCGGCCCGGCCGTCGCGGGTGGAAACCGCGCGCCGCAGTGCCGATGCCGCCGACCACCGCATCGTCTGGTCCCAGGACCCGGCCATCACCGCCATGCGCAACGAGCTCAAGATGCTGCGCGGCCTGGTGGAGACCCAGCTTACCGGGCTCGCCTGGAGCGAAGTACGCGAGCATCAGCCGATGCGCGCCCAGGTGCTGGAGCGGCTCACGCGTCTGGGCCTCGCCGCCGGGCTGTGCCAGGAACTGGCTGACAGGGTGCGTTATCAGGATGACGCCGAGCACAATTGGCGTCAGGCCCTGGGCCAACTGGCGCGTCGCATCCCGGTGACCGATGACGACATTCTCACCCACGGCGGTGTGGTGGCCCTGGTCGGGCCCACCGGCGTGGGCAAGACCACCTCCGTGGCCAAGCTCGCCGCCCGCTACACCCTGCGCCACGGCCCCGATCGCGTGGCGCTCATCACCACGGATTCCTATCGCATCGGCGCCCAGCAGCAGTTGCGCACCTTCGGGCGGCTGCTGAATGCGCCGGTGTTCGTGGCGAATGATGCCGCGGAACTGGCGCGCCTGCTCGAAACCCTGCGCGACCGTTCGCTGGTGCTCATCGATACCGCGGGCACCAGTCAGCGCGACGTGCGGCTGGCGGAGCAGGCGGCGATGCTGCGCGGTGCGGGCGGCATGGTGCGCACCTACGTGGTGCTCTCGGCCACCACCCAGCGCAAGGCATTGGAGGAGACCGTGCGCGCGTTTGGTAATATCGCCCTGGACGGCTGTCTGCTCACCAAGCTCGATGAGACCGCCAGCCTCGGTGAAGCCCTTTCCGTGGTGGCGCAGCGGCAGTTGCCGGTCGCCTATGTCTCCGATGGCCAGCGCGTTCCGGAAGACCTGCAGACCGCGCGCGCCAATAACCTGGTGACGCGCAGCGTGGGACTGATGCGCCACAGCGACGCCCCGGGGGAGGAGGCGCTGGCGTTCAGCTTCGGAGGACTGGTGAGCAACGCCCATGGCTAACTACGATCAAGCGGAAGGACTGCGACGCATGACCAAACCACGCCCTGTGCGTGTGATAACCGTGGCGAGCGGCAAGGGGGGCGTGGGCAAGACCAACGTCTCGGTGAACCTGGCGACCGCGTTTGCCAAACGTGGGCGCAAGGCCATGATCATGGACGCCGACCTGGGACTCGCCAACGTGGACGTGGTGCTCGGCCTGCACCCGACCCACAACCTGTCGCACGTGTTGAGCGGCGAGCGCCGCCTCGAGGAAATCATCGTGGACGCCCCTGGCGGCATCCAGGTGATTCCGGCGTCTTCCGGCCTGCAACGCATGGCGGAACTCAGCCCGGCCGAGCACGCCGGCCTCATTCGCGCATTTTCCGAGCTCACCACGGAAGTCGACGTGCTCATCGTGGATTCCGCCGCGGGCATTTCCGACAGCGTGGTGTCGTTCAGCAAGGCCGCCCAGGAAGTGATCGTGGTGGTGTGCGATGAGCCCGCGTCCATTACCGACGCCTATGCGCTCATCAAGCTGCTCAACCGCGAGCACGGCATGCGGCGCTTCCATATTCTTCCGAACATGGCTCACTCGCCCCAGGAAGGCCGCGAACTGTTTCAGAAGATGGTCAAGGTCACCGACCGTTTTCTCGACGAGGTGGTGCTCAACCACCTGGGCAGCATCCCGTATGACGAGCACATGCGCAAAGCGGTCAAGCGCCAGCGTGCCGTGGTGGAAGTCTTTCCGCGCAGCCCGGCGGCGCAGGCCTTTGAGTCGTTGGCCGAGCGCATCGAAGCCTGGCCGATGCCCAGCGTGCGCGGCGGTTATCTGGAATTTTTCATGGAGCGACTGGTTCAGGGTGCAGGCGGCGAGGATCCCCTGAGGGCCTTGTTATGACCATCCTGGCCGCCTACGCCTCTGCCAACGCCGGTTCCCTCAACGACCGTGTGGAACACTATGCGCCGCTGGTGAAGCGTATTGCCCACCACCTCATGGGCAGGTTGCCGCAATCGGTACAGGTGGATGACCTGGTGCAGGCCGGCATGATTGGGTTGCTCGAAGCACTCAAACATTACGACGACACCCATGGCGCCAGCTTCGAGACCTATGCAGGTATCCGCATTCGCGGCGCCATGCTTGATGAAGTCCGCCGCAACGACTGGGCACCGCGCTCGGTGCATCGCAAGGCGCGCCTGGTGGCCGAGGCGGTGCGCATCGTCGAGTCGCGCGAAGGGCGCGAGGCGAGCCCGCGCGAAATTGCCGCAGAACTGGAGATTCCCCTAGACGAATATTACGACCTGCTAACGGACGCCAGCGGTCATCGCTTTTTCAGTCTCGACGACACGGGGGCGGGGGACAGTCCCATCGTCGAACACATCCCGGATGAACATGCCGGCGTGGTCGACGGCATCGAATGCGAGGAGTTCCAGAGCGCTCTTGCCACGGCCATTGCCGGCTTGCCCGAACGCGAACGCCTGGTCATGGCGCTCTATTACGACCAGGAGCTCAATTTGAAGGAAATCGGTGCCGTGCTCGGCGTGACCGAATCGCGGGTATGTCAGATCCACAGCCAGGCGCTGCTGCGCCTGCGCGCGCGTCTCGCCGGTTAGGCAACGGTGCCGCGTAACAGGTGGAACGGTACGCCACGAAAATCGGTATGATTGGATTCATTATTCCGCCGCGTCCTGCGCGGTGTGCCGGCTGGGCCGGCTGAGTTTCATCGGGAGGCTGTCTTGGACAAGAACATCAAGATTCTCATCGTGGACGACTTTTCCACGATGCGCCGCATCATAAAAAACCTGCTGCGCGATCTCGGCTACAACAACACCAGTGAGGCCGACGACGGACTCACCGCCTTGCCCATGCTGCAAGGCGGTAATTTCGATCTGCTCATCACCGACTGGAACATGCCCGGCATGCAGGGCATCGACCTATTGCGTGCGGTGCGTGCCGATCCCAAACTCGCCACGCTGCCGGTCATGATGGTCACTGCCGAACAAAAACGCGAACAGATCATCGAGGCGGCCAAGGCCGGGGTCAACGGCTATATCGTCAAGCCGTTCACGGCGCAGACCCTGAAGGAAAAACTGGAAAAGATTTTCGAGCGCGTCGAGGCCAAATAGGTCTCGCGAACGGAGTGGTTTGATGGCCAACGATACCAGCGTTCTGCACAACGACTACGTGGAACGCACGCGCGAGATGATGCGCCAGATGGAGCAGGGCAATGAAGTCGAAGCGGCGCGCCTGCTCGATGAACTCGTGCGCCTGCGCGAAGACAGCCTGTTTCGTGAACTCGGCAAATTGACGCGCGATTTCCACGAAGCCTTGAACAATTTCCGGCTGGACTCACGCCTGGCCGACATCGCCGAGCATGAGATTCCGGATGCGCGTGATCGCCTGTCCTACGTGATCTCCATGACCGAGCAGGCGGCCAACCGCACGCTCAGCGCCGTAGAAGATTCGCTGCCCGCTTGCGAAGCCCTGGAGTCCCGGGGCGCGGCCCTGCAGGAGCAGTGGGCACGTTTCACACGCCGCGAAATGGATGCGCAGGACTTTCGCAACCTGTCGCGCGATCTTGAGGCATTCCTTTCCGCCACCCGAGAGGATCTGCCGCGCCTGCGGGCCAACCTGCAGGACGTCCTCATGGCGCAAGGATTCCAGGACCTCACCGGGCAGATCATTCGCCGGGTGATCACCCTGGTGGAAGAACTGGAACGCAACCTGGTGGAACTGGTGCGTATCTCCGGCCAGAAGCTGATTCAGCCGGCCGAAGAACAACAACCTGCGTCGGGTTCCGGGGTGCATGGCCCTGCTGTGCCGGGTCTGGATACCGGAACCGTCTCGGGCCAGGACGAAGTGGACGACTTGCTCTCAAGTCTCGGTTTCTGAAGGTAAACACATGGCCTTGGACACAGATGACGAGATCCTCCAGGACTTCCTTGTCGAAGCGACGGAAATTCTCGAGAAGCTGAACGAGCAACTGGTGGACCTGGAGCAGCGGCCGGACGATCACGAGCTGCTCAATGCGGTGTTCCGGGGCTTTCACACCATCAAAGGTGGCGCAGGCTTTCTCAACCTCACGCCGCTCGTGGACGTGTGCCATCGGGCCGAAGACGTCTTCAACCTGCTGCGCAGCGGGCAGAAGCAAGTCACCCCACAGCTCATGGACACCATGCTGCCGGTGCTCGATGTGCTCAACGCCCAGTTCGACAACCTGCGCGCGGGCGACGAGCCCGACCCGGCCGATGCGGCGCTGTTGCAGGCACTCGAGGGCCTTAATCATCCGGACGGCGAAGCGACACAGGCGCCCGCCGAGGCACCGCCGCCAGCGGCCAGCGCACCGGCCGCGGCAGGACCAGCTGCCGCCGAGGTGGCGCCCGCCGCGTCGGCGGCACAGGACATGGTGAGCGGTGACATCACCGATGAGGAGTTCGAAGCCCTGCTCGACGCCCTCGAAACGCCCGCCGCCGGCGAGCAGGCGGCCGCGGCCGCGGCCGCCCCCGACACCGCCGACGGGGCGAATGACGAGATCACCGAGGAGGAATTCGAGGCCCTGCTGGATCAGTTGCACGGCAAGGGCAAGTTCACCGGCGTGCCTGCCGCCGCCGATAGCACGCCCGCCACCGGCACGGCCGCCGGCGACGAGATCACCGAAGAGGAATTCGAAGCCCTGCTCGATCAGCTGCACGGCAAGGGCAAATTCACCGGTGCACCCAAGAGTGCGGAAGCGGTGGTGCCTCCAACGCCTCCCGCACAGCCGGCGGTGCCGAAGCCTGCCGCTGCACCTGCACCTGCACCGGCGGCACCCGCGCCGCAACCGGCACGGGCGGCCAAGCCCGCCGCCGACGAGGAAAAGAAGGGCGGCGATCATGCCCAGCAGGAAACCTCGGTACGCGTCGACACCAAACGCCTCGATGACATCATGAATCTGGTGGGCGAACTGGTCCTGGTGCGCAACCGCCTTGCCACGCTGGCGCACGGCGCCGATGGCGCCAACCAGGGGCGCGAGGAAGTGGCCAAGACTGTCGCCAACCTGGACGTGGTCACCGGTGACCTGCAGGCAGCGGTCATGAAAACGCGCATGCAGCCCATCAAAAAGGTGTTCGGGCGTTTTCCGCGCGTAGTGCGCGACCTCGCCCGCAACATGAAAAAAGAAGTCAATCTCGTCCTCGAGGGCGAGGACACCGACCTCGACAAGAACCTGGTGGAAGCGCTTGCCGATCCGTTGGTGCACCTGGTACGCAACGCCGTGGACCACGGTATCGAACTGCCGGAGAAGCGCGAACAGGCAGGCAAACCCCGCACCGGCACGCTGCGGCTCTCTGCACAGCAGGAAGGCGATCACATCCTGCTGATCATCGAGGACGATGGCGCGGGCATGGACGCGGAAGTGCTGCGGCGCAAAGCGGTGGAGAAGGGCATGATGGATGCCGAGGCCGCCGCGCGCCTCGACGAAAAGGAGTGCTACCACCTCATCTTCGGCGCCGGTTTCTCCACCAAAACGGAGATCTCCGACGTGTCCGGTCGCGGTGTCGGCATGGATGTGGTGAAGACCCGCATCGCCCAGCTCAACGGCATCGTGGACGTGGACTCGGCCTTGGGCAAGGGCACGCGCATCATCATCAAGGTGCCGCTGACCCTGGCCATCATGCCCACGCTGATGGTCAAACTGCGCGGCCAGACCTTCGCCCTGCCGCTGCCCAGCGTGAGCGAAATTTTCCACCTGGACCTCACCAAGACCAACATCGTGGACGGCAGGCGCGTGGTAGTGGTGCGCGAGAAGGCATTGCCGCTGTTCTATCTCACGCGCTGGCTGGTCAAGTCTGCCGCCAACGATTCCCTGCCCAATGAGGGCCATGTGGTCATGGTCCATGTGGGCAACCAGCAGGTCGGATTTGTGGTGGATGAACTCATCGGCCAGGAGGAAGTGGTGATCAAGCCCCTGGGCGCGTTGCTGCACGGCACGCCGGGCCTGGCCGGCGCCACCATCACCGGCGACGGCCGCATCGCCCTGATCGTGGACGTCCCCAGCCTGCTCAAGGCCTACGGCCAGCGCCGACAGTAAGCATCGACATGATGCCAATGAATAAAAAGACAGCAATCACGGAGGCCACGGCGGGTCACGGAGACGGGGAATCACTTTCCTCCGTGGCCCTCCGTGGCCTCCGTGGTCCATGGCTTTTTTCTCTGGCGGAATAGGAAGAAAGGTTTAACGGATGGCTATCCGTGTATTGGTGGTAGATGACTCGGGCTTTTTTCGTCGCCGCGTGACGGAGATGCTGAACTCCGATGCGCGCCTGCAGGTGGTGGGCGCGGCGGAGGACGGCGCGCAGGCGGTGGAGATGACCGCGCGGCTAAAGCCCGATGTGATCACCATGGACATCGAAATGCCCGTGATGGACGGCATCACGGCGGTGCGCCGCATCATGGCGGCCATGCCTACGCCGATTTTGATGTTTTCGTCCCTCACCACCGACGGTGCCAAGCCCACCCTCGACGCGTTGGATGCGGGCGCGGTCGATTATTTGCCGAAGAAGTTCGAGGACATCTCCCGGGATCGCGATGAAGCCAAGCGCCAGCTGTGTGAGCGTGTCTACGCCATCGGTTCGGGCCGTCGTCACCAGACCGTGCGCCCCCATGCAGTGACGGCCGCCACCGCCGTCGCGAGGGTGAAGCCGCGTCCCGTCGCGCCGGCGGCCCCTGTCGCCCACCGTCGGGGCACCTGCAAGATTGTCGCCATCGGCACCTCCACAGGGGGACCGGTCGCCCTGCAGGAAGTACTCACCAAGCTGCCTGCCAATTTCCCCCTGCCGTTGGTGCTGGTGCAGCATATGCCGGGTTCCTTCACGCCGGCGTTCGCTCAGCGGCTCAATCAACAGTGCGCCATCACCGTGAAGGAAGCCGCCGATGGTGATCCCATAGAAGCGGGCGTGGCGCTGCTTGCCCCGGGCGGCAAGCAGATGCTGGTCGAGCAGCGCGCCGGGCGCGCCGTGATCCGCATCACCGAGAGTGCGCCCGGACAGACCTACAAGCCGTCGGTGGACACCACCTTCACCTCGCTGTCGCGGAGCTTCCCGGGCCAGGTGCTGGCGGTGGTGCTCACCGGCATGGGCGCCGACGGCAGGGAAGGGGCGCGATTGCTGAAGCAGGGCGGTTCGACGGTCTGGGCACAGAATGAAGCCACCTGTGTGGTGTACGGTATGTCGGCGGCGGTGGTCGAAGCCGGTTTGGCGGATCAGGTGCTCGCCCTGCACGACATCGGCCCGGCACTGGCACAACGGGTTTAATGCATCATGGATATTCTCACCATCATCGGCCTCATCCTGGGATTCGGCGCCATTCTCGGCGGCCAGTACCTGGAAGGCGGCAGCGCCGGCGCCCTGATCAACGCGCCGGCGGCGCTGATCGTGCTCGGCGGCACGCTGGGTGCCGTGATGCTGCAGTCGCCGCTCACCACCTTCGTGCGTGGGCTGCGCATGCTCGTGTGGGCCATCCGTCCGCCGCGTCTGGCCGCTGACGAGGCCATCGAAAAGATCATCGAATGGAGCAACACGGCCCGTAAGGAAGGCCTGCTGGGGCTGGAATCCATTTCCGAAACCGAGCCCGATGCCTTCGCACGCAAGGGCCTGCAACTGCTGGTAGACGGCAGCGAGCCGCCGGTGATGCGCGCCATCCTGGAAGTGGAGGTGGACACCAAGGAACAGGGCGATCTTGCCGCGGCCAAGGTGTTCGAGAGCATGGGCGGTTACAGTCCCACCATTGGCATCATCGGCGCGGTCATGGGCCTCATCCAGGTCATGAACAACCTGTCCGACCCCAGCAAGCTGGGTCACGGTATCGCCGTGGCGTTCGTGGCCACCATCTACGGCGTTGGTCTCGCGAACCTGCTCTATATCCCGCTCGCCAACAAGCTGCGCAGCGTCATCCATGCGCAGACCCAGTTCCGCTACATGATGATCGAGGGCATCGTGTCCATCGCCGAAGGCGAGAATCCGCGCAACATCGAGACCAAGCTGCAGGGCTACCTGCACTGAGGAACCGCCAATGGCGCGCAAGCGAAACCGCCGTGAGGAACACGACAACCTGGAGCGCTGGCTGGTTTCCTACGCCGACTTCATCACCCTGTTGTTCGCGTTTTTCGTGGTCATGTATGCCATTTCCTCGATCAATGAGGGCAAGTACCGGGTGCTTTCCGATACGCTCATCAGCGCCTTCAACACCACGCCCAAGAGTGTGCAGCCGGTGCAGGTGGGTGATGACGGCCTGTCGGGTATTCCCAAGATCATCGAGCCGGAAAAACTGCGCGCCGGTGACCCGCCGGAGAACCCCATCGAACAACTGGTGCAGATTGCCAACGATTTCCAGCAGGCCATGCTGCCGTTCATCGAAGACGACATGGTGAGCGTCCGGCGCGAAGAGTTTTGGGTCGAACTGGAGCTCAATACCACGTTCCTGTTCGAGAGCGGCAGTGCACAGCTGGAAGACGAGGCCATTCCCATCCTGCGGCGTATTGCAGCGGTACTGAAGAAATATCCCAACCAGATCCAGGTGGAAGGTTTCACCGACAACGTGCCCATCAATACCTATGCCTTTCCATCCAATTGGGAATTGTCCGCCGCACGCGCGGCCAGTGTGGTGCACGTGTTCATGAAGCAGGGTGTGAAACCCGAAAACATGGCCGCGGTCGGCTTCGGCGAATACCGCCCCGTGGCCGACAACGCCACGCCGGAAGGGCGCAACCGGAATCGCCGCGTACTGGTGGTGGTGCTGGCCGACAAGGACTCGCGCCGACTCGTAGAATTCGAGCGCGGAGGCCAGTGATGCGCGTATTCGCCGTCGCCAATCAGAAAGGCGGTGTGGGCAAGACCACCACCGCGGTCACCCTCGCGGGGCTGCTTTCCCAACGCGGTTACCGCACCCTGATGGTGGATTTGGATCCCCACGGGTCGCTTACCACCTATTTCGGCCTCGATCCGGACACGCTCGAGCACAGCGTCTATACGCTGTTTCAGAACGCGCCCCATCCCGATCCGATGAGTGTGGTGCGTGCCACCCGCTTTGCGAACCTGCACCTGATGCCCGCGTCCAGCGCGCTCGCGACACTGGATCGTCAGCTCGGGGCGCGCGAAGGCATGGGCCTGGTGCTGGCGCGTGCCCTGGCCCAGTGCAGCGGGCATTTCGATGTGGCGTTCGTGGATTGCCCGCCGGTGCTTGGCGTGCTCATGGTGAACGCACTGGCTGCCAGCCACGAATTGCTCATTCCGGTACAGACCGAATTTCTTGCCATGAAGGGCCTGGAGCGCATGCTGCACACACTGGGCATGATCCTGCGGGCACGCAAGCGCCCGCTGCCCTATCTGGTGATCCCCACCATGTTCGATCGCCGCGTGCAGTCGTCCCTGGAAAGTCTTTCCGCGCTGCGGGACCGCTTTCCCGACGTGCTGTGGAATTCTGTTATCCCGGTGGATACCCAGTTTCGTGAGGCGAGTCAGCACGGTGCGCCGCTCAATTACCTCAGCCCGCAGGCGCGCGGCGTGATTGCCTATACCGCGCTGGCCAACCATTTGCTCAGTCAGGGCGAATCCGCAGCAAGGAGCGCCTCATGAGCAAGCCCATGGCGCGCACCCAGACCTTGATCGACGAACGTCAGGCACTCGATGTGTATCTGGAGGCGCTGCTGCGCGAGATTCCGGACGTCATCGAGGAAGCACCCCCGGCGCCGCCCGTCACGTCCACCCAGACACCGGCGCCCGTCGAGGCACCGGCCCCCGTTGCCGCATCGGGGCCCATCACCCAACCAGCGCCGGACGCACAACCCGAATGGGGGCGTCAGCGTTTTCAGGCCATGCTGTTTCGCACCGCCGGATTGACGCTCGCCGTGCCGCTCATCGAGTTGTCGGGCGTGCAGGAATGGGGTGCCGCGCCGGTGACGCCGTTACCCCGCCACGTGGAATGGTTCCTGGGCCTGGTCCGTTACCGCGGCCGCAGTGTTCCGGTGGTGGATACGGCGTTGCTGGTGTTGCCTCGCGACCGCCGCGCACGGCTCACGGGCACCCCGGACGAACGCTTTTCGCGCATCGTTTTCATTGGCGAGGGTGACTGGGGACTGGCCTGTGACGACGTGGCGGAAGTGATTACCCTGGAGCCCGAGCAGGTGCGCTGGCGAACCACACGCACCACCCGAGCCTGGCTGGCCGGCACTGTCATCGAACATATGTGTGCGCTCATCGACCCGAGCGCTTTTGCGGACCTGCTCGCCCGCGGCGCGGCCGATGCGGGGCTTGAGTGGTCGGAGGAAGAAGGAACCGGAGATCTGCCATGAATACGGCCCGTAAAGACACTGAACAGCATGACGCCGGCCGCGCCACGCACGACGCCAGCCGTTTCGTCACCTTCCACCTGGATGCGGAGAAATACGGCATCAACGTCATGCAGGTGCGCGAGGTCCTGAAAATCACGGAGATCGCGCCGGTACCCGGTGCGCCGGATTTTGTGCTCGGGATCATCAATCTGCGCGGCAACGTGGTCACGGTGATCGACACGCGCAAGCGCTTTGGGCTGCAGCCCCGTGCCGTGGACGACGCGACACGCATCGTGATAATCGAGGAAGGTGATCAGGTGGTCGGCATGATGGTCGACAGCGTGGCCGAAGTGATGAACATCCCCTCGGGGGAGATCGAACTGGCCCCCAATGTGGGCAACGACGAGAGTGCGAAGTTCATCCAGGGCGTCAGTCACCAGGGTGAGGAACTCATCATCCTGATCGATTACGCACGATTGTTCTCCATGGAGTGAGTCATGTCCGAGGTGGGCCGCGTCACACCGGGGAAACCCATCTGGCCGGAACCGCACCGGGACCTGCCCGAGCGCCAACGCGATGAGCAGGAGGACAGCACGCCGGAGCGGCGCAAGAAAAAGCAGGAGCAGCGTGATGCACCACCGGACGCACCTGCCGGCGGCCACATCGATGAATACGTATGAGCACTGAAATCCTTCTGATCGCGGCAGCACTGGCGCTGGTTTTCGTGGCGCTGGTGTTGAACAGGGTGGCGTTCACCCGCCAACGTGCCACCCAGGCCCGGCTCGATGCGCTGCAAAGCGACCTGCGCGCGCTGTGCAATGCCACCATGGGCGTCGGACAGCGGATTGCGCGCGCGGAACAGCAGCTGCGCCACGTCGCCCAGCGGCAGGAGGAATTGGGCCTGCGCCAGGAGCAACACGAAGACCCGGACGGCCGCTCCTATGAGCAGGCCACCAAACTGTTGCGCAAGGGCGCCAGCGCGGAGGAGCTCATGGAAATCTGCGGCCTGTCCCGCGGCGAAGCCGAATTGCTCGTCATGATGGGCCGGCTCGAAAGCAACAAACCGCGCTAAGCACGTATCCCCCGCTGCGGCAACGTAAGTCGGGTTAGCCCGTCAGGGCGTAACCCGACGCACGCCACTGAATCCCATTTTCGCAAGGCCCCCGCCGGAACATCCATCAGGACTCCGGCTTTTGCGGCACCCGGCCGGTCACCCAGAACGCAAAGGCGAGCACTTCGGCTACCGCTACGTAGAGCTCCCGGGGGATGGTTTCGCCCAATTCCAGGCGGGCCAGCAGGCGGCACAGCTCGGGGCTGTGTTGAAGCGGGATACCGTGCTCCTGGGCCGCGGCAATGATGGCCTCGGCAACCTCATCATCACCTTTTGCGGTGACGCGCGGCGCCTCCCGTCCATCGTACTGGAGGGCGACGGCAGACGTCCTGGTGTGCTGTTTCGAATCGTTCATACCCGCTCCTGCAGCAGCCCCGAGGGCATGGGTTCCTCGTCGCCCGTGGCGCGGCCGGTGTGGGCTTCCAGCGTATCCACGTCCAGCCCCGCCGCGCGCAGCCGCGTGTCCAACACGCGCAAGGAGGCGTTGATGCGTTCGGCCATCTCCGCACGCTCGGCAAAGAAGCGGGTACTCACCGCGCGGCCGTGCAAGCCAATCACCGCACGCAGCGCCCCGGCCCCGGCGTCACCCAGTTCGAGGGTCACCGTCCAAGGCGCCGGGGCATCGGGATCGTCTTTCTGCTCGGGATCGCGGCGGATACGCAATGTGAGCGTCTCCAAGGCCGCGCCCTGGCGGAACGGCAGTTCCATTACCCAGGCGGGGCCGCCGCCATCCGGGTCTTCAGGCGTGGCACGAAACTGATGCAGCTCGATGCGAGCAAGTGCACCGTCGGCCTGCCGGGCGAGGGCGCGCAGGGTTTCGACGGCGGTCGTGCGTTCGTGGGGCGCACCGTCTTGGGAGCGGGATGGCGGTGCACGCAGCAGGCTGAAGAGCCGCAGCAGCAAGGCCTTGAGATCACCCCCCACGATGCCGCCCGAAGGGAGCGTCAGCGTCGAGGCGGCGGGGAGGGCATTGGCATGGGTGGCGTCGGTGGTGGCCGGGCTCGAAGACAGCAGTGACGGCGACACGGTCCCCGGCAGCCGTGCCGTGTTTCCATCCGCTGATGGGGTCGCGCCGGCTACGGTCGGTGGCGCCGCCGACGAGCCCGCCGGGTTATCCCCACCCGCAATGGGCCTCACCGGGGCCGCCGGGGGAAGCGGGTCGCGGGGGGCAACCGCCGGAAGGGCGACATTGGTGCCGGACGGGTTTGAGGGCGTTGGACCGGGCGGGCCCGACGTCGGGGGTGTCTGGGATGCGCTGCCCGCCGGTGGTGCCTGGCGCGCCGCAAGCCGCGCCTCCAGGAACATGCCTGAACCGTTGACCGCCTGTTGCAGGCCTTTGGGCGTCGTGAGTTGGCGGGGCTCGGGGATGTGCCCGTGCAGCCGGGCGGCCCATTCGCGGAGGGGCGCGAGGCCTGATTCGCTGGCCAGCCGAATGAGGGCGGCCAGAGCCGGTGCGAGAGGTTGCTGACGGGGCAACACCTGGCGCAGCGCCTGCTCCAGCGGGGAAGGCCCGGGCGTCTCGGGCAGGCGCAACTGCCAATGGGCCGGGCGCTCGGCGGCGGTGAGCAACAGTCGCTGCCCTGCGCGCAACGGCACTTCACTGCGCACCTCCACCTCGCGCCCCTGGACCAGCAGCTTGACCGTGCCACCTGCCGCCGAGCCGTGCGTCACAAGCGCTTCGAGTGCGGCACCTGCACGCCAGGCCGCGGCAAGCACCGAAGCGGCGCGGGTGAGCTGTGCCGGGGAGAGGGTCGGGGCCGTGGGTTTGATGTCCATGGTTCGTGATTGCGGGTGTATCCGTGATGCGAGCGCTTGTTTATGATGCGCCAAAGCGGGAGAGCGAGCATGAAGAATCTTCAGCAAAATCTGTACGTGCGTCGCGAGGGACGGGTCACCGGGCCCTATCCCATCGGTTTGATCTCCCGTTATGTGCTGCTTGGCCGCATCCGCGCCGATGACGAGGTGAGCGGTGATCGTACGGAGTGGTTCCGGGTGCAGGATGTGGAAGCCCTGGTGCCGGACGTCATGCTCGAAGCCGAGTCCCACCCCGACGATCCGGAAGTGCTCGAACGCCTGCAGTCGGCCCGCCGCTGGGCCGACGAGCGTCGCCACCCCGGTGCCGGGCATCACGACGGGCCGGAGCGCCGGGCCGACCCCAGCGCGGGCGGCCGCGCCGGGTTCGAGCCGGTCGTGGCGGAGATCCGCCTGCGCCACTATGTGATGCTCGCCGCCATCGTGGCTGCGGTGATCGCCGTGCCGTTTCTGCTGCCCAGGCAAAGCGACGTAGCGCAAGCCAGCTGTGAAGCACCGCCTGCGCCTGGCGTGAACTGGAGCGGATGTCTGCTCGCCGGGCGCGATTTTCCCAACGTGGACCTGGCCGGCGCAAACCTGCGCTCAGCCGATCTGAACACCGCCAACTTGCGCGCCGCCAACCTGCGCGGCGGTGATCTGGCTTACGTGAACTTTGCCCTGGCCAATCTGCGTGGCGCGAATCTGAGCGACACCGAACTGCTCGGTGCCAATCTACGCGGTGCCGATCTCATCAATGCCAACCTCCGCGGGGCGAACCTGCGTTACGCCATTCTCACCGACGTGCGCCGCGAGGGCGCCGACTTCACCGGTGCACGCCTGGATTTTGCGGAATGGGAGCCCGGTGTGCAGTGCCTGGCCCATTCCATCGGCAGGTGCATCACTGAATAGTCGTTTCGCTCACGACGACCATGGGCCGCCGAAGTTTTCCGTGGTGTAGCGTTCGAAGCGCAGGCTGTCGGACCAGTAATCGGGCGCAAGTCCGGCTTTCATTTTCAGGTGAGCGAGGAACGCGCGCGCGTCGGTCAGCTGTTCCCAGACACTGGGCAGGAAGGTGCTGCGAAACGGCCCTTCCTTGAGGATCAAGCCATCCACGCCGGGCCGCAGCAGCGCCATCAGTTCCGCTTCCGAGGCCGCGGGCAGGGGCTCGGCGGGATTCAGCACGGAGATGGACACGGTCAGCGAGGACATCTCTTCGGCCCGCACGGGCATGAAGCGCGGGTCTTCGAAGGCGGCGGCAAAGGCGTGGCGCGCCACGTCCTCGACCAGCGGCCAGCGGGCCTGCAATCCCCCGATACACCCGCGCAGTTCGTGCTTGGCATACAAGGTCACGAAGCTCGCCCGCAGGGCGCGCAAGGCTTCCGGGTAGACTGTCGCCTGAACGCTGATCGGACGCGCATGTTGCAGGCCGTGACGAATGGAATCCCTCGCCACCGCGAGCAGCATGCCGCGCGCCTCGGACGGCAACTCAGTGGAGGACATAGGCGCCGTAACCCACCACCCGGTCGCGCGGACCGGCGGTGTCGCCGGAGTTGCGCAGGTCGATGGTATCGATGCGGTAGCCGTGTTTGCGAGCCAGCGTCAGCAGCCCGTTGATGGGATTGCGACCGCAGGCGTCCTCATAGCGCAGGGCTTCGGGCGCCAGGGATTCGATGGCTCGACTGGTGGCGGTATCCTGATCGCGCGCCTGCTCGTAACTGTGGTAATGACTCAGGTCCGAGCTGATCACCACCAGGGTCTCGAGCCCGCCCCAAACGCTCTCCAGCACCTCCGCGACCTCCTGACCGTCGGCATCGCCCACCACCAGCGGGATCAGACTGAAACGGCCAAGGGTTTCCTGCAGGAACGGCAGTTGCACTTCCAGGCTGTGTTCCTGCAGATGGGCCTGGTCGAGTTCACGTACCTGCGGCAGGGTGAGCAGGGCATCCACGGCCGTGATGTCCACGGGAATGTCACCCAGAGGTGTTCGGAACAGTTCTGCGCTGGACGTGGCGAGACCGCGGAAGCCCACGCGGTGGGATGGGCCGAGCAGCACCACGCGCCGAATGACACCGCGGGCTGCGACCAGGCGGGCATAGGCGCTCGCCGCCACCGCGCCGGAATAGACGTATCCGGCGTGCGGGACGATGATGGCCTTGGGCACCGGTGCATCGCCGCGCACGGCATCCAGATAGCGTCGAATGTCGGCGCGCAGCATCTCCGGCTCTGCGGGATAGAAGCTTCCGGCCACGGCCGGCTCACGAATCACGGGCATCGCGTCTCCTCGGTTCGTCTGCAACGCCGCAGGGGCGTTGTGGTCGAAGCCTTAGCTCGCAAGGTGTTTTAATCATGAACCAATCACCGGACAACATCGATCCCCGTACCAGCACGCCCACTCGCTATTGGCACGCATTGGATGACGGGCGCGTGCAGTGCGACCTGTGCCCGCGTTTTTGCCGCCTGCACGAAGGGCAGCGCGGACTGTGCTTCGTGCGTGGCAACCTGAACGGCCAGGTGGTGCTCACCACCTACGGGCGCTCCAGCGGCTTTTGCGTCGATCCCATCGAAAAGAAGCCGCTCAACCACTTCCTGCCGGGAACCCCGGTGCTGTCCTTCGGCACGGCAGGCTGCAATCTCGCCTGCAAGTTCTGCCAGAACTGGGACATGAGCAAGTCGCGCGACATGGACACGCTCATGGACCAGGCCAGTCCCGAAACCATCGCCCGCGCCGCCGAGTCCCTCGGCTGCCGCAGCGTGGCGTACACCTACAACGATCCGGTGATTTTCCACGAGTATGCCATCGACGTGGCACAGGCCTGCCGTGAACGAGGCATCAAATCGGTGGCGGTCACCGCCGGCTATGTGTGTCCCGAGCCACGGCGGGCGTTCTATGCGCATATGGACGCGGCCAATGTCGACCTCAAGGCCTTCACCGACGCCTTTTACGTGAAACAGACCGGCGCCCACCTGCAGCCGGTGCTCGATACCCTTGTCTACATCAAGCACGAGACCAGTGTCTGGCTGGAACTCACCACCTTGCTCATTCCGGGTCTCAACGATTCCGATGCCGAGCTGGAACAAATGACCCAATGGGTGGTGCGGGCACTGGGACCTGATGTGCCCATGCATTTCACCGCCTTTCATCCTGACTGGAAGATGCGCGACATACCGGCCACGTCCGCGGAGACCCTGCGCCGCGCGCGGCAAATCGCCCTGCAGAACGGCGTGCGCTATGCCTACACGGGCAATGTGCACGACCCCGAGGGCGGCAGCACCTATTGTCACCAGTGCGGGGGCAAGCTCATCGGGCGTGACGGCTATGTGCTGTCGGATTGGCAACTTTCTGCGGATGGACGTTGCCAGCGTTGTGGCACGCCCTGTGCCGGCGTGTTCGGACCCAGGCCGGGCGACTGGGGCGCGAGACGCGTGCCGGTTCACCTGGCCCGCTTCGAGCAGCCGGCGTAAAAACAGGCCGCGCCGGGTATAATCCCCGACCGGTTCCAATTTCTGTCTGTCATGACCGCACAAAACGTACGCATTGGGATTCTCACCGTGTCCGACCGCGCCAGCCGCGGCGAGTACAAAGATGAAGGTGGCCCGGCCATCCAGGCCGACCTGGGCAAGATTCTCGCGACGCCCTGGGAGGCGGTGGCGCGCGTGATCCCGGACGAACAGCCGCTCATCGAGCAGGCACTCAAGGAACTGTGCGATGTGGAAGGTTGCTGTCTGGTGGTCACCACCGGTGGCACCGGCCCCGCACTGCGCGACGTGACGCCCGAGGCCACCGAGGCGGTGTGCGACAAGATCCTGGATGGTTTTGGTGAACAGATGCGCGCCGTATCGCTCAAGGTGGTGCCCACCGCCATTCTCTCGCGCCAGATCGCCGGCATCCGCGGCCGCTCGCTGATCATCAACCTGCCGGGTAAACCCTCGGCCATTGCCGATTGCCTGTACGCGGTATTCCCTGCCGTGCCGTACTGCATCGACCTCATCGACGGCCCTTACCTGGAAACCAACACCGACGTCTGCCAGGCCTTCCGTCCCAAGCATGCACGCAAGCCCGGTGCCTGATATGCCCGACATCGACGAGGCTGTTCAGGACCTGAAAACAGCGCGCGATTTCGTGCGCTGGGGCATGAGTCTGTTCAACGCCGCCGGTCTGCACCACGGCCACGGTCTGCCCGACGCACAGGACGAAGCCGTTTATCTGGTGTTGCATGCATTGCATCTGCCGCATGACACGCCCGCGGCCTATTTCGACACGCGCCTCACCCGTAGCGAGCGCGGGGCGGTGGCGGAGCTGCTTGCACGCCGTGTGCGCGAACGCCTGCCTGCCGCGTATCTCACGGGCGAAGCCTGGTTTGCGGGCCTGCCTTTTCACGTGGACGCGCGCGTGCTGGTGCCGCGCTCGCCCATCGCCGAACTCATCGAAAGCCGTTTCGAACCGTGGATCGATTCGGAACGGGTGGGGCGTATCCTCGACCTGTGCACCGGCAGCGGTTGCATTGCCATTGCCAGCGCCGTGGCCTTCCCCGAGGCCATTGTGGACGGCAGCGACATCTCCGCCGATGCGCTCGAGGTCGCTGCCGCCAACGTGGCGCGCCATCACATGCAGGACCAGGTGCGGCTGGTGCAGTCAGACCTGTTCGCTAAACTGCGCGGTGAGCGCTATGACGTGATCGTCAGCAACCCGCCCTACGTGGACGCGGAGGACATGGCCGCACTGCCGCCGGAGTTCCGCCATGAGCCCGAGAATGCACTCGCCGCGGGTGACGACGGCCTCGACCTGGTACGCACCATCCTGCGCGAGGCGCGCGGGCACCTGAATCCCGGTGGCCTGCTGGTGGTTGAGGTGGGCAACAGTGCGGCAGCGCTGGAAGACTTGTACCCCGAGGTGCCGTTCACCTGGGTGGAATTCGAACACGGCGATGCCGAGGTGTTTGTGCTGACGGCAGAGGAACTGGAGGACTACAGCGCGCTGTTCGCTGCCGCATGAGACGTACTGTTGATCCCTCGCCCCAGCCCTTTCCGGAGGGCGTAAGGAACCACACGCTGGATTCAAACGCGCAAGCCGCCACGCTGATATGGCGGCAACGAGGTGCAAAGCTGTGACCATGAACCAGACCATCGTCTTCGACGAAGCCCTGATCAAGCGCTACGACAAGTCCGGTCCGCGCTATACCTCGTATCCGACTGCGCCGCAGTTTCACGCCGGCTTCGACACAGACCGCTACAGCGCCATCGCCCAGGCCACCAACCGGGAAGATCCCAAACGTCCGCTGTCGCTGTATTTCCATATCCCGTTCTGCGACACGGTCTGCTATTACTGCGGCTGCAACAAGGTCGTCACCAAGGACCGCACCCGCACCAGCCCGTATCTGGAACGTCTGTTCAAGGAAATCGCCATGCAGGGTGCGTTGTTCGACAAGGACCGCACCGTCGATCAGCTGCATTGGGGCGGCGGCACGCCCACTTTCATCAGTCACGAGGAAATGACCGCCCTGATGGACACCACGCGCAAGCACTTTCGTTTGCGCGATGACGATACCGGCGAGTACTCCATCGAAATCGATCCGCGCGAGGTGAAGAAGGACACCATCGCGCTGTTGCGCTCCCTGGGCTTCAACCGCATGAGCCTGGGTGTGCAGGATTTCGATCCGCGCGTGCAGAAGGCGGTCAACCGTATCCAGTCGGAGCAAGAGACCCTGGCCGCGCTGCAGTCGGCACGTGACACCGGCTTCAAATCCATCTCCATCGACCTGATTTACGGGCTGCCGTTCCAGAGCGTGGACAGTTTCGGCAAGACCCTGGACAAGATCCTGGCCATCTCCCCGGATCGCCTGTCGGTGTTCAATTACGCGCACCTGCCGGAACTGTTCAAACCGCAGCGCCGCATCAACGCCGACGAGCTGCCGTCCCCGCAGGAAAAACTCCACATCCTGCAGATGACCATCGAGAAGCTCACCGCTGCGGGCTACGTCTACATCGGCATGGATCACTTCGCCAAACCCGGCGACGAACTGGCCGTGGCGCAACGCGAAGGCACGCTGTACCGGAATTTCCAGGGGTACAGCACCCATGCCGATTGTGATCTGGTCGGGCTGGGCGCCACCTCCATCGGTCAGGTGGGGCGCAGTTACGGCCAGAATCTCAAGGAACTGGATGCGTACTATGCCGCCATTGATGCCGGTAACCTGGCCGTGTTCCGCGGCATCGAACTCAGCGATGACGACGTACTGCGTCGCGAGGTGATCACCCAGCTCATCTGCCACTTTCATCTCGACAAGGCCGCTGTCGGCAAACGCTTCGGCGTCGATTTCGATGCGTACTTCGCCAACGAACTGAAGGATCTGGAAGGCATGCAAGCGGACGGTCTGCTGACCCACACCGCCAGCGCCATCGACGTCCAGCCGGCGGGCAAACTGCTTATCCGCAATATCTGCATGACATTCGATCGCTACCTGCGTGAAAAGCAGGGACAGCGGTTCTCCAAGGTGATCTGATCGTTGCGACCGTGTGCCCGTCAGGGTGCACGGTCGTCGCCGCCACCATCATCGGTCTCCGACATCAGGCTGTGATAACAGTCCCCGCAGATGGTATGGGTGACGCCGGGCAGTTCGTTGCCTTCGAACAGGCCGAGTTCCGTGATGGCGTCCTCCGGCTCGTGCCAATGCCCTTCCACTTCCACGCGTTTGCACCAGCTGCACAGCCGAATCATCCCTGGACGCTGCAGTAGCGCGAGCGGTGGCCGGGATTCCTCGTGCAGTGTTTCGCAACGGTATTCCACACTCTGTTCCGGGAGCAGGGCGATGTGCATGCGCATGCAGCGGCGTCGATCCGGCGCATCGCAACGGAATGGAACATCCACCGGTCCGCGACCCTCACGCACTTTCTTCAGCAACGCGGCATGCAGGGCTGCCACCTCGGAGCCCGTGATGAAGCTAAACAGCGGTTTCCCCATCATGTCACCGCTTAGCTCGGGTGCGCCGTTGTCGATGGCAAAGCGGCTCCAGGCCGGGTTCACCCACGTGATGCGATCGTTTGCATCGATACGATAGATGACGGGGTCGCTGGTCCCAGAACCGCTCTCCTGGTACGCGTTGTCGGCCATTGCTGCACGCGGGATGGGTTGGCTTACACGGCAGTCTAGGTCACCCACTTTCCGGTCACGAACAGCCTGGAATGTGCCATGTGCGGTTTCGCCGCCGCGGCTTGAACGGTAGACTTCGTGACTGGTTTGCCCGGGGAAGGTTCGTGAAGCGTCTCGTCTGTCTGCCAGTGATCGTCCTGCTGAGTGCTTGCGCCGGCGCTCCATCGGCCGCGCCTGAAGGGCAGGCTATGGCTGGGCCGGTGGCTGTGATTGCCGATACGGCGGCAGCCAGGGTGCAGTGGGGCGCCGCGGTGCCACCGGAGATCCTGGCGGTAGCGCAGTCGGGTGGGGCGGCAGGGCCGGCGCCCGCGGCTGTCCTGGGGGAAGCCGCCGGCGATATTGCCCGTGCGGTGCGTGCGCGGACGGTGCGTGTGCTCGAAACCCAGACGTCCTTGCCGGTGGTCCCCGCGAAGCAGGCGGCGAGCACATTGACGCTTTCTGCCGAAGCCGTCGGATTCGAGCCGGGCCATTACCTGCGCGACAGCCTCGCACTTTACCTTGCCGTGCGCGCGCGGTGGCAGGGCGCCAACGCAGAAGGTGGGCGGGTCTTTTTCTATCGCAGCAGTGAACGGCCGGTGAGCGCCTGGTCCGAGACTGCAATCACCACGGAATTGCGCGCGGGTGCCGCGGAGCTGGGGGAGCGCATCGCCGAGGCACTGTACATGAAAGCGGCACTTTCACCAGCGGTGGGCAGTGCCTGCGGATTGCAGTGGATGGCGCCGCGGCGCCTGTATCGACCGCAACTGGACAGGGCACCGTCGGAATGGAATCGCTTCATCCTGCTCGACACGCGTACACCCACACTGGCGTGGGAATCCTTCAGTGAACACGCACGGCGGGCCGGCGCCGGTGACGTGGTGGACCAGGCACGTGAGGTGACTTACGACCTGCGTCTTTGGCAGGCCCTGCGGCACAGGACGCCGTTGCTGGTGTACGAGCGTCAGGGGCTCACCACCACCGAGCACACGCTCGAGATGCCGTTGCGAGCCGGTGCCAAATACTACTGGAGCGTACGTGCCCGCTTCGTGGACGAGGATGGCCACACGCGCGTCACCACCTGGAGCCGTTTCCGCTTGCCCTATGCGACGGTGAACCAGGCGCAGCTCGCCGGTGCCGAGGCCGGATTGGTGCGCGATCCCTGTCTGCTGGATTTCCTGGCCGAGCCCAACTACTACCGTTTCGCCACGCCGGACTGACTCACCCGATTGCGGCGAGCACCGGGTCGCGCCTGAAGCGTCGCCCGGCGGGGATTATGACTAATGGATTTTTCTGCCACATCTGGACGTATCGTGAGCCGGGGCGAAGGCTGTCGCGATTGCCATCGGCCGGGCCCGCGGTTAGGGTAGGTTCTCCGGTTTTGCGTGCACGTCCATGAAACGCTTCTTCCTGTTGGCACTGCTGTTTTCCTGGCTGATTCCCGTCGGCGCCGTGGCAGCCGATGATGAAGCCACACCTGTGGATTTATACGTTTTCTGGTCGTACACCTGCCCGCATTGCCAGGAAGCCCTGCCGTTTGTGGATGCGCTGGCGGCGCGCCACACCTGGCTGCGGGTCCATTCCATGGAGGTGACCACCCGCCGGGAGAACGTGCAGCGCTACGTGGACATGGCCCAGGCCCTTGGCCAGCAGGCCAGTTCCGTACCCGGTTTCATCTTCTGCGGGGAAATGCACACCGGCTACGATTCCCCGTCGGGCATGGGGCGTTTCCTCGAAGAGCGGCTGCTCGCCTGCCGCGATGCCCTCGCCAATCACGCCCCTGTGGCCGCGCCCACACCGACGACCACGATCGCGCTGCCGGTGCTCGGCGTGGTCGATCCCGCGAGCTGGTCACTGCCGCTGGTGACACTGACCATCGCCGGTCTCGATGCCTTCAACCCGTGCGCGTTTTTCGTGCTGCTGTTCCTGCTCAGCCTGCTCACCCACGAACGCACCCGCTCGCGCATGCTGGTGATCGGCGGCGTGTTCGTACTGTTCTCCGGGCTCATTTATTTCCTGCTCATGTCCGCCTGGCTGAACGTGTTCCTCATTGCCGGCGAACTGCGCATGGTTACGATGGCGGCAGGGCTGCTTGCGGTGGGGATGGCGTTGGTCAACGTCAAGGATTACGTGTGGTTCAAGCGCGGTATTTCCCTGTCCATTCCCGAGCGAGCGAAACCCAGGCTGTTCGAGCGCATGCGCCGGCTGCTGCGTGCCGACAGTCTTCCCGTGATGCTCACCGGTGCGGTCACGCTGGCCGTCGTGGCCAACAGCTACGAAGCCCTGTGCACGGCCGGTTTTCCCATGGTGTATACGCGCCTGCTCACCCTGCAGGACCTGCCCACGGCCAGTTACTACGCCTACCTGGCGTTCTACAACCTGGTTTACGTGGTGCCGCTCATCGCCATCGTGCTCGTGTATGTCCATACCCTGGGCTCACGCAAGCTGAGCGAGTTGGAAGGGCGGGTGCTCAAGTTGATCTCGGGCGTGATGATGCTCGGCCTCGGGTCCGTTCTTCTGTTCTCGCCGAGCAGTCTCAGCAACCCGCTGCTCGCCGTCGGTCTGCTCGCACTCGCCATCGCGACCGGCGCCTTCGCCTTCTGGCACGAACGCAGAACAGTGCGGCAGCCTCTGAAGTAGGTTGGCGCCGAACATACTTGCAGTTCGGGTCCGTTTCCCGGGACGTCTAAAGTAATCAAGAGGCGCGGCCACCTGCGCGCGCCTTGACGTCCTGAGGAGGCGGCGCTCATGAAAACCGTTATCGTGGGTGGTGTGGCCGGTGGCATGTCCACGGCGGCGCGACTGCGGCGTCTGGACGAGAAGGCGGAGATCGTGGTGTATGAGCGGGACCCTTACGTGTCCTTCGCCAACTGCGGCCTGCCGTATCACATCAGCGGCGAAATCGCCGATCGCAACAAGCTCTTCGTGGTCACGCCCAAAGACCTGGAACGCACCCTGGCCCTGCAGGTGCACGTGCAGCACGAGGTCACCGGCATTGACCGCAGCCGCAAGACGCTGCGTATCTTCGACCATGCCAGTGGTCGCACCTTCGAAGACCACTACGACAAACTGGTGCTCGCGCCCGGTGCCAATCCGGTGCGGCCGCCGCTGCCCGGCATCAATCACCCGCGCATTCACTCCCTGCGCAACATTTCTGACATGGACGCCATCAAGGCGCTGGTGGACCAGGGCGCGTTCAGTGCGGTGGTGGTGGGCGGTGGGTACATCGGCCTGGAAATGACCGAGGCGCTGCGGCATCGCGGTGTGCGCGTGGATCTGGTCGAGCGCTCCGACCAACTCATGCAGAACCTGGATCCGGAGATGTCCCGGGATCTCGCCTACCACATGGAAAGTTTCGGGGTGAACGTTCACCTGGGCAACAGCGTGCGCGAATTCCGCGACAGTAACGGACGCGTGGAAGTGGTGCTGGCGGGTGGGCCTCATGTGCTGGCGGATTTGGTGGTACTTGCCATCGGCGTGCAACCCGAGAACGCGCTGGCCAAGATGGCCGGGCTCTCCGTCGGCGCACGCGGCGGCATCGTGGTGGATGAGCACATGCGTACCTCCGACCCGGACATCTACGCGGTGGGCGATGCAGTGGAGGTGCGTGATGCCACCACCGGTGAAATGGCCCTCATCCCGCTGGCGGGGCTGGCCAACCGACAGGGTCGCATCGCGGCCGATCACATCGCCGGCAGGCCCAGTGCCTTCCACGCCGCCCAGGGTACGTCGGTGATCAAGGTGTTCGAAATGACCGCCGGCGGCACCGGCGCCTCGGAAAAGGCGCTGCGCCGCGCGCATATGTCATACACGAAAATTTACCTGCACCCGAACGGTCACGCCGGTTATTACCCGGGCACTCACCCCATGCACCTGAAACTTCTGTTCACGCCGAACGAGGGCCGTCTACTTGGCGCCCAGGTGGTGGGCTTCGATGGCGTGGACAAGCGTATCGACGTGCTGGCCACGGCCATCCGCGCGGGTATGACGGTCTACGACCTGGAAGACCTGGAGCTCGCTTACGCGCCACCCTATGGTTCGGCCAAGGACCCGGTGAACATGGCCGGTTTTGTGGCGGCCAATTCCCTGCGCGGCGACGTGGATCTCTGGTATGCAGAGGAATACGGTGATCTTCCCGAGGACGCACTGCTGGTGGACCTGCGCAGCCCACGGGAATACGCCGGTTGGCACATCCCCAACGCCATCAACATCCCCGTCGGCGAGCTGCGCCACCACATCGCCGATCTGGGCGACCGCAAGGACCGGCCGCTCTACCTCTACTGTCTGAGCGGCTTCCGCAGCTATCTGGGTACCCGCGTGTTGCGCCAGCACGGCTTCCAGAACGTCAACAACCTGAGCGGCGGGCTGAAAACCTTCATCGCCTTTCACCGCAACCCGCTCACCTCCGCCCAGCCGGGCGCACCGTTCGAGCCCCATGCGGAGGATCGTCTCGCCGAGAGCGAACGCATTCCCGTCACCTGAACGGCCGACCGGATTTGGACGCAGCGCGCACGTGCCGTGCGGCGCATGGGATGGACCCACGACTAGACTTGTTTTCAAACGGTCATTCGATGGAGGGCAACGATGGATATCCAAGAGGTTTCCCGTACGCTCCACCAGGGTCTCGAGAACTGTGATGTGGACAAGATGCTGTCGCTCTACGACGACAACGCCGAAATGCAGGTCATCGATCACAATCACCCGCCCAGCTCGCCCCGCGTGCTGTCGGGCAAGCAGGCCATTTCGGACTACTTCAAGGACGTGTTGAGCCGGCCACTGACGCACCACATCAACGACGAAATCATGGCCGACAGCCACCTGGCGTTCACCGACAGCTGCGAATACCCGGATGGCTCGCGGGTCTTCACGTCGTCCATGGCCACCATGAAGGACGGCAAGATCGTCAAGGAAGTGGACGTCCAGGCCTGGGACGAAGTCTCCCCCTCTTGAGGGCGGCTGAAAGGCATTAACACGGGGAACACGGGGAATCCGGTTCCTCCTGTAGCGGCCTCAGGCGGCGATGCGCGGCTTGAAGGGCAAGTCGCGGTCTGAGGCCGCGCCGGCGCCCCAAAGAGAAATCAATTTTCCCCGTGTTCCCCGTGTCCCCCGTGTTCAGGCTTTTTTTCCCCCGCGCGCCGGCAGGCAGAAACCGCTACAATGCGCGCCCATGTCTGGAAATTCTATCGGCAAGCTTTTCACCGTGACCACCTTCGGCGAGAGCCACGGGCCGGCCCTGGGCGCCATCGTGGATGGTTGCCCGCCGGGGCTCGAGATCTCCGAGGCTGAGCTGCAGGTCGACCTGGACCGGCGCAAGCCCGGCACGTCGCGCCACACCACCCAGCGGCGCGAGCCCGACCAGGTGAAAATCCTTTCCGGCGTATTCGACGGCCGTACCACCGGTACACCCATCGGCCTGCTCATCGAGAACACGGACCAGCGTTCCAAGGACTACTCCTCCATCGCGAATACCTTCCGTCCGGGGCACGCCGACTACACCTACCAGCAGAAATACGGCCTGCGCGATTACCGTGGCGGCGGCCGCTCCTCGGCCCGAGAAACCGCCATGCGCGTCGCAGCCGGCGCCATTGCCCGCAAGTGGCTGCGCGGACAAGGCATCGAAGTGCGCGGCTATCTCGCTCAGCTCGGCCCGATATCGCTGGCAGTGAAGGATTGGGATGCCGTCTACCGGAACCCCTTCTTCAGCCCGGACCCGGAGGCGGTACCCGAGCTGGAGGCCTACATGGACGCCCTGCGCAAGGAAGGCGATTCCGTGGGCGCGCGGGTCAACGTGGTCGCCACCGGTGTGCCGCCGGGTCTGGGCGAGCCCGTGTTCGACCGCCTCGACGCCGACCTGGCCCATGCCCTGATGGGCATCAATGCGGTCAAGGGCGTGGAAATCGGCGACGGTTTCGGCGTGGTGGCCCAGAAGGGCACCACCCACCGCGACGAGATCACGCCCGAAGGCTTCTTGTCGAACCACGCCGGCGGCGTGCTGGGCGGCATCTCCAGCGGTCAGGACATCGTCTGCTCCATCGCCCTCAAGCCCACCTCCAGTCTGCGCATCCCCGGCCGCAGCGTGAATCTGGCGGGTGAGCCGGTCGACGTGGTCACCGAAGGCCGCCATGACCCCTGCGTGGGGATCCGCGCCACGCCCATCGCCGAGGCCATGGTCGCTATCGTGCTCATGGACCATTTCCTGCGCCACCGCGCCCAGAACGCCGACGTGCATTCGGCGACGCCGAGGATCCCTGCGGGGAAGTGAAGGGCAGGGCGCTGGTCTGGCCTGTCGATCGAGTTCCGAGTGTCTGTTCCCCTGACGTAACGGCTGATGCCTGATCCCCTCATCCAACCCTCGCCGTGGGGGAAGGGGATCAGAAGCACTCACAGCAAGAGCATGCATGCCTCCAACGAGGCAGAACGACCAAGACACACCAGACACATGCCCTATTGGCGCCTTTCCAGCTTTTATCTCTTTTATTTCGCCGTGCTCGGCGCGTTACTGCCGTACTGGTCGCTTTACCTCCAGCAGCGCGGCTTCTCGGCCCTGGAGATCGGCGAACTCATGGCCGTGCTGATGGGCACGCGTATCGTTGCGCCCAATTTGTGGGGTTGGCTGGGCGACCGCCTGGGCCGGCGCATGACCATCGTGCGCCTCGGCTCCCTGCTGGCAACCCTCACCTTTGCCGGCGTGTTCCTCGCGACGGGCTACTGGGAGCTGGCGGTGGTGATGTTCGCCTTCAGCTTTTTCTGGAATGCCGTGTTGCCCCAGTTCGAGGCCAACACCCTGGTCCACCTGGGCGATCAACACCACCGTTACAGCCAGATCCGCCTGTGGGGTTCCATCGGCTTCATCCTGTCCGTGGTGGCGCTTGGGGCGCTTTTCGACGCAACCGGCCCCTCGCCGCTGCCGCTGGTGCTGGTGGTCATGTTTGCGGCCATCTGGGTGGCCAGCCACATGGTGCCGGACCGCGGCATTGCCCAGGTGCCGGGTGGCGATGCGCCACTTTCAGCGACGCTGAAACGCCCCGATGTGATCGCCCTGCTGGTGGTCTGCCTGTTGATGCAGGCCAGTCACGGACCGTATTACACCTTCTTCACCATCTACATGGAGGACCACGGCTACACGCGCACCGCCATCGGCCAGTTGTGGGCCCTGGGTGTGGTGGCTGAAGTGGGACTGTTCATGGTGATGCATCGCCTGCTGCCGCATTTCGGCGCGCGCCAGCTGTTGCTGGCCAGCTTCGCCCTGGCGGCGCTGCGCTGGGCACTGACCGGCCTGTTCCCCGATGCGCTGTGGATCGTCATCCCCGCCCAGGCCCTGCATGCCGCCTCCTTCGGCGTGTACCACGCGGCGGCCATCGCGCTGTTTCACAGGCACTTCGCAGGGCGCCACCATGGCCAAGGCCAGGCGCTCTATTCCAGCGTCACTTTCGGTGTGGGCGGCGCTTTGGGGGCCTGGTACAGCGGCCTGCTGTGGGACAGCGCGGGCCCCACCGTCGCCTTCCTCACCGCCGCCGCGCTCGCCGCGTCCGGCTTCCTCATCGCCCGGCAGTGGATAGACAGCACCGAACGCCTTCCGCACGGGTAGCGCGCAAGCTACGCGCCCGCATTGCATTCACCCCACCTTCAACACCGCCATCCCGTGCCCGTCCAAGGGCACCCGTACACAGGCACGGCCTGATGCCTCATGCACGGTGCAGCTTCGCGACGGATCGAGCAAATCGTGCATCACTGACGCCGGGGCGCTCAGGTTCCGGTCCACGACGATCCAGTCCTTGCGCGGCTGGCTGTCCAGATTCAGCGCCACCAGCACCTCTTCCGTATCGAGGATGCGCGAATACGCCAACGTGCATTGCCCATCGATGGGATGACCGAAGTCCACCTTGTTCCCGGAGATTTCACGGAAATACTGCCGTCCGAAACGCAATGCAGGCTGCTCGGCGCGCACCCGCGCAATCGCTGCGATTTGTCGGTACAGCGGATGATCCGTGTTGAAGAAGTGATGCCCGGTACTGTCGAAGGCCCCCCATTCGCCGCCGAACATGCATTCCCGGACGTAGCGGTCGTCGAGGCCGCCGCCGTCAAACCCCTGTTCGGTACCGTAATAGATACACGGCACGCCCTGGCTGGTTAGCAAGTACCCGATCGCCAGCACCACTTGTTTGGAAAAAGGATTGTTGTGCATGAAACGGCGATGCGGCCGGGCCATCTGGTCGTGGTTGTCCACAAAGGTCACGAAATGGCGGGCGGCTTCTCCGTGATCTGCGTAGTTTTGATGAAAGCTGTCGTAACGTGCGCGCAGCACCCAGGGATTCGTGAATCCCTTGATGACGTCCTCCAGGGTGAAATACAGCGGGAAGTCCAGGGCCGCATCCAGGGAGGGAAAGCGCTCGTGGGTCCAGTCCAGGCGCGCGTTGCGGCCCAGGTAACGTTGAATGGTGCCGTCGTCGGCAACGATTTCGCCGAACAGGAAGAAATTGTGTTTACCGATGCGCTGCGCGTACTCACGGATGGCGTTGCAGAAAATCGCCGTGGACGATTCCTCCATGTGCTTCACCGTGTCCACGCGGAAGCCGTCCAGATCCGCCTCGGCAATCCAGTACTTGTAGACCTTGATGAGCGTGTCCAGCACCCCTGGGTCGCCAAGATTCAATTCTTTCAGACTCAGGAAATCGCCGTTGCGGGCTTCGTTTTCGTTATACCAGTTGCAGATGGGACCTTTGCGCTTGAAGGCTTCCGGCTTCTGGATTTCCTTTGGCCAGACCCCGTCGACCGGTTGCAGACCCGGACTCGGATCATCCTCTATCCAATGGTCGAATTCGTAGGTCTGCCCCGTATAGCATCCCACCGGTCCCTTGTAGGCAAACACATCGCCCGCGTGGTTGAGCACCACGTCGAGGATCACGTACATGCCCCGCCCATGAGCCTCGCGCGTCAGGGCCTTCAAGTCGTCAAGGGTGCCGAAGCGCGGATCCACTTCCAAAAAATCCTGCACACCGTAGCCGTGATAGGAATCGTCCCGCTGACGGTTGCGCAAAATGGGGCTGAGCCAGATGGCCGTGCAGCCCAGGCCCTTGATGTAATCGAGTCGGCGCAGCACACCTTTCAGGTTGCCCCCCTGGAAGCGCACCCCGGCGGACATGTCGCGGCCCGTGCCGGCATCCGCCGGCGTGAAGGCCGGGATGCCGTCGGTGTTGTTGTCGAAACGATCCACCAGCAGGAAATAAATGAATTGATCACGCCAATCCACGGGTGACGCATGGGGCATGCCCACCGGACGGAAATCCAATGCAGCAACGCTTTCAAGACGCGGGCTCATTGCACACTCCTTGTTGCGTCTGACGACTACAAGGGTGGTCCATCCAACACGCATTGCAATGGAACAGGGGGGAAGCCGAAGGGGCTTGTGCGCCCGCGAGCGTCATCTGAGGTGATTTGATCCCCCGACGCGACTACTCGTCCTCAAACGCACGCCACACGGGCTTGGCGTGTGCTTCACTCCAGCACCACGCCCCGCGGTCGCCGGGGATCGCGATACCGCCGACCCAACGCGCCGTGGGCTGAAGATCGAGGCGGTTGATGGTTCGAGCCAGCACCTGTTCCCCCGCCTGGGTGAGGGCCACCCGATGTTCGGGCCACGGGGCGTCATCGTGATTCGGGGTGATGGATAACAGGGGGACCTTTTGGTTCACCAGACCCCGGGCCATCCACCGGAACATGGTATCGCCCAGGTAAGGCAGCGGCTCGCGCAGGCGCATCAGTTCGGCGTAAATGCGGCCCAGGGGCAGTGGCCCAAGGTCGCGCACGATCTCCAGTATCAACTGTTCCGTCAGACTGAGGCCGGTGTGCAGGTCCGGCAGCTCGCGCAGGTGGCGAAGCAGCGCGGGGGCCATGAGGGGTAGAGCCGGCGTGCCGGTGCAGGCAATGGCATGGAGAGCGGTCGGCGTATCGGCCCGGAATGCGTCCCAGACCTGCGTGCCAAGCTCAAATTGTGCGTCGCCAATGGCGGTACGATATTCCCACAACCACGCCAGGACATCCGGTGCGAGCTGGCCCAAACCGATGAAGCGCTGCACGCCCGGGATGCGATTCTCCGCGATGAGTTCCACACGACCGCGGGGCCGGAGGTCGCCCAGCCGTTTCAGCACGAATGCAAGGATCAGCTGATCGTAGCTGTCGTGCTCGAACCAGAGCACGATGCGGTCATGGTCGCGGGCGGATTCAAGCGCGGTATATTCCCGCTCCAGGCGACTCAGGGCAGCGTCCCGGTTTACGTCGAAGGCGCTGGCGATGAACTGAGCGCGACGGCGAAGGTGCTGTGGGAGGGGCAGCGCGGGCACCGGTCCCATGCAGAACGGATCAGCAAATTCCAGAAACGCCCCGCTGAAGCCGGCCGCCTGCAACGTGTCACGGATGTCGGAACCACAGCGTATGTGCACGGTGGTTCGATCGCGATCACCGCGAGCCGCGGCGTTGTGTGCGGCGGCGTCCAATGCCTCGATGTGGCGCATAAGCTGGGCCCAGTCCGTGAAACCGGCTTCGCGCGCGACCACCGCCTCGGCATCTTGCAGCGTAAGCTGCCGGTGGGGCGTGCTGTTCGAGAATCCGAAACGCGCCAGCGCTTCGGGGTCGCCGGCCTGGGCTGCGCACAGCAGAGCCTGCGCTTGTGCATGCTGGTGTGCGGCATACAGCCGCCCGTGGTGCCAGGGGGAGGTGTCGCTTGCGTCAGGCACGGGTGATGCTCGGTAGTGGTCCGTTGCAGTATGTTGCTTTCGCGTCTTGTCGCGGAACGTAGCACGAAGCACGCGCCCGGTAAGTGCCTACGGTATACACCGCATGGGACACCGTAGATTGGGACGGACAGAGGGCGGTGGATGGACTGGAAAAAATCGTTGGCAATCTGGCTGGTCATCATGCTGCTGGAGATCACCCATGGCATCTTACGCCGGTTGTTCGTGAATCCTGTCATCGGGGAACACGCCGCGCATCAGGCGGGTGTCGTGGTCGGTTCCCTGCTGGTGTTCATCGTCACCGTATCGACCATTCGTTGGCTCGATGTCCCGTCGTTCGCGGATCAACTCAAGGTGGGCGCCCTGTGGGTCGTCGCCACGGTGGTGTTCGAATGGGCTTTGGGTGTGGGGCTCGGCACGTCGTGGGAGCGGCTGCTTTCCGACTACGACGTGGCGCAGGGTGGGCTGATGGGTCTGGGCCTGCTGTTCATGCTGTTCGCGCCAGCACTGGCCGCGAAGGCACGTGGTGCCCGGGAGGCGACAGGGTGATGGGCACCCTTCTTCCAGCCAAATCTGCCACAGACTGACACCGAACAAGGCTGCCGTGGGAACCCGTGTCAGTCGAAACCGCGGACGCGTTTCACATGTGCGAGGTGTAGCAAATTCCCTATACCCATCGGTCTTCGGGTGAACCATTATTAATGCGGCCTAATATTGTGAATTGCCAATGCAATGCGGAGGGAACCAGGATGAATAGGAACGTCTTGTCCGGCACCGACGAAGGCTTGAACAGCTACGAATGGCTGCAGATCGAAAGCATGCGGCTGATGGAAGAGTACGCCGAACCCGAACACGGGATATGCGGCAACGAGTGGCGCATCATTGAAGAATTGCGCGATGCCGAGGAAACGGGTCACAGCGCAGAAGTCCTCCAGGCCCTGCGCGACTGTGCCTGTTCTCATATGGCCGAGATGGCCCGTTCCATGGTCTTGAACAGCTGACCTGAAGATTGCGCGCAGGAGGGGGCGGGGATCGTGAGCGATCCTCGCCCCTTTTTTGTTTCAGCGGTTACGTTTGGCTGCGTGGCGCCTAATCCCGGGCGAACGTCGCAAGCGGCGCTCGGGGTTCGGGTTGGCAAGCGGCGCTCCCTGATGTGCGCAACAAGGGGGATGCAACGGCAGGCCACTGACCCTTCAACCTGTTCACCGCGGCGGCTCCTTCGAATGCCAGGTAGCTGAATTTGCCGTAGTGGGGCACTTTGCGAGCCAGGGCCGCGATGGCAGCGGGATCGTCACTGCCGAGCCATAGCAAGGTGGTTTGCCGATGCGGTACGGCGAGCACGAAGCTGTGGTCGGCTCTGGACCATTGGCGCTTTTCCAGCCGCAGCGTTCGATCGCGCGCGCCGGGCAGTGGCGCGGACAAGGCGTCGAGATGGCGGTTTTCCCAGCCGAGCAACACCACCGGGCGGTCCGTCGGAAGTGCACGTAACGCACGGTCCTCGCGCATCTCTGCGCCGCTCATACCCGCCGACCAGGACTGGGCCAACTGGCCATACGCGTGGCGCAACGGTTCGGGCGCGGCGGAGGGCACGACAAACAGCACCCGTTCGGCACCGAGGACGTTGACGATGGCGGCGGGCAATTCACCCGGTAACAGCCGGCGAAATATATCGAAGCGGGGATCGACCGCCACGCAGACCGGTGCGCCGGGTATGGGAAGATTCACGGTGACGCTCCGGTCCTTCATCGTCACGCTACGCTCGACCAGCGTCCCATC
>JAWLCT010000013.1:42060-58398 GCA_041687015.1 Gammaproteobacteria bacterium
TCAACAAATGGTCTGCCAGATAAGCAGTGAGGCCTTCGCTCCAATTGCCCAGCGCGGGATCGATGTAGACGCCGTTGCCCCACCAGTTGTGGACGATTTCGTGGGGGTAGGCGTTGTCGATGATGAAGGGCAGGCGGATGACCTGCGGGCCGAGCAGGGTGAAGGAGGGCATGCCGTAACCGGTTTCCCAGAAGTTTTCCACCAAGGCGAACTTGGCGTAGGGATAAGGCCCGAGCAGGTCGGTATAGAAGGCGAGGTAGCGCTCGGTGGCGGCCAGATAACGTTCGGCCAGATGGGCGTCCGGCGTGCGCAGATAAACCATGGCCGCGGGTTCCGTGCCGCGCTGATAGCGGGTGAAGCGGCCCGCAATGAGGTAGATGTCCTCCTGGGGTGCGTTCTCGCGCCAGCGCACCCTGCTGCGATCTTCGGTGCGGCTGCCCTGGCTCACCGCTTCCCATCCCGTCGGCAGGCGGGCCGTCAGCGTGAAGGCGTGCCGCGGGTAGGCGGCAAAGCGCGGATACCAACCGCTCGAGGCGCTCAGCATGACGCCCTCCGGGGCGATGAGACCGGGCGTGACCTCTCGGTCGTGGCCGGTGCCTTCCCCATAGGCGGATAGCGGGTGATGGATCACGCCCCCATAGTGCAGGACCGCCGAACGTGCGCCGTCAGGAAGGATGAGCCGGTAGCGTTCGAACGGAATCCCGTACTCACCCCGGTCCAGACGCGTGAGCCTGGCCTTGCCTTCCACGCGCGGTTCAAGATCGGCATGAAGCACGAATTCCAATGCCCCCGGGGGGGCGGACCAGGTCAGCGCGTCCCTCGCCTGCAAGGCATGCCGGGCTGGATCGATATCGACCACGATGTCATGGTGCAGCACGGGTGCCGCAATGGTGATGGCCGGTACGATAAGCAGGGCCATGATCAGGCCGCAGAGACTCAGCAAACGCCGTTTGTCGAATATGATTGAGGGCATGAATAAAACATCCATCAAGAGCTTGTGTCGTGGTTTGGGCGTTTGCCTGGGCCTAATGTTAGTCGCGCCTTGCCTGACGCAGGCATCGGCAGAGACGCTCGAAGCCAAGGCCATCGACCTGCGCAATTTGCCAGCCCTGGAAGACGTCCTGCCTGCACTCCATGAGGCACGGGTGGTTTTCGTCGGTGAGAACCATGATCAATTCAGCCACCACCTGGTGCAACTGTCCATCATCCGCCACTTGCAACGACGTTACGGCGATATCGCGATCGGGCTGGAGTTCTTTCAACAGCCGTTTCAGGAACACCTCGACGCCTTCGTGGCCGGCGAAATCGACGAAAAAACCATGTTGCGGCGTACGCAGTACATGGATCGCTGGGGTTTCGATTACCGCCTGTACCAGCCCATCCTGCAGTACGCACGCGATAACAAGATCCCGCTGATTGCCCTCAACGTGCCCAAGGAACTGATAACCAAAGTGGCGGAAGGCGGCATCGCCAAGCTCACCGCCGAAGAGCGCGCACAATTGCCCGTGATCAATCGGGACGACGAAGACTACCGCGCGCGACTGCAAAACCTGTACGAAGCCCATCCGGTGCGTGAAGGCGGTGATTTCGAACACTTCCTCGAGGCGCAACTCCTATGGGACGAAGGCATGGCCGCGCGCGCCGCGGAATACATGAAGCGCGAGCCGCAACGGCGCCTGGTGATTCTGGCCGGCTCAGGGCACGTCGCCTGGCGCGACGGCATTCCGCAGCGACTGGAACGGCGTGTGGGCGTGCCGTCATTGGTGGTACTCAACGGTCCCCAGGAAGTGGTCGCGCCGGAGGTGGCCGATTTCATCGTGTTGCCCGAACCGGTCGAGCTTCCGCCCAAGGGATTGATGGGTGTGCTGATGGAAAATGCCCCGGCGGGTGTTCGGGTTGTCGGTTTTTCGGACGACAGCGCGGCGCAGCAAGCCGGCGTAGCGAAGGACGATCGCATCGTGCGTATCGACGATGAATCGATTGCTGACACGACGGACGTGCAACTGGCTCTGCTCAGCCATGAGCCAGGCGATGTCGTGGTATTGGGTGTGCTGCGGCAGGCGGGCACGGCGCAGGAGAAGCGGCTGCAGTATCCCGTCCGGTTGCGCTGAGCGCCGGCTGCTGCATACCGCAGCATCCGCGCGCCACGGCAGGGTGCGCGGGTAACGACGGTGAGTAAAACGGCGGTTGACCTCGGTTCCCCCCGCCCTTGCGTATCACCTGTGATATGGAAACCCGCGTTGCGTATCGTCGAGGCTTGTAAGTGATACGAAAACCGATCCCCATCGCTCTTGGCAGAGAAATGAGGGATGAGGGGCGGGACTTTCCTGGAGCATGTGTGGAATTTCCGCCCGAACCTTCGGGGTGCTGTGTTTCTTTGTGTCCTCTGTGTTCTGTGTTGAACGTGTCAGCCGCGCACCAGCGACACCAGCGCGGCCACCAGCAGCACGGAGAGCGCGAATGCGGCGCCGATGAGCAGCGCCACCACCACCACGATGAGGATGATCAGCCGGCGCTCACCGGCCTTGCCGCGGCTGGCGCGGCCCACCCCGTGTTCGATCAAGCTCAGGTTGCGCGTGTTGGCCTTCCAGGTGAAATCGAAAATATCCCCGAGCACGGGCACCAGGCCCACGACCAGGTCCAATGCGATGTTGCCGATCATGCGCAGGAGATGGGTCGTGGGGACGCCAAGGCGGGCACCCAAGGTCACGATATAGGTCGAGAGCACCGCGCCCACACTGTCACCGACCCCGGGCAGCATACCCATGAAGCCGTCGAAACCAATGCGGTAACCGCCGGGTAATGGAATGGCTTCGTCGAGCAGCCGCGCGAGGCGCCGCAGTCGTTGCAAATCGGTGTCGGTGTCCTGGGTCTGTCGGTTCATGGCGCACCTTTTTCCCAGTATAGGCCGTGCGGGAATCCGGGCAGCCGGCGTGCGTCCAGCTAACGTCGGTTATGCGGCCGTCTGTGATCACGTGCTCTGGCTATCCTTGACGCAGGCCCGCAGCGTGGCTTGCGAACATGGCATTTTGGCTTGAGCCGATACCGCCGTTCCGACTCGATCTGACCGTGTGGGCGCTGCGTCGCCGGGCTCACAACGTTGTTGATCGCTGGGATGGAGAGGTATACCGGCGTGTCGTCGTTCTCAACCACCAGGTCGACGAAGTCACGGTGGTGCAGGTGGGCGGCGAGGCCAAGCCGCGGCTGCGTGTTTCGCTGGCGGGCGAACCGACAGGCGCAGCGGCACGGGAACAGATCACCGGCCTGCTGGCGCGCTTGCTGGGGTTGAACATCGATCTGAAGCCGTTCTACCGCCTCGCCGCGACCGATCCTGTCCTTGCCAGTCTGGCGAATCGCTTTCGCGGCCTCAAGCCGCCGCGCTTTCCGTCGGTTTTCGAAGCGCTGGTCAACGCCATCGCGTGTCAGCAAATCTCCCTGCAGGCGGGGATTGCCGTGTTGAACCGTCTCGCCGTCGAATTCGGCGCGTCGGTGCAAAGTGCCCATGGGTTTCCGCGACCCACCGACCTGGCCGGCCGCGACCCACAACGGCTGCGCGCCCTGGGGCTCAGCGGCCAGAAATCCCGGGCACTGCTCGGGCTGGCAGAGGCCGTCCGGAACGGTGAAGTCCTGGAGTCGCTGGCTGGTCTCGATGATACCGAGGCCTTGCGTCGCCTCATGCAGTTGCGCGGCGTGGGACGCTGGAGCGCCGAATACGTGTTGCTGCGCGGCCTGGGAAGAATTCACGTCTTCCCCGGTGATGACGTGGGGGCGCGTAAAAGGCTTGCGCAGTGGCTTGGCCTCGCTGCACCGTTGGACTTTGAGGGCGTGGCGCGGATCCTGAGGCAGTGGCGACCGTTTGCGGGGCTCGTGTATTTCCACCTGTTGTTGCACGGACTGGCGGACCAAGGTGTGTTGACGGGCGAATCAGGCCTCGCCTGAACCGGCCGATCCCGACAACGGCCAGCGGCTCAGCAGGCGGGCGAATCCTGAACTGGGCACCATGGGCAGCGTAAGCTGTCGTGGTCGGCCGAGGGCGGCCCAAATCTGTTCAGCCGCCAGGAATCCGGACCGGGCCGCGCTTTCCATCGACGCCGGGAAACCCGTATTGGTCCAGTCACCGGCGAGCAGCAGACCGGGTATCGGCGTGCGGACGTCGGGGCGCAGGCGTTCGATGCCGGGCAGGGGCGCGGGAATCGCCATGGGGATGCGGTGCACCCGGGCGTGGCGTACCACGGCCGCGCGCGCTTGCGGCGAAAAGTCGGCCACTTCGTCCAGCGTCGCCTGGATGACGGCCTGGTCCGACAAGTCGCGGGCACGGGGGCTGTGGATGATGTTGCCGGCGATGATGGACGGACCGCGGCGCTTCCCCGGGCGGATATTGGACAGATCATAGAAGTCGTAATTGAGATTCTGCGGCGACCAGAGCCGGGTCCACATCTGTTCGTGGGTGAGTTTGCGATCAAGCCAGAGATAGGTGCTCACATAAGGTACGGGCACGAACGCCCCCAAGCTGCGGAACGGTTCGGCTCGGGTCCAGGGCTCCGGAAGCAGTGTACGCAGCTCGGCGGGTGTCACCGCGCACACGCAAAAGCGCGTGTGGATGTGCGCGCCCGTGTCGAGCACAACCCCCGTGACCCGCTGCGCCTCGTACACGAGGCCTTGTACGCGTGTCTGGGTGAATACGCGCCCGCCTTCGGCCCGTATTCTGGCGACGCTGCCGGGCACGAACAAATCACCCAGACCGCGCCCCGGAAAGCCGAAACGAAAGCGGTTGTCGCCAAGCAGTTGCCGGAACACGCGCAGTAACGCACCGGCGGAGCACTGTTCCAGGGGCACGTTCATGAAGGTCATGGCGGCCGTTCTCCAGAACCAGTCGATGAAGCGCGGCGTCACGCCCATCTCGGAGAGGAAGTCGCGGGCATTGCGCTCATCGAGACGCAGCACGTCGGCTTCGCTCAGGCGCATGGCAAACAGCACCACCCGGGTATTCGAGGCGAGATCGCGACGCGAGAGCGCGCGCACCGAAAACAGGTTCGGGAGCAACGATAACGGGGCGGGCAGGGGATAGCGTTTCATCACCACCACCTCGCTGCCCGCCAGGACGAGGAAGTTTTCCGTGTGCCAGACGATGCCGGCTGCGGTATTCAGCCGTTCCAGCAGACGCAGCATGTTGCGATGCTCGCTGGTGATGACATGCGGCCCGATGTCGATGATGTCGCCCGTGACGTCATCCGTCCAACTGCGCGCACGGCCGCCGAGTTCAATGGAGGCCTCCACCAGCGTCACGGCCAGGCCGCTGCCCGACAGGCCCACGGCACAGGCGAGTCCGCTGAGTCCACCACCGATGATCACCACGTCGGCCTGCAATTCACCGCTCATCCCTTGCTGTCCGTGCATGCCCTAAAGAGCAGGTTAGGTGAGTACGTGGGCCCGGGCAATGGATTCACGGCTGGGCTGCAGTGTATTCACATACAACACCAGTGCGCCGTTCCCAGACACCCGTTCCCACCAAGCCGAGGCGGACCTATTTGGCACAGCAGATCTTCCAGGCCAACATGTGTTCCTGCCGAGCGCGGCGTGCTTCGGCCTGACGCTGCGCCTCGAAGAGGTTCCGCTCACGGTTGTAGTGGGCGAGATTGTCTCGATAGATCTGCAGGCATGCAGCCACGGCCTCCTGGAACGCATAGCGATCCCAGATTTTCTGCAGAAAACGCTGGATACAGCCGCGGTTGATCCCTCCGATCAGCATGGACTGATCCGAATACCCGCTCATCAGCAAGCGCGCGCTCAACGGCGAGACCCGCGTCGCGAGTTCCAGAAAGCGCAATCCATCCATCTGGGGCATACGGTAATCCACGATGACCAGCGCCCACATATCGAGCGCCAGCTCGGCCATGGCTTCCGCCGCATTGGTGAACGTCCGCGATTCACACGGGAAGGGACAACCACGCAATTCCCGTTCGATGGAACGGAGCATGGCGGGTTCGTCATCAAGGACCAGAATCCGCTCCATGAGGGAGCCGTTCGCAGATAACCTCGACTGTCAGGGATGTCGGCGGCTGACAGGTTTTCTTGAGCGTCGGGGGGCGTTGTCGCGCAGGGCCTCCCCGGTCACCCGGGGAGTGCCCGCGCTCGGGGCGCTTAAATCTTTCTTCGGTAGCTGATGTCCATCACCGAGTGCCACTGGCCGTCGTCGCCGAGGATTTCCGAGTGCTGCATGCGGTGATCCGCGTCCTGGATTTCGATGATGTCCCTGGAGCGCGTCATGGCGCCCGGTGTGCTCATGCTCGGCCCCACGGACTCGAGGGTGAGCCGGTTCCCGGTGGTATCCAGGGTCCCTTCGTACACCCACATGTAAGTCATCATGGAACCTATCCATGTGCCCACGTAGCGGCTTTTTTGTGGGTCATAGCCAAGCGTCATGACCATGGTGGCGGTGTCGCCGTCGGGCATCGCGCCGGAGGACTCCGCCACGATCCACAGTGCCCCGATGGAGCGCACCTTTTCCGTGCCCGTAAACTTCATGGGCGCCTGGCCCGGCGCCATGCTGGCGCTGCCTTCATAGGTCCATTCGCCCACCAGTTTGTCGAGCCAGCGATGCTGTTGCAGCGGCTCGGCTTGCATGGTCGAAACCTCGGGTGTTTCCGGTTTTGTCATGGGTCGCCTCCGTTATCCCGTTAAACGCGGGCGTGGGAACAAGCTTAGAAGGGATGGCGGCTAGGCAGGGGGCTCGGGCGCCGCCATCGACTCGATTCGGTTGCGGCCGTTACGCTTTGCGTCATACAGGGCCTGGTCGGCCATGCTCAACAGCGTGGCGAAGCTGAATCGGTCGGCGCGCGCACCTGCCACACCCAGACTGATGGTCACCACAGGCGCCACCGGTGAGGCGGCGTGTGGCAGTGCACGTTCCAGCACTCTTCGACGCATGGTGTCAGCCAGCAATGAGGCGGACACCGCCTCGGTTTCCACCAGTACCACCAGGAACTCTTCGCCACCGTACCGCACCAGAAAATCACTGGGGCGGCGCAAACAGCTACGCAATGCGTGAGCCACCTGACGCAAGCAGTCGTCACCCTGCTGATGCCCGTAGTGATCGTTATAAGCCTTGAAATGATCGATGTCGGCCATGATCAGGGCGACCGGGTGCTGGTGGCGTGCCTCCCGTCCCCACTCCCGCCCGATGAACTGTTCGAGGTAGCGACGGTTGGGAATCTGGGTGAGTGGGTCGTGAAGCGTCAGGCTTTCCAGGGCGAATTGCGCGCGCTTGAGTTCGGTAATGTCCCGGTCCACCACCAGCACCGATTCGACCTCGCCGCTTGCGCCGAATTCGGGCACCACCCGCGACTGGAAGTAGCGCATCCCGCCGGGCATCGGATGTTCATGCTCCACCATCTGCTCCTGTCCGGTTGCGAAAGCCCGTTGCAAGACCTCCTCCCGGAGGGTGCTTTCCCGGGGCGCGAGCCGCAGCTCCGCCGGTCGCTTGCCCAGGAACCAGTCTCGCGGCTTGCCGGTGAGCCGTTCCACGGCCCGATTGATGTACCGGATGCGCATCGCACCATCCACCCGCGCGATGACGTCCGGGGAACGCTCGGAAAGCGCCTCAAATTCCTGCTGGCGCCGGTGCAGGATCTCCTCCGTACGTTTGCGTTCAGTGATATCGGTGACCCCTGCGAGGGCGCCGCGGTAATGACCTTCCGTGTCATAGAGCGGGGCCGTAACGATGTGTGTGAAGACTTGGGCGCCGTTTTTATGCCGGAAGCAGAACTCATATTCGGCACGCATGCCGCCGCGCCCGCGGGCCAGATTGTTTTTGGCCGCTTCCATCGCCTGCGCATCCATGAAGGTGAACAAATTCCTGCCGAGCATCTCCTCCGCGGAGAATCCGAGCAGCTCCGTCATCCGTTGGTTGACCAGGGTGGTATTGTCGTTTTCATCGATGATCCAAATGCCTTCGTAAAGGTTTTCCACCACCTCGCGGTATTTGCGCTCGTTCTCCCGCAGCGATTGCTCGGCTTGCTTGCGCTCGGTGATATCGCGGCTAATGGCAAGCAGGGTTTCCACTTGTCTATCCGGGCCAAATTCTGGTACGACGCGTGATTCAACGACGCGAAGGCCGGCCGCCGTGGGTAGGTTTACTTCAACGGTCTGTGCATGACCGGTGAGAAAGACCTGTTCGAGCACCTGGTCGAGAAAAGCGGCGAGTTCATCGGGCAGGCCAATTTCATGATTGCTTTTGTTGAGCAGTGCGGTTCGTGGTTTTCCCAACAAATGCTCGAAGGCGGCATTGACGTAGATTCGGCGCAATGCCCGGTCGAAGCGCACGATCATGTCCGTGGAGTTTTCCGCCAATGTGCGGAATTCTTCGAGCCAGCGGCGCTCCGTAATCTCTTCCGCCACCACGTTGATGCCGTAGATTTTCCCATCGTCGCGACGCAATGGCCAATATTGGCTCAGCCAGGTGCGGTGCACGCCGGGCCGCGCGGGTGTCTCTGCCGTCAGCTCAAAATCAATCACCGGCTCGCCGGTTTCAAGCACGTCACGCAGTAATGCCTCGTTGTGCAGTGCGACGTCCGGGACCACCTCACTCACGGTTTTTCCGAGATGGTCTTCCACGGGCACACCGTTGATCTCGGCGAGGCGCTCGTTGATGTGAACGAAGCGCAGGTCCTGGTCGAGGACGCAAAGACCGATAGGCGCCGTTCGATAAATCAGTTCCAATTCTGTCGTCAGCTGATGATGACGGTCTTGGCTCTCGCGCAAATCCTGCGCTGCCTGCGCCCTGACTGTAAGATCCTGTCCGACGCCGAAATTCGCCACCGGCTCACCGGCTGAATCGAATTCGAATTCGCCGCAGATGCGCACCTTGTGTTCCTCGCCATCGCGATAGGCGCGGAAGTCGACCACGTAGACCGACCGCGTTTTCATGGCGTCATCAACGGCACGGGCAATGCGAGCCCGATCATCGGGGTGTACGAACTGGTAAATTGCCCCGAGGGGGTGATATTGGGGTTCGGGGGAGACCCCCAGTAGCTGGGACAGGCCTTCGGACCACAACACACGATTATTCCGCAGGTCCGCGCACCAGTAACCCAGCCGCGCGAGTCGTTCCGCGTGTGCCATTTGCATAGTTCGACGACGCAGCTCAACTTCGGTATCCATCAGTTTGTGCGCGAGCTGATCGCGCTCTGCTTTGATTTCCCGTTGCGCCTGTTCGAGGGCGGAAATCTGAGCTATCACCTCATCAAGGTTCACGTCGTCCATAAGGAAGCGATCGGGCGGTGCGGCACCATGGGGAATCTGGAAAAAGCGTCGTTGGGATAAGCATAGTGCGCACGGTTCCGTCCCAGACCTGGCCATTTCCACCATACACCTGGCCACGCGCCGGTGACGCATCACGAAGGCGCGTTGGCGGGTTTCGGTGACATGCAGGATTCACTGCTTATTCAGTGCCGGTTTCCAACGCATCCTTGATCCGGCGCTCGATGATATTCATGTCCAGGCGGCTGCGATCCCGAACGATCTGCCGCACGGTTTCGTTCACCGTGCTGAGATCCTCGAGCAGGTCACGCAGGATTTCCTGCTGTTGACGCACACGGGTGATTTCCTGGGGTTCGCGCACCAGATCGCGGACGATGGAATCTTCCGCGCGCGAGGCGACCACCGGCTCAGACTGGTCTTCCAGGTAAACGAAAGTTCGGCGTCCGGGCCCACGTTCCTCCTCAATGGGCATCACCGCACTCACGCGATCGGAACGGACATATTTGCCATACCCGAGCGGCACCAGCACACCGTGTTGAACGCGCATGGGAAACACTCCGGCACCGCATCGATGCCTTCGACACGCCTAAGGAGAGTCTAGGAATCAACGCGTGGCGGGTTGAAGAGCGGCCGCTCAGCCGAAGGTATCGTTCGGTTCGTGGGGTGCCCGCTTGCGGTGTGCGCCCAGGCGCGCCATCACCCGTGCCGTTGTGAGCAGGTTCGCGAGGGTTTCCGCCGGCAGATCGGCGGGGGGCAGCAGGGCAAGCAAGGTGTGGCGCTTGAGCACCACGAAATAGTCTTCCGGTGCAAACAAGTGCTTCGCCAGGGCAAAGCCGCGCTCCAGGTGGACCATGGCGCCGGGTCGGCGCCGGGTGATGAGGAGCTGTCCGTAGATGAGTTCCACCAGTGCCTGTGCGCGGGTGCTCCGGCGTGAGGTCAGAGCGGCGAGGCTCTCGTATTCCGCCTGCACATCGTCCCCAAGCGCGGCGTGGGCCAGCATGGCGGTGAGCCGCAACGCGAGCGAACCACGGCCGCGACGGCGCAGCGCCTGTTCGCGCTGTTCCACGGCATTCAGGACCTGCCTGGCCGTGTTTGCGGGACAGGGATCGGCATACCAGCGGCCCAACGTGAGGAATGCCATCAATCGCCTTCCAGCAGTCGCAGCATGGCGCGGCCCGCATTCGACAGGGTGCGCGAGGCATGGTGTACCACGCCCAGGTGGCGCACCAGCGCCAGTTCCGGCACGCGCAGCACCACGGTGTCATCATCGATCAACGTATGCGGCAGCACGCTCCAGCCCAGTCCAACCGACACCAGCATCTTGATGGTCTCCAGATAATTGGTGGACAGCCGCACCGTGGGATGCAGCCCGCGCGCGGCAAACGCCTTCTCCATCAATGAGCGCGTGAAGGTGCTTTGACCCGGCAACACGGCCGGCGACTGCGCGAGCAGGTCCAGGCTCACACGCTTGCGCACGGCGAGCGGGTGGTCACGCCCGACCACCACCGCAAGCGGGTCGTCCCACAGCACGCGGGTGGTGAGATTGGCGGGGGCGGGTTCCGGCAGCGTGACCACCGCCAGTTCCAACTCACCGTGCAGCACCGCCTGGCAGGCCTCTTCCGAATCGAGAAAACGGATGTCCAGTTCCACCGCAGGATAGCGGCCAGTGAAGGCGCGCAGCAGCGACGGCAGATGATGCAGGCCCACATGGTGGCTGGTGCCAAAGGACAGCGGTCCGTCCACGCGTTCGGAAAGGTTGGACAGCGCACGGCGGCTGTCCTCCACCGCCTCCAGAATATGCCGCGCCCGCGGCAGCAGGGCGCGCCCGGCTTCGGTGAGGGACACCTGGCGCCCGATGCGGTCGAACAAGGGACTGCCCAGGGCCTGTTCCAGCGCCGTGATGCGCTTGCTCACCGCCGGCTGGGTCAGGAACAACCGCTCCGCCGCCGCCGAGAACGACGCATTCTCGGCCACGGCCACGAAGGCCTGCAGATTCGGAATGTCCATGCCGGATGCCTGTCAGGAATCGATTCTATGAAAAAGATGAATTGGAGTAATGAGTCCAGCCTACGTAGACTGGCACTTCGAATCAAGCAGTGGCGGAAGAGACAAACACGGGGGACACGGGGAACACGGGGATTTCCGTTTGTAGGAGCGGCCTAAGGCCGCGACGGCGCGGCATACCCAGACAATCGCGGCCTGAGGCCGCTCCCACAGGCGGAGTTCCTACCTGATCACACGGATATCCCCCGTGTTCCCCGTGTCCCCCGTGTTAATGCCTTTTTGCGCAGTTTCTACGGAGTGATGCCCATGAGCGGCAAGACGCTTTACGACAAGTTGTGGGATGCGCACGTGGTGCGCTGTGATGAGGACGGCACCTGTCTTCTCTATATCGACCGGCACCTGGTGCACGAGGTGACCTCGCCCCAGGCCTTCGAGGGCCTGCGCCTGGCCGGGCGCACGCCGTGGCGGGTGGGGTCGGTCATCGCCACGCCCGATCACAACGTGCCCACCACGGCGCCCGAGCGCAAGGGTGGCATCGCCGCCATCGCCGACGAGATCGCACGCCTCCAGGTGCAGACCCTGGACCAGAACTGTGCCGACTTCGGCATCAACGAATTCAGGATGGACGACCTGCGCCAGGGCATCGTGCACGTGGTGGGGCCGGAGCAGGGCGGCACGCTGCCCGGCATGACGGTCGTGTGCGGTGACTCCCACACCTCCACCCACGGCGCCTTCGGTGCGCTGGCCCACGGCATCGGCACCTCCGAGGTGGAGCACGTGCTCGCCACCCAGTGCCTGTTGCAGAAAAAGTCCAAGGCCATGCTCGTCTCGGTGGACGGCAAGGTGGGCCCGGGCGTCACCGCCAAGGACATCGTACTGGCCATCATCGGCGAGATCGGCACGGCGGGCGGCACCGGCTATGCCATCGAGTTCGGCGGCGAGGCCATCCGTGACCTCTCCATGGAAGGCCGCATGACCGTGTGCAATATGGCCATCGAGGCGGGCGCCCGCGCGGGCATGGTGGCGGTGGACGACAAGACCATCGACTACGTGCGTGGCCGGCCCTATGCACCGAAAGGCGAGGTGTGGGAGCAGGCCGTGGCCGCCTGGCGCGCGCTGAAATCGGACCCGGATGCGGAGTTCGATCGCGTGGTGCGCATCGACGCGACGACCATCCGCCCGCAGGTCACCTGGGGCACCTCGCCCGAGATGGTGGTCGCGGTGGATGGGAAGGTGCCCGATCCGGCCAACGAACCGGATGCCGTGAAGGCCGACGGCATGCGCCGTGCCCTCAAGTACATGGGCCTCACGGCCAACACGCCCATCGAGCAGATCGCCGTGGACAAGGTCTTCATCGGCTCCTGCACCAACTCGCGCATCGAAGACCTGCGCGCTGCCGCGCAAGTGGTGAAGGGCAAGAAAAAGGCCGCCAACGTGAAGCAGGTGCTCATCGTGCCCGGTTCCGGTCTGGTGAAGCAGCAGGCCGAGGCCGAGGGGCTCGACAAGGTGTTCATCGAGGCCGGCTTCGAATGGCGCGAGCCCGGCTGCTCCATGTGCCTGGCCATGAACGCCGACCGCCTGGAAGCGGGCGAACGCTGCGCCTCCACCTCGAACCGCAACTTCGAGGGACGCCAGGGCGCCGGCGGCCGCACCCACCTGGTCAGCCCCGCCATGGCCGCCGCGGCGGCGGTGGCGGGCCACTTCGTCGACGTGCGGAATTGGAATTGAAGAAAAAAGCGCAAACACGGGGGACACGGGGAAATCTGTGTGGGTGGGAATTCCACCTGTAGGAGCGGCCTCAGGCCGCGATGGTGCGGTATGCCGAGATCAATCGCGGCCTGAGGCCGCTCCTACAAACAAGAAATCCCCGTGTTCCCCGTGTCCCTCTGTTAATGCCTTTTCCTGCTGAGGTCTGAAGAATGGAAAAGTTGAACAAGTTGAATGGGATTGTGGCGCCGCTTGATCGGGCGAACGTCGACACGGACGCCATCATTCCCAAGCAGTTTTTGAAGTCCATCAAGCGCTCGGGTTTCGGCCCGAATCTCTTTGATGAGTGGCGCTACCTGGACGTGGGCGAGCCCGGCATGGACAACAGCGTCCGGCCGCTCAACCCGGATTTCGTGCTTAACCAGCCCCGTTACCAGGGGGCGCAGATCCTGCTCGCCCGCCAGAACTTCGGCTGCGGCTCCAGTCGCGAACACGCCCCGTGGGCCTTGCTGGACTACGGCTTCAGGGTCATCATTGCGCCCTCGTTCGCCGACATCTTCTTCAACAACTGCTTCAAGAACGGCATCCTGCCCGTCGTGCTCGGCGAGGCCACGGTGGACCAGTTGTTCAAGGAAGTCGCCGCGAGCGAAGGCTACAAGTTGGCGATGGACCTGGACGCCCAGACCCTCACCACGCCTGCGGGCGAAGTGATCCGTTTCGAGGTGGACCCGTTCCGCAAACACTGCCTGCTCGAAGGCCTCGACGACATCGGCCTGACCCTGCAGCACGTGGACGCCATCCGCGCCTACGAAGCCAAGCGCCGCGCCGAAGCGCCCTGGCTGTTTTAGAGAGCGGGAGAAAAGCCATTAACCACGGGGAACACGGGGGACACGGGGTAAGAAACCTCTCGTCTTTCCCCGTGTTCCCCGTGTCCCCCGTGGTTCAAGCTTTTTGCTTTTGGAATGTAAGAACAGATGACGAAGAAGATTGCTGTACTGCCGGGTGACGGCATTGGGCCGGAGATTGTCGCTGAGGCCGTGATGGTGCTCGAGGCGCTGCGGGATCGGTTCGGGCTGAAGGTGGAGATGGAGCACGGCCATATCGGCGGTGCCGGCTACGACGCCGCGGGCCATCCGCTGCCCGATGCCACACTGGCGCTGGCCAAGGCGGCCGATGCGGTGCTGCTCGGCGCCGTGGGCGGCCCCAAGTGGGAGCCGCTGCCCATCGCGGTACGCCCGGAGAAGGGCCTGCTGGGCATTCGCAAGGGCCTGGAGCTGTTCGCCAACCTGCGTCCCGCCCAGGTCTACCCGCAGCTTGCCTCCGCCTCTACCCTGAAGCCGGAAGTGGTCGCGGGCCTCGACATCATGATCGTGCGCGAGCTCACCGGCGGCATCTACTTCGGCCAGCCGCGCGGCATCCGCGAGAACGACCAGGGTGAACGCGAGGGTTACAACACCCTCGTTTACAGCGAGAGCGAGATCCGGCGCATCGCGAAATCCGCCTTCGACATTGCCATGAAGCGCAACAAGCGCGTGTGCTCCATCGACAAGGCCAATGTGCTCGAGTGCACGGAGCTGTGGCGCGAGATCGTGACCGATGTGGCAACCGGGTATCCCGAGGTGGAACTGAGCCACATGTACGTGGACAATGCCGCCATGCAACTGGTGCGGAATCCGAAGCAGTTCGACGTGATGCTCACCGACAACATGTTCGGCGACATCCTCTCGGACGAGGCCTCCATGCTCACCGGCTCCATCGGCATGCTGCCGTCCGCGTCGCTTGATGCCAACGGCAAGGGCATGTACGAGCCCATCCACGGCTCGGCCCCGGACATCGCCGGCCAGGGCATTGCCAACCCCATCGCCACGATTCTCTCCGTGTCGATGATGTTGCGTTACACCCTGAATGAAACGGCCCTGGCCGACCGCGTGGACGCCGCCGTGTCGAAAGTCCTCGACGCCGGCCTGCGCACGGTGGACATCTGGACCGAAGGCTGCAAGAAAGTCGGCACCGCCGACATGGGCGCCGCCATCGTGGCGGCACTCTGAAATGAATAACAACGCGGAGTGCGCGGAGATGCGGAGGACGCGGAGGAAATCAATGGCAACGGTTTTCTCCGCGACCTCCGCGTCTCCGCGACCTCCGCGTTTATCCCGTGATTAAGTGAGGTAGCGAAATGAAGCGCGTAGGGTTGATCGGTTGGCGTGGCATGGTGGGTTCGGTGCTCATGGATCGCATGCGCGCCGAGAAGGATTTCGATCTCATCGATCCGGTGTTCTTCACCACCTCGAACCCGGGCGGCAAGGGTCCCGCCATCGGCAAGGACGTGCCGCCGCTGAAGGACGCCCACAGCATCGACGAGCTGAAGGCCATGGAGGTGATCATCTCCTGTCAGGGCGGTGATTACACCAAGGAGATGTATCCGAAACTGCGCGAATCCGGTTGGAACGGTTACTGGATCGATGCGGCTTCCACGCTGCGCATGAAGGACGATTCCATCATCGTCCTCGACCCGGTCAACAAACAGGTGATCAAGGACGGCATCGCCAAGGGCATCAAGACCTACGTGGGCGGCAACTGCACCGTGTCGCTCATGCTCATGGCCATCGGCGGCCTGTTCGAGCAGGGGCTCATCGAATGGATCACGCCCATGACCTACCAGGCGGCCTCCGGCGCCGGCGCGCGCAACATGCGCGAACTGATCCAGCAGATGGGTGCCATCAACAACGAAGTGAAGGCGCTGGTGGACGACCCGGCTGCCGCCATCCTGGAAATCGACCGCAAGGTGGCTGATTTCATCCGCTCCGACGCCTATCCCACCGACGCCTGGCCGGTGCCCCTGGCCGGTAGCCTCATCCCGTGGATCGACGTGCCCCTGGAATCGGGCCAGTCGAAGGAAGAGTGGAAGGCGCAGGTGGAGTGCAACAAGATCCTGGGCCGCTCCGATCGCCCGATCCCCATCGACGGTCTGTGCGTGCGCATCGGCGCCATGCGCTGCCACAGCCAGGCATTGACCATCAAGATGACCAGGGACGTGCCGCTCAACGAGATCGAAAGCATCATCGCCGAGCACAATCAGTGGGTGAAGGTGGTGCCCAACGACCGTGAAGTTACCATGCGAGACCTGACCCCGGCCGCCGTCACCGGCACACTCACCGTGCCCGTCGGGCGCCTGCGCAAACTCAACATGGGTCCCGAATACCTCACCGCCTTCACCGTGGGCGACCAGCTCCTGTGGGGTGCCGCCGAACCTTTGCGCCGCATGCTGCGCATCCTGCTGGAGGGCTGAGGCGGGGAGAAGAGAACACCACGGAGACCACGGAGGGCCACGGAGAGAAGCAATGGTTTTCTCCGTAGCCTCCGTAGTTG
>JAWLCT010000013.1:58498-71605 GCA_041687015.1 Gammaproteobacteria bacterium
CATCCTGCTGGAGGGCTGAGGCGGGGAGAAGAGAACACCACGGAGACCACGGAGGGCCACGGAGAGAAGCAATGGTTTTCTCCGTAGCCTCCGTAGTTGTGTTTGTTTGGTGCGTAGCCTGGATTGCGCGTTGTTCCATCCGGGCTGGGCGAGGAAGAGAAAACCACTGAGGCCACGGAGAGCACAGAGAAGAAAAATGCATTTCTCCGTGGCCCTTCGTGGCCTCCGTGGTTGAGGCTTTTTTGATGAACATCGCTGTCGTCGGGCCGGACACGCTGGTGGGTGAGGCCCTGGTGCAATTGCTTGAGGAGCGTGAGTTTCCGGTGGGGAAACTGGCCCTGCTCGGCGGGCGCGAGGCCGTTGGCACGCGCGTGGAATTTCGCAACAGCCAACGGCGGGTCGAAGCGCTCGATGAATTCGATTTTTCGGGCACGCGCATCGTATTCTTCTGTGCCGGCGCGCAGGTCGCCGCTGATTTTGCGCCCAAGGCGGCTGCCGCCGGTTGCGTGGTGATCGACAGTTCCCCGCAGTTTCGCGAACAATCGGACGTGCCGCTGGTGGTGGCAGAGGTGAATCCGCAGGACATCACCGACGGCGGCATCATCAGCAGTCCGTCTTGCGGCACCATCGCCCTGTCCATCGCGCTCAAGCCCCTGCACGATGCCGCAGGTCTTGAACGCGTGAACACCGTGACCTTCCAGGCCGTTTCCGGCGGCGGACGCGCTGCCGTGGAAGAATTGGCGCGCCAGACCGCCAATCTGCTCAACGTACGGCCTGTGGAGCCCGGCGTTTTTCCTAAGCAAATTGCCTTTAATCTGCTGCCGCAGGTGGACACCTTCGTCGACAACGGGTATACCCGCGAGGAAATGAAGCTCATGACGGAGCTGCGCCGGGTGCTCCACCTGCCCGATCTCGGGGTCAACGCCACGGCAGTGCGGGTTCCGGTATTTTTCGGCCATTCACTGGCGGTGCACCTGGAAACCCGCGACAAGCTCGGCGCCGATCGGGCGCGCGGGCTGCTCGAAGGCGCCGCAGGGGTCGAGGTGATGGACGGGCGCGAGCCCGGTGCCTGGCCCACCCCGGTGACCGAAGCGGCGGGGCAGGACCCGGTGTGGGTCGGACGGCTTCGGGAAGACCTCAGCCACCCCCGCGGGCTGGACCTGTGGGTGGTGACAGAGAACATTCGGCGGCAGGCGCTGAACGGCTTGCAGATTGCGGAACAGTTAGCAAAAAACCTCTCCTGAGACATGGTTAGTTGCTACAACTAAAGCACTTTGATAAGTTTCGGCACCAAACCTGCGGACGGAATATGGTTATGAACCGGTCGCCGACGCCAGCGGCGCCTAAGGGAGTGCGGAACTTGCGGAAGCTCAACTCATTTTTGCTGGCCCTGCTGTTAGTTCCCGCAGCGGCCTATGCCTTGGGTCTCGGCGATATTCATCTCCGTTCGGGCCTCAACCAGCCGCTTTCTGCGGAGATCGACCTGTTATCGGTCGAGCCCGACGATGTCCCAACCATCGTTCCCTCCCTGGCGTCCAGCGAGGCCTTCGCCCAGGTCGGCCTCGACCGGCCCATGGCCTTGCTGGCCCTCGAGTTCACGGTGGAACAGCGGCCCAACGGCACCTACTTCATCAAGGCCGTCACCCAGCGCCCGGTGCGCGACCCGTTCCTGGATTTCCTGCTTGAGGTCAACTGGCGCTCCGGCCGTCTGCTGCGCGACTACACCATCCTGCTCGATCCGCCCGACCTGATGAAAAAAGAGGCGCCGCCCGCCGTGCGCGCGCCTGCCGCCACCACCACCAGCCGCACCCAGGCCCCCGCGACCGCGCGCGCCGCCAGGCCCGCGGCCGGCAAGTCCGGCCAGATGGCTTCTGATGGCAGCAGCTACGGTCCCGTGCGTGGCAACGAGACCCTGTGGCGCATTGCCAACAAGATGCGCCCGAGCCGCTCCGTGAGTGTGCCGCAGGTGATGATGGCCCTGCTCAAGGGCAATCCTGATGCCTTCGAGGACAACAACGTCAATCGCCTGAAGGCGGGGACGGTGCTGCGCCTCGACCCGGCCTTGCTCCAGGCCATGACCCGCGCGGAAGCGGCCCGCGAGATCGCGCGCCAGGACCGTCAGTGGCAGGACTACAAGCAGCAGGCGGCGGCCCAGGCCACGCGCCGCGCACCCACCGGTGAGGCCGCCGTACCGCGCAGCGCCGCGGCGGCTGTCAGCGAAGAACCCCGCCTCAAGCTGGTGGCCCCCGAAGCGACCGAAGTGGGCAAGACCGGGGCCACCGGCAGCGCGCCGGCCAATGGCGCGGAAAACCTGGCCGGGCTGCAGAAGGAATTGATGTTGGCCCAGGAGGCCAGCGAAGCCGCCAGCCAGGAGAACCAGGCGCTGCGCAACCGGGTCAAGGACCTGGAAAAGCAGATCGAGGACATGCAGCGCCTGCTGTCCTTGCAGAACGACGAGTTGGCCACCCTGCAGCGCGAGCTCGGCAATCAGCCCCAGGCCGGTGCAGTCCCACAGGCCCAGCCGGCACCCGCCGGGGACGCCAAAGAGCCCGAGGTCGAGGCTGCCGCTTCCGAGGAGGCCGGTCCGGCACCCGCAGAAGGTGAGACGGCGCCTGCAGTCGCTGAGGAGCGTGCGCAGCCGCCCGCGAACGGCGCCGAAGACGCACAGGAACCCGCAGCCGCCGCGACCGGTGAGGATGCCGCCAAGACGGCAGAACAGCCGGTGCCGGCCGCGAAGACCGAAGAACCCAAGCCGGCCAAGAAGCCCGCGCCCAGGAAGCCGGTGGTCGTACCCCCGCCGCGCCCGGAACCGGGCTTGCTCGACGGTGTGCTGGCCAACCCGGTTTATTCGGGCCTGTTCCTGCTGGTGGGCGTGATGCTCATCACCCTGCTCGTGCTGATCGTCAAGCGCCGTCGTAGTGGTGGCAACTTCACGGAAAGCATTCTCATGGGGGGGACGCCGTCCATGATGAAGGCCAAGGCGGCGGAGGGTAAGGGGTCCGAAGAGAGCTCCTTCTTCAGCGATTTCGCTGTGAGCGGCATGGGCGACATCCAGGCCGAGGATTCGGAAGTGGACCCGCTCACCGAAGCCGACGTCTACATGGCCTACCAGCGCTACCAGCAGGCGGAAGACCTGGTACTGGATGCCCTCAAGCACAATCCGGAGCGGCCGGAACTGCACGTGAAGCTGCTCGAGGTCTACCACGCCACCAAGGACACGGCCAAGTTCGAGGCCGAAGCCGAGAAGACCCACCAGCTACTGGGCGGTACCGGGCCGTTGTGGGACAAGGTGCTGGTGCTCGGCCATGAGCTGCTGCCCGATCACGCCCTGTTCGCCAAGGCCCCCGAAGCCCCGGCGGGCGGGCCGGATCACGCCGATGCGCGCCTCGACAACGAGGTCTTGGACATCGGCCTGGATCTGGACGCCCTCACCGAGGAAATGGAATCCGGCGGCAACGGCGACTTCAATCTCGATCTGGGTGTGGATTTCTCCGATCTGGAAGATCTGGCACCCAAGAGCGCTCCGGCTGCTGCCGCTGCTGCGCCTGCTGGCGAGGCCAAGCCGGCGGCCGAGGAGACGGGTTTCGATCTGGACCTGGACGCCCTGGCCCCGGAACCGGAAGCCGCTCCGGCGCCCGCAGCGTCGCAGGCTGGAAACGAACTGGATTTCGACCTGGGTGATCTGTCCCTGGACGATTCCGCCGAGAAGAGCGACCAGGGGCCCGCACAGACCGCGCCCGATTTCGATCTCGGCGATCTCTCCTTCGGCGAACCGGAAAACACCGCCGCCAGCGAGGCACCCGCCGAGGCCGCTGCCGATTTCGTGGCCGACCTGTCCCTGACCGAGCCTGCCGAAGCCGAAACGGCCGAAAAAACGCCGGCTGCCGATTTCGATCTGGGTGACCTGTCTTTGGGCGAACCGGCGCAAGCCGAAGACGCCGGGGCCGCCGGCGGTCTGGAGCTTGGTGATGTGTCCCTGGACGACAGCATCGCCGCTGCCGAGCCGGAGCCGGCCGCGCAGACCGACGGTGGTCTGGACCTTGGGGATTTCGACCTGGGCAGCCTCGATCTCGGCAGTTTGGAAAGCGAGCCCTCCGGCGAGGTGAACCTGGCCGATATGGCGCTTCCTGAGCAGAACGAAGAGGATCTGTTGCTGGGTGACATCAACGAGGTGGATACCAAGCTGGATCTCGCCCGCGCCTACGTGGGCATGGGAGACGGCGAGGGTGCGCGCAATCTCCTCGACGAGGTGATGCAGGAAGGCGACGCGACCCAGAAGCAGCAGGCCGAGGAACTCCTCAAGCAGATCGCCTGAAAAAGTCTGACGCAGAGGGCGCAGAGCACGCGGCGATGAATGCTGCGTACTTTGCGCCTTCGCTGTTTTAGCGTGGTCGATTCCGTGTCCTCTGTGACTCCGCGCCTCCGCGCTGAAAATCAAAATCTCCCATGCGCATAGCTCTCGGCATCGAATACGACGGCAGCAAGTTCAGCGGCTACCAGGCCCAGACCCACGCCGTGCGTACCGTGCAGGGCGCGCTGGAAGCCGCCATTGCGAAAGTTGCTGCGCAGCCGGTGACCACCGCCTGTGCCGGACGGACCGACGCCGGCGTCCATGCCAGCGGCCAGGTCGTGCACTTTGACACGACTGCCGAACGTAGCCAGCGCGCCTGGGTGTACGGCATCAATGCCAATCTGCCCAAGGACGTATGCGTGTTGTGGGCGCAGCCGGTGAGCGAGGAATTCCACGCACGTTTCTCCGCCGAGCGGCGTGCCTATCGCTACGTGATCTTCTCCCGCCACGTACGTCCCACTTTTCTGGCCCACCGGGTCACCTGGGACTATCGCGAACTGGATTCCGAGCGCATGGCCGAGGCCGCCCGGCACCTGCTCGGCGAGCACGATTTTTCCTCCTACCGCGCCGTTGCCTGCCAGGCCAAGAGCCCGGTGCGCACCGTCCATCGCCTCGACGTACAGCGCCATGGGCCATACGTCGTGCTGGACGCCGAGGCGAACGGTTTCCTGCACCACATGGTGCGCAACATTGCCGGCGTGTTGTCCACCATCGGCGCCGGCGAGCGGGGGCCGGACTGGGCGCGCGAGGTCCTCGAGGCCCGTGACCGCACCCTGGGCGGTATTACGGCACCGCCCCACGGGCTTTACCTGGTAGGGGTGGGTTACCCGTCGCGCTTCGGCCTGCCGCAGCTTTCGCCTCCCCCCCTGGTCTGGTAATCTGCGCGGCTCTATGCATGGCGAACCGGTCCTGCGCACGCGCGTAAAAATCTGCGGTATCACCCGCCCCGAGGACGGCCTGCGCGCCGCGGCGCTGGGGGCCGATGCCATCGGGCTGGTGTTCTATGCGCGCAGTCCGCGCGCCGTGGATGTGGCCGGTGCGCGGGCCATCATGGCGGCGCTGCCGGCCTTCGTGACCACCGTGGGGCTGTTCGTCGACGCACCCCGCGAGGAGGTGGCGGCGGTGCTTGAGGCGCTTCCGCTGGACCTGCTGCAGTTCCATGGCAACGAGTCCCCCGCCTATTGCCGCACCTTTGGGCGTCCCTACCTGAAGGCACTGGCCATGCGGCCCGGCGTCGACCTGGTCGCCGCGGCCGAGGCCTACGGGGACGCACGCGCGCTGTTGGTGGATGCCTACCACCCCGATGCGCCTGGTGGCACGGGGATGCGTTTCGATTGGGACAAGCTGCCCGCGCAGCTTTCCAGGCCGCTGATACTGGCCGGCGGCCTGGACCCGGATAACATTGCCGACGCCATTCGCACCGTCCGCCCCTGGGGCGTGGACGTGAGCAGCGGCGTCGAAGCGGCCAAGGGCGTCAAGTCCGCGGAAAAAATGGCCGCCTTCCTGCGAGGAGTCGAGAGTGCACGCTGAACAAGATTGGGAAAACCTGCTGGAGCTGCCCGACGAGCGCGGCCATTTCGGCCCCTACGGTGGACGCTTCGTGGGCGAGACCCTCATGGGTCCGCTGCAGGAACTGACCGAGGCTTACCACCGTTATGCCAAGGACCCGCAGTTCCTTACCGAATTCGACCACGACCTGCACGAGTTCGTCGGCCGGCCTTCGCCCCTGTACTTCGCCGAGCGCTGGACCAGGGAACTGGGCGGCGCGCGCGTCTATCTCAAGCGCGAAGACCTCAACCACACCGGCGCACACAAGATCAATAACACCGTGGGCCAGGCCCTGCTCGCCAAGCGCATGGGCAAGACCCGCGTCATCGCCGAAACCGGCGCCGGCCAGCACGGCGTGGCCACCGCCACCGTAGCGGCGCGCCTCGGCCTGGAATGCGTGGTGTACATGGGTGCCGACGATATCGAGCGCCAGAAGATCAATGTGTTCCGCATGAAGCTGCTGGGTGCCACCGTGGTGCCCGTGACCTCGGGCTCGCGCACCCTCAAGGACGCGCTCAACGAGGCCATGCGCGACTGGCTCACCAACGTGGACAACACCTTCTACATCATCGGCACGGTGGCGGGCCCGCACCCGTACCCGGCCATGGTGCGCGACTTCCAGGCCGTCATCGGCCGTGAGGCGCGCAGCCAGGCGCTGGAGCATGAGGGCCGTCTGCCCGACGCGCTGGTGGCGGCCGTGGGCGGCGGCTCCAACGCCATGGGGCTGTTCTACGAATTCCTCGGCGATGCGGAAGTGGCCATGTACGGCGTCGAGGCAGCCGGGGAGGGCATCGAGACCGGCCGTCACGCGGCGCCGCTCAACGCCGGGCGTCCCGGCGTGTTGCACGGCAACCGCATGTACCTGATGGAAGATCCCGACGGGCAGATCATCGAAACCCATTCCATTTCCGCGGGTCTCGACTATCCGGGCGTGGGACCGGAGCATTGCTGGCTGAAAGACACCGGCCGCGCCGAGTACGTGGCAGTCACCGACCAGGAGGCCCTGGCGGCCTTCCATTCCCTGACGCGCACCGAAGGCATCATGCCGGCGCTCGAGTCCAGCCACGCGCTCGCTTACACCATGAAACTCGCGCCCACCCTCGGCAAGGACAAGTTCATCGTCGTCAGCCTGTCCGGGCGCGGCGACAAGGACATCCATACGGTGGCCGCCCTGGAGGGCATCACCGTATGAGCCGCATCGCCAACCGCTTTTCCGAACTGCGCGCCGAAGGCCGCACCGCGCTCATTCCCTACGTGACCGCAGGCGACCCCGAGCCAGGCATCACCGTGGCGCTCATGCACGCCATGGTGCAGGCCGGCGCCGACATCATCGAGCTGGGTGTGCCGTTTTCCGATCCCATGGCCGACGGCCCGGTGATCCAGCACGCCGCCGAGCGCGCCCTGCGTTTCCACGTCTCCCTGCGCCAGGTGCTCGACATGGTGCGCGAGTTCCGCCAAAGCGACGACCACACGCCGGTGGTGCTCATGGGGTATCTCAACCCCGTGGAGGTCATGGGCTACGAGGCCTTCGCCACCGCGGCCGCCGAGGCTGGGGTGGACGGCGTACTCACCGTGGACATGCCGCCGGAAGAGGCGGAGGAATTTCTCGCCATGCTGCGCCCGCGCGGCGTCGACGCCATCTTCCTGCTCGCGCCCACCACCGACCCGGAGCGCATGGCGCGCGTCTGCGAGGCCGCTGGCGGTTTCGTGTATTACGTGTCGGTCAAGGGTGTCACCGGAGCGGCACACCTGGATACCGCCGATGTGGCCGCACGCCTCGAAGAAGTGCGCAAGCACACCGCCCTGCCCATCGGTGTGGGCTTCGGTATTCGCGACCCCGAATCGGCGGCGCGCCTCGCCACCGTGGCCGACGCGGTAATTGTGGGCAGTGCCCTGGTGAGCCGCATCGGCGCATTGGACGGTGAAGCCGAGCGCGTCCCCGAGACCGCGGCAGCATTCCTGAATGAACTGCGCCGCGCCATGGATGCAGCGACGGCAGCACACAACCAATAAAGACAAGCCGCACCAGCGGCAACCGGAGGATTCGCCATGAGCTGGCTGAAACGTCTCGTCCCCACCCGCATCCGCACCGAGCGTAGCGAGAGCGGCGTCAAGAAGACCGTACCCGAAGGCCTGTGGGCCAAGTGCCCCGGCTGCAATGCCGTGCTCTATCGCGCCGAACTGGAGCGCAACCTGGACGTCTGCCCCAAGTGCAGCCACCACATGCGCATCGGCGCGCGCCGCCGTCTGGATGCCTTTCTCGACGAGGAAGGGCGCGTGGAACTGGCCGCCAACGTGCAGCCTGTGGATGCGCTCAAGTTCAAGGACAGCAAGCGCTACAAGGATCGCCTGGTGCAGGCCCAGAAGGTCACCAACGAGAGCGACGCACTCATTGCCATGAAGGGCCGCGTGCTCGGCGTGCCCCTGGTGGCCTGCGCCTTCGAGTTCAGCTTCATGGGCGGTTCCATGGGGTCCGTGGTGGGTGAGCGCTTCGTGCGCGCTGTGAACGTGTGCATCGAAGAAGGCATCCCCCTGGTGTGTTTCTCCGCCTCGGGCGGCGCGCGTATGCAGGAGGCCCTGTTCTCGTTGATGCAGATGGCCAAGACCTCGGCGGCCCTGGCGCGCCTGTCCCAGCGCGGCATTCCCTTCATCTCCGTACTCACCGACCCGACCATGGGCGGCGTGTCCGCCAGCCTTGCCATGCTCGGTGACGTCAACGTCGGCGAACCCGGCGCCCTCATCGGTTTCGCCGGCCCGCGCGTTATCGAACAAACCGTGCGCGAAACCCTCCCGGAAGGTTTCCAGCGCAGCGAATTCCTGGTCGAACACGGCGCCATCGACATGATCATCGACCGCCGCGAAATGCGCGACCGCCTCGCCCGCGTGCTCACCATGCTGCAGCAGCTTCCGGCAGCGTGAAGAGACAAGATTGAACCACGGGGGCACGGGGAACACGGGGGAAATCTATGGTTCAGGTGGGGATTCCACCCGTAGGAGCGGCCTCAGGCCGCGGTTGTCTCGGCATACCGCACCATCGCGGCCTGAGGCCGCTCCTACACATCAACAAATCCCCGTGATCCCCGTGGTTAATGGCTTTTTTTTCCAGCACGCCCATGCGCTATCAAACTCTCGCTGACTGGCTGGCCTGGCAGGAGACCCTGCATCCCAAGGCCATTGATTTAGGCCTGGAGCGGGTGGGGGAGGTGATGGGGCGTATGGGGTTGGGGCGGCCGTCCCATGCGGTGATTACGGTGGCGGGCACCAATGGCAAGGGTTCGAGCGTGGCCATGCTCGATGCCATTTTGCGCGCGGCCGGCTACCGGGTGGGCACCTACACCTCGCCGCACCTGCAGCGCTACAACGAGCGCATCCGCATCGACGGTGTCGAGGTTTCCGACGAGGCGCTGTGCGCGGCCTTCGATCGCGTGGACTCGGTGCGCGGCGACATTTCCCTCAGCTATTTTGAATTCGGCACCCTGGCGGCCTTTGACCTGCTGGAGCGGGCCGGGCTGGACGTGGCGGTGCTGGAAGTCGGCATGGGCGGGCGTCTTGATGCGGTGAATCTGCTCGACGCGGACGTGGCGCTCATCACCCCCATCGACCTGGACCACGCCGACTGGCTCGGCGCCGATCGGGAACAGATTGCGCGCGAGAAGGCCGGTATCTTCCGCACCGGGCGCCCCGCGGTGTGCAGCGATCCCTACCCGCCCGCGATGCTGGCCGCCGAGGCGGCACGCATCGGTACGCGATTGCTGGCCCTGGGCAGGGATTTCGACTTCGGCGTCGAGGGGCAGCAATGGTGGTGGCGCGGCACCCTGCAACGTCGCGACGGCCTGCCGCTGCCCGCGCTGCGCGGGACATCCCAGCCGCAGAACGCGGCCGGGGTGCTCATGGTGCTGGAACAGCTCACGGCGCGACTGCCTGTCTATCAACAGGATGTGCGCGCCGGCCTGCTTTCGGTGCAGCTGCCCGGGCGTTTCCAGGTGTTGCCGGGCGAAGTCACGCGCATCCTGGACGTGGGCCATAACCCCCACGCCGCGGCGGAGCTGGCCCGCAATCTCGCCGCCCAGCCCTGCGCCGGACGCACGCGCCTCGTGCTTGCCATGCTCGCCGACAAGGATGCCGTGGGTGTGGTGAACGTGCTCGCGCGCCAGGTGGATGCCTGGTATGTGGCCGGACTGGGCGGTACGCGCGGCGCCGGCCCCGAACGACTGGCCGCGACGCTGGGCGAGGTGGGCATCGGGGCCGTGCAGGCATTCGCCACGGTCCGCGAGGCCTGCCTGCAGGCGAAAACCGACGCTCAGCCGGGGGATCGTGTGGTGGTGTTCGGCTCTTTCTACACGGTGGCGGAGGCCTTGGCGGCGCCCGTATAATCCGAGGCACGCGAATACCAGCGCCGATTCCCCGGCAAGGCACGCCGGTGGCTCGGTCCAGCAGAGGAGGCGAGGGGGAACGTTGAACGAACAACTCAAGAAGCGCCTGACAGGCGCCGTGGTGCTCGTGGCCCTGGCCGTGATCTTCATCCCCATGCTGCTCGACGGCGGTGATGACAACGCCATGCCGGCGTTCGGCAGCAATGTCCCCGCCAAACCGGACTACGAATTCGAGACCATCGAAATCCCCCTGCAATTGCCCGCCGAGCCCCCTCGGGTCGACGCGCGGGTGGTGGAAACGCCGCAGCAGGCGGCCGCCTACGAAAAGATCGAGCCGGCCCCCGAATCCATCGCCCGGCTGGCCACCGCACCGCCGGTGCGCGAGAGCGCGACAGCGCCCAAGCCGCCGCCCCCCGCCGAGCAGACCGCGACCGGGCCGCAGGGCTGGGTGATCCAGCTGGGCAGTTTCGGCAAAGCCGCCAATGCCATGGCGCTGCGCGACAAGGCCCGCGCGAAGGGCTTCACGGCGTTCGTGGAACAGGTGAACGTGGAGGGTACGCTCGCCTATCGTGTGCGCGTGGGGCCAGAACTCCAGCGCGAGCGGGCCGACGCGCTCAAGACACAAATCGCCAAAGCACTCGGTGTGGAGGCGATGGTGATGACGCATCCGTGATTGCCTTCTCGCTTCGGCGCGAGGTCTGGTAAAATTACGGCTTCCGTCTCGTACGCCACTTCCGTCCACGCCCCGCGATGAACTGGGTCGATTACGTCATCATCTCCATCATCGCAATCTCGATCCTCATTGGCCTGCTGCGCGGCTTCACGCGCGAAGCCCTGTCGCTGACCGGCTGGGTTTTGGCGGTATGGGTCACGGTGACCTTCGCCGATGAATTCGAGCGCTTCCTGCGCCCGTTCATCGCCTCGCCGTCGGGTCGGTTGGTGGTCGCCATTGCCGTGCTGTTCATGTTCACCATCGTGGTGGCCGCCCTGGTGAACCACCTGGCCACTGAGCTGATCAAGAAATCCGGTCTGAGCGGTACCGATCGCGTGATTGGCGTGGCGTTCGGTTTTGCGCGCGGTTGCGCCATTGTGGTCGTGCTGGTGTTGCTCGGCGGCCTCACGCCCATGCCGCAGGACGGCTGGTGGCGGCAATCGCACCTGCTGCATTATTTCGAAGACATGGCCCTCTGGTTGCGCAGTTATCTGCCGCCGGAAGTGGCATCCAGTATCCGCTATAGCTGACAACGCAGAGAGCCCCTGCAGAGGAACACCCATTCATGTGCGGCATCATCGGCATCGTAGCCAAGAGTCCCGTGGCCCAAGCGCTGTATGACGGCCTGACCGTACTCCAGCACCGCGGGCAGGATGCTGCGGGCATCATGACCTGCGAGGGCGGGCGCCTGCTCCTGCGCAAGGACAACGGCCTGGTGCGCGACGTCTTCCAGCCCCAGCACATGGTGCGCCTCACCGGCAACACCGGCATCGGGCACGTGCGCTATCCCACCGCCGGCTGCTCCTCGTCGGCGGAGGCCCAGCCCTTTTACGTGAATTCGCCATATGGCATCGCCTTGGCGCACAACGGCAATCTCACCAACACCGCGCAGCTGAAGGACGAGGTGTTTCGTGAAGACCTGCGCCACATCAACACCAATTCCGATTCGGAAATCCTGCTCAACGTTTTCGCCCACGAGTTGCAGCGTTGCGGCAAGCTGCGCATCGATCACAACGACATCTTCGATGCGGTGGCGGGTGTGCACCGCCGCGTCCGCGGCGCCTACGCCGTGGTGGCCATGATCCCGGGCAACGGCCTTTTCGCCTTCCGCGATCCGCACGGCATCCGCCCGCTGGTGGTGGGCAAGCGCGAAACGCCCGAAGGTGACGAATACGTGGTGGCGTCGGAAAGCGTGGCCATCGACGCCCTGGGCTTTTCGCTCATGCGCGATGTGGAGCCCGGCGAGGCCGTGTTCATCGACCAGCAGGGCCGGTTCCATGCGCGCCAGTGCGCCACTGCGCCGGAATACGCCCCGTGCATTTTCGAATACGTGTATTTCGCCCGCCCGGATTCCATCATGGACGGCATTTCCGTGTACAAGGCGCGCATGCGCATGGGCGAGAAACTCGCCAACAAGATCCTCCGGGTGTTCCCGTCCCACGACATCGACGTGGTCATCCCCATTCCCGACACCAGCCGCACCGCGGCCCTGCAGCTCTCCTACAAGCTGGGGGTGCCCTACCGCGAAGGCTTCGTGAAGAACCGCTACATCGCCCGCACCTTCATCATGCCGGGACAAAAACAGCGCAAGAAATCCGTGCGTCAGAAGCTCAACGCCATCGATCTGGAGTTCAAGGGCAAGAACGTGTTGCTGGTGGACGATTCCATCGTGCGCGGCACCACCTCGAAGCAAATCATCCAGATGGCGCGCGAAGCCGGTGCCAACAAGGTGTATTTCGCCTCCGCCGCGCCGCCGGTGCGCTATCCCAACGTGTACGGCATCGACATGCCCAGCGCCGAGGAACTCATCGGCCACAACCGCGACGAAGCGGCCATTGCCGCCGAAATCGGCGCCGACTGGCTGGTCTATCAGGACCTGGACGATCTCATCGAGGCCGTAGCCGCCAAGGGCAGCCGCCGCATCGAACACTTCGACTGTTCCGTGTTCAATGGCGAATACGTCACCGGCGACATCGGCCCCGAATACCTGGCGGAACTGGAATCAAGCCGCAATGATGCCTCCAAGGAACAGCGGGACAGGTCGGAGAACTTCTCCATCGAAATGCACAACAATCGCTAAGAAGAAAAGCTTTGACCACGGGGAACACGGGGAATACGGGGAA
>JAWLCT010000013.1:71705-74596 GCA_041687015.1 Gammaproteobacteria bacterium
AGGAACAGCGGGACAGGTCGGAGAACTTCTCCATCGAAATGCACAACAATCGCTAAGAAGAAAAGCTTTGACCACGGGGAACACGGGGAATACGGGGAATACGGGGAATACGGGGAAGCACGGAGAACACGGGGGGAAGATGTTCTTCGAGGGTGTGGGGAGCGGCCTCAGGTCGCAATCCTGTAAGCGTCTGTCGCGACCTGAGCGCCGTTCGGCTCAAGATACTTTGGGAACTCCCATCGTTCTTCTCCCCGTGTTCCCCGTGTTCCCCGTGGTTTAGGCTTTTCCCACCGCCAATGCGGTTCGTATATATTCACAGCCTGCTCCTGCCAACGCCGGGCAGGCTTTTTTGTGCCCGAGGGGGATAGGATGATTGAGGACTGGAACGAGTACGGGTTCGATACGCGTGCAGTGCGTGCGGGACAGCACCGTACGGCCGAGGGCGAGCACAGCGAGCCCATTTTCACCACGTCGAGCTTTGTGTACGGCAGCGCCGCGGAAGCGGCCGCCCGCTTTGCGGGCACCGAGCCGGGCAACGTCTATTCCCGCTTTACCAACCCCACGGTGCGCACCTTCGAGGAGCGGCTCGCCGCCCTGGAGGAGGGCGAGCGTTGCGTGGCCACCAGTTCCGGCATGGCGGCCATTCTTTCCACCTGCATGGCCCTGCTGCGCGCGGGGGATCACATCGTTGCCTCCCGCGGCCTGTTCGGCGCCACGGTGACGCTGTTCGACAACTACATGGCCAAGTTCGGCATCGCCACATCCTGGGTGCCGCTGACGGACCTCGCCGCCTGGGAGGCGGCCATCCGCCCCGAAACCAAACTGCTGTTCCTGGAAACACCTTCCAACCCGCTCATGGAAGTGGCCGACATCGAGGCATTGGCTGCCGTCGCCCATGCCCACGGTTGCCTCCTGGTCGTCGACAACTGCTTCTGTACCCCGGCCCTGCAGCGACCACTCGCGCTGGGGGCGGATATCGTCATCCACTCGGCGACCAAATACATCGACGGCCAAGGCCGCACCTTGGGCGGTGCCGTGGTGGGACGTGAAGAGGAAATGGCGCAGGTGTTCGCTTTTCTGCGCACCGCCGGTCCCAGCCTCAGCCCGTTCAATGCCTGGGTGATGTTGAAAGGCCTGGAAACCCTGAACCTGCGCATGCGCGCCCACAGTGAAAACGCGTTGACCCTGGCGCGTTGGCTGGAAACGCAACCCGGTGTAACGCGTGTGAACTACCCCGGTCTTGCCGCGCACCCGCAGCATGCGCTCGCTGCGCGCCAGCAGCGCGCCTTCGGCGGCGTGGTCTCCTTCGAAATGGCTGGCGGTCGCGAAGCGGCCTGGCGCCTCATCGACAACACGCGCCTCATTTCCATCACTGCCAATTTGGGCGATGCCAAAACCACCATCACACACCCGGCGACCACCACGCACGGCCGCCTGGCGCCGGAGAAACGCAGCGAAGCAGGCATCACCGAAGATCTCATCCGCATCTCCGTAGGCCTGGAAGACATCGAGGACATCAAGGCCGACCTCGCCCGGGGATTCAGGTAAGGGCCGTTTATGAACGCAAGCGGACTTAAAGGCAAAAAGCATTAACCACGGAGGTCACGGAGGAAAACACGAATTTCTCTTCTCCGTGGCCTCCGTGGTTCCGGCTTTTTCTTCCTGTCCCTTTATGTCCGCTGTCGTTCATATGCAGACGTTCTGACTTGCAGCCGAAGTGCTACTGCCATGTGTGAAAAGTGCTCCCATCCCTTGCAGCATCTGCTGGACAACAATCGGCGCTGGGCCGACGAAGTCACGCGGGACAATCCCGAGTTCTTTCCGGCGCTCGCCCGGCAGCAGACACCGGAATATTTGTGGATCGGCTGTGCCGACAGCCGGGTGCCGGCCAATGAGCTACTCGGGCTGCTGCCGGGTGATGTGTTCGTGCACCGCAATGTGGCCAACGTGGTCGTGCACACCGACTTCAACTGCCTCACCGTGCTCCAGTACGCGGTGGACGTGCTGCAGGTGAAGCACATCATCGTGTGCGGTCACTACGGCTGCGGCGGCGTAAAGGCGGCCATGGAGAAGAAGGACCACGGCCTGATCGACAACTGGCTGCGCAATATCAAGGACATCTACCACCAGTACGCCGACCGCATTGCGAAGCTGCCCAACGAAGAGGAACGCATGGACAAGCTCTGCGAACTCAACGTGCGCGCGCAGGTGGGCAATGTGTGCCACACCACCATCGTGCAAAACGCCTGGGCGCGTGGCCAGAAGCTGTCGGTGCACGGCTGGATTTACGGCATCAAGGACGGCCTGCTGCGCGATCTCAACGTGAGTTTCAGTGGTTTGAACCAGATCCCCGAGGCCTACCGGATTTGGAATGACTGCCGCGACTGACGCGCGCAGGGCATTGCTGCAGATTTACCGCGCGGCGCTCGCGGCGGTGGATGGGCGCAGGCAGGTGCGCGCGTTTTTTGCGGCTCGCCAGCCGGTCCCGTACCGCGTGGTCGCCATCGGCAAGGCTGCCGCGGCCATGACGCGTGGCGCCCTGGATGCGGGCGTGGTTGAGCGCGCACTGGTCATCACCAAGTACGGCCACGCCGACCGCCTTGCCGACGAGCGCATCACACGCTTGGAAGCGGGCCATCCGGTGCCCGATGAGGCCAGTCTCGCCGCGGGCAGCGCCCTGCTCGGGTTCATCGCATCGGCGCCCGCGCAGCAACCCTTTCTGTTTCTCCTGTCCGGTGGCGCGTCCGCACTGGTGGAAGTGCTGCCCCAGGGCATGACGCTCGACGACTTGATGCAGCTGAACAGCTGGCTGCTTGGGGCGGGGCTGGACATCGCCAGCATGAATCGCGTGCGCAAGCGGTTTTCGTGCATCAAGCAGGGGCGGCTTGCCT
>JAWLCT010000014.1:0-55079 GCA_041687015.1 Gammaproteobacteria bacterium
TCGATACACCCACTGATAGACGCTTTCGACACTGACCCGCATGCGGTTGTCGTTCGGAAACTCCCGGCGAAGACGCCCGCTGATGATTGCGGGCGACCAGTCCCGCTTCAGCCAACCGCACACGGTTTCTTTCAGGTCCTCATGACCAAAGCGCCGATGGTGTCTCGGCTGACGGGCACGGCCTTCCGCCAGGTAGTGCGCCGCTGTTGCTTCATAGGCGGCTTGGCCACCGTTGCGGCGCCGCTCTCGCGACAGGCTGCTGTGGCTTCTGCCAAGGCTTCGGGCAATGGACCGCAAACTCTCACCCGCTTCCAGGCCTCGCTGTATCACCTGCCGCTCCGCGGCATTAATATGTCTGTAGGGCATCGTGGGCTCCGCTTGGATGGTGTCGTGACAACCCCATCCTACCAGTCGGTCCTACGATGCCCGCCTAACTACCCATGTGGTGCACTTCGAACTTGAATCCGCCATCGATAAAAAAATGGAACTTTTGGATTTGCTTGTCTGGGCGAGCGGTATCTTATTTATGGCGACGGCTGTTGCGTGGATCTCCTTTGCCCGCATTACCATGGCGCGAATTGAACGGGAGATAATGCGTGATGGGTTCCCGCGCCCCTGTCCTTGGGACGGGCCTGGCGCGCGAGTTGTTTGGTACGCCCATGCTATCGCGGTTCCTATCGGCCGCTTCAATCGCTTTGATGATCCGCTGATCGATGTCCCGCTCGTCCGGAAGTACGCCACACGCGCGGATATTATTCGGGGGCGAGTTTTCCTGGCGATTGGCTATTTGGGAACAATCGTCACAGTGGTCGGTGGAATCATGTTGGATACATAGGCGCGAGGAGGCGAACGGACGGGGCTCTCAGACTGGGATGACGAACGGCTCTGCCTCAATTCAACTCGGCGCCTTCCAAAGGCGTTCTCAAGCCTTGGCAGATGTGGTGAGTCGGGCGATGGCGCGTCGGTATTGTTCGGCGCGCGGTGCCGGAGCGCGTTGGGCCAGGCGCTTGAGGATGGGCATCAGTTGTGGGTGGCGGGGTTCGCGCTTGAGGGCGGCGGCGGTCAGTTTTTCGGCTGCGGTGATGTCGCCTTCCTCGAGGAAATGCCGGGCAGCGGTGAGGGCGTCGGCGGTGGACAGACGCGGGGCGGGCCGTGCCAGGGTGGTGTAGTCATCGAACACCTGTCGCCGCAGGCCGGGTGAGCTGTCGTCGGCCAACAGCAGGCGACGGCCGCTGTCGTGGAAGTCGGGGCTGTCCGGTGTCGGCTTGCTGGCATGGAACAGATACTCGAAGATTTCCGTGCGCTCCGGATACTCACGGCCGAGTCGCGTCAGGGCGCGGCGCGCCTCCACCAGTTGCAGTTCGCCAAAAAGTTGCAGCGCTTCCTGCAAGCCCTTGGCGTAGGCCGCTTCCTTTTCGGGCTGATCGAGGTATTCCTCGTCCACCTGCCGCGTGAACAGGCGCAGGCCGCCGGCGATGGCGGCGCCCGCCACCAAGCCACCGATGTGGGCCAGGTAATTCACATTGGAGCCGTCGTCGGACAGCAGCTGGAGGCCCTCGTTGGCGAGCCAGAGCGGCAGCATGAGGATGGCCGGTCCGCGCACCCGATCGAACCAGAACAGCACGTTGTAGAAGAAATGGATGCGGCGCATGCCGAAAATGGCGGCGTAGGCGCCCATGATCCCCGAGATCGCCCCGGAGGCGCCCACGTGGTAGATGAGGTCCTCACGCTGCAGCAGCAGGTCGAGCCCCGCGGAACCCAGTCCCGCCAGCAGGTAGACCACCAGGAACAATCCGCTGCCCAGGGTGGCTTCCACCACGAAGCCGACGATGAACAGGAATACCATGTTGCCGATGAGGTGCATGGCACTGCCATGCAAAAACATGTGACTGATCAAGGTGACCGGATCGGCGATGGCCGGCCGCAGCGAATAGCGGTGGATGACTGTGGCGCCCAGCATGCCCTCGTATTCGGCGCGCTGGGCCTGCCATTGCGCATAAGCGGGGGCGTCCTCAGGGATTAGCCGGCCTTCAGCGACGGCTTGGTGGAATACGGGATCGAATTCCAGTTCCAGAGGTAACCAGGGGTTGTCGTAACCTGTGATGCGTCCGTTCGCATCCCGTTGCGTGGCCTCGATCAGCTCTGCGGCCCTGGTGGGTTCGGTGCGTGCGAGCAGCGCGTGATAGGCGTTCAGCTCCAGCGTAGGCAGCGCACTTTCCTGGTAGTACTCGAGCGCCTCGCGGGTCTTGCGATCATCGTCGCCCTGGCCGACGAAATAGATCAGCGCGTTGACAAGTACGAGCGCGATGACGACAACCGGCGCACGGCGCCAATCCAGTTCGCGGTCGAAGGGGAGCAGGAGCAGCATGGCGACCTTCCCTGGCCGTGCGAATCAGTTCGCGAATACCGTCGCGGCGTCGAACACCGGCCCGTCTACGCATACCCGTTTCATGGCCGGGCCGCTGTCAGTACGCACTTCCACCACGCAGCCGGCACAACCGCCGATGCCGCAGGCCATGAATTCCTCCAGCGAGACCTGGCAGGGCAGCGCGTACTCGCGGGCGAGTTTGGCCACCGCTTCGAGCATGGGATGCGGGCCGCAGGCGAACACCTCCACTTCGGTACGCTGGGTGTCGTCGAGGGCGTCGAGCCAGGCGCGCGCCACATCGGTGACAAAGCCATCCAGACAACCGGCATAGCCCTGACGACTGGCCAGTCGGCTGGGTACACCCCAGTCCTCCAGCAGCGGCATGGCGGCGGTCACATGCGCGGGCACGCCGGGCACCACGAACTGGCTGGGCCTCGGCGTGAACGGGAAAGGTACTTCCGAGCCGAGCACCACGAAGGGTTTGAAGCTGTTGTCGCGGCGCAGTTCGTCCGCGAGGAACACCATGGGCGGCATGCCCACACCACCGCCCATGAGCAGCGGGCGCGGGCGCTCCGCGTGCGCAGTGAAGGTGGTGCCGATGGGGCCGAGGACGCTGAGCTGTTCGCCCGCACGGCGCGCGGACAGCAAGCGGGTGCCTTCGCCCAGCACCTTGTAAAGGAACTCGACACTGCCCGTCGCCGGGTCCACCCGCATGATGGATATGGGACGGCGCAGCGGCCGCTGCGGGTCGCACTGGAGATGCACGAAACTGCCGGCGCGTGCGCGGGCGGCGATCTGCGGCGCATGCACACGCAGCACGTACTGTTCGCCCGGATGGGCCTGGTGGGCGAGGATTTCGGCCTGCTCGAGGACCACGGTGTCGCGATGGGGCTTGTGCATGTCAGTCATTGCGTTCGAAAACCGGTTTGCCGGCGAGCAGGGTTTGGGTGACGCGGCCCTTCAGTTCCCAACCCAGGAACGGGCTGTTCTTGCCGCGGCTCGTCAGGGTGTTCTCGCCCACGGTCCACCAACGCGCCGGGTCGATGATGCACACGTCGGCCACTGCACCCGGCGTGAGCGTACCCGCGTCGATGCCGAGCACGCGTGCCGGTTCGCAGGTGACCTTGGCGAGGGCGTCGCTCAGGCTCAGCACGCCTTCGTCCGCCAGCCGCAGCATCAGCGGCAGCAGCGTCTCCAGGCTGGAGGCGCCTGGCTCGGTAACCGGGAACGGCGCCAGCTTGGCGTCTGCGTCATGGGGCTGGTGATCGGAGCACACGGCGGAAATCGCACCCCTGGCGACGCCTGCGCGCAGGGCATCGCGGTCGCGCTGTGTGCGCAGAGGCGGACGCAGGTGGCAGCGGGCATTGAACCCGTCCACGTCCATTTCCGAGAGATAAAGCTGATGCACGGCCACGTCCGCGGTCACGGGCAGGCCGCGGGCGCGTGCTTCTGCGACCAGTTCCACCGCGCGGGCAGAGGACAGCTGGCAGAAATGGGCGCGCACACCGCTTTGCTCCACCAGGCGCAGGTCGCGGGCCAGGCCGATCACTTCGGCGCAGTCCGGGATGCCGGCGAGGCCGAGGCGGGCGCTCACTACGCCTTCGTGCACGCAGCCGGTGGCCAGCCACGGATCTTCCGGATAGAGAAACACGGGCAGATCGAGCGTGGCGGCGTATTCCAGTGCGCGACGCATGACCAGGGTATTGGCGATCGGGCGGCGTGCGTTGCCGAAGGCGATGCAACCCGCCTCGTGCAGGGCCGCCATTTCGGCCAGCTGTTCGCCCTTGAGGCCATGGGTGAGGGCGCCGAGGGGCAACACGCGGGCGCAGCCGGCTTCGCGCGCGCGGCGGCCGATGAGCTGGGCGGCGGCCGGGGTGTCCACCACAGGATCCGTGTCCGGGGGACAGCACAGGGTGGTGATGCCGGCCGCAGCGGCGGCGCGGGTTTCGCTGGCGATGGTGCCCTTGTGCTCGAAACCGGGTTCGCGCAAGCGCGCGTGCAGATCCACCAGACCGGGGCAGACGATGCGCTGGCTCGCGTCGATCGAGTGATCGGCGTGAAAACCGTCGGGGATCTCACCCACGGCGACGATACAGCCGTCGGCAATGCAAACCTCGGCTGTGGCATCGAGCCCGGCCGCGGCGTCGATGACGCGGCCTCCGCGGATGATCACCTTCATGCCGCTTCCTCCGCCGCTGCACCCGGATGACGCCCGAGCACCAGGGACATGACCGCCATGCGCACGGCGATGCCGTTGGTGACCTGCTGAAGAATCACCGATTGCGGGCCGTCGGCCACCTCCGAAGCGATCTCCACGCCCCGGTTGATGGGACCGGGATGCATCACGATGGCATCGGGTTTGGCGTTGGCCAGTTTCTCGGCGGTCAGGCCAAACAATTCGAAATACTCCTGTTCCGTGGGCAGGAAGCCGCCCTGCATGCGCTCGCGCTGCAGGCGCAGCATGATCACCACGTCCACCCCCGCGAGACCCGCGGCCATATCGTGGTACACGTGCACGCCCAGGGTGCCGATGTCGCGCGGTACCAGGGTCTTGGGGCCGATGACGCGGATTTCCGGGGTGCCGAGAATCGAGAGTGCGTGAATCTGTGAGCGTGCCACCCGCGAATGCAGGATGTCGCCGACCACCGCCACCTTCAGGTTATGAAACGCCCCCTTTTGGCGGCGGATGGTGAACATGTCCAGCATGGCCTGGGTGGGGTGGGCATGACGGCCGTCGCCGGCATTGATCACCGAGATATGGGGGGCGACGTGACGGGCGATGAAATGGGCCGCACCGCTGTCCGCGTGGCGTACCACGAACATGTCGCACTGCATGGCCTCCAGGTTGCGCAGCATGTCCAGCAGGCTCTCGCCCTTGGAGGTGGCCGAGGTGGCGATGTTCATGTTCAGCACGTCGGCCGACAGTCGCTTGGCCGCCAGCTCGAAGGTGGTGCGGGTACGGGTGCTGTTTTCGAAGAAAAGGTTTACTACCGTCTTGCCGCGCAGCAGCGGCACCTTTTTCACCTGCTGTTCGCCCACACCGAGGAAGGATTCGGCGACGTTGAGGATTTCTTCCAGGTGCGCGCGGCGCATGCCTTCCAGGGACAGGAAATGACGCAGGCGACCCTGCGCGTCCAGTTGCAGATCAGCGCCGCTCATGGGTCTGTACCACCAAATTGAGTTCGTCAGGACCCACCAGCTTCACCTGTTCGCCCGACGACAGATGCATGTGCACACCGGTCACATCGGCCTGGATGGGCAGTTCTCGGCCGGTGCGTTCCACCAGCACGGCGAGAATCACCGAGGCCGGTCGGCCGTAATCGAAAATTTCGTTGAGGGCGGCGCGCACGGTGCGGCCCGATTGCAACACGTCGTCCACCAGCACGACGTGGCGGTCCTCCACATCGAAGGGCAGGCTGGACGGGCGCACCTGCGGATGCATGCCGATGCGGGAGAAATCGTCGCGGTAAAAGGAAATGTCCAGGGTCCCGAGCGGCGTCGGCAGGCCCAGCAATCGATGCAGGCGCTGCGCCACCCAGGCACCGCCGGTGTGGATACCGATCATGGCCGGCTCGCGGATATCGCGGCGCTCGAGCAGGGTGCGCAGGTCCCCGGCCATGCGTTCGATGATCTCGGGAACGTCGTAGCGCTCAGGTGTCATGGGGTTGTTGGTCCAGCCAGGCTTGCAGGATGAGTTGCGCGGCCACGCGATCCACATCTTCCTTGTCGCCGCGGCGGCCTTCGGCGGCCAGCAGGCGTTCCGCCTCGTCCGACGACAGCCGTTCGTCCATGAAAAAGACGCGCAGATTGTACCTGCCCGCCAGGCGATTACCAAAGCGTCGCGCGCGTGCAGTGAGTTCGTGCTCGGTGCCGTCCATGTGCACCGGCAGGCCGACCACCAGTGCCTCCGGCTGCCATTCCTCCAGCAGCCGTGTCACCGCGGTCCATTCCACGCCGCCGTTATGGCTGTGCAGAGTACACAGCGGGCGCGCGCTACGGGTGACGGTTTGGCCCACCGCCACGCCGATGCGTCGGGTACCGAAATCGAACCCGAGCAGCGTTCCCACTCAGGCGTGGCCCACTTCGGTGGAAAGCAGGTTGAGATCGATGCCGATGAGGGCGGCAGCGGCACGCCAGCGATCCTCCAGGGGTACATCGAACAGGATGCGCGCATCCGCCGGGCCGGACAGCCAGGCGTTCTCGGCCATTTCCCGTTCCAGCTGGCCAGCGGCCCAGCCGGCGTAGCCGAGGGTGAGCAGGTAACGCGCCGGTCCCTTGCCGTCCGCCAACGCCATGAGGATGTCACGCGACGTGGTGAGGGCAAGATCGTCGGTGATGCGGACACTGGAGTTCCACGTGCCTGCCGGCGAGTGAAGGACGAAACCGTGCTCGCCCTGAACAGGACCACCGGAGAGTACGTTTTGTTCCACGTCCACGCTCTCACCAGGCGTGATTTGCATGTGCTCCAGCACCTCACCAAAGGTGAGATGCAGCGGGCGGTTGATGATGATGCCCATCGCGCCCGCGCTGTTGTGCTCACAGATGTAGGTCACCGTATGGCTGAAGTTGGGGTCCTCCAGCGACGGCATGGCAATGAGGAAATGATTGACGAGGGATTTGCTGTCGGTCATGGCCTATAGCGTAAGGCGTGACGCACAGGACGGGAAGCGGATTAACGTGAAACGTGAAAAGAGACGCGTGAGGGTTGCGAAGCACGGCGCAGGACCGCCTGCTCTCATTGCCAATCCGGGTATCCCTCAGTAACTGGCGAAGCGGCTGTCGCTTTCGAACTGCCAGGTGCGCACGATGTGCAGCAGGTCGGTGCGCTCGCGAATGGAAGGCGGCAAGGGAGCGAAGGGGGCGGCGAGCCGGACGATGCGGATGGCGCCGTCGTCCAGCACCTTGCTGCCTGACGAGCGTTGTACCTTCACCTCGGCCAGACTGCCGTCGGCGCGGATGGCCACGTCAAGAATCAGTGAACCGGACAGGCCCTGGCGCCTGGCCTCGTCGGGGTAATTGAGGTTGCCGATACGTTCCACCTTGCTACGCCACGCCTCTTCGTAAGCCGCGCTATCGTGCTGGCGGGTATTCGCGGTCACCCACTCCTGGCGGGGTTGTCTGGCGTAGGTCTGCTGTCGTTCGCGGATTTCTGCCGACAAGCGCGCCATTTCCAGACTGTTCTCGCGCAGGGTGTCGGCGTCAGGCAGCGGCAGCTCGGGACGAGGGTCAGTGGGGTCGTTGGCCGCCTGCCGATCACTGCGGGCCTGCGTCGTCACCACGGTGCGCGGGCGTTCCGGCTCAGGGCGCGGTGCCGCCGCCTCGCGGGTTTGTGGCGCGGTGCCGCGCTCGGTAACCGGGCGCGGATTGGGTTGCGGGCTCGACGGGCGCACTTTCTCGCGCACATTACCGCCGCCGCGCTGGTCCGTTTGCGCCAGATAATCCGCCTGCTCCGGCCGCTCGCCCTGGCTGTGCACCAGGATGATCTCAAGAGGCCGGGTGGCGGTGGGCCGCGCGCGATCCTCCGCATTGAAGGTGACGCCCAGGATCACCAGGGCGTGCAGCGTCACCGCCATGAGCATGGCCAGGCCGAGTCGGTCGGCAGGGGAGAGAGGTGGGGATGTGCTTGCGCTTGCCATGGCAGTGTCCTGTGGCCCCCGATTATAACGAAGCCGCGCCCCGACGCCCCGTTTACGGTACCGGCTATGTGAAGTATGTGCGGTTCGCAGGATTCTGGGGAGAAGCGATCAACCACGGAGGCCACGGCGGCCACGGAGAAAGCCTGTAGGTGACTACTCTCGCAAAGACGGTAAGCGGCGCGCCTAAGCCCATCCTGAATCACGCGGAATGACGCACTGATATCTTGGCGCTCTTCGCGTGTTGGCGAACGGAATGTTCCTTCGGACCCCCTCGCCCCCTACTGGACGCGCCATCATTCTCCTCCGTGACCCTCCGTGACCCTCCGTGGCCTCCGTGGTTTTCTTTTCTTCTTCTATATACGCGCATTCAGCCACCGCGCCGGGCAATCAGTCCCTTCTCGATGGCGTCCATGAGCTGGCCGCCGATGTCGAGGCCGAACTGGGCGTCGAGTTCACGGATACAGGTGGGGCTGGTCACGTTGACCTCGGTGAGGTAATCGCCGATGACGTCCAGGCCCACGAACAGCAGGCCCATGTCGCGCAGCGTGGGCGCCACACGGGCGCAGATGGCGCGATCCCGGTCGGTCAGCGGCACGCCCACACCATGCCCTCCTGCCGCAAGGTTGCCGCGGAACTCGCCGCTGGCGGGGATGCGCGCCAGGGCATAGGGAACGGGTTCTCCGTCGATGAGCAGGATGCGCTTGTCGCCCTGGCTGATCTCGGGAACGAAGCGCTGCACCATGACGTAGTGCTCGCCGCGGCCCGTGAGGGTTTCGATGATCACCCCTGCGTTGGTGTCGTCGGCGCGCAGCATGAACACCGAGGCGCCCCCCATACCCCCGAGCGGCTTGATGACCGCCTCCCGGTGTGTGGCCAGAAAACCGCGGATGTCCTCCGCGCGGCGGGTGACCAGGGACGGCGGCATGAGGTCGGGAAAACGCGTGGCGAACACCTTTTCGTTGGCGTCCCGCAAACTGGAGGGCCGGTTGATCACCCAGCTGCCGTCGCGCTCAGCCTGCTCAAGGATGTAGCTGCTGTACACGTACTCCATGTCGAACGGGGGGTCCTTGCGCATCAGGATCACGTCCAGCTCGCCCAAGGGCTGGTCATGGGCTTCGCCGAGCGCGTACCAGCAGTGCTCGTCCGCCATGACCTTCAAAGGGCGGCTGCGGCCCATGGCGGTGCCGTCCCGCAGGCCGAGGTCGGCGAGCTCGAAGTAGTGCAGGTCCCAACCACGCGCCTGTGCGGCAAGCAGCATGGCAAGGGTGCTGTCCTTGTGAAATTTGATGGCCCCGATGGGGTCCATGACGATGCCGAGAGAGGCGGTCATTTCGTGCTGGGCTTCACAGTCTGGTGGCTACCGGGAGAAGATATTGGCCTGTGGATCGCGGTTTGTACAACGGCGAAACCGCGCCAATTACGGGCTATCCTCTGACACGTGGTTAGGAACCTGCATGTCCCGGCGCCGGGTGCGGAAATACGAATGCTGGCGCGGGCTTGTAGTATAACCTGAACGAATGTGTTAAATATCCCGAGCGTTCCGACATGCGCGGACAGGTAGGTGTTCTTTGGGGGAAGAAATGACGGTTAACGACATGACCGGGCAGGCTTCGAACGGACTCAAGGTGATGGTGATCGACGACAGCAAGACCATTCGCCGCACTGCGGAAAGCCTCCTCAAGAAGGAAGGCATGGAGGTCATCTCCGCCGCGGACGGGTTCGAGGCGCTCTCGCTTATCGCCGATTACAACCCGGACATCATCTTCGTTGATATCATGATGCCCCGCCTGGACGGCTACCAGACCTGCGCACTCATCAAGCACAATCAGAAGTTCAGGGGCACCCCCGTTATCATGCTGTCCAGCAAGGATGGGCTGTTCGACCGCGCACGCGGCCGAATCGTAGGATCGGAAGAATACCTGACCAAGCCGTTTACCAAAGAAGAACTCCTCGGAGCCATCCAGCGCCACGTACATCCACGCGCCGAAGTGGCGAACGGATAACCAGAGGGATAGGAACCAACCATGGCCGAGATACTCATCGTCGACGACTCCCCCACTGAAATCCACGTGCTCACCACCATGCTCACCAAGCACGGCTTTGCCGTCAGTTCGGTCAGCAATGGCGAAGACGGCATCAAGGCCGCCAAGGAGAAGAAGCCGGATCTCATCCTGATGGACGTGGTGATGCCCGGTATCAATGGCTTCCAGGCCACGCGCCAACTCAGCAAAGACGCGGACACCGCCGACATCCCGGTGATCATCGTCACCACCAAAGATCAGGAAACCGACCGTGTATGGGGCCTGCGGCAAGGGGCGAAGGATTATTTGACCAAGCCCGTCGCCGAGAGCGATCTGATCGAGAAAATCAACAGCATCCTGAACTGACCGTGGGCACGAAGCCGCGCGCACCTTTCGCACTGCTATCCGAACTGGAGTCACGGGCGCGGGCCCATGCCTTCGGCCTGCCCCAGCGCGAGGAAATCAGAACGCTTTGGCATGGGGTCGGCTTCCGGCTCGGCGGCCTGGCGCTGGTCGCGCCGCTCGGCCAGGTGCGTGAAGTGCTGGTATCGCCTTCCGTATCCCGCGTCCCGGGTGCCAAGGAGTGGGTGACCGGTATCGCCAATGTGCGCGGCACCCTGCTGCCGATTCTGGACCTGCAGGGGTTTCTCAGCAGCCGTCCAACGCCGCGCGGCAGGCGCACCCGCATCCTCGTGGTGGAACACACCGGCGTCACCGCCGGCCTGCTGGTCGATGAAGTGCTCGGATTGCGTCATTTTTTCGAAGAAGATCGCGTCGCCCACCTCCCGGCGGTGCCGGATTCACTGCGGGCCTATCTGGCGGGCGCCTTCTCGCAGGCCGGCCAGTTGTGGGCGGTGTTCGACATGCACAGGTTGATACAGGACCCTGACTTCATGCAGGTGGCCGCCTAGGCCGCCTTCGTCATCTTTGGTAGTGGAAGTTTGAACGGCGTAGGAGCCAAGCAATGAAACCTTCGAAGGCCAAGAAGACCACATCGGGCGGCAACAAGAGCCTCATCGCGCTCATCGCCCTCGTGGTTCTCATGCTTATCGCCGCGGTGGCCGTCTTCATCCTCGTGTCAACGCAGGACCGCGACGACAAGGAATACATCTCGCTGCTCGGCGAACAGCGCGTGCTTTCGCAGCGTCTGTCCAAGTATGCCGGCCAGGCAACACTTGGCAGTGACCCGACGATATTCACGAAGCTGAAGGAATCCTACGACCGCTTCGAACACAACTTCCAGCTGCTCAAGGGCGGCAACCCGGAAACGGGCATGCGTGCTGCGCCCACCGAAGTACTCACCGAGCTCGGTGCCGTGGACACCGTTTGGAAGAAATACGACGCGAACATCAATGTCATCCTCGCCCATCGTGACACCGTGACGTCCATGCGCGAGACGGTGCAGACCATCAACGACCGCGCCGCCCAGCTCCTCGCGCTGGCCGACGAGGTCGCGACGCTGATGGCGAACACCGGGGCTTCCCCCGAACAGGTTTACATCGCCAGCCGCCAGCTCATGTTGAGCCAGCGTATCGTCAACAATGTCAATCGCGTGCTCGAAGGCGGCGAAGGGTCCGTGACCGCCGCCGACCGCTTCGGTCGCGATGCCGCCTTGTTCGGCCGTGTGGTGGACGGTCTGCTCGATGGCAACAAAGGTATGAGCATCCAGCGGGTGCAGGACCCCGCGGTGCGGGCCAAGTTGCAGGAGGTCAAGGCGCTGTTTACCGAGATCGGTCAGCAGGTGGGCGCCATTCTCGAACGCACGCCTGAGATGTTCCAGGTGTCCGAGGCCGCATTCGAAGCACTCAGTCTGTCCGACGGACTGTTGCAGCGCATCACGGATCTCGAAGCGGCTTACCTGAACTACATCAACAACCGTAAGGTCAATTCCGGTGTCGGTTCGCTATTCGGTGGTCTTGCGCTGGTTCTGCTGCTCGGCCTCGGCGTCCAGCTGCGAACGGACAGCCAGCGCCGCGTTACCCAGGCAGAAAGTGAGCGTCAGGAATCGGAAGAGCGCAACCGGCGTAACCAGCAAGCCATCATGCGCCTGCTGGACGAAATGGGTGACCTTGCCGACGGTGATCTCACCGTGAACGCCACCGTGACCGAAGACGTCACCGGCGCTATCGCCGACTCCATCAACTACGCCATCGAGGCCCTGCGCACCCTGGTAACCGCCATCAACGACACCGCCACCCAGGTGTCCCACGCGGCGCAGCAGAGCCAGGCCACTGCCGTGCAGCTGGCTCAAGCCAGTGAAAACCAGGCCCACGAGATCAGCTCTGCCAGTGCGGCAGTGAACGAGATGGCCGTCTCCATTCAGGGTGTGTCGCGCAACGCCGATACCCTCGCCCAGGAGGCACAACGTTCGGTGGACACCGCCAAGGCCGGTACCACGGCCGTGCAGAAGACCATCGAGGGCATGAACACCATCCGTGAGCAGATTCAGGAAACCTCGAAACGCATCAAGCGCCTGGGTGAAAGTTCGCAGGAAATCGGCGACATCGTGGAACTCATCAACGACATCGCCGAGCAGACCAACATCCTGGCACTGAACGCCGCCATCCAGGCCGCCATGGCCGGTGAGGCGGGACGCGGCTTCGCGGTGGTTGCGGACGAGGTGCAGCGCCTCGCCGAACGTTCCGCCGACGCGACCAAGCAGATCGAGGCGCTCGTAAAGACCATCCAGACCGACACCAACGAGGCGGTCATTTCCATGGAGCAGACCACCTCGGAAGTGGTCAGCGGCGCCAAGCTGGCAGAGGATGCCGGCACCGCTCTGGGCTCCATCGAGTCGACCGCCGCCTACCTGTCGGAACTGGTGCAAAGCATTTCCGCGGCCACCCGTCAGCAGGCGAAGGCCGCCGCCAACGTCTCCGACACCATGAACATCATCCAGGAGATCACCAACCAGACCTCGGCAGGTACCAGTCAGACGGCATCGGCCATCGGTAACCTCGCCGAACTCGCGAATGCACTGAAGAAGTCGGTGGCCGGCTTCAAGCTGCCTGCGTGAGGTCAGCGGCCCGGATGATGCCCGGGGAACGCCCGTGCATCGTCCAGGTCGGCAGCGCCACTGGATACGGATCTATCGATGACTGACCATTTCGACGTCAGCACGCTCAATTGGGTCAAGGGCGAAATTGACGAGACTTTGAAAGAGGCGCGCCTCGCCCTGGAGAAGTTCGTCGATAATCCCGAGGACGAGACCCAGCTGCATTTCTGCGGCACGCATCTGCATCAGGTCGCCGGTACTCTGCAGATGGTGGAGCTCTATGGCGCCGGTCAGCTCGCCACCGAAATGGAGCGGCTCGCCGATGCGCTCCCCGGACTCGAGCCGCGCGATGCCGGGCTCGAAGTGCTGATGCGCAGTCTGCTGTTGCTGCCGGATTACCTGGAAGTGCTTCAGACCGGGCAGCCCGATAGCCCCTTGATCCTCCTGCCGCTCGTGAACGAACTGCGGCAAGCGCGCGGCGAACCTGAACTCGCTCCCTTTGCGGTATTCAAGCCCGACCTGAACGTCTATCCCCGCGAGGCGGATCTGCCGCGTGGCGACGGTGACGTCCATGCCCTGGCCCACAAGCTGCGTCCTGCCTATCAGGCCGCCCTGGTGCGGCTGCTCACCGGCAAGGACGCGGCCAATGGCCTGCACGTGCTGGCGAACACGCTCGACAAACTTGCGACGGCAAGCGCCGGCCACGAAGCACGCCGCGCCTTTTGGGTGGGTGCCGGCCTGGTCGAGGCGCTGCGTGATGGACTGCAACTCGACGCCCCAGCGAAGCAGTTGTTGGGCAAGTTCGAGCAGCTCATCAAACAAATCGCCACCGCGGGCGAAACGGCGCTGGATGCCGATGCCGTCGCCACACTGGTCCGCGCAGCGCTGTTCGAAATCGCCCGCACCCCGTCGGAAGGGCCCCTGGTCAGTGCGCTGAAGCGTGCATACCGGCTCGATTCACTGGTCCCTGCGCCGGCCGTGCTGGATCAGATTCGTTCGGGCATGGGTGGTTTCAATGCCGAACTGAAGCAGACGGTTTCGCGCGATGTCATGGAGGATTTGTCGCGCATCAAGGATGTGCTCGACCTGTTCAGCCGTGGCGGCGTACGCGCCAGCGGCGAACTCCAACCCGTGGCCGAAGCGCTGAGCCACATCGCCGACGTGCTTGGCCTGGTCCGCCAGAGCGAGTTGGCCGCCAAGTTGCGGGAGCGCGCGGCGCAGATCCAGACCCTGGTGCAGGGCGGCCAGGACGTTGAGGAGCGCCTGCTCATGGGCGTGGCCGAGTCGGTGCTCAGTGTCGAATCCGCACTGTCCGACTGGGGTACGGTCAGTCCCCTGGAGAAAGCGGACGATACCGACGGACAGGTCACCGCCGGCGAATCGTCGCCGGAAGCCGAGGCCGAACACCGCCGTGTGGTTCGCCAGGTGATGAAGGTCGCGAAGGAAGAACTGGTCAAGGCGCGTGAGTCCGTCAACGCCTTCATCAACAGTCCTGCCGATACCGCCCTGCTCAATGGCACCCCGCGCCAGTTCCGCCAGATCATCGGCAGCCTCTGCATGCTTTCCTATAAGCGGGTCGCCCAGGTGCTGCGCGCGTGCCAGCTGTTCGTGGACCATGATCTTGCCGGCCAGAGCGCCCTGCCCGACGGTGAGCGGCTCGATGCCCTCGCCGATGCCATGATGAGCGTCGAGTATTACCTCGATGCCTTTGTTGAAAGCCGCGTCCATCCATCCTCCGTGCTGGACGTGGCCGAACGTGCGGTCGCCCGGCTTGGTTATCCCGTGGACTCCCTCCCCGAGGAATTGCCTGCGCCAGTTGAACAACGCCCCGCCGACACGGGCGAGAGCGTCGACATCCAGGCCGAGGAGGCCGCTGGCGACAGCGCTGGCGACGCCGCTGCATTTGTGAGCGAGACGTCCGAGGCGAGCGAGCAGGTCGAGGCGCAAGAGGCGCAGGTCGAGGAAATCGCCGCTGCCCCCGGGCTACCCTCCGCTGCGGTTGAAACCGTGGCGCCGATCGCTTCGCCCACGGTCGAGCCCCCTGTCACCGCCCCTCCCGTAACCGCCCCCGCGACAGAGATGGACGAGGAGATCGTCGCGATTTTCGTGGAGGAGGCAGAAGAGGAATTCCAGCGCATTGCCGAGTTGCTGCCGCGCTGCCGGGCCAACACTTCCGATGAGGAATCCCTGCGCGAGTTGCGCCGCTCCTTCCACACGCTGAAGGGCAGTGGCCGGCTGGTGGGCGCGGGCAAGCTCGGCGAGTTCGCATGGGCTTTCGAAAACCTGCTCAATCGTGTCATCGACAAGACGGTCGCACCGGACGCCGCCACGTATGACCTCGTGGAAAGGGCGCGCGTGCTGATGCCGGAGCTGCTTGCGGAATTCCGCGGTGGTCCTGCACCGTCCGTTGACGCGGCGGCACTCGCCGAGGCGGCATTCGCCCTGGCCAACGGCACGCCCGCGGTTGCCACGGCGAGTCCGGCGCCCGATGAGGCCCCGGTGATCGACGATCCGGTGTTGCGCGATATCTACACCAAGGAAGCCGAGGGCCACCTGGCGGGCTTGCGCAATTTCCTCGCGGAAAGCCACGGTATGCGCATGCGGCCCAGCGATGGCCTGCTTCGTTCCCTGCACACCCTGTGCGGCAGCTCGCGGACGGCGGGCGTGGCGCCGATGGCGGAATTGACCGGCATACTCGAGCAATATGCCAAGGCGGTGCAGGCCAAGGGTCATGCACTGGAACCGGAAGGCCTGGAGGTGCTAGAGGCGACCGCCGATTGGGTGGGCGCTGTCCTCGCACACTTGCAGGATGCACGGCCAGGCTTACCGCCCGCAGGCGATCTGCCGTCCCGTGCCGCGGCCCTGCTGGCGCGCGCCGAAGCTGCCGACACTGAAGCCGAAACAGCTGCCACACCACCGATGGCAGACAGCCAAGGCGACATCGAACCTGATGTCGATGCATCGGCCCTCGAGATCGCGCCAGAGCAAACACCGATCGAGATAGCGCCCCTGGAGGTGGAAGCGGGCGATGGGTTCGACGAACTCGACGCGCTGGCGCCGCCGCTGCCGCAAGAGAGCATCGACCTGGTCGCGCCGGAATCAGAAAACGCCGAACCGGCAGCGCTTGCCGGGCCGGGGCTCGCCGAAAGTGAGCTGGTCGAGACGCTGCTGCGGGACGAACCGTTTGCAGAGATGCCGCCGCCGCCCGCCGCCGCGCCTGCCGAGAGCAGCGAACAGGCCGCGTCCGCCGAACTGATCACCGTGTTCGTCAACGAGGCCTCGGACTTGCTCGGCTCGAGCGACGAACTGATACAGCAGTGGGTGGAAAACCCGACGGCGCGCAAGCCGGTGGAAGCGCTGCAGCGGGTATTGCACACCTTGAAGGGAAGTGCCCGTTGGGCCGGCGTAGCGCCCATGGTGGAGCTCGGCCATGCACTCGAATCCGCCATCGCTGCCGTGGTCGAGGGACGGGTGCCGGTTGACGAGGAGGTCCTGCACCTCGCCCAGCGCGCTCAGAGCCACCTGGAAGCCTTGCTCGCCCAGCTGAAGAACGGGGATCCGCTTGGCAAGGTGAACGAAATCGTCGAGCGGCTCAAGGCGCTTGCCGCCGCCGCGCCGGTCGCCGCATCGAACTCTATCGTGCCTCCACAGGTGCGCGAGTACGATGCGGATTTGCTGAATATCTTCCTCGAAGAAGGTCACGAGATCCTCAACGCCAGCGATGAAACGCTCCAGGCGCTGATGGCCGATCCCCAGGACCGGACGCTGATCGAACGCCTGCAACGCCATCTCCACACCCTCAAGGGTGGCGCACGCATGGCAGGTGTGGCGGAACTCGGCGACCTGGGGCACAGCTTCGAATCCATGCTGGCCGGCGCCGCAGATGGCGTCATCACCCTTACGCCGCCCATGCTGGCTCTCATGCAGCGTGCGCAGGATCGGCTCGCCGTGATGCTCGAGCAGCTGCGACACCATGACCCATTGCCGTCCGGCGCGGATCTCATCGCCGAGCTGGAGGCGTTGGTGTCGGGCAAACCCCCGCCGGAACAGCCTGGCGACGCACCCGCAGGGGCCCGGGAGGCTATTGCCGAGACGGACGCCCGTGTCGACACCGAGCTGCCACACGAAGACGGTACTTCGGCCGAGCGCGCAGCAATCCAGGACGCCGATTCTTCACGGGATCGCCGCACCGGACCGCGGCCACAGTTCGAGCTGGTACGTGTGCGTGCCGACCTGCTCGACAACCTGGTCAACGTCGCGGGCGAGGCGAGTATTTTCCGCTCCCGTATCGAGCAGCAGGTGGGTGCCGTGGGTTTCAACCTGGGCGAGATGGAGCAGGTCATCGAACGCCTGCGCGACAAGCTGCGCATGTTCGACATCGAGACCGAAGCACAGATTCAGTCGCGCTACGAAGAGGCCGGTAGCCGTTACGAAGATTTCGACCCGCTGGAATTCGATCGCTTCACGCACATGCAGCAGTTGTCGCGCTCCATGATGGAAAGCCTGGGCGATCTGTCCAGCATGGGTCACACCCTGCAAGGCATCACCCGCGAAACGGAAACACTGCTGGTGCAGCAGGCGCGCGTCAATACGGAGCTGCAGGAAGGCCTGATGCACACCCGCATGGTGCCCCTGGTGCAGAACGCCCCGCGGTTGCGCCGTGTGGTGCGCCAGGCCTGCGAAGAGCTGGGCAAGGAGGCCGAGCTGCGCTTCAAGGGCGCCGAGGTGGAGATGGATCGCAATGTGGTCGAGCGCATCATGGCGCCGCTCGAACACCTGTTGCGCAATGCCGTGGCACATGGCATTGAATCGGCCGACCAGCGCGAAGCCGCCGGCAAGCCGCGCATGGGCACTATCGTCGTGCACCAGATCCGCGAAGGTGGCGAAGTGGTGGTGAAGGTGACCGATGATGGCGCCGGCATCAATGTTCAAGCGGTCCGCGAAAAGGCCGTTGCGCGCGGTTTGATGGATTCACGTGCGCAACTCTCCGACAAGGAGATCATGTCGTTCATCCTCGAATCGGGCTTCTCGACCGCCGAAGCGCTTACCCAGATCGCCGGCCGCGGTGTGGGCATGGACGTGGTAAACAGTGAGGTCAAGAACCTCAACGGCACCCTCTCCATTGAATCCGAGTTCGGGAAGGCGACGACGTTCACCATCCGCCTGCCGCTCACCCTGACCGTCAGCCGCGCACTGTTGGTTTATGCGGGCGAAGACATGTATGCCGTGCCGTTGCTGAGCATCGAAGGCATCGTGCGTACCAACGTGCAGGAGATCGCCAACCTTCTGGAACAGGAGGCGCCGGTCTATCGGTGGTTGGGCTACGACTACGATGTGCTGCACCTGGCCACGGTGCTCGGGACAGCGACGACGGTGTCGGCCGACGGCGAAAACCGGCGCCAGCAGATTCTGCTCGCCCACAGCGGTGACCACCGCATCGCCCTGGTGGTGGATCGGTTGCTGGGTAGCCGCGAAATCGTGGTCAAACCCATCGGCCGTCAGCTGGGCAGTGTGCGCGGACTCTCCGGCGCCACCATTCTGGGTGACGGCAGTGTCGCTCTCATCCTGGAACTCCCGGCGTTGATCCGAGCAGGCCTCGCCCACCGCAGTGGCAAGACCGCGCCGCCGGCACCGGCGCCCGCCACCGCGTCGCGCAAGCCCGTGGTCATGGTGGTGGACGATTCCATCACCGTACGCAAGGTCACCAGCCGCTTGCTGGAACGCAACGACATGACGCCGGTGAGCGCGAAGGACGGCGTGGAGGCACTGGCGCTGCTGGAGGAGACCGTGCCCGACGTCATGCTGCTCGACATTGAGATGCCGCGCATGGACGGCTACGAACTGGCGACGCACATTCGCAACGAGCCGCGCCTGCAGCACGTCCCCATCATCATGATCACATCGCGCAGCGGCGATAAACACCGCCAGCGCGCCATGCAGATCGGGGTGGATGTCTATATGACCAAACCGTTCCAGGAGAACGACTTGCTGGAAAGCATCCACGCGCTTTTGAGCCACCACCGTTCGGCAATGGCATCGGCCTGAGGATCCCGAGGTGAGCGAGATCGACAAACCTGCACCCGAGCACGACGTCCAGGGGACTGTGCGCTGCCTCGTGATTCCGCTCGAAGGCACTGCCCTGCTGATCCCCAATGCCCTGGTCTCCGAGGTGGCGCCCTTCCAGAGCCCGGTTCCGATGAACGGTCCGCAATGGTTGCTGGGCCAAATTCAATGGCGTGGTCTGTCCGTGCCGTTGATCTCCATAGAGGCGATGGCCGGCATGCCCAAGGGGCAGCCTGAGCGCATGAGCCGCGCGATCGTTTTCAACACCCTCAACGGTAATCAGCACATGCCGTTCATTGCGGTGGCAAGCCGCGGTATTCCACGCATGCTGGGCGTAGCCCCGGAAATGTTGCCGCCCGGATGCGCCAGCGCACCCGAAGGCGTGCTTTGCCGTTTCGAGTACAACGGCGAAACGATGATGATTCCTGACCTCGACCGTATCGAGCGCTGGCTGCTCGATGGCGGCATCGTGGTCCAACGTGCCGATATGACAGAGAAGGTGTGACGATGCGTAACGGGTTTCGTTCGTGTGCACTTGGGGCCGGCCTGCTTTTGGCCGGGCTGGCGGCGTTGCCCGCACACGCGCAGGACGAGCAGGAGCGGGCCAAGTTGCTGGCCATGGTGAATGAGGTCATTCAGGACGACGCGCGCCACGCAAGGGCCATCGAACTGGGGCGGGAGCGCACATTGCTTTGTGCCCAGTGCCATGGGGAAGACGGCAACAGCCGTACGCCGGACGTGCCCAATGTGGCGGGCCAGAATCCGACCTACCTGCTCGAGCAGGTGGAAAAGTTCGCTGACGGCCGCCGCAAGAACTTCGTCATGCAGAGCCTCGCGCGCAGCTTCACTATGGAGGACAAGGTCAATCTGGCGGTGTATTTCGCCAGCATGCCGGTGAAGCCGGTATCCGCCGATCCCCTGCTGGCGCGCGAAGGCGCGCGCATTTACGACACGGTGTGTCAGATGTGCCACGGCGATGACGGCCGCGGTGAGGTCGGGTATGCGCGTCTGGCGGGGCAGCAGCCGCTCTACGTGGCCAACACGCTCAAGCGTTTTCGCGAGAACGCACGCAAGGGCCTGACCGAGCAGGATATGAAACGGCACGACCTGCGTATGGAACAGGTAACGCAGAACCTCTCTGATCGCGATATTGAAGCGCTGGCTGCCTATATCGCGCTGCTGAAATGACTTCCGCCATCGGCAGGAAAAAAGTTTTCACTGAATTTCGTGCGCTGCAGTGTCCGACGGCACTATGAAACCGTTCAAGCCATAGTCGGCGGGTGCAGCCAAGTGCAAAAAACCAAGGACCTCAACGTTGGTCCCACAACGCTTGCAGTCCTTGTTCCAGGGATGTGGTAGTGATGTTTCCAAACAGCTGCTTAACACGGGCGGTGGACATGCTGGAGTGGGGGATGTCGCCTTTGCGGGCTGCATCGTGAGTAACGATCGGCGTTATTCCTGCTACCTGTCCCAGCGTTTCAATCAATTCCAGCAAGGTGCGGCTCGATCCGGTACCCACGTTTACCACACCTTCGGCAGCTCCGCTGAGAGCTGCGATGTTGGCCGCAGCCACGTCTTGCACGTAGACGAAATCGCGGGTCTGCAGGCCGTCGCCATGGATGCAAAGCGGTCGCCCACTGCTAAGCCGTTCGACGAAGCGACTGATGACGCCCGAGTAGGGGGATGCGGCATCCTGCCCTGGTCCATAAACGTTGAAGTAGCGCATTCCGAGTGCTGATAGGCCGTGTAACTCCCTATACAAAGCAGCGTATTGCTCGTTGACCAGCTTTTCGAGCCCATAGGGTGAGAGCGGTGCAGTGCTCGACGTTTCCTGCAGTGGCAGCTCCTGGGGGGAGCCATAGACGGCGGCACTAGATGCATACACGAAGCGCGTTATACCTGCACGGCGCGTCTGCTCCAGTACTGTGACGAAACCGAGCATGTTGTCCCGGCAGGACCCGATCGGGTCCTCCACGGAACTGGCCACCGAAACTTGCGCCGCGAGATGGAGGACGCAATCAGTGTCACTCAGGGCGTCCGCCACCGCTTCGGAATCGGTGATATCGCCGATCACCAAGCGCAGGAATGGATGAGCCGGCAGGTTTTGCCTCCGCCCGTTGGAGAGATTGTCCAGGACCGTGACCTGATGTCGCGTGTCGAGCAATAAGCGGACCGTATGAGTGCCTATGAATCCGGCACCACCGGTGACAAGTACGCGCATAACGCTTCCCTGCTGGTGAAAAGAAACCCATCAAAATGGAGCCAACTTCGACCTGTTCCTGCGATGTAGTTGCTCTGGTGGCCACGAAACCGGTTGTTAGACTACAAAGTGCTTAACCAGCGGGCCTCGTAAATCTCATTTGGAAATTTGCGCGCAGCATACCGTGCGAGCAGCAAGGATATTCCTGGTGTGAATGCTCAATCAATGTTCTTACACACCAGTCGGGTATTACCCGTCAACACGCGCGAAATTTTGCACAATGCGCCTTCAATCATCGCAAATCGCCCCAGCGCGCCTGCAACACCGACAATGCAGTCACCGCGGCGGTCTCCGTGCGCAACACCCGTGGGCCGAGGCACAGTCCCTGGTATCCGGCAGCTCGTGCGGCAGTGATTTCGTCCGGGGCCAGCCCTCCTTCCGGGCCGATGAGCAACGTGACATCGCGGGGTGGATCGATGTCACCGAGCTTGCGTTCGGCCCGGTGATCCAACACCAGCGCGACACCCTCGTTTGGCCGTGCGAGCCAGTCGGCCAGGGATTGCACGTCCTGCAATTCGGGAAGACGGTTGCGCCCGCATTGTTCGCACGCGCCGGCGATGACCTTGCGCCAGTGCTCCAGGCGCCGTCCGCGACGGCTGTCATCCAGATTCACCACACTGCGGGCGGAACGCACGGGGACGATGCGTGTGACACCGAGCTCCACGGCCTTCTGGATGGTGTAATCCATGCGTTCGCCGCGCGAGACCGCCTGCACCAGGGTGACCTGGAGCGGCGACTCGCATTCACGGCTGTGGTGGGCGCCCACTTCCACCCGGACCTCGCGTCGGCCGACCGCGGTGATCGAAGCCTCGAACTCGCCGCCTTGGCCGTTGAACAGAATGAGCGGGGCGCCTTCGCGCAGCCGCAATACACGGGCCACGTGATTGGCGGCTTCTTCCCCCAGCTCGGTGTGTTCACCCGGGACGAGGGGTTGCGGGCAGTAGATGCGCGGGATGCGCATCAGCCCTGTCCAAGCTGCAGGGCCTCCCACAGCGCGCGGGTCGGCCCTACCTGGTTCATGGTGTAGAAGTGCAGGCCCGGTGCACCCGCAGCGAGCAGACGAGCGCAGAGTTCCGCAACCACGTCGTGCCCGAAGGCGCGAATGGCATCGAGATCATCACCGTAGGCTTCCAGCCGCAGGCGCAGCCAACGTGGAATTTCCGCGCCGCAAGCGTCGGAGAAGCGCGCCAGCTGCTTGTAGTTGGTGATGGGCATGATGCCGGGCACGATGGGCACCTCGATCCGCAGGCGTTCGCAATCGTCCACAAAGCGCAGATAGGCGTCTACGTTATAGAAATACTGCGTGATGGCGGCATTCGCGCCGGCCGCAATCTTGCGCTGAAAGTTTTCCAGGTCCTTGTGGCTGCTGGGGGCCTGAGGGTGAAACTCCGGATAGGCCGCCACCTCGATGTGGAAGTGGTCGCCGGTCTCCTCGCGAATGAAACCCACCAGCTCATTGGCGTAGTGAAACTCACCCGCCTCGCGCATGCCTGAGGGCATGTCGCCGCGCAGCGCCACGATGCGCCGCACGCCGAGTGCAACGTAGCTCTGCAAGGTCGCGCGCAGGCTTTCACGGCTGGAACCGATGCACGACAGGTGAGGGGCACAATCGAGCCCCGCCGCCAGCAGATCCTTCACCGTCGAGTAAGTGCCTTCCTGGGTGCTGCCGCCGGCGCCGTAAGTCACCGAGACATAACGGGGCCCCAGCCCGCCGAGCTCCGCACAGGTGGCACGCAGCTTGGTACGGCCTTCCTCGGTCTTGGGCGGGAAGAATTCGAAACTGAACGCGGGTGTGTACTTCTTCTGCGAATCCATAGCGTTACCTTTGGCGCAGTATCGGGGTAGCAGGCAGAGGACGCGGAGGCGCGGAGAACGCGGAGAAGACACGTCTAAAAGTCTTTTCTCCGCGTTCTCCGCGCCTCCGCGTTGTCAGCCCGCGATTAGTAGCGGTAGTGGTCGGGCTTGTACGGGCCGTCCACGGAGACGCCGATGTACTCGGCCTGCTCGGGTGTGAGCTTGGTGAGCTGGGCGCCTATCTTGCCGAGGTGCAGGCGGGCGACCTTTTCGTCGAGCTGCTTGGGCAGGATGTATACCTTGCGCTCGTACCCGGCGGCGTTGTTGAAGATCTCCATTTGCGCAATCACCTGGTTGGTGAAGGATGCGGACATGACGAAGCTGGGGTGGCCGGTGGCACAGCCCAGGTTTACCAGGCGGCCCTTGGCCAGCACGATGATCTTCTTGCCATCCGGGAAGATGACGTGGTCTACCTGCGGCTTGATCTCCTCCCACTGGTACTTCTCCAAAGAGGCGATGTCGATCTCCGAATCGAAGTGACCGATGTTGCAGACGATGGCTTCGTCCTTCATAGCGGCCATGTGGTCGTGGTTGATCACGTTCACGTTGCCGGTGGTGGTGACGAAGATGTCGCCGAGCTTGCAGGCCTCGTCCATAGTGACCACGCGGTAGCCTTCCATCGCAGCCTGCAGGGCGCAAATGGGGTCGATTTCGGTGACCCACACGGTGGCGCCCATGCCGCGGAAGGCCTGTGCGCAACCCTTGCCCACATCGCCGTAGCCGAGCACCACGCAGATCTTGCCGGCCACCATCACGTCGGTGGCGCGCTTGATGCCGTCCAGCAGGGATTCGCGGCAGCCGTAGAGATTGTCGAACTTGCTCTTGGTGACCGAGTCGTTGACGTTCATGGCGGGGAACAGCAGTTCGCCGCGCTTTTGCATGTCATACAGGCGGTGTACGCCGGTGGTGGTTTCCTCGGTGACGCCCTTGATGCCCTTGGCCATGCGCGTCCACTTGCCCGGGTGCTTCTTGAGGCTGTCGCGCAACAGGTTGAGGAACACCTTCCACTCGGGGTTCGCCCCTTCGTTCGCCTCGGGCACCTTGCCGGCGGCCTCGAATTCCACACCCTTGTGCACCAGCATGGTGGCGTCGCCGCCGTCATCCAGGATCATGTTGGGGCCGTCAAAGCCGTCCCAGGTCATGGCCTGTTCGGTGCACCACCAATACTCTTCAAGCGTCTCGCCCTTCCAGGCGAACACGGGGACGCCGGCGGCAGCAATGGCGGCAGCGGCGTGATCCTGGGTGGAGAAGATGTTGCAGGAAGCCCAGCGCACCTGCGCGCCCAGCTCGACCAGCGTCTCGATGAGCACCGCGGTCTGGATGGTCATGTGCAAGGAGCCGGAGATGCGCGCCCCCTTGAGGGGCTTCTGGGCGCCGTACTCGGTGCGCAGGGCCATCAGGCCCGGCATCTCCTTCTCGGCAATCTGGATTTCCTTGCGGCCCCAGTCGGCGAGGGAGATGTCGGCAACTTTGAAATCGGTGAATTTGGACACGTCGTTCATTCTCGTTCTCCGAAAAAGAATGAGCGCCGTTGTACTGAAGCCGCTTTGCCCTGAGCCTGACGGGTCTCTAACCCGCTGCAGCGCTCCTCAGGGATGCGGAGGATTGAAGAAGAAAAGCATAACCACGGGGAACACGGGGGTTACGAAGATTTCCTGGGGAGCTGCGCGACCGTCGCGATCATTCCAGGCCCCCGAAGGCAGAAGGGCAGTACCCTTTTATGTCTTTCCCCGTGTTCCCCGTGTCTAAAGCTTTTCCCCTTACAGCCCGGCTGCGGCGCGCAGGGCCTCGGCCTTGTCGGTGCGTTCCCAGGTGAACTCCGGCTCCTCGCGGCCGAAGTGGCCGTAGGCGGCGGTGGCGCGGTAGATGGGGCGCAGCAGGTCGAGCATGTGGATGATGCCGCGGGGGCGCAGGTCGAACTCCTCACGCACCAGTTGCACCAGGCGCTCCTCGGCAATCTTGCCGGTGCCGAAGGTCTCGATGGAGATGGAGGTCGGTTCGGCGACGCCGATGGCGTAGGAAACCTGGATTTCGCAGCGGTCGGCGAGGCCGGCGGCGACGATGTTCTTGGCCACGTAGCGGCCGGCATAGGCCGCGGAGCGGTCCACCTTGGACGGGTCCTTGCCGGAGAAGGCGCCGCCGCCGTGACGGGCCATGCCGCCGTAGGTATCGACGATGATCTTGCGCCCGGTCAGGCCGCAATCGCCCATGGGGCCGCCGATGACGAACCGACCGGTGGGATTGATATAGAAGCGGGTGTCCTTGCTGATCCACTCGCGTGGCAGCACGGGCAGGATCACTTCGTCCATGATCGCCTCGTGCACCACCTCCTCGGTCACGTCCGGGGCATGCTGGGTCGACAGCACCACGGCATCGATGCCGACCGGCACGCCGTCTTCATAGACGAAGGTCACCTGGCTCTTGGCGTCCGGGCGCAGCCACGACAGGGTGCCGTTCTTGCGCACTTCGGCCTGGCGCTGCACCAGGCGGTGCGCGTAGGTGATGGGGGCGGGCATGAGCACGTCGGTTTCGCGGGTGGCGTAGCCGAACATGAGACCCTGATCGCCGGCGCCCATCTGCAGCTCGTCCTCGCGGTCCACGCCCTGAGCGATATCTGCAGACTGCTTGCCGACGGCGTTCAGCACCGCGCAGGACTCCCAGTCGAAGCCCATGTGGGAGCTGTTGTAGCCGATGTCCTTGACCACCTCGCGGGCAACGCGTTCATAGTCGACCACGGCCGACGTGGTGATCTCGCCGGCAACCAGCACCATGCCGGTCTTCACCAGGGTCTCGCAGGCCACGCGGGCACGCGGGTCCTGCGCCACGATGGCGTCGAGAATGGCGTCGGAAATCTGGTCGGCGATCTTGTCCGGATGGCCTTCGGACACCGACTCAGAGGTGAAAAGGTGCTGTTTGGACATGCGCATTCCCCACAAATTCTGTGCCCGGAGGGCGGTACGAGGGCCTAAGGAAAAGCAAGCGCGGAAATATAACATCCTCGCCCGGCACAACGGAACAGGCACCCGTCCCCCGGGCGACCGGGGCTCAATAGCCCCACATGCCTTCGAGCAGCTTGGCCTGGCCTTGGAAGTGCCGGGGGGCGGCGGGTTCGAAATAAGGAATGTTGAGGCGCTCCAGGGCGGCGCGACCCTCCGGGTGGTCACGGGCATCCACCAGGGCTTTGGCGATGGCCCTCCTGATCTCGTCGCTCACGTTCGGCGCCGCGGTAATGCCGGGCGCCGGGGCTTGGGGCGTGGTGGCGACCGTGGTCACCTGGGGATAGCGCGCGACCATGGCCGAGGGGATCAGCGCCCCGGAAGACTGGCCGTTCATGACCCGCTCCATGGCTTCCTCCAGATTGTTGACCTCGATGAGCACGGGCTGACGCAGGGGATTGGGGAAGAACTGATTCAGGTGCACCGCGCCGAGCGATGGCGCGGGCATGGTGGCCACCGGCTTGCCCACCAGTTCGGCCGGTTCGAGCACCATCTGATCCTGATGAGATACCAGTGAATAGCTGATGATCTCCGGCATGCGCGCCACCAGCTTGTAGCCCATTCTGGACACGCGGTAATCGACCATGTGCGGTCCCTCCAGAATGAGGTGATAGATATTGCGTTTGGTCAGCTGCCAGTGCACCAGGAAATTGCTGGTGGTGGCGAGTTGCACGTTATGTCCGGTGGTTTTCTTCAGGTAGTCGGCCAGAGGCTGGTAGACGCGGAAGGTCTCTTTTGCCGAGAGAATGGGATGCACCGCAAAGGTGAGGTCCTCGGCGGCAGAGGGAGTGATCCACAGCCATGCCGTCAGCACGCCGATGGCCGGGCCGCGAAGCCATCGCGAAAAATCCTTACTCATGCTGCTCCCCCCTAACCGGCCCTCGGCGCAGCACCGGGGCTTTCTGGCAAAGTTATTGATGAAAAACATCTGATTAGTAATTGTAGAAGGCACTGTAGCAGAGCGCTTTCGGGCCTGACAAACACGGGAGGGCTGCGTAGATGGCGCTAGCCAATTCCTTGTTTTGGCGGCCTCTGGGCGGGATAAGCCAGTGGTGATATTGCCGGGGGACAGGAGATTGTAGACAATCGGCCCCTTCCGGTTGGCGGAAGACCGGAAAAATAGCGGCTACAGTTTTCCCCGCAACGCGGTTGCGTTGCTTGCTCATTCAAGAGCCGGACCCGCGATTGATGTTAGGGTAGTCGCTCGGCCGGGGCCGATAACAACAAGAACAAAGGGCCGGCCTCGCAGAACAACAGCCGGGCCGACAGGGTGCCGCCCACGGTGGCAGCGGTGCATCCGGTCCGGAACACAGAATTTCAATTGGTATCCAGGAGAAGCACACACATGCCAACCCGTCGTGAACTCGCAAATGCCATCCGTGCGCTCAGCATGGATGGGGTCCAGAAGGCCAAGTCCGGTCACCCCGGCGCCCCCATGGGCATGGCCGACATCGCCGAAGTCCTCTGGCGTGACCACCTGAAGCACAACCCCAAGAATCCTGCGTGGTATGACCGCGACCGTTTCATCCTGTCGAACGGCCACGGCTCCATGCTGATCTACTCCCTGCTGCACCTGACCGGTTATGACGTCAGCATCGACGACCTGAAGAACTTCCGTCAGCTGCACTCCCGGACCCCGGGTCATCCCGAGTACGGCTACACCCCCGGCGTGGAGACCACCACCGGCCCCCTGGGTCAGGGCATCACCAACGGCGTCGGCATGGCCATCGCCGAGAAGGTGCTCGCCGGTCAGTTCAACCGCCCCGGCCACAACATCGTCGACCACCACACCTACGTGTTCATGGGCGACGGCTGCATGATGGAAGGCATCTCCCACGAGTCCTGCGCCCTGGCCGGCACCCTGGGCCTGGGCAAGCTCATCGCCTTCTGGGATGACAACGGCATTTCCATCGACGGCCATGTGGAAGGCTGGTTCACCGACGACACGCCGAAGCGCTTCGAAGCCTACGGCTGGCACGTGATCCGCGGTGTGGACGGCCATGATGCCGATGCCATCAACAAGGCCATTCACGAGGCCAAGAGCGTCAATGACAAGCCCTCGCTGATCTGCTGCAAGACCGTCATCGGCTTTGGCGCGCCCAACCTGTGCGGTTCGCACGACTGCCACGGTGCGCCCCTGGGCGACGACGAAATCGCCGCCACCCGTGAAAACCTGGGTTGGAAGCACGAGCCGTTCGCCATCCCCGCTGACATCGCCGCCGAGTGGGACGCGACCCAGAAAGGCGCCAAGGCGGAAGGCCACTGGCAGGAGAAGTTCGAGGCTTACAAGAAGGCATTTCCGGAACTCGCCGCCGAGTTCGAGCGCCGCATGAACGGCGAGCTGCCGGCCAACTGGGCGAAGGACGCGGCCGAGTTCATCGACAGCGTGAACGCCAAGGCCGAGAAGATCGCCACCCGCAAGGCATCGCAGAACGCCATCACCGGCTATGCCAAGCTGCTGCCCGAATTCCTGGGCGGTTCCGCCGACCTGACGCCCTCCAACCTGACCGGCTGGAAGGACGCCAAGTCCATCACCAATACGGTGAGCGACGGCAACTACATCTCCTACGGTGTGCGCGAGTTCGGCATGTCCGCGATCATGAACGGCATGGCCCTGCACGGCGGCTTTATCCCGTTCGGCGGCACCTTCCTGATGTTCTCCGAGTACGCCCGCAATGCCCTGCGTATGGCGGCGCTCATGAAGGTCCGCTCCATTTTCGTTTACACCCACGACTCCATCGGTCTGGGTGAGGACGGCCCCACTCATCAGCCCATCGAGCAGATTGCGACCCTGCGCTATATTCCCAACATGTCGCTGTGGCGTCCCTGCGACGCGGTCGAGTCCGCCGTGGCCTGGGCACGGGCGGTGGAACGCAAGACCGGTCCCTCCTGCCTCATCTTCTCGCGCCAGAATCTACCGCACATGGAGCGCAGCGCCGAGCAGCTGGCCGACATTGCCCGCGGCGGCTACGTGCTGAAGGACTGCGAGGGCACCCCCGAAGCCATCATCATTGCTACGGGCTCGGAGGTGGAACTCGCAGCAAATGCCTATGCTGAACTTAGCAAGAAGGGTCGTAAGGTGCGCGTGGTGTCCATGCCTTCCACCGATACCTTCGATGCGCAGGACGCGGCTTATCGCGAGTCCGTCCTGCCTGCCAAGGTGCGCGCGCGCGTGGCCGTGGAAGCTGGCGTGACCGGCTTCTGGGCCAAGTATGTGGGCCTGGACGGCAAGGTCATCGGTATCGACCGCTTCGGCGAGTCCGCGCCGGCCGACCAGCTGTTCAAGGAATTCGGCTTCACCACCGAAAACGTGGTGAAGGCGGTCGAGTCACTCATCTAAGAAAAACCAGGAGATCGAGAGAATGGCTATCAAAGTTGGTATCAACGGCTTCGGTCGTATCGGCCGCATGGTGTTCCGCGCGATTGCGAAGGAAGCCGAGTTCAATGACATCGAGGTCGTGGCCATCAACGACCTGCTCGAGCCCGACTACCTGGCTTACATGCTGAAGTACGACTCCGTGCACGGCCGCTTCAACGGCGAGATCAAAGTGGACGGCACCAATCTGGTCGTGAACGGCAAGAAGATCCGCCTCACCGCCGAGAAGGATCCCACCGCGCTGGCGTGGGGCGACGTGGGCGTCGACATCGTGGTGGAATCCACCGGCCTGTTCCTCACCAAGGAGTCCTGCGAGGCGCACCTGAAGGCCGGTGCCAAGAAGGTGGTGCAATCCGCCCCCTCCAAGGACGACACCCCGATGTTCGTGTACGGCGTGAACCACCAGAAGTACGCCGGTGAGACCATCGTTTCCGCCGCCTCCTGCACCACCAACTGCCTGGCGCCGGTCGCCAAGGTGCTGCACGAGAACTTCGGTATCAAGCGCGGCCTGATGAGCACCGTGCACGCCGCCACCGCCACCCAGAAGACCGTCGACGGTCCGTCCAAGAAGGACTGGCGCGGCGGCCGCGGCATCCTGGAGAACATCATCCCGTCCTCCACCGGTGCCGCCAAGGCCGTGGGCAAGGTCATCCCCGAGCTGAACAAGAAGCTCACCGGCATGGCGTTCCGCGTGCCCACCTCCGACGTCTCCGTGGTCGACCTCACCGTGGAACTGGAGAAGGACGCCTCCTACGAGCAGATCTGCGCGGCCATGAAGAAGGCCTCCGAAGGTGACCTCAAGGGCGTGCTCGGCTACACCGACGAGAAGGTGGTCGCCACCGACTTCCGCGGCTGCCCCCAGCCCTCCACCTTCGACGCCGAAGCGGGCATCGCCCTCGACGGCACCTTCGTCAAGCTGGTGTCCTGGTACGACAACGAGTACGGCTACACCTGCAACATGCTCCGCTTTGTGAAGCACGTGGCGAAGTAAGAAGAGAAAAGCATTAACCACGGAGGCCACGGAGAACACGGAGGAGAAATTTCTGGATTTCTCCGTGACCTCCGTGCCTTCTCCGTGGCCTCCGTGGTTCGGCTTTTTTCAGCAAGAGAGTCATCCGCCGAAGCGGCGCTTCCGCCGATGGTTTTCAGAATAATTAACAATCTTAAGGAGCAGTCCACATGTCCGTTAAGAAGATGACCGAGCTGGATCTGAAGGGTAAGCGCGTTTTCATTCGTGCTGACCTGAACGTTCCCGTGAAGGACGGCAAGGTGACGTCCGACGCGCGCATCACCGCTTCCATGCCTACCATCGAGGCTGCACTGAAAGCCGGCGCCAAGGTGATGGTGACTTCGCACCTGGGCCGCCCCACCGAGGGCGAATGGACTGAAGATGTTTCCCTCAAGCCCGTCGCCGACGTGCTTTCCGCCAAGCTCGGCAAGCCCGTACGCCTCATCAAGGATTGGGTCGACGGCGGCTTCGATGTGGCCGAAGGCGAACTGGTTCTCCTCGAGAACTGCCGCGTCAACAAGGGCGAAAAGAAGAACGATGACGAGCTGTCCAAGAAATACGCCGCGCTTTGCGACGTGTTCGTCATGGACGCCTTCGGCACCGCGCACCGCGCCCAGGCCTCTACTCACGGCGTCGCCAAGTACGCCCCGGTGGCCTGCGCCGGTATCCTGCTGACCGCAGAGCTGGACGCGCTCGGCAAGGCGCTCGCCAATCCCAAGCGGCCCATGGTCGCCATCGTGGGCGGGAGCAAGGTTTCCACCAAGCTGACGGTGCTCGAGTCCCTGGCCGAGAAGTGTGATCAGCTGGTGGTCGGTGGCGGCATCGCCAACACCTTCCTTGCGGCCGCCGGCAAGAAGATCGGCAAGTCACTGGCCGAGGCGGATCTCATCCCCACCGCCAAGGGCTTGATGGAGAAGATGCAAAAGCGCGGCGCCAACATCCCCATCGCCGTGGACGTGGTCGTGGGCAAGCAGTTCGACGCCAACGAGCCCGCCGTCCTGAAGGACGCCAATGACGTGGCCGACGACGACATGATCTTCGACATCGGCCCCAAGAGCGCTCAGGAACTGGCCGACGTCATCATGAAGGCCGGTACCGTGGTGTGGAACGGCCCTGTGGGTGTGTTCGAGTTCGACCAGTTCGGTGAAGGCACCAAGAAAATCGCCGAAGCGATCGCCAACACCTCTGCCTTCACCCTGGCGGGTGGCGGCGACACCATCGCGGCCATCCAGAAGTACGACATCTACGAAAAGGTGTCCTACATCTCGACGGCCGGCGGTGCTTTCCTGGAATACTTGGAAGGCAAGACATTGCCTGCCGTCGCCATTCTCGAAGAACGCGCGAGCAAGTAATTTCAGTTCTTCCATAAGGCCGCCCGGGAGGCTGGAATGCCTCCCGGCGGCCGAACTTAGAGGGTCAGAAAGGCCCCTGAGAAACCACATGCCAAGACGAACAAAGATAGTTGCCACATTGGGGCCGGCTACCGACGAGCCCAAAGTACTGGACAAGATCATCCAGGCCGGCGTCGACCTGGTCCGCATCAATTTTTCCCACGGCAAGCCCGAAGAACACCTTGAGCGCGTCGAGAAAGTGCGCAATCGCGCACGTGCCCATGGCCGCCAGGTCGGGGTGCTGGCGGACCTGCAGGGCCCGAAGATTCGCATCGAGAAGTTCCGTGACGGCAAGGTGCTCCTGGAGGAAGGTCAGTCCTTCGTCCTGGACGCTGCGCTGGACCACGACAGCGGCGATCACGACCGCGTGGGTATCGCCTACAAGCAACTGCCCGAAGACGTCAACCGTGGCGATACCCTGCTGCTGGATGACGGCCGCCTGGTGCTCTGGGTGGACAAGGTGGAAGGTCCGCAGGTGGTGTGCCGGGTGGTGGTAGGCGGTGTGCTGTCCGACCGCAAGGGCATCAACAAGCAGGGCGGCGGGCTCTCTGCACCGGCACTGACGGACAAGGACAAGGAAGACATCAAGCTCGCCGCGAAAATGGAGGCCGATTACGTCGCGATCTCCTTCCCGCGCAGCGCAGATGACGTCAATGAAGCACGTGCCCTGTTGCGCGCCGCCGGAGGCCACGGCGAAATCGTGGCGAAAATCGAACGTGCAGAGGCCCTGGAAGTCATCGACGAGATCATCGCCGCTTCGGGCGCCATCATGGTGGCGCGCGGCGACCTGGGTGTGGAAATCGGTGATGCTGCCCTGGTGCCCTGGCAAAAGCGCCTCATCAAACAGGCGCGCAGCATGAACCGCCCGGTGATTACGGCGACCCAGATGATGGAGTCCATGATCACCAACCAGATCCCGACCCGCGCTGAGGTCTTCGACGTGGCCAATGCCGTGCTCGACGGCACCGATGCGGTGATGCTCTCCGCCGAAACCGCCATGGGCAAATACCCGGACAAGGCCATCGCCGCCATGGACCGTATCTGCCTGGAGGCCGAAAAGCAGCGTATCGCCATCACCTCCGATCACCGTATCAACACCGAGTTCACCCACATTGACGAGGCCATCGCCATGGCCTCCATGTACGTGGCAAATCACCTCAAGGTGAAGGCGATCGCCTCTCTCACCGAATCCGGTGCCACGCCGCTGTGGATGTCGCGCATCAGTTCGGGGATTCCCATTTACGCCATGACGCGTCATTCGGGCACCAAGCGCAAAGTGACCCTCTACCGTGGCGTCTACCCTGTGGCCTTCGACGTGACCACATCCGACCACGTGCAGGTAAACCGGGAGGCCATTGATGAACTGGTGCGCCGCGGTGCCGTGCGCGACGGGGATCTGGTCATCATCACCAAGGGTGATCTCATGGGCGTCCACGGTGGTACCAACGCCATGAAGATCGTCCGCGTGGGCGAACTCGTCTGAGCGCGTGAGAGGTAACAGGTGACGCGTGACGGTTTTTGCGTACTACGTTTTAACGTCTAACTTCTAACGATAACTTTTCGAGTACAAGGAGATTCCACATGGCCCTCGTATCCATGCGCCAATTGCTGGACCACGCCGCCGAGAACGGCTACGGTCTGCCGGCTTTCAACGTGAACAACATGGAGCAGGTTCAGGCCATCATGCAGGCTGCCGACGCGGTCGACAGCCCCGTGATCCTGCAGGGTTCCGCCGGTGCCCGTAAGTACGCCGGCGAGCCGTTCCTGCGCCACCTCATCCTGGCTGCCATCGAGGCCTATCCGCACATTCCGGTGGCCATGCACCAGGACCACGGTGCCAGCCCGGCCGTGTGCATCAACGCCATCCAGTCCGGCTTCAGCTCCGTGATGATGGACGGCTCCCTGCTGGAAGACGGCAAGACCCCGTCCTCCTACGAGTACAACGTGGACGTGACCCGTCGTGTGGTCGACATGGCCCACGCCTGCGGCGTGTCCGTGGAAGGCGAGCTGGGTTGCCTGGGTTCGCTGGAGAGCGGCAAGGCCGGTGAAGAAGACGGCCACGGTGCCGAGGGCACCCTGGACCACAGCCAGCTGCTGACCGACCCCAATGAGGCCGCCGACTTCGTGGCCAAGACCAGGGTCGACGCCCTGGCCATCGCCATCGGCACCTCCCACGGCGCCTACAAGTTCACCAGCAAGCCCACCGGCAAGGTGCTGCGCATCGACCGCGTGAAGGAAATCCACGAGCGCATCCCCACCGTACACCTGGTCATGCACGGCTCCTCCTCGGTGCCTGAGGACTGGCTGGCCATCATCAACCAGTTCGGCGGCGACATGGGCAAGACCTACGGCGTGCCCGTGGACGAGATCGTCGAAGGCATCAAGAACGGCGTGCGCAAGGTGAACATCGACACCGACCTGCGTATGGCCTCCACCGGCGCCATCCGCAAGCACCTGGCCGAGGATCGCAAGAACTTCGACCCGCGCAAGTACTTCAAGGAAGCCACCAAGGCCATGTCGGGTATCTGCCGTTCCCGCTACGAAGCCTTCGGCTCCGCCGGTATGGCCTCCAAGATTCGTGTCGTCTCCCTGGAGAACATGGCGGTGCGCTACGCCAAGGGCGAGCTCGACCCGCAGATCAAGTAAGCGGGTGTGCCCGAAACGAAAAGGCGGCCTCCGGGCCGCCTTTTTTTCGTCGATGCCTGAGGTTCGCTGGGCGCTATACGGCACCCTTCTTCTGTGCCCGCACCGCCTCCAGGGCGATCACGGCCGACGGCTTGCCGAGCAGTTCCGCGCCTTCCTCGAGCAGGAACTTCTTGAAGGCCTGTGCCACCACCGAAAGGCGCTTGCCGCGGCGGTGCACCACGTACCAGTGGCGCAGGATGGGAAATTCCGCCACGTCCAGGATGGCCAAACGCCCCAGGGCCAATTCCATTTCCACGGTATCGCGTGACAACAGACCCAGACCGAGCCCGGCCTGAACACTCTGTTTGATGGCCTCGTTGCTGCCCACCTCCATGCCAGTGGTGATATGCATGTCATGCTGGGCGAAGAAGCGCTCCATGGCGTTGCGCGTGCCGGAGCCGGACTCGCGCACCAGGAAGGTTTCCTTTTCGAGCCGCTTGAGCGGAATGGCCTTCTCACCCGCCAGCGCATGGTCGCGCGGCGCGACGATCACCAGCGGATTCTCCATGAAGGCGCCGGCTTCCAGATCCATTTCCGAGGGCGGCTGTCCCATGATTACCAAATCCACGTCGTTGTCGGCGAGCTGCTTCAGCAGCGATTCGCGATTGGTGACGTCCAGGCTGACCGTGACCCCGGGAAACCGGGCGCAGAAGGTGCCGAGCAGTGTCGGCGCGAAGTAATTGGCGGTGGACGCCACAGATATTTTCAGTTTGCCCCGTTCCAGGCCCTTGAGGTTGGCAAGCACCATTTCCAGCTCTTCGAGCTGGTGGGTGATCTGGCGGCTGTAGTGGTAGACCTCCTCACCTGCGTCGGTCAGATAAATTTTCTTCCCGAGCTGTTCGAACAGGCTCACGTCCAGCTGGTGTTCCAGCTGTTTGACCTGCATGGACACGGCGGGCTGGGTGAGGCAGAGCTCCTCGGCCGCCTTGGTGAAGCTGAGGTGCCTGGCAACGGCAGCAAAGACCTTCAACTGGCGAAGCGTGACATTCATGACTGACTTTGCCTTATGTTGATCCAAAGGTTTTTAGATGACTGCATCCCTGCGTTCCTTCGCTCCGAATCACGCCCCACGGAATCACCCGAAGCTTTAATAAAGTAGACCATGAGCTTCCTGCGTGTTAGCCCAACGGCCTTTTTCGGGGTGCATGGCGGGTCCGCAGGCACTGGTTATACTCACTGCAAACAGCCAGGCGCCGTGAGCATGTACAGAAATTTTCCGGTGCTCGAGAGTGAGCGGGTCGTCATCAATGCCCAGCGGTACAACCGGGTGCGGCTTGCACTGGCCTGGCTGGACAACCCGGCACGCATCGAACTCACCGGTATGCACGACCTGGAACTGATCCTCAATGACAAGATCTGGCTGTGCATCGATACGGGTCTCGGCAATCTCCCGGTACTGGCATGGAAGGAGTTTGAAACCGACCGGCGCAATGCGCTGCATGAGCCGGTCATGTGCCGGGTGGACTACTACAACCTCCATGCGGAGCTCATCAAGGACCGGGTTATGGAAATCATGGATCGGCTGCTCACTGCGCGACTGCAGCGCCGCAAGCTCGGTCCCCGCGGACAGGTGCGTCACCTCAGGTTGGCCAACCGGCGCAAGCATCTGCACTGATAAGCAATAGCTTATCCTTTCGATTACAAATATTGAACAGCAATTATGGGTCGTGCCCCTATACTGGGTTCCGCCAACCTTGAGGGTTGCGGTCCGGGTGCCCACGCCGGACCGCAACCCGCCGCGAAGGCGGAGGGGGGGAAACCACATGCCTCCTCCCTTCTGCCTTCCGCTTCTTTCGCCAGCGTTCGCAGGCGCCGCGTGTACACTACGTCGCTTTCATAGCCTGCCGACCTGTCATGGAAATTGCCGAATACGTTCAGAGCGTCCGCAAGGACATTGTCTTCCCGGCCACCCTGCGCGGACAGCCGTTCACGTTCCACTCCACCTGGGGCATTTTTTCCCCTCGCGAAATCGACGAAGGATCGCGCCTGCTGCTCGATCACGTGGAGGTGAACCCGACCGACGACTGTTTCGATCTCGGGTGTGGTTACGGTCCCATCGGACTGACGCTCGCCAGACTCGCGCCTCAGGGACAGACGCTCCTGGTGGACAAGGATTTCGTTGCGGTGGACTACGCGCGCAAAAACGCCGAGTTGAACGGGGTGAAAAATGCCACAGCCACGCTTTCCAACGGCTTCGATCAGGTGGGAGAGCGCCGTTTCGACCTGGTCGTGTCCAACATTCCAGCCAAGGTTGGAAAAGAACTGCTGTACATCCTGCTGTACGACGCCTACCTGCATTTGAAACCGGGCGGGCGCATTTGTGTGGTCACCATCACCGGGTTGCGCCGTTTCATCCAGCGGGCTTTCGACGAGGTGTTCGGGAATTACGACAAGGTTAAACAGGGCAAGACCTACACCGTGGCACTGGCGCACAAGCGCGACTGAGTTAGGCGGCAACTGCCCCGGCGAACGGTTTTCGTCACGCCACGTGTTTATTTATTTTCAAAATTAGATTTATACTTCGGCTGTCGTCTGTTACTTACTACAGCCTAACGAGGACGTTTCAATGGCACAAAAGAAGAAGGCAGTGCGCAGGAGCGCAGCGAAGAAGGGCGCCGTGGTGAAGGCGGCCGCTATGGTTCAGGGCGGAAACGTGATGACGGATTCGGCCAAGCAGGCCGATGCCGCACTGAACGCCGCACGCAAGGCGCATGACAAGAATGCCGCAGCGCTCGCGAAGATCGAAGCCAAGGTCGCTACGGCCAAGGCCAAGGCGGACAGCGCGAAGTCGGCTGCCGTGCGTAAGCGTGCCCGTGCAGCCGTGGCCGCAGCGCGCGCCGATCTGAGCACCGCGCGTGCCGCCGAGCGCGAGACCCGCACCGCGGTGAAGGCCGCCGGCGCCTGGCTGGCTACTGTGCAGGCCCTCAATGCCCGCACCGAAAAGGCCTACAGCAAGGCACTGGCTGCCGCCGAGAAGAAGCACGCTCGCAAGACGGCGCCGAAGAAGGCCGCCCGTCGTCGCACGCGTCGCGCCAAGGCCGCTTAAGCGGCCTTGCAATGAAAAAAGGGCCGCTTTTCAGCGGCCCTTTTTCTTTGCGTCGCTCAGGCGGCGTGTCCCGATTTCTTTTCAGGTTCGGCGCCAAGCTCCAGGAAATAGTTACCGCGCGGTGTCATTACCCACGCCGGGCCAGGGAGGCGGTAAATGGAAGCGAGCTTGCGCGCCGATCGATAGGCCTGGATTTCGTTGTCGGCCGTCGCAACGTGGCGGATCCTGCCCGTGTCATCGAGGCACGTGACGGTCCAGCCGTAGGGGTGTTGGCGGATTTCCAGGGGCATGCCGTTGTCTTCTCATCGCAAGGTACGCATCTCCGAGCCCCGAGCGTAGGTGCGCCTAACGACAGCTTCAAGCCGGTGGATCACTGATTTGTGAACCAGTACGGAAAACGCGCGGCAAACGCGTGTTCGCTGTGCGGTTCACGTCAGCAGCCGTCGTGACGGCACGATCCAAGCATCGGCCGGCATGCTTCACGGGCCTCCCGCCCGGGCGACCGCCGCGTGCAAATGCAGGTGGCGTTCACGCCGCGGCAGCCCGGCGAGTCTTTTCGCCGCCTCATAGAAACGCTCCAGATCCCCCTGCTCGAAGGCGAGCAAGGCTTTGAAGCCCGGCACCAGTTCGTGGTAGGTGGCGGTAAGCGCAAGGTGGGCGTTGTTCACGTCGGCCGGCACCCAGTGGTCGAAACCGTCGAAACCGCCCCACTGAACCTTCAAGGCCTGATATTCCGCCCGCAAGGCCTCGAGCAGGGCGGCCTTGCGCCGTAATTTTTCCGCATCCGGCAGCGGTGCCGCATAGAGTGCCGCGAGCCGTTCCCGTGTGGCGACAAGCAGGCTGGCAACGCGGCGCTGACGCTCCTGGTTACGGAGGTAAAGCGCAAATTTTTCGCTGCCGCTGAACCAGCGGCGCACGCCTTCCTCGGCCACAGCCACCGCGAAAGCCTCGTTAAAGGCGCTGTCCCCCGGCACGAACAACTTCTGGTGCGCGAGTTCGTGAAACAGGGTGGCGACAAGCTCCGCTTCCGAACGCCGCACCATGGTGCTGAGCAGCGGGTCGTTGAACCAGCCAAGGGTGGAATAGGCGGTGGCACCCGAAATGTAGACATCGAAGCCCCGCCGGCGGAGATCGTCTGCATGGTGTTGGGCTTCGGCCCGCGAGAAGTAGCCGCGGTAGCTGAAGCAGCCTGCCAGCGGATAGCACCACTGCACCGGCTGTACCGACAATGCCGGTGTTGCGGTGACGTTCCAGGTGACCGAACGGCGACCCACGTCCACGTAGCGCCCATAGCTGCGGTTGGCGGGAAGCCCGAGTTCACTTACGGCGAATGCGCGCGCGTCGCGCGCCACACGCAGCTTGGCACGCAATGCCTCGGGTTCGCGCTGGTCTGCGATCACCCTGTCCAGAGAGCGCGCGCGTAGCATGATGTCCAGGTGGCCGCCTACGGCTTGCGAGTAGTAGCCGAGCGTCGAGCACGAACTCAGTGTGAGGATGCCCACCAGCGACAGGGGTAGAAACAGCAATCGGATACGCATCGCGGCATGCTAATCCGCACCCGTGCGCCGAGATGCGTGGCCGGTCACGACCCGCGATCAGAACCGCCATGCAACGCGTGCGATGGCGAAATCGATGCCGGGGTTGGGTGTGGCCAGACTCGCGTTGGACAGATGCTGATAACGCAGGCCAAGGTCGAACCGGTGCTGCGGGCCTGTGATAACGCCCACGCCCAAGTGACTACCGAAATGGTAGGTTGAAGACAGCCGCCGATCTTCGATGCGGTCTTCGGTGAGCACATGGGCGCCGATACCGAATTCGAAATAGGGGCGGGATCCGTTCCAGCGGGTCGGTGAAAGCCTCAATACGGGCGTGACATTGAGGTCGTAGACTTCGTCCACACCGGTCGAGGCGCCGTACGCACGCCAATACGCCAGCCCGAGTTCCCAGTGGATGCGCAGATTCCACCCCGCGCCGTCCGGTCGGTGGTCTTTCTGCAGGGCGATCAAGGAGACACGCACCATTTCCACGTCCCCCAGCCCGTCGCCGACACTGACAGCCATGCCGTCGAAGGCGGCGACCGTGGACGACGAAGCCAGAAGCAGGACAGGCAGGCAGAGGTCGCGGGCGATTTTCATCGGGCTTCCATGCACAGGCGTATGCAAAAAATAGCTTATGGACCCGTTTTCCTGCGCACGTATACTCGAGAACGTTTCGGGCGCATTGTGATGCGGGACGAGGAAAAGATTTAACGGCCCGCTACACTCTATCGCTCGACATTCGTTCAATTCTGCCAAGCGTTGCTGGGGAGCATTATGGACATGCGTAGCGTCCATAAGCTGTGCCTTTTCGCCATTGTGGCTTCTGCGTTCGCGGTTACCACTGCACGGGCAGATCTGCGTGACGAGCAGCGTCACATGTTTCAGAGCGCCCGCTATGCCCTGAAACAGAACGACCTGGTTTCCTATCACCGCATCGAGCCCCTGCTGCGCGATTACCCGCTATACCCCTACCTGCGCTACGACTACCTGCGCACGCGGTTCGGCAAGGTGCCACCGCTCGAAGTGCGTGCCTTCCTGAGCGACTACCCCGATACGCCGTTGGCCTTCCAGTTGCGCCGCGCCTGGCTGAGCCACCTCGTACGACGCGAACGCTGGCAGGATTTCGTTCACGATTATTCGCCCGACCTGGGCACGACCTACCAATGCCATTACCTCAACGCACTCCTGCAGACCGGTGCCAAGGCCGAGGTGTGGGCGGCCATGGATGGGTTGTGGCTGACCGGTACTTCGCTGCCCGACGAGTGCGATGCAACAATCGCGGCCTGGCGCGGGGCCGGGCACATGACGCGCGAAAAGGTGTTGGCTCGCATCGAACTGGCGATGCAGCGCGGCCAGTCGGGACTGGTCCGCTATCTCACCGGGCTGCTGCCAAAGGAGGACAAGGCCTGGGTGCAGCGTTGGAGCCGTATTCATCGTTCTCCGGCGCGGGAGATCGACCGCCTGAAACCCGGACCGGCGCCGTTTTGGACAGCCAAGCTGTTCAGCTACGGTGTACGGCGGCTTGCGGAGCGTGATGCGGAGGCGGCGGACCGCCGCTTCGGCCGCCATGCGGATTTCGGCCTGACCCCCGATCAGGTGGTCGCTGCGGAGCGTGCGATAGCCGTGGGGATGGCGTTGCAGCGTCACCCGGACGCCGTCGAGCGGCTCGCCCGGGTTGCGGAACAGTTGCCCGGTGACGCCGATGTGCGGCAATGGCGGGTGCGCGCTGCACTGTGGAAACAGGACTGGAATACGGTACTGGCTGCGGTGGACGCCCTGCCGCCCGATGAACTGGCCACGGAGGACTTCCAATACTGGCGGGGTCGCGCCCTGGAGTCGCTAGGTCACGTGGACGCGGCGCGCACACATTTCCAGAATGCCGCCAGCCAGCGGTCCTATTACGGCTTCCTTGCGGCGGCGCGCCTGGGTATCGCTCCCAACATCAACAATGTGCCCGTCGGCGTGACCGATCAGGCGCTCGAAGACCTGCGGCGGGCGCCTGCCATGGTGCGGGTGCGTGAATTGCAGGCCGTGGGCATGAATCTCGAATCGCGCCGGGAATGGCGCGAGGCCATCGCGCGCCTGGACGAGGACGGTTTGCAGGTAGCGGCCAAATTGGCCTATGAATGGGGCTGGTTTGATCAGGCGATCCTGGCTCTCGGCAAGACCCAGCAGCGGCACGATTTGGAACTGCGTTTCCCTACGCCCTACCAGGAAGAAGTACTCGCCGCCGCGACACGCCGCGGGCTGGATCCTGCCTTCATCTTCGCAGTCATGCGCCAGGAAAGTGCGTTCGGCGCCGAGGCCCGCTCGCGCGTGGGTGCCCTCGGGCTGATGCAGCTGATGCCGGCCACCGCGCGGCAGACTGCCCGGGTCCACAAACTGCCGGTGCGCAGTCATGCCGACATCCTGAAGGCCGACAACAATATCCGTCTCGGCACCGCCTACCTGAGCGATCTGCTGGAACGTTACCAAGGCAATCGGGTGTTCGCCCTGGCCGCTTACAATGCCGGACCCCGCCGTGTGGAGCGCTGGCGCCCGGACCATGAACCGGTCCCGGCGGACATCTGGGTGGCCAACATCACCTTCAGTGAGACCCGTGAATACGTGCAGCGCATCCTGACCTACACCGCCATTTACGAATGGCGCCTGGGGCGCGATATCACCCCGGTGGATGCCTGGCTGCCCACGGTCGAACCGCGCTACATCCGCGAGGCGGGGCAACTGGACGGCGTAAACCGGCCGGGCTGAGCCGGCGTGGGTATCGCAGCCAACTCATTGGGGATATGCCGCTGGACCGGACGATGGGCATATGCTTTAGTCCCAATGGCATAGATCGGAATCATCCGACGGGGCTGGATGCTCGGGCATCCATTTTGCGAGGGGGAGCCATGGCGCAGATCAAAACCGACTACGAGACCATCGATTTTTTCACGGCGATTGAGGCGCATGTGCGCTGGAAAATTCGCCTGGAGGCCTATATCGCCGGCACGAGCGAGGAGCAGCTCGATCCCGACGTGGTGAGCCGCGACGATCAGTGCGCGCTGGGCAAGTGGATTCACAGCAGCGGTGGTGCGCGCTTCGGCGCTCACCCCAAGTTCCCTGAGCTGCGCGACATCCACGCCCAGTTCCACAAGTGTGCCGGCGAGGTGATTCGCGCCATCGACCGCGGCGACACCGATTCAGCACGCGAATCCCTGTCCAAGGGGGATTACGCACGTTATTCCCAGCGCGTGAAGGCGGAACTCGCGCGGCTTGCCCTGGAGTTGGACGACTGGGAAAAGACCGGCAGCTGAAGCCTCCCATCGACGCGGCGCCGCGGTCCGTCGCGGCGCTCCTGTTGCTAGCGTTATCTTCCCGCCCCTGCACCGCCGGGGGCGGACCTATACTGTGAGGGCCGTGGATCCCGACCTCACACCACCACCTTTTCAACACCCAACCCCCATTTCAGCCGTGCCATTGCGCTGGCGACTCGCCGCTGCCGTGGTGGTGCTCATCGCGATTTTTGGTGCGCTGTACGTGGCCCGGGCCGTGATGCTTCCCATTGCGCTGGCCTTCGTGCTCAGCTTTCTGCTTACACCTGTGATGGAGGCTTTTGCGCGCGTGCACGTGCGGCCCCCGCTTGCGGCGGCGTTCGTCATGCTGGTGTTGCTCAGTACCGTAGGCATCGGCATCGCATTGCTGGCCGAGCCCGCCGCAGACTGGGTACAGCGTGCACCGCAGGTGATGGATCGCCTGCACGAACGTCTGTCCGGCGTCTATGAAGCGATACGCAAGCTCGGTCGGCTCACCGAAGCGGTGGAGGAAATCGCTGCGCCGGGTGGCGGAGAACGCCTCCAGGTGGGCGGTGCCGGCCTCGGCGGGTTGCTGCTCAGCCGCACTGGCCAGCTGGTGGGCAGCGGGGCGCTCATGTTGTTCCTGCTTTTCTTCCTGCTCGCGTCGGGCGACCTGTTCCTGCGCAAGCTGGTTTGTCTGCTGCCGCGTTTTCGGGAAAAACGCATGGCGGTCAAGGCAGCCCGCCGTATCCAGCACGACGTCAGCCGCTACCTGTTCACCATCTCACTCATCAATACTGTGCTCGGTACCGTGGTGGGCCTGACCATGTACGCACTCGGCATGCCCAACCCGGTGCTGTGGGGTGTCATGGCCGGTTTGCTGAACTTCATCCCTTACCTGGGGCCGGCGGTGACGCTCACCGTGGTGGCCACCGTGGCCCTGCTCACCTTCGACGATTTTGCGACCGCGCTGTGGCGGCCCCTCGCGTTCTTCGCGCTCACCACTGTCGAGGGGCAGCTTGTCACACCGTTGATTCTCGGTCGCCGGCTCATGCTCAACCCGGTGGTGATTTTCATCAGCTTGATTTTCTGGGGTTGGCTGTGGGGCGTCGTGGGTACACTCATCGCTGTGCCGCTCACCATGAGCATCAAGATCCTGTGCGACGCGATCCCGCCCCTTACGCCCATCGGGACGCTCATGGGGCGGTGAACCGCTCGGGTTCAGACGGCCTGGGTGGTGATCGATGGGGTTCCTTCGCCGGGAGCGGGCCGGTCCAGCGGCAGCCGGAGACGGAACGTCGTGCCTTCGCCCAGGGTGCTGTCCACCTCAATGCGGCCTCCGTGTCTTTCCATGATGCCGTACGCGATGGACAGACCGAGACCGGTGCCCTGGCCGATGGGCTTGGTGGTGTAGAAGGGTTCGAATAGGCGGTTGAGATGTTCAGGCGGGATGCCCACACCGGTGTCGGAAATCTCGATCACCGCTTCATCACCCTGACACCGGGTGCGCAGGGTGATGGTGCCGCGCTCCTGGATGGCTTGGGCGGCATTGACCAGCAGGTTCATGAACACTTGGTTCAACTGGCGCGCGATGCAGGGGATGGGCGGCAGGTCACCGTAGTCACGCACGATGGTGGCCTTGTACTTCAATTCGTTCCACACCAGGTTGAGGGTGCTCTCCAGCCCCTTGTGCAGATCCGCGACCTGCCACTCGGTCTGATCCACGTGGGAAAATTCCCGCAGGTCCTGCACGATGTGCTGTACACGTTCGATACCTTCGCGGGTCTCGTCGAGCAGGCTTTCCAAATCCTGCCGGATGAACGGCAGGTCGATGCCGGCGCACACCCGTTGCGCCTCGCCCTCGTCACGCATCACCGCATCGGCAAGCTTTAGCAAGTCGCCGGCATAGCTCGCCAGGGTGTTGAGGTTGGATTTCACATAGCCGACGGGATTGTTGATCTCGTGGGCGACCCCGGCGGCGAGCTGGCCGATGGAGGCCATTTTTTCCGACTGCAGCAATTGTCCCTGCGCGTCGCGCAGCTTGGTGATGAGCGCCTGCTGTTCGGCCTTGTCACGCTCGAGCTTTTCCTTCGCTTCCTGGAGTGCTGCGGTGCGTTCGGCCACTTCCCGTTCCAGGGTTTGCTCATAGGCCTTGCGATCCGTGATGTCGAGGCAGGAACCCACGTAGCCGGCGAAACTGCCTTCGCTCACCCGTGGAACGGCCGTTTCGAGCATCCAGCGGTAGCTACCGTCCGCGCGGCGCAGCCGGTACTCGATGGTCACCGGCACGGGCGGCTGAACGCCGTAAGCCTGTTCACAGCGCGCGACGTCCTGCGCGTCGAGGAGGTCGCGCCAGCGCTCCGGCAAACGTTCGCGCTCCTCACCCGTGAAATCCGCCCAAGGCTTGTTGAAAAACACCCGTTGGCCCGCCGCGGTCGACATCCAGATCAACACCGGTGCGTTGTCTGCGAGCGCGCGAAAACGCCATTCGCTCTCCGTCAGCGCCGCGATGAGCTTGCGTTCGGCCTCGGCGAGGTCGCGTGCACGCTGCGCCGTTTCCTCGTCCGCCCGTGGTGTGGCGGCCGGATTGCTGAGAAACCGTGCCATCTCCCGATCGGCGCCGAGGATGTGCGCGACCAACCAATGAATGAGGTAGTTCAGCAGCGAATGTGCCACGTCGGGTGCTCCGCCGCCTCCCATGGAGCCGGCAAAGCCGAGCACCTTCTCCACGAAGGCGTCGTGTTCACGCTTGTGGCGCAGGTAATGGGCGCGCATATACGGCGCCGCCAACATGAGCCGTTCTTCGGTGGTGAAGTGATAACGCGTGTAGTCGAGGAGTTCCTGGAGAATGCCGGTGATCTGCCCGGCTTCGTTGCCCGATGAGATGGCCTCGTCGAGACGGTTGACGATATCCACCAGACGCTGGTGTTGCCTGTCGACCTTGTCCAGGCCGACGCAGTAGGCCGCGTCCCAGGGAAAGATGGCCATCAGGTAAGCCTCCGGACCAGCACGGCCTGCGGCGCGACCCATGCCATGCACGCCGGCGTTCTGCAGATGATGTTCGGGGCGGCAGCCATCGAACAGCCCTTGAACGTAAGAAGGTGCATTTTCACCAGGCCACTGTTGCGCTTCCGTGATCCTGTGCAGGTTCCGTTCGCGCCCGGCGTTGTTTCTGCCTGGACGTTGGCCTGATTAGACCACAGATGCGCGGCGGCGGGGATAGTCGGCCTTGTTGTGTCACACTTTGGCCCATGTCCGATGGACCCGAAGTCAACGAGCCGGCTCAGCAACGTGCCGCCCTGGTGCGGCAGCGGCGCCTCGCTACCGCATTGCTGGTGCTTATGGCGCTGGTCTACGTAAGTACACGCCTGGTGGCGGAGGCGCCGTTCTGGTTGGCCCTGGTGCGGGCGGCCAGTGAGGCGGCACTGGTGGGCGGGCTTGCGGACTGGTTTGCGGTGACGGCACTGTTCCGCCACCCGTTCGGCGTGCCCATTCCGCATACCGCCATCGTACCCCGCAACCAGGCCCGCATCGGCAAGGCCCTGGGCCGTTTCGTGGAGCGGCACTTCCTGGAACCGGCACTGCTTGCCCACAAGATTCGTACCCTGGATCCGGCCTCTCGCCTGGGTACATGGTTGGCGGCGCCGGAGCACGCGCGGCGACTGGCGGTGCGCGTCGCACGTGCCTTGCCCTGGGCGGTGCACGCCGCGGATGATCGCGCGCTGCGCGATTTCGCCCGTCGCGCGCTGCACGAGCAATTGGCCCACGTGAACCTCTCACCCATGCTCGGCGGTCTGCTGGAGGTGCTCAAGGCTGGCGGCCGTCACCAGGAACTGTTCGATCGTGCGCTGGTGGCCGGGAGCAACCTGCTGGCGAACAATGAAGAACGCATTTACGCCCTGATCACCGACAAGAGCCAGTGGTGGGTACCCCCCAGCGTCGATCGCAGTATCGCCCGCCGGGTGATCGTGGGACTCCACGAACTGCTGGATGAGCTGGCCGACCACAATCACGAGGCGCGACGCGGTTTCGATACCGCCACCCACGATTTCATCGAACGACTGAAACACTCCCCCGAACTGCACCAGCGCGTGGACGCGCTCAAACGGGAATTGCTGAACAGCCCCCAGCTGCAGGCCTATTTCGCTGCCGTGTGGGACGAGTTGCGCACGCGCGTGGTCCAGGATGCTTCGGGCAGTGACTCGCGGCTGGCGGCGGCCCTTGCCCACGCGCTCGCCGCGCTCGGGGCCACCCTGATGAAAGATGATGTGGTGCGGGCGCGGGTCAATCGCCGTATCGAGGCACTTACCGTGGAATTCGCCGTGCCCTGGCGTACGGAAATCGGCGACTTCATCGCCGAGGTGGTGGAGAGTTGGGACACGGTCACCATGACTGATCGGCTGGAGCTGGTGGTGGGTCGTGACCTTCAGTTCATCCGCATCAACGGCACCCTGGTTGGTGCGCTGGTGGGTGTGCTGCTGTTCGTGGCCTCGGAGTGGCTGTTCCCCTGAGCTAGGCTTCCAGAAGGAGGCGTCCATGGAACCACGGCTGAGCGCCATCGATCTTGCCAAGCATTACTTCAACATCTGCAACACGGCGCTGGCGGTGCGCGGGCGCGAGTTTCCTTACAGCCTGATCATCCCGCTCATGAACCGGTTGTTTTCCGGTCAGAACGTCAGCCTCCGGGTCGTGGACGACGACGGCGCGCCGCTCGAGTACGTGACCACGGGTTTCGTGGATGGCCAGTTTACGCCGGTCCGACCGGGCGTCCACACGCCGGACGCCCGGTTTACGTTGCGCCGCACCTATCTGGAGGAGGTGGTCGAACACGCAGACGACTACATCCGCCACCCGGAACGCCTGGACTGGAACTGGATTGGTGAACAGCTCGGGCCCTTTGGTGATCCCGGTCATTTCTGATCGGCTATGCCTTCAGGTTCTTAACAACGAACGGCTTGCGTCGGTTTGAACTTGACGCGCGATGCGGGTCGCGGAAGTCGCAAGGAACACTTGCAGGGTTTGGCTGGCCGGGTTGAAGATATCGACCAGTCACTCCGTGGAAACCTCATGGACGCCGATCTCATCGCGCAAACGGAACGTGAGTCCATTGCGTTGCTCAGGCGCAATCTCACGGCCGGAGGGATCCTTGCCGCCACGTCCGGCGTGCTCGCTGCCGAGCGGCGTTACACGCGCATCTTCGGGCGTGATGCTGCCATCTGTGTCTTCGGCATGCAGGCGAGCGGCGACCCTGAACTCATCGCCGGCGCCGAACGCAGCCTGCTGACCTTGGCCGAGCACCAGGCCGACAACGGCCAGATCCCCAAGTACGTGGACCCGGCGGGCGGTGACCCCGATTTCTGGTACCTGGGCTGCATCGACGCGACCCTGTGGTGGTTGCTCGCCGTGGATCACATGGCGCGCCACGGCCACACTGAGCTGCGCGAGCGGCTCGCTCCGGCCACCCGTCGCGCACTGCGCTGGTTGCAATGCCAGGAACACCCGCGTCTTTGCCTGTTACAGCAAAATGAAGCCAGCGACTGGGCTGACATCATGCCCCGCTCCGGTTTCGTGCTTTACAGCAATGCCCTGTGGTATGCGGTGAAACGGCGTTACGGGATGTCCGATGCGGAAGCGACGCGCTATCACTTCAACCACCTGTTCTATCCGTTTTCGCGCGAGCGACCCGACTACCATCGCCTGCGTCTCCTTACCCATTACGTGCGCAACCGCAGCCGCGACAACCGGCTCTACCTGAGCTTCGTGAATTTCTCCTTCTGGGGCGAGGAGGGGGACGTGTTCGGCAATTTGCTGGCGATCCTGTTCGGACTGGCGGGCGATGGCCCGGCGCACCGTGTTCTCCATGCGCTCCGAACGGCGGGAGTGGACGGGCCCTTGCCGGTGCGCGCGGTGTGTACACCCATTGCCGAGGATTCCTCCCTGTGGCGTACGTATATGGGGCGTCACCGGCAAAATTTTCCCTGGCGCTACCACAATGGCGGCGCCTGGCCGTTCATCGGTGGTTTCTGGGTGCTGGCCCTGGCGGGCCTCGGTCAAAAAGCGGCCGCGCGCGCGGCGCTGGAGCGCCTGGCCGCGGCCAACCGGCGTGACGACTGGCGTTTCACCGAATGGTTCGACGGGCGCACGGGGGAGGTGGGCGGTATGCCCGGCCAGTCCTGGAATGCGGCGATGTTCCTGCTTGCGCGGCGCGGGCTGGATGAGCGGGTGTTTCCTATTCTTCCACGCGAAAGCCCACTTTCACCCTGACCTGCCAATGGGCGACGCGACCGTTGGCCAGGTTGCCGCGCGTTTCCATGACCTCGAACCAGTCCAGATTGCGCAGGCTCTCCCCGGCACGGGCGATGGCGTTGTGTACCGCATCATCGCTGCTTGTGGTCGACGAGCCGACCAGTTCGACCAGCTTATAGACGTGTTCGCCCATGGCTGCCTCTCCATGCGATGGTTCCGTCAAGTCTAGCCGGTACGGGCGCAACCCGCGGCACCGGCCGGGGGACCGGTGCGACCTCTGGCCGGTCAGGCCGGGGGATGCGCATATAGGGATGGACTGGAAGCGCAACGCGGATAAAATACGCCACCGCCGCCGGTTGCGGTGTTAGGCCGGAAGCCTTGCGTGTAGCGCGGATAGGAGAAAGATAGCCCTTCGAGTTGCTGTGAGAGCGAACCTGCCATGATTCTCAAAACCCCAGACGGTAACGAATTCGAGGCCTACCTGAGCGGCCCGGATGATGCCAAGCGAGCCGTACTCATCGTCCACGACTGGTGGGGCGTGCTGGACTACAACAAACAGTGGGCTGATCGCTTCGCTGCCGAGGGTTACAAGGCGATGGTGATCGATCTCTATGACGGCGAACGGGCACGTTCTCCCGAGGAAGCGGGCGAAATGATGCGCGCCCTCGATCAGGATCAGGCCGACAGCAAGCTCATCGCCGCCACGGAGTTTCTCAAGCAGGGCGGGCGTAAGGTGGCCAGCCTCGGCTGGTCGTTGGGCGGGCGTCAGGCCATGCAGGCGGCGCTGCTCGATCCCGAAGCGGTGCGCGCCGCTGTCCTTTTCTACTGTCGTATGCTCACCGACGTCAGCCAGCTCGAACAGCTGGGTGGTCCGGTGTTCGCCATTTATGCAAAGAGCGAACAGACCTGGCCCGCAAAAATGGAAAAATTCAACGCCGCCATGGACAGCGCGGGCAAGAGCGTCGAGACGCTTTGCTACGACGCCGCCCACGGGTTCGCAAACCCCACCAGCGAACGCTACAACGCGGAACTCGCGGAGGACGCCTGGCATCAGGTGCGCGCCTTCCTCGAACGGGCGCTGGCCTGAGCACGCTTGTGGAAGACCGGCGCCAACTCCCTCGTATCAGGCTGCGCCGCAAGGTTCACTTGCAGTGCCCGAGCGGGCGCATCATCGAGGTGTGGACCCGCGATTTGTCACACGCGGGCCTCCAGGTATTGAGCGCCAGCTGTCCGGGTGAACGTGACGAGTTCGTGCTTCGCATGGCCGTACCCGATGAGGACGGGACATACACCCAGCTCGAGACACGCGTACGCGTGGCGCATTGCGTCTACGAAGGGACATCAGGACAGTTTCGCGTCGGCTTCCAGTTTCTGTCCTTCTCCGGCGAGGGCGAGCGCCTGTACCGGCATTATGTCGACCAGCAGTTGCACCGTCGCTACGAGTCCCGGGCTCATCATTCGATGCTTCTGCGCTAGATCGCTGTCTCCGTAGCGCGTCGATTTTGTACGCGACTGAACGCAGGATTGCCGCGCTGATCACCACAGCCTCGCCGCCGCCGATCCGGCGTTTTCTAAAGTGCGTAATGCCGCGCCAGGATGGTCGCGGTGAACGAAGCGCGCAGGTAAAAGCCGCGAGGGTTGGCCATGGTCCGCGCACCGTCGCTGCCGAGGGCACGACGGCGCGCACGGCCGTGAGGCGCCTTGGGGCGGATCTGCATGACGTCGCCAAAACGAGCGCTGACGCGATCAAGCGCGCCCGTGTAAACGAATTCCATCAAATCTTCGTAGTCGCGGCGCAACTGCGCTTCTTGTTCTGCATCCGGACTCCACAGCAGCGCACTGCCCACCCGGCGTTCCCCCAGGGCAATGTCGGGATCCGCTTCGATGGGTACCCACAACACGCGGGCAAGCTTGCGGCGCACCCAGGACGTCTCCCAGGTTTCGCCCACGGCCTCTTCCAGTGGCACCGTGCATACATAAGTGGATTCACGCGGTCGGCCACGGCAATCCACGGGCAGGGTTTTCAATTCCACGCCGAGCTGAGGGAAATCGGGTTGCGGCAGCGAGCTGGAACTGGCCCCCAGCAGCGTTTCCATCAGTTCACCAATCCAGCCTTTGTTGCGCCGTAGATCGGCGGGCACCACCAAACGGGCATGCGCGGCCAGTGCGCGCAACGGCTGCCCGGCGAGCGCGCGTGCCCGGGACAGCAATTCCTGTTCAGTCTGCGGGGGTTTCAGCATGCTTGCGAGTATATACGCCTTCAGGCGCTGGCCCGAACTCCAAGAGGTTGCTCTTCAAAAGCACGCAGCGAGAGCGTTATGCTCGTGCCTGCTGAATGGGGAGAACGAACATGAACGAGCCACTGAACGACGCAACACTGGACGTCCTTTTTCGCGATGCGCGTAGTTTCAGCTATTGGCTGGACAAGCCCGTGAGCGATGAGCAGTTGCGCGCGATCTACGCGTTGATGAAATGGGGTCCAACCAGCGCGAACAGTTCACCCGGTCGAATCGTATTCGTGAAAAGCGCCGAGGCCAAGGCGCGCCTGAAGCCCTGTCTCAGCGAAGGAAATGTGGCGAAGTCCATGGCCGCGCCGGTGGTCGCCATCATTGCGATGGACTTGGAATTTTATGAGCTTCTGCCCAGGCTGTTTCCACACACCGACGCGCGCGCCTGGTTTGCGGGCAAGCCCGAGGCCATCCGCAATACGGCATTCCGGAACAGCAGCCTGCAGGGGGCCTACTTGATCATGGCTGCACGCAGCCTCGGTCTCGATTGTGGTCCCATGTCCGGTTTTGATGCGCAACGGCTTGATGAAACGTTTTTCCCGGACGGGCGCTGGAAGTCGAATTTCATTTGCGCCATCGGCTACGGTGACAAGAGCAGACTTCATCCCCGCGGCCCGCGACTGGCGTTCGAAGAGGCGTGCCGGATCGAATAACGGTCCGATGGAGGCTGGGCGACGACCGGGTCATTCGTCAGGGGGTTGCCAGGGCATGCGGTGTACCACCCGGATGGTCTGTGGGGTTTCCGGTTGCAATGTGGTGTGTTCGATGCCGTAGGTATCGTGCAGCAAGCGATTGAGTGTGGCGAGGGTGTTCTGCCACTGGTGTAGATCATCAAGCACCACGTGTGCCGAGAGCGCCACCTTCCCCGACGACAATTCCCAGATGTGCAGGTCGTGCACCGACTCGACGTGTGCCACACGTGCCATGGCCAGTCCCACGCTGGGGAGATCGATGTGCAGCGGCACCCCTTCCATCACCACATGCAGGCTCTCACGCACCAGATGCAGCGTGGAATAAAGGATCAGCAGACACACGAACACGGCCAGTATGGGATCGATTGGCGTCCAGCCCGTGAAAAAGATCACTGCCCCGGCCGCGAGTGCCGCGACCGAACCGAGCAGATCGCCCATCACATGCAGCAGGGCGGCACGCACGTTGAGCGTGCTTTCGCCGCGCGCGAGTAACCAGGCCACGAAGCCGTTGACCAGCAAGCCCGTACCGGCAACGAGCATCAACCCACCGGCACGTACGGAGGTCGGCGCATTGAGCCGTTCCCAGGCCTCGGCCGCAATCACCGCAATGACCACGAACATGAACAGCGCATTGATCATCGCCGCAACGACCTCGGCGCGCCCGAAGCCGTAAGAGTGCCGTTCGGAAGGCGGGCGCCTGGCGAGCCAGGCGGCGGTGGCCGCCAGTCCCAGGGCGAAAGCGTCGGTCAGCATATGCCCGGCATCACTCAACAGCGCAAGCGAACCGGACCACAATCCGCCGACGACCTCTACTGCGGCGTAGCCGAGTGTCAGCGCCAGCGCATAACGCAGCCGTTTGCGGCCGGCACTTGCATGCGAGTGATGGTGAGCGTGATCTGCCGACATGACGAAAGTGTACCGCGCGTCAGTGCGCCCTTTCGAAACCGCTGCTGGCACGCGCTGTGCGGCAGTACACTAGTCCGCTTTCCAGTGTCCCGATTTGCCGCCCGCTTTCTCCAGGAGTCGCACACCCTCCATGACCATGCCGCGATCGACTGCCTTGCACATGTCGTAGATGGTGAGCAGTGCAACCTGCACCGCCGTGAGCGCTTCCATTTCGACACCGGTATTCCCCACGGTTTCGGCGGTGACACGGCAGTGCACGGCCGACTGCGCGGGTTCCGGGGTGAGTGTCACCTCGACGTGGGTGAGAGCGATGGGGTGACACAGTGGGATCAGGTCTGCGGTGCGCTTCGCCGCCATGATCCCGGCGATCCGCGCTACCCCCAGCACGTCACCCTTTTTATGGCTACCTTGTTGAATTAGAGACAAGGTTTCGGGGCGCATGATGATGCGGCCTTCCGCAATAGCGACACGCCGCGTGGCGGATTTGGCGCCGACGTCTACCATGTGGGCTTCGCCGGCACTGTTGAAATGGGTAAGTTCGGCCATGGGTCCGCGTTGGTGGCAAGGGCGCTTCATGATAGGCTCGCCCGAAAATCGCTGCAAACCGGACCCAGCTCATGGCGATCACAGTGAAATTCTTTGCCAGCCTGCGCGAGCGTGTCGGTGTGGAGATGACCACCCGCCCTTACCGCGATGGCCTGACGCCGGCGGATCTCTGGCGCGACGTGTTACCCGACACACCCATCCCGGGCAATGTACTGGTTGCCGTGAACATGGATTACGCCACGCCCGATCGTGTGCTCACCGACGGCGACGAAGTGGCGTTCTTTCCGCCGGTGACCGGAGGGGCCGCGTGAAAATCGATGTGACGCCGGTACCTTTCGAGCCTTGGGCGCTTGTGCGCCTGCACGAGCAGGCGCTGGCCTCCCGGGCTAAAGTGGGTGCGTGTGCGGTTTTCGTGGGGACCATGCGCGATATCAATGAAGGCGACGAGGTGCGCGCCATGACCCTCGAACATTACCCGGGCATGACCGAACGCCACCTCACCCGCATTGCCGAAGAAGCAGAGCAGCGCTGGGGCTTGCAGGACGTGCTGGTAGTGCATCGGGTGGGACAATTGCTTCCGGCCGACCCCATCGTGTTGGTGGCAGTCTGGGCCGGTCATCGTCGCGAGGCCTTCGAGGCCTGCCGCTTCATCATGGAAGACCTGAAATCGAAAGCGCCGTTCTGGAAAAAGGAACAACTGGACGCGGGTGAACGTTGGGTCGAGCACAACACGCCTGGCCACTGAAAGGGAGCAAACGTTATGACGCATCTCACCGAAGCGCAGCTCGCAGAGCTCAAGCAGGCGCTGCTGGATGCGCGCCAACAACTGCGCAATGAAATTCGCGACGAACTGATTCGCTCGGACGACGAGCGCTATGGCGACCTGGCGGGCCAGGTGCATGATCCCGCCGATGAATCGGTGGCCGATCTGCTGGTGGATACCAATATCGCGGCAGTGAGCCGCTACATTGCCGAGTTGCGTGAGATTGAGGCCGCCCTGGAGCGCATGGACATGGGTAGCTACGGCCTGTGTGAGGAGTGCGACGGAGAGATTCCGTATGAGCGCCTCAAAGTGCAGCCGGCGGCACGCCGCGATGTGGAGCACCAGGCCCGCCACGAGCAGGCCTTCGGCGAGGCCAAGAAACCGCGCATGTAAGGTGCTGTGCCGGTAAACGAAAAGGGGAGGCTCAGCCTCCCCTTTTCGTTTCGGCACGCCTGCGGATCAGAAGCAGGGCTTCTCGGGCGCCGCCTTGTAGCGTTCGATGCTCTGCAGGATTTCCTGCTTGGCCTCTTCCGCGCCGACCCAGCCGTCAATCTTCACCCACTTGCCTTGCTCCAGATCCTTGTAGTGCTCGAAGAAGTGCGCGATCTGGCTGAGCAGCAGCTTGGGCATGTCCTCGGGGCCCTTAATGTGGGCATACATGCCGTTGGACAGCTTGTCGATGGGCACCGCGAGCACCTTGGCGTCGGTGCCGGACTCGTCGGTCATCTTGAGCATGGCCACGGCGCGGCAGCGCATCACCGAGCCGCTGATCACCGGAATGGGCGTGACCACCAGCACGTCCACCGGATCGCCGTCTTCGGACAGGGTATGCGGGATATAGCCGTAGTTGCACGGATAGTGCATGGCCGTGCCCATGAAGCGATCCACGAACATGGCCCCGGTCTCCTTGTCGACCTCGTATTTCACGGGGTCGCTGTGGGCCGGGATCTCGATAATCACGTTGACGTCGTTCGGGACGTCCTTACCGGTGCTGACGCGGTCAAGGTTCATCGAAGTAAAGATGCTCCCAAGAGGGTTCGTTAGAAAAAGCTGGCAATTATAGCGAGACAGGGGCTGCGGGGCGAGGATCGCGGGCCTGGAGGGGGAGAAAAGCAGGAACCACGG
>JAWLCT010000014.1:55179-59967 GCA_041687015.1 Gammaproteobacteria bacterium
GCGGCCTTGTGGGCCTCGGAGCCCTTGCCGCCGTAGTTGCCCTCTTCGATGTACTTCTTGGCGTTATCCCAGGCGCCGCCGCCCGTGGTCATGGAAATGGCCACGAAAATCCCGGTGACGATGGTGCCGAGCAGCACGCCGCCCAGGGCCTTGGGCCCGAGGATGATGCCGACCAGCACCGGTACCAGCACCGGCAACAGTGAGGGCAGGATCATCTCCTTGATGGCCGCCTTGGTGAGCATGTCCACGCAGGTGCCGTACTCGGGCTTGGCCTTGCCCTCCATGATGCCCGGGATCTCCTTGAACTGCCGGCGCACCTCCACCACGATGGCGCCCGCCGCGCGGCCCACCGCCTCCATACCCATCGAGGCGAACAGATAGGGCACCAGGCCGCCGATGAACAGGCCGATGATCACCATGTGATCGGACAGGTCGAACAGCGTGGCTGCGCCGGTTTCCGCCTCCAGTGCGTGGGTGTAGTCCGCGAACAGCACCAGGGCGGCCAGGCCGGCAGAGCCGATGGCGTAACCCTTGGTGACTGCCTTGGTGGTGTTGCCCACCGCGTCCAGCGGGTCGGTGATGTTGCGGATCTCCGCCGGCAGCTCGGCCATTTCCGCGATGCCGCCCGCGTTGTCGGTGATGGGGCCGTAGGCGTCCAGGGCCACAATGATGCCGGTCATGGACAGCATGGCGGTGGCGGCGATGGCGATGCCGTACAGGCCCGCCAGGGCGAACGATCCCCAGATGGCCAGGCACACCGCCAGCACCGGTGCCGCGGTCGCCTTCATGGAGACACCGAGACCGGCGATGACGTTGGTGCCGTGGCCGGTGGTGGAGGCGGCGGCAATGTGGCGCACCGGCGCGTACTCCGTCGCGGTGTAGTACTCGGTGATGACCACCATGGCGGCGGTGAGACCCAGACCGATGAGCGCCGCCCCCCACAACGCCATCACGCTGTAGCCACTGTCGGCCATCATGATGCTGGTGACCGGGTAGAAGGCGATGGCGGCGAGCACGCCGGAGACGATGAGGCCACGATAGAGGGCGTTCATGATCTTGCCGCCCTCCCGCGCCTTCACGAAGAACACGCCGACGATGGAGGCGATGATGGACACGCCGCCCAGCACCAGCGGATACAGCACCGCGTTCTCACCGGCGCCGGTCACCACCAGGCTGCCCAGCAGCATGGTGGCGAGGATGGTCACCGCGTAGGTTTCGAACAGGTCGGCGGCCATGCCGGCGCAGTCGCCCACGTTGTCGCCCACGTTATCGGCAATGACCGCGGGGTTGCGCGGGTCGTCCTCGGGGATGCCGGCCTCCACCTTGCCCACCAGGTCGGCGCCCACGTCCGCGCCCTTGGTGAAGATGCCGCCGCCCAGTCGCGCGAAGATGGAGATCAACGAGCCGCCGAACCCGAGGCCCACCAGGGGGTGCAGGATATCGGCAAGGCCCTGGCCTTCCGTGGCGGTGGCCTGCAGATAGGCGTAATAGCCGGCCACGCCCAGCAGACCCAGGCCGACCACCAGCAGGCCGGTGATGGCGCCGCCGCGGAACGCGACCTGCAGCGCATTGTTCAGGCCGCCGCGTGCCGCCTCGGCGGTACGCACGTTGGCGCGCACCGAGATGTTCATGCCGATGTAGCCCGCGAGGCCGGAGAGCACGGCACCGATGAGGAAGCCGATCGCCGTCTTCCAGTCGAGCGCCAGGCCAAGCACGATGAACAACACCACGCCGACCATGCCGATGGTGGTGTATTGGCGGTTGAGATAGGCCTGAGCGCCTTCCTGAACCGCCGCGGCGATCGCCCTCATGCGCTCCGACCCTGCCGGTCTGGCCAGAATCCACTTCACCGAGATACCGCCGAAAACCAGCGCGGCGATAGCGCATCCCAAGGCGAATAACAGACTTGAGCTCATACTTCCTCCCATTTCGTCCTTTTGAACGTTTGTTGTGTCTTCTTCTCGTCAAGGCTCCGTGAACAGTGGGGCAAGCCCCTTACGTCTATCTGCTTACTTCTTCTCGAACGGCCCCAGCTTCTTCTCCACCATGATGTTCTTGAGTTTCACGTATTGGGGAAGTCCGTTCTTGTACGGTGGATAGTCCTCTCCTTTTATAAGCGGGGCAAGATACGTGCGACACGCGGCGGTAATCCCGAACCCATCCCGGGTGATGAAGCTGCGCGGTAACTTCTTCTCTTTATTGGCCACATCGCTCAATTTGGCCTCGCCGATGCTCCAACGGTAGGGCTGGTCCGATTTGCGGATGATGGCCGGCATGACCGCGTTTTTGCCGGCCAGCGCGAACTCCACCGCCGCCTTGCCCACGGCATAGGCCTGGGTCACGTCCGTGGCCGAGGCGATATGACGTGCGGCCCGCTGCAGATAGTCCGCCACCGCCCAGTGGTATTTCAGATTCAGGTGTTCGCGCACGATCCCGGCAATCACCGGCGCAACACCGCCCAATTGGGCATGGCCGAACGCATCGCGCATGCCGGTTTCGGAGAGGAAGCGCCCGTCTTTGCCGCGCACGCCTTCAGAGACGACCACGGCGCAATAACCGTGCTTCCTTACCGTGTCTTCCACCTTGGCCAGGAAGCGTTCCTGATCGAATTCCAACTCGGGGAACAGAATGATGTGCGGCGCATCACCCTCTTCTTCGGCTGCGAGCCCGGCCGCCGCGGCAATCCAGCCCGCGTGACGGCCCATCACTTCGAGCACGAACACCTTGGTCGAGGTGGCGGACATCGAGGCCACATCGAACCCCGCTTCGCGGATCGATACGGCAACGTACTTGGCAACGGACCCGAAACCCGGGCAGGTATCGGTGATGGGCAGATCGTTGTCCACCGTCTTGGGGACGTGAATGGCCTGAACGGGATAGCCCAGACTGGACGCCAGCTGCGACACCTTCAGGCAGGTGTCCGCGGAATCGCCGCCACCGTTATAGAAGAAGTAGCCGATACGGTGTGCCCGAAACACCTCGATGAGGCGTTCGTATTCTGCACGGTTCTCCTCCAGTCCCTTGAGCTTGTAGCGGGCCGAACCGAAGGCGCCGGCAGGCGTGTGGCGCAGCCCGGCGATGGTACGGGCGGATTCCCGCGAGGTATCGATGAGGTCCTCATGAAGCGCGCCAAGGATGCCGTTGCGCCCGGCATACAGCTTGCCGATGCGGTCCTTGCGCGCGCGCGCGGTCTCGATGACCCCGCACGCACTTGCATTGATGACGGCAGTGACCCCGCCGGACTGCGCATAAAAGGCGTTCATCTTGGCCATGGTTCCCTTGCCTCCTCGCCGAGGGTGGAGATGCGCCCCGTCCGCGCGCGGACGGTCCGAACATCGCTACCTAACCACATTCCCGTGCGCCGAAATTACAATCATCCGTCCAATGCGAGACCGTGATCGCGTTCATCGCAAGTCATACGACTTGCAGCTATAGACACGCTGCGTACTATGAGGCATCCTCGCACGCGCACTAATGCCGTAGCCTCATTGACTTGTTTGTGACTCTCAGATTAGCTTAATCGCAATGTGCCTACCGTCGTCACAGGGCAGTTGCATTGAGCGGGCGACGGGATATCGGGAGCAAAAAATAGGGCACTTTGGAGAACACCGAACATGAGAATCGTACTGCTCGGCGCACCGGGGTCCGGGAAAGGGACGCAGGCGAAGCTGCTGGTGGAGAAGTACAAGGTCCCACAGATCTCCACGGGTGATCTGCTGAGGGCGGCGGTGGCAGCAGGCACCCCCCTCGGATTGCGGGCCAAGGAAGCCATGGATGCGGGCCAGTTGGTCAGCGATGAGATCGTCCTCGGCATCATCCGCGAACGCCTCGCCGAACCGGACGCCAACAACGGGTTCATCCTCGACGGATTTCCCCGCAACATTCCCCAGGCCGAAGCCCTCGACGCCATGCTGCAGTCGGTGGGCATGCCGCTCCAGGCCGCCATCCTTATCGATGTGGACTTCGATGTCCTCATGCAGCGCCTGACCGGGCGTCGTACCTGCGCCTCCTGCGGGCAGGTCTACAACATCTACACGTCGCCGCCGCAGCTGGATGACCGCTGCGACAAATGCGGAGGCGACCTGCGCCACCGCGCGGACGACAACGAGGAAACCATCGGCAACCGTCTGCGGGTCTACACCGCCCAGACCGCCCCGCTGGTCGAATATTTCCGCTCCCAAGGCAAACTCCATACCGTCGATGGTGTGGGCGAAATCGATGACATCTTCGCGCAAGTCGATGCCATCGTCGCCTCACTGCCCGCCGGCCTTGCGGAGCCGCAACCGGCTGAACCGAAGGTGCCGACCGTGAAGAAGGCAGCTGCGGTGAAGAAGACCACACCTGAGAAGAAGCCAGAGGAGAAAGCAAAGGTGAGCAACGTGGGCGCGGGTGAAGAAATGGCTGCCACGGCCGAGCAGGCCCAGGCCGCCGAAACGAAGGCAGTCGCCAAAAAGGCGCCTGCCAAACGCAAGGCGAAAAAGGCGGCTCCCAAGAAGGCGGCGGCTGCCAAGAAAGCAGCACCGAAGAAGGGTGCCGTGAAGAAGGCGGCTGCCAAGAAGGCAGCGCCCAAGAAGAAGGCGGCTGCGAAGAAGGCGGCACCGAAGAAGGCCGCCGCCAAGAAGGCAGCACCGAAAAAAGCTGTGAAGAAGGCTGCACCGAAGAAGGCCGTGAAGAAGAAGGTCGCTGCCAAGAAAGCCGCGCCGAAGAAGGCTGCACCGAAAAAGGCCGTGAAGAAGAAGGTCGCTGCCAAAAAAGCCGCACCGAAGAAGGCCGCACCGAAGAAGGCCG
>JAWLCT010000014.1:60067-72478 GCA_041687015.1 Gammaproteobacteria bacterium
GCCGCACCGAAGAAGGCCGCACCGAAGAAGGCCGTGAAGAAGAAGGTCGCTGCCAAGAAAGCCGCACCGAAGCGGGCTGCTGCCAAGAAAGCTGCACCGAAGCGGGCTGCTGCCAAGAAGGCTGCACCGAAGCGGGCTGCTGCCAAGAAAGCCGCACCGAAGCGGGCTGCTGCCAAGAAAGCCGCGCCAAAGCGGGCTGCTGCCAAGAAGGCCGCACCGAAGCGGGCTGCTGCCAAGAAGGCCGCACCGAAGCGGGCTGCTGCCAAGAAAGCCGCGCCGAAGCGGGCTGCTGCCAAGAAAGCCGCACCGAAGCGGGCTGCTGCCAAGAAGGCCGCACCGAAGAAGGCGCCTGCCAAGCGTGCTGTTGCGAAGAAGGCTGTCGCCAAGGCTGCCAAGCGCCGCTGAATGACGCTTGGCCATACCCCGCTCGCACGTGGGCGGGGTGGCATCTCCGGGGGCGGGTCAGACAGCCCGCCCGGCCTGCTCTCCTGCAGGTCAGCGTTTCCTCGGGTGGGTCAGCGCCGCGGTTGGCTGCGGCGCTCCATCCACAGATCCAATGCACCCCACGCCCATTCCTGGAATCTGGCCCAGCGCGAGCGCTTCGCCCAATCGGACAGGGTGATCTCCAGGCTTTCCTCGAAGTCCTTCTCGAACAGCGCCTGCACGCCCGCGGCGAAACCCGCGTCGGCAATCTCCTGGTTGGCCTCCAGGTTCCAACGGAAATTCCAGCGGTCCACATTACTTGACCCGATGGACACCCAGTTGTCGCACAACTGCACCTTGGCATGCAGGAAACGCGGCTGGTATTCGTAGATACGCACACCCGCGCGCAGCAGGTGGCCGTAAAAGCGACGCCCCGCGTGCCGCACGGCGGGATGATCGGTATAGGGCCCCGCGAGCAGCAGGCGCACATCCACGCCCGAGCGTGCTGCCTGGCGCAGGGCCCGCCGCAGGCGGCGCGCCGGGATGAAGTAGGCCGTCGCAATCCACACCCGTCGCTCGGCGGCACGCACACGCTTGAGCAGCGCACCCTTGATCTCGGTCCGCTGCAAGCCGGCGCTAATCGCCACCCGGCCCACCTGGAGCCCCGCCTGACGGTGGAGCGCTGTCGGCAAGGTCAGGGCATGCCGTGACCAGAGATTCCAGGTGCGTGCGAAACTGAGTTGCCAGTCCGCCACCACCGGGCCTTCGATACGCACTGCGGTGTCGTGCCAGGGCTGGCCTTCGGCCGGCGCAAAGGCGTCCGTCAGGCCCATGCCGCCGACGAACGCGAGGCTGCCGTCGACGACGAGCAGCTTGCGGTGATTGCGAAACAGGTTGTGACGCACACCGGTGAAGCGCAACGGGTTGTAGTAGGTGAGGTGGATACCTGCGTCGCGCAGGCGCTGCCGATCCCGCCGTGACAGCGCAAGACAGCCGAAGTCATCCAGCAAGAGGTAAACGGCCACGCCGCGCGCAGCGGCGGCGCTCAGGGCATCGATGAAGCGATTGGCCACCGCGCCCGACTCGAACAGATAGACCTCGAGCAACACCGTTTCGCGCGCCTGCGCGATCGCCGCCAGCATGGGTGGGAAAAATGCCGGGCCGTCCACCAGCAACTCGAAGCGGTTGCCTGCACGCCAGGGAAAACGGTGGGGCAGTTGCTTGAATTCCATTTTTCGACAAGCCGCCGCTGCTGGTTAGTGCGCCTGTTTTGCCGCAGCCTCGATCACCAGGCGTCCGCCTTCTACGCGCACCCCCGCTTCCCCGGCGATCACGGCGCGCAAGGTCTGGCCCACCAGCACGCCACGCCAACCATGCAAGAGCGGCACCTCTTTGTCGCCCAGCAGCAGCCGCTCCAGATCCCGTCGGCCGGCAATCGCTGCAGGACTCACGCCCTGATCGGCGCCCACCTGCCGCACCACCCCTGCGAGCACATCGACCACCGCCTCCTGTGAGGCGCTCAGGCGTTCGGCGAGATCCAGCACCGGCCATTCGGCAGATGGCAGGCGCCGGGCGGTGCTGATGAGTTCCATCAGGACCTTGCCGTGGCGGTTGGTCACGGGTGCCTCCAAGCCGCGCATGCGGGCGAGTTTGGCAGGCGAGTCCGGCATCTGACGGGCAAGTTCGATGAGCATTTCATCCTTGAGGATCCAGCGGCGCGGCTTGTCGAGCGCCACCGCCTGCTGTTCACGCCAGCCGGCCAGGGCGCGCAGTACGGCAAGCTGCACGCCCCTGAGTTTGCCCGCGCCCTTGATGCGCAGCCAGGCTTCGTCGGGTGGCGTGCAATAGGTGCGCGGGTCCGTGAGGATGGCGAAATCCTCGTCCAGCCAGCTGCGACGGTGCTTTTCGTCCAGTTGTGCCCGGATGCGCTGGTACAGCGGTCCGAGGTGACGTACGTCGTCAGCCGCGTACTCGATCTGCTCCGGATCCAAGGGGCGTTGGGTCCAATCGGTGCGGGTATGCGCCTTATCGAGATCGATGCCCAGCACCTGTCGCACCAGGCTCCCGTAGCCCACCTGATCGCCGTAGCCGAGAACCGTTGCCGCCAGTTGAGTGTCGAACACAGGGCGCGGCAAATCACCGCGCAACCCGAGGAAGATCTCCAGATCCTGGCGGGCGGCATGCATTACCTTGGTGACCGCCGGGTCGTAAATGAGGTCCAGCAGCGGCGTCAGATCAGGTATGGCCAGTGGATCGATGCAGGCGGTGAGTTTGCCGTCGGATACCTGAATCAGGCACAACTGCGGCCGGAAGGTCTTCTCGCGGATGAATTCGGTATCGAGCGCCAGCCAGGGGCTGCCACGCAGGTCATCGACCAGCGTACGCAGTGTCTCCGGCGTTTCCACATAAAACGTCTGCATGAGGGTTCCTTTCAACAAGACGCGAGTATAACCGAGGGGGGGCTGGTGACGGTCACGGCGTCTTTCGCGTGAGCCATGCCCGCGCCCATGCGGACCCTTCGGGTATACTGACGCGCCGGTCAATCCGGGTAGCCTGCCGTGTACGCCTTCTTCTCGCTTTTTCTCCGTCTGTGTTTCCTGCGCGTAGGTCCGCAAGCCGTACCGGATTCGCCCGTGCTGCTGTGGACCATGCTGGTGCTCCACTGGTGGCTGGGTCTGGTGATCGCGCTGTTCAGTCTCCCGCTGGCAAAGGCCGCGGCGGTGGCGCTCATCGGCACCTTGCTGGTGGTGGCGCTGGTGCACGGTGCGCTCATGTTCGCCGGACGTTCCCACCGCTTCGGGCAGACCGTCACGGCCATGGCCGGTGCCGAATTCCTGCTCGGTGTGCTGGCGCTGGTGATGACGCTCTGGTATTACAGCGGGGGCAGCGAGTGGGCCGCGTCGGCCTTTTCCCTGCTTCTGCTTGGCTGGAACGTGGCCGTGGCAGCGCACATTTTCCGTCATGCTCTCGACGGCACGCGCCTGCTCGGCATTGCCTCCGCCCTGGCATACACCATGATTTCCTATTTCGTGTCCGGTCTGCTGACCGGCGCTGGGGTCTGACATGCACGTCCACATCCTCGGTATCTGCGGCACCTTCATGGGCGGTATCGCCCTGCTCGCGCGCGCCCTCGGACACACGGTGAGCGGGCAGGATGCCAATGTCTATCCGCCCATGAGTCACCAACTCGCCGCGGCAGGCATCGCCCTTACCGAGGGATACGCGCCGGAGGGCATTCCGCCGTCCGCGGACGTGGTGGTGATCGGTAACGCCATGTCGCGCGGCAACCCCGCCGTGGAATACGTGCTCGATCGCGGCCTCGCCTACACCTCGGGCCCGCAGTGGCTGGCCGAACACGTGCTCGCCGGGCGTTTCGTCATCGCCGTGGCGGGTACCCATGGCAAGACCACCACTTCCGCCATGGTGGCGCGCATCCTGGAACATGCCGGTCTCGCACCGGGATTTCTCATCGGCGGCGTGCCCCAGGATTTCGGCTTGTCCGCGCGCCTGGGCGACAGTGATTTTTTCGTGGTGGAGGCGGACGAATACGACACCGCCTTTTTCGACAAACGCTCCAAGTTCGTGCATTACCGTCCGCGCACGGCGGTACTCAATAATCTCGAGTACGACCATGCCGATATCTTCCCCGACCTGGCCGCCATCCAGCGCCAGTTCCATCACCTGGTGCGCACGGTGCCACGCAGCGGCCTGGTGGTGGCCGGTCCCGAAGCGAGTTTGGATGAAGTGCTCACCATGGGTTGCTGGACGCCGGTGGAACGGACCGCTCGACCCGACGGTTGGCATGCGCGTGCTCTGAGCGCGGACGGTAGCGGTTTCGACGTTCATTTCGCGGGGGAGCGGTACGGGCGTGTCGAATGGGCGCTGCTTGGAAGTCACAACGTGGCCAATGCCCTGGCCGCCATTGCGGCGGCCCGCCATGCAGGTATCGCCCCGGCTGTGGCCATCGAGGCCCTGGCGGAATTCCAGGGGGTGAAGCGTCGCATGGAAGTGCGCGGGCGCGTACGCGGCGTCACCGTGTACGACGATTTCGCCCATCATCCCACCGCAGTGGCCACCACGGTGGACGGCCTGCGCAATCGTGTGAGCGACGCGCGCATCCTTGCCGTGTTGGAGCCTCGCTCCAACACCATGCGCCTGGGCGTTCACCGCGACAGTCTGGCCGGTTCCCTTGCCCGTGCCGATCGCGTGTTTCTATACCAACCCGCCAACATGGACTGGGACCTCGCACCGGTGGCCGCCGCCCTCGACGGTCGTGCCGACGTATTCGATGACCTCGACGCCCTGGTCGCCGCCATCAACCGCGAGGCCCGCGAGGGTGATCACGTCCTGGTCATGTCCAATGGCGGCTTCGGCGGCATCCACCAGAAGCTGCTGGACGCGCTGGGTGCGGCGTCTGTCGCAACGTAACGCAGAGCACGCGGAGGGCGCGGAGGAAAAATGACGAGTGCATGCACATCCTTTCAGTTGCGGCGACCTGAACTGCACCCCAGGCAGCCTGAGCCTGCGTTCCGTTCAACACTTCTCTGCGCGCTTCGCGTCTCCGCGCCCTCAGCGTTTAAACCCTCAGAAAAGAACTACGTAGCATGAGCCGCGATGCCATCACCCTCGCCATGACCGGCGCCTCCGGTGCGCCCTACGGGTTGCGTCTGCTGGAGTGCCTGATTGCGGCGAAACGAAAGGTCTACTTGATGGTGTCGGCGCCGGCCCAGGTGGTGCTGGCCCAGGAGACCGATCTGGAGGTGCCCGGCCGCCCGGAGGCGATGCGGGCGTTTTTCAGTGAACGTTTCGGCGCTGACGACGGCCAGCTGCAGGTGTTCGGGCGCGACCAGTGGATGGCGCCGGTGGCTTCAGGTTCCAACGCCCCGCAGGCCATGGTGGTTTGCCCGTGTTCGACCGGTACCGTGTCGGCCATCGCCCTGGGGGCGAGCGATAACCTGATCGAACGGGCCGCGGACGTGATGATCAAGGAGCGCCGCCAGTTGATCCTGGTCCCGCGTGAGGCGCCGTTTTCTGCCATCCACCTGGAACACATGCTGACCCTGGCACGCCTGGGGGTGACCATCCTGCCCGCTGCACCCGGGTTTTACCACCGGCCGCAATCGGTCCAGGACCTGGTCGATTTCATCGTGGCCCGGGTGCTTGATCATCTCGGTATCGAGCACCACCTCACAAAACGCTGGGGCGACGACGGTTGAGCGCCGGCCGGCGAGGGCAGGCCGGCAAGGATCGACTAAGGTTTGAGCCCATGGAGACCGTCGACATCCCGTTGTTTCCCTTGCACACGGTCCTGTTCCCGGGCGGGCCATTGGCCCTGCGCGTGTTCGAGCCGCGCTACCTGCACATGGTGGGCCGGGCGATTCAGGATGGCAGCCGTTTCGGCGTGTGCCTCATAACCCAGGGTGAGGAGATTGGCGAGGCTGCCTTCACCTATGACATCGGCACCCTGGTTCACGTGAGTTATTGGCACAAGCGTGCCGACGGCATGCTCGGGGTGACGGTGGTGGGCGACCAGCGCTTCCGCATTCTGGCGCGCCAGGTGGAGCACGATCAGCTCATTACCGCCCGTGCCGGGCTCATCGCCAATGAGGCGCCGCGCCCGGTTGCGCCGGAATTCCGCGCGCTCGCCGTGTTGTTGCAGGAAATCATGGAGCAACTGGGGCATCCGTACGTAAAGCTGCCCAAGCACTACGATGACGCGTCATGGGTGGGCGCGCGGCTTGCCGAGTTGCTGCCCATCTCTCTGGCCCAGAAACAACTGTTGTTGCAACTGGACGACCCCGTCGAACGGCTCGACCGGTTGCGCGCCATGATCGAACTGGGCGAACTCGCCTGATTCCACCGCCAGGATCACCCCGTCGGCGTGCCTGAATGCGAGGCGCGCTGTGCGCAGATCATGGGCAAGCGCATCCCGCGCTCCGTTGAAATCGCCTGCGGTACGCGGCACCACCAGGCCCGGGAATGGACGATGTGGCGCCACCGTGCTCGCGGTCCCGATCCACAGGGGCGCGGCGCCGGGCGCCAGGCGCACCCCGCTATCCCAAAGACGCAGGGCCACCAGTCGCCGCTCCGCCGTGGTGGGTTTGATGAGCAACAGGCTTTCGTGGCGCCCGTCATGAACCTGCGGCAGCAGCGGCAGCGTTTTCAGCGACCCGCCGCCGAACCAGCGCATCCAGTTGAGCGCATCCAGCGGCACGGGGGTTGCCCAACCTTGCCGCAACAGGGCCTGCCTCAGCGCCATCAAGTCCCCCGCATAGTGCACGTTGATCGGATGGTCCGCCCGCCCGCGCAAGTCCTCGCGAGCGGCCGGCAATGACTGCCAGCCATCGGTCCACCAGTCGCGATCCGCGAGCGTGGTAAGTACCGGTTCGATGCGGTAGCGCTGCAGATCGGCCGTGTAGTTCGCGGGCACATGCACGGCGGCGGTGATCACCAGGGCGGCGAATGCCGCCAGCATCAGGTGCGGCCAGGCCAGCGTCGCGGCCGGGTGGCGTCGATAGGCGATACCCAGCAGGGCCACCCAGGCGAGCCCCAGGCTGAGTCCGCCCAGCACGTCCGACAGCCAGTGCACACCCAGGTAAAGCCGAGAGAATGCGATGAGGGCGATAAACGGGGCAGCCGCTGCATAGGCAACCCAGCGGCGCGCCACCGGGAGTTCGCGCGCGATGAGTACCGCGAGGAAGCCATAGACCACGGTAGCCGAGGTGGCATGACCACTGGGAAAGGCGAAGGCCGTGGGGCCGCTGTAGACATCCAGCGGGCGAGGCACCGCCGTGGTCATTTTGATCACCTGGATCAGGACTTGGGCGAAAGCCGCCGCCGCAAACCAATGCACCGCCGCACTCCAGCGCCGATGCCACAGCAGCCAGGCGAGGATGACCGCAAACACGCCGAACAGCACCTGCCAGTCGCCCAGGCCGGTGATCACCACCATGACCCGATCCATCCAGGGCGTGCGCAGCCACTGAAAGGCGTGATAGACCGTGTTGTCCAGCATCAGCAGGTCACGGCTTGCGCCGACCTCGTCGAGCAGTTCGACGAACACCGCGGAAGACACGATCAGAGTCAGTGCAAGCAGCACCAGTCCCACGGTTTCGTGGCCCTGGGGATCGAGGATGGCTTTCGGAATGCGTCCCGCCCAGGGATGTGCCCGGGCGAACGCCAGGCCGCGCTGGATGAGCGCCTGGGCGCGGGGCTGCATGAAACGCCAGGCGCCGCGCACGCCCCACACCACCAGAAAGACCAGGGCGGCGAGCGCCAACATGATCAGCACCAGACGTGTGGCCACCTCGGCGGCCAGTCCCAGCGACGCCCCGAACACCACGCCGGGCAACAGATAGGCCGGCGCCCACAGCAGCGCCGAGAACACGTTGATGGCAAAAAAGCGCCCCGCCGGCATGTCCATCATGCCTGCGACGGCCGGGATGACCGGGCGGATGGGGCCCACGAAGCGACCCAGCAGCACGCTTTTGCCGCCATGGCGACCGAAGAACGCCGTCGCGCCTTCGATCCACTGCGGATGGGTGCGAAACGGCCAGCGCGCCTTGAGTTCACCGTGGAAGTGCCGGCCCAGCCAGAAACTCACACCATCGCCGGCCACGGCACCCGCCACCGCCCAGGCGAACATGGGCCAGAACGCCAGCGCACCGGTGCCGATCACCGCGCCCACCGCAAACATGAGCACCGCGCCGGGCATGAACAGGCCCACCACGGCCAGGGATTCAAGCATCGCGATGGCGAACACCGCCATGCCTGCCAGGCGCGGATGGGCGGAGAGCCATGCGAGCACGGCATCAATCGGGAGAAAATCCATAGGACAGAATTCTATCGCGGCCTATGCCCTGGTCCTTCATTCTGGGATATCTTCTCCCTTCATCCCGACGTCCCTGAAGGGGCGCGCATTCAGTCAAAAACCTTGAGGGGGGAATCTGCCTTGAAGCTGGAAACCATTGCCGTCCACGGTGGCTATAGCCCGGATCCAACCACGAAATCCGTCGCCGTACCCATTTATCAAACCACGTCCTATGCCTTCGACGATACGCAGCACGGCGCCGACCTGTTCGACCTGAAGGTCCCGGGCAACATCTACACCCGTATCATGAACCCCACCAATGCCGTGCTCGAACAACGCGTGGCGGCTATGGAGGGCGGGGTTGGCGGCCTGGCAGTGGCATCGGGCATGGCGGCCATCACCTATGCCATCCAGACCCTGGCGGAAGCCGGCGACAACATCGTCACCACCAGCAAGCTCTACGGCGGCACCTATAACCTGTTTGCACACACATTGCCGCGCTTCGGCATCGAGGTACGCTTTGCTGCCCATGACGATGTCGCGGGCATCGCCGCGCTGATCGATGAGAAAACCAAGGCGGTCTACTGCGAATCCATCGGCAATCCGGCGGGCAACATCGTGGACGTGGCGGCGCTCGCCGACGTCGCCCACGCGCGCGGCGTACCGCTCATCGTGGACAACACCGTGGCCACCCCGTATCTGTGGCGACCCATCGACCACGGTGCCGACATCGTGGTGCACGCGCTCACCAAGTACATGGGCGGGCACGGCAACAGCATCGCCGGCGTGGTGGTGGATTCGGGCCGTTTCGACTGGGCCGCGCACGCGGATCGCTTTCCGCTGCTCACCACGCCCGACCGTTCCTATCACGGTGTGAACTACGTGGAAACCTTCGGTGCCGCAGCGTTCATTGCCCGCTGTCGTGTAGTGCCGTTGCGTAACATGGGCGCCGCCCTGTCGCCGTTCAACGCCTTTCTGGTGTTGCAGGGCATCGAGACTCTACCGCTGCGCATGGACCGCCACTGCGAAAACACCGAGCGCGTCGCCGAATACCTGAAGCATCATCCCCAGGTTTCCTGGGTCAATTATGGCGGGCTGCCGGACAGCCCGGATTACCCGCTGGCGCAGAAATACATGGGGGGCCGGGCCTCCGGCATCCTCTCTTTCGGTATCAAGGGCGGGCGCGAGGCAGGTGCAAAGTTCATTGACGCGCTGAAGCTGATTGTGCGTCTGGTGAACATTGGCGACGCCAAGTCCCTGGCCTGCCACCCGGCCACGACCACGCACCGTCAGCTGGACGATGATGAACTCAAGGCCGCCGGCGTGTCCGCCGACATGGTGCGCCTGTCCATCGGTATCGAGCACATCGACGACATCCTGGCTGACGTGGAGCAGGCGCTGGCCGCGGCGAAATAGTCGAGATGGGGACCTCAGGGCAAGGGACGCAAGCCACGGCGGCCCTTGCCCTTCCTTTCTCTCATGGGTGCACACACCGCCAATAACCATGTAATACTGGACGCGGAATATCCCCAGGGCGCCAAACGTCCTCCCTGTAAAGACGCCGGGAGCAGCGCCTTCCCTTCATTTGTGACGCTCGTCACACACTGGCTGTGACGACCGGATGAAGGCCTCCCTGTGCAGGGGCATTGCGCTACGATGCCCGGCCAGGAACAAGAACAAAAAGGAGGAACCGATGCGCCTCTCCCACCACCATGCCGTTTTCCCTGCCGTACTTGCGATGTGCCTTCTTCTCGTGGGCGCCGCCCGGGCGGCTGACGAGTTCGAAGGCCGTCATCTCTACCCCTCCGTCAAGTGGATCACCCTCGAAGACCTGCATGCGAAGCGCGATGCCGTCGAGTTGGTTGACGTCCGCTCCCATTACGAATTTGAAACCCTGCACATCAGCGGCGCGGCCAATATTCCGCTCGGCGGGCGTGGTTTCGGCGAGCAGGTCCGCGCATTGCGTGCAGCATCGACAAAGCCCATCGTGTTCTACTGCAACGGCCGCACCTGCATGAAATCGTACGAAGCGGTGCTTGCGGCTCAGAAGGAAGGCGTCGACGACGTGCTCTCCTATGACGGCGGCGTGTTCGACTGGGTGAAGAAATATCCCGAGCAATCCAACATGCTTGGTGTCTCACCCGTGGACTTGACGCAACTTATCAGCAAGGACAAGTTTGCCGCTCACAATCTGAAGCCTTCGGCATTTGAACAGCGCATCGGCAAAGGGAGCATCGTCCTGGACGTGCGCGACCAGTACCAGCAGGAAGGCACCTCCCTGTTCCCAGCCGTGCAGCACTCCGTGCCGCTCGACAACAAAGCCTTGAAGCGCTATATCGACCAGGCCAAACGCGAAAACAAAACCCTGCTCATCTACGACGCCGCCGGCCGTCAGGTGCGGTGGCTCCAGTACTACCTCGAAGCCGAAAAAGTCCCCACGTACTACTTCATGGAAGGCGGCGCCAAGGCCTACTACGACGGCATGATCGCCGACCTCCTCGGCAAAAAGCGCTGAGCCAAAAGCTGCATTTACAGCACGGAGGGCCGCGCAGGAGCGCATCGCGTCCAAAAGCTAGAATCACGGAGGTTACGGATCAGTGGGGTCAGAGTAAATCGAAATCCAAAAGCGGTAACCACGGAGGAATAAAACATCGTCCGCGTCTGCATCCCACCATTTCTCGACAGCGGATCAGTAGCTCCATAATCCATTGAATCTTTCACCCTTCCCCATCTCCGTGGCCTCCGGACCTCCGTGGTTTTTTCTTTCGTCTCAGTGATTCAGGAAAGGATTGCTGCGGCGTTCTTCGCCGAAGGTGGAGGTGGGGCCGTGGCCGGGGACGAAGGTGACGTCGTCGCCGAGAGGGAGGAGTTTGTGGGTGATGGCGTCGATGAGGGCGCGGTGGTTGCCGCGTGGGAAATCGGAGCGGCCGATAGAGCCGTGAAACAGTACGTCGCCGACGAAGGCGACACGGGCCGATCGTGCGAACAGCACCACATGTCCCGGCGTATGGCCGGGACAGTGAAGCACTTCGAGTTTCAGCTGACCGACGCTGATCACATCACCGTCTGCGAGCCAGCGATCAGGCACGAACGGCTCGGCGTGGGGAAAACCGAAGTGGGCAGATTGCTGCGGTAGCGCTTCCAGCCAAAACGCATCGTCCACATGCGGACCTTCGATGGGCACATTCAGGCGGTGCGCGAGGGTGGCCGCCGCGGCCACGTGATCCACGTGACCGTGCGTCAGCAGCAGTTTCTCGATGGTCACCCCCTCCCGTTGCGCAGCCGCCAGCAGCTCGTCTTCATCGCCGCCCGGGTCCACCAGCGCTGCACGGCGCGTCGCCTCACACCAGATCAGCGAACAGTTTTGCTGAAGGGCGGTGACCGGGAGGATGCGGTACTGCATCGCGGTCAGATCCGGGCCAGTACGCGCCCTGCGGCGGTGATGGTGTCGTCCAGATCCTGCTGGGTGTGTGCGGCGGAAACGAAGCCGGCCTCGAAGGCCGAGGGTGCCAAATACACGCCTTCCTCGAGCATGCCGTGGAAGAAGTTCTTGAACCGCTCCACGTCACAACGGCTTACGGCCTGGCTGTAACTGGTGATCTGCGCTTCCTCGGTGAAGAACAGACCGAACATGCCACCCACGTGGTTCTCGCTCATGGGTACGCCGGCATTCTTGGCAGCCGCCATGATGCCGTTGACCAGGTATTCGGTTTTGCGCGCCAAGTCAGTGTAGAAAGCCGGCTGCTGCACGATGTCGAGCGTCGCGAGCCCCGCCGCCATGGCGACTGGATTACCGGACAGCGTACCGGCCTGGTAAACGGGGCCGAGCGGCGCGATCTGTTCCATGATGGTGCGCTTGCCCCCAAACGCACCCACCGGCATGCCGCCGCCCACCACCTTGCCCAGGGTGGTGAGGTCGGGAATGATGCCGTAATGGGACTGGGCGCCACCCAGGGCGACGCGGAAGCCGGTCATCACCTCGTCGAAGATCAGCACGGCGCCGTGTTCATCGCACACCTCGCGCAGGCCTTCAAGGAAACCGGGCACCGGCGGGATGCAGTTCATGTTGCCGGCCACCGGCTCGACAATGATGCATGCGATCTCCTTCCCCATCTGTGTGAAGGTATCGCGCACCGCCGCAAGGTCGTTGTACGGCAGGGTCAGCGTGTGCTCGGCGA
>JAWLCT010000015.1:0-36518 GCA_041687015.1 Gammaproteobacteria bacterium
CGGGTAGGCGTGCCGGTGACGGCAGTGAACCTGGCGGTGTACTGGCTGTTTCTGCCTAATTGACGGCGGTTTGGCGCCAAAGAAAAAGGGACCCGGAGGTCCCTTTTCTCTACTCGGTGCAGGCGGGATTTATTCGCCTTCTTCGATCGCCTTGATGGACAGGCGGATACGGCCCTGCTTGTCGATTTCGAGGACCTTCACACGCACCGTCTGGCCTTCGGACAGCTTGTCGGCCACGTTCTCCACGCGCTCATGGGAGATCTGGGAGATGTGGACCAGACCGTCACGGCCGGGCAGTACGGTAACGAACGCACCGAAGTCCATGAGCTTGGCAACGCGGCCTTCGTAGACCTTGCCCACTTCCACTTCTGCCGTCAGCTGCTCGATGCGGCGACGCGCCTCTTCACCGGCGGCCTTGTCGACCGAAGCGATCTTCACCGTGCCGTCGTCGTCGAGATCGATGCTGGTACCGGTCTCTTCGGTGATGGCGCGGATGGTGACGCCGCCCTTGCCGATAACGTCGCGGATCTTGTCCGGGTTGATCTTGAAGGTGATGTAGCGCGGCGCGAATTCGGACAAATCCGTGCGCGGAGCGCTGATGGCCTTCGTCATCTCACCGAGGATGTGCAGGCGACCATCATGGGCCTGACTCAAGGCGATCTGCATGATCTCCTTGGTGATGCCCTCGATCTTGATGTCCATCTGCAGTGCAGTCACGCCGTTCTCGGTGCCCGCCACCTTGAAGTCCATGTCGCCGAGGTGGTCCTCGTCGCCCATGATGTCGGTGAGTACCGCGAACTTGTCCTGCTCCTTGATGAGGCCCATGGCCACACCGGCCACCGGCGCCTTGGTGGGCACGCCGGCGTCCATGAGCGCCAGGCTGGAGCCGCACACGCTGGCCATGGAGCTGGAGCCGTTGGACTCGGTGATCTCGGACACCACGCGGATGGTGTACGGGAAATCGCTCATGTTCGGCATGACGGCCTGCACGCCGCGCTTGGCCAGGCGGCCGTGGCCGATTTCACGGCGCTTGGGGCTGCCGACCATGCCGGTCTCACCCACGCAGTACGGCGGGAAGTTGTAGTGCAGCAGGAAGGCTTCCTTGCGCTCGCCTTCCAGGGCGTCGATGATCTGCGCGTCGCGGGCGGTACCCAGCGTGGCGACCACCAGGGCCTGGGTTTCGCCGCGGGTGAAAATGGCAGAACCGTGGGTGCGGGGCAGCACGCCGACCTTGATGTCGATGGGGCGCACGGTCTTGGTGTCGCGGCCGTCGATACGGGGCTTGCCCTGCAGGATGGTACTGCGCACCACCTTGTATTCCAGATCGCTGACCACCGTGTTGACCTTGGCGGCCTCCCAGAAGCGTTCCGCCTCGGGGTTGGCCAGCTTGGCAACGGCATCGGCGCGGATTTCGTTCAGGCGCGTATAGCGGGCCTGCTTCTCGCGGATGGTGTAGGCCTCCTCGATGGCGGCTGCGCACAGGTTGGCGACGGCGCTTTCCAGGGCGTCGTCCACCGCCGGCGGCTGCCAGTCCCAGCGGGGCTTGCCGGCCACGGCGACCAGCTCGTTGATGGCCTTGATGACCGCCTGCATCTGCTCGTGGCCGTACATGACGGCGCCGAGCATGACATCTTCAGGCAGTTCCTGGGCTTCCGACTCGACCATGAGCACGGCGCTTTCGGTACCCGCGACCACCAGGTCGAGCTGGGAATCCTTGAGCGCTTCCAGGCCCGGATTGAGCAGATACTGGCCGTCCTTGTAGCCCACGCGCGCAGCGCCGATGGGTCCGTTGAACGGCACACCCGACAGAGCCAGGGCTGCCGAGGCGCCAATCATGGACGGGATATCCGGGTCGGTGTCGGGATCCAGGGAAACCACGGTGGCGACGACCTGGACCTCGTTGTAGAACCCCTCGGGGAAGAGCGGGCGCAGCGGACGATCGATAAGACGGGAGGTGAGCGTTTCCTTTTCGGAGGGACGGCCTTCGCGGCGGAAGAATCCGCCGGGAATGCGGCCTGCCGCATAGGTGCGCTCCTGGTAATTCACCGTGAGCGGGAAGAAATCCCGTCCCGGGCTCGCCTCTCGCATCGCCACGGCAGTGACCAGCACGACCGTATCGCCCATGCTGCACATCACGGCGCCGGTGGCCTGACGGGCGATAGCACCTGTTTCTAACCTGACGGTGCGGTCACCGTACTGAAACTCTTTTACGGTCGGTGTCACTGTTACTTCCTTTGGGGTTCGTACAGGGATTACTTGCGCAGGCCGAGGCGCTCGATCAGCGCGCGATAGCGCTCCACGTCCTTCTTCTTGAGGTAATCCAACAGCTTACGACGCTGGCTCACCATGTGGAGCAGGCCACGGCGGGAGTGGTGATCCTTGGCGTGGCTCTTGAAATGGCCGGAGAGGTCCTGGATGCGCGCGGACAGCAGCGCGACCTGCACCTCGGTGGAACCGGTGTTGGCTTCGTTCTTGCCGAACTCCTTGATGATGTTCAGCTTCTGTTCAGCGGTGAGAGGCATTTTCTGAAATACTCCTGGCTAAAACTGCAATAGGCGTAAAAGTTGGGTATTTTAATCGCGCCTGTCCCTATGGAACAAGCGCGCCGGCAGGATGTTGAGGGGGGTTGCCCCCTCTTGCACCCTTAACGTTGCACCATGAGCCGCTTCGGGGCGACTCTGCCGTCGTCGAGTATGCTCCCGACGCCAATGAATCCCTGCCCTTCCCGGAACAGCCGGACCCAGCCATGGGTCGGGGCCTGGGGCACCAGCACGGCCTGCCCCTGGGCCAGATAATAGGCCGCGTTGTCGGTCAACTGCACCACGGGCCAGTCCGACAGCGCCTCCTCCATGGGCAGCAGCAGCGCGTCGAGGGCGGCAAGCCCGTCGGCGGCGGTCCGACGTACCTGGTCGAGCGTGACCGCGCCCTCGAGCTGGAAGGGACCGGCGGCATTGCGGCGCAGCGCCGCCAAATGGGCACCACAGCCCAGCGCTTCGCCGATGTCCTCGGCCAGGGTACGAATGTACGTCCCCTTGCTGCAATGCACGTAAATCTCGAGCTCATCGCCCTCGAGGCGCACCAGGCGCAGCTCGTAAATCGTCACCGTGCGGGGCTTGCGCTCCACCTCGATGCCCTGGTGGGCAAGCTTGTAGAGCGGCTGCCCCTGATGCTTGACGGCGGAATGCATGGGCGGGATCTGGGTGATCTCTCCCGTAAAGCTCTCCAGCACCTCGCGCACGCGGGCCTCATCGAAACCCGTAACCGGCCGCGTCTCGATGACTTCGCCTTCGGCATCGGCCGTGGTGGTGCGCACCCCGAGCTTGCAGGTGCCCGTGTATACCTTGTCGGCATCGAGCAGAAAGGCGGACAGCTTGGTGGCCTCGCCCAGGCAAATGGGCAACAGGCCGCTCGCGAGCGGGTCCAGATTCCCCGTGTGTCCGGCCTTGCGCGCCTCGAACAGGCGCTTCACTTCCTGCAAGGCCGTGTTGGAACCCACCCCGACCGGCTTGTCGAGCAACAAAATGCCGTTGATGTTGCGGCCGCGGCCGCGTTGATGACGAGCCATTCAATCCTCAGATTCTTCTTTTCGATCTTTCCCCACGGCCCGATCGATGAGTGCCGACAGGTGCGCGCCGCGCTCGCCGGTGGTGTCATGGATGAAGCGCAGCTCGGGCAGCGTACGTACGATCATGCGCCGGCCCAGTTCGTGACGCAGAAAACCGGCGGCCTTCTTCAAGGCGCCCAGCGCCGCCTCGGCCTGCTTTTCGTCCCCAAGCACACTCACGAACACCCTGGCCACGGCCAGGTCGCGGCTCAGTTCAACCGCCGAGACGGTCACCATGCCGATGCGCGGATCGCGGATTTCCTGCTGGATCAGCAGCGCCAGTTCGCGCTGCATCTGGTCTGCTATACGGTCAGTACGGCTGAATTCACGTGCCATGGTCCACCCCGCTCACGTCTTGCCAACGGAAACGGCGCCGCCCCGCACCAGGCGGAGCGACGCCGTTCAGGCTCCGTTTCAGAGCGTGCGCTGTACCTGGACGCGTTCGAAGACCTCGATCTGGTCCCCGACCCTGACGTCGTTGTAGTTCCGCACGGCGATACCGCACTCCGTGCCCATCTTCACTTCGTTCACGTCGTCCTTGAAGCGGCGCAGCGACTCCAGTTCGCCTTCGTAGATGACCACGTTGTCGCGCAGCACACGGATCGGTGCATGGCGTTTGACCGTGCCATCGATGACCATACAGCCGGCCACCGCACCGAACTTCGGCGAGCGGAACACGTCGCGCACCTGAGCCAGGCCGATGATGGTTTCCTTGAACTCCGGCGCCAGCATGCCGGTCATGGCCTTCTTCACCTCATCCAGCAACTCGTAAATGATGCTGTAGTAGTGAAGGTCCACGCCCTGCTCTTCGATGAGGCGCTTGGCGCCGCCGTCGGCACGGACGTTGAAGCCCAGGATGATGGCGTTGGAGGCCACCGCCAGGTTCACGTCGGACTCGTTGATGCCGCCCACGCCGGCCGACACGATCTTCACGCGCACCTCGTCGGTGGAGAGCCGCGTCAGTGCATCGGAAATGGCCTCGGCCGAGCCCTGCACATCCGCCTTGAGCAGGATGTTGAGCGTCTGGACCTGGCCTTCTTCCATCTGCGAGAAGACGCTGTCGAGCTTGGCCTGCTGCTGACGTGCCAGCTTCACATCGCGGAACTTGCCCTGGCGGAACAGCGCCACTTCGCGCGCCTTGCGCTCGTCGGGCACCACCATGACCTGTTCGCCCGCATTGGGTGTACCGGAAAGACCGAGCACCTCCACAGGGATTGACGGGCCGGCTTCATCGACGGGCCTGCCGTTCTCGTCGAACATGGCGCGCACGCGGCCGTACTCGGTACCGGCCAGCAAGACATCGCCCTTGTGCAGGGTACCGCTCTGCACCAGCACCGATGCAAGCGCACCACGTCCCTTGTCGAGACGCGACTCGATCACGGTGCCGGTCGCCGGACCTTCCTGGACGGCCTTCAGCTCCAGCACCTCGGCCTGCAGCAACACGGCTTCGAGCAGTTCATCCACACCCGTACCCACCTTGGCGGATACATTGAGGAACATGGTGTCGCCACCCCAGTCTTCGGGAATGACCTCCAGGTTGGACAGTTCCTGGCGCACGCGATCCGGGTTGGCGTCGGGCTTGTCGACCTTGTTAACCGCCACGATCAGCGGAACCTCGGCGGCACGCGCGTGTTCCACGGCCTCCTTGGTCTGGGGCATGACGCCGTCGTCGGCCGCCACCACCAGGATGACGATGTCGGTGACCTTCGCACCACGGGCACGCATGGCGGTGAATGCCGCGTGACCCGGGGTGTCGAGGAAGGTGATGACGCCGCGCGGGGTCTCCACGTGGTAGGCGCCGATGTGCTGGGTGATACCGCCGGCTTCACCCGCCGCCACCGTGGCGCGACGGATGTAATCGAGCAAGGAGGTCTTGCCGTGGTCCACGTGGCCCATGATGGTGACCACGGGCGGACGCGTCTCGGCATCGCCTTCGCCGCCCACTTCCTGGACCAGTTCCTCTTCCAGGGCGTTCTCCCGCAGCAGTTTGTATTTGTGTCCCATCTCCTCGACAACGATAGCCGCGGTCTCCTGATCGAGCACCTGATTGATGGTCACCATGGTGCCCATTTTCATCATCTGCTTGATCACGACAGCAGCCTTCACCGACATGCGGTTGGCAAGCTCGCCAATCGTGATGGTCTCGGGGATGGTCACCTCGCGCACCACAGGGCCGGTGGGCTTGGCAAAGCCGTGCGCACCGCTCGCCACCGCAGAAACACCGCGGGAGGGCTTGCCTTTTTTCTTGCGCCGGGCGGCGGCATCCGCACGTTCGGCGGACACATGCAACTCGCGGCGCCCGAAGCCCGGCTCCTCGCCCTTATCGCGGCCACCCTTGCCACGCTTGGCCTTTTTCTCGGGCCGCGCCTCGGCCGCCGGTGCCGCCGGCGCAGCGGGCTTGCGTTCGACCGCTGCCTCCGCCACCTTGCGGCGCTCCTCATCGGCAAGACGGCGCGCCTCTTCCTCGGCACGGAGCGTTTCCTCTTCGGCACGGCGACGAGCCTCTGCCTCGGTACGCTGCGCCTCCTGTTCAGCCTGTTGGCGAGCGGCCTCTTCGGCGCGGCGGGCCTCATCCTCGGCACGACGCAGTGCCTCGTCTTCGAGCTGCTTTTCGAGACGCTCGGCCACTTCCTCGTCGATGCGGCGGGTCTCCTTTTCCTCGATGACCTCGCGCTTCACGTAAGTGCGCTTTTTGCGCACCTCGACAGTCACAGTCTTGGCCGCTCCCCGAGCACCGCCACCGGCCGCCTGCCTCAGCTCACTCGTGGTGCGGCGCTTGAGCGTAATACGCTTGGGCTCCACTGACGCTTCACCGTCGGCTTTGTCGTGACCATGGCGTTGGCGCAGATAATTCAGCAGCCTTTCCTTGTCTTCATCGCCGATGATGTCGTCGCCGAGTTTGGCCGACACACCCGCACCCGCGAGTTGGGACAGCAAGCGATCAAGTGGAACGCCTATGACCTCGGCAAATTGTTTGACGGTTACTTCAGACATGCACTACTCCTCGCTCAGCCCGCCTCAGGCCTCGAACCACGGCTTGCGGGCCGTCATGATGAGTTCGGCGGCGCGCGCTTCGTCCACGCCCTCGATCTCGGTCAACTCATCCACCGACAATTCAGCCAGATCTTCCATGGTGACAACGCCGCGACGGGCCAGCGCAAACGCAAGCTCGCGGTCCATGCCATCCATGTGAAGCAGATCGTCCGCCGGTTCAGCGGTTTCTTCGCTGCTGATTTCACGCGTCACAAGTACGTCCTTGGCGCGCGCACGCAGCTCGTCGACGGTTTCCTGATCGAATTCTTCGATCTCCAGCATCTCGCTGACCGGTACGTAGGCCACTTCCTCGATACTCGAGAAACCTTCCTGCACCAGAATGCTGGCGATTTCCTCATCCACATCCAGCTGTTCCATGAACAGCTGTACCAGGCGCCTTGCCTCGGCATCGGTCTTCTCAGCGGCCTGGTTCTCGGTCATGACGTTGAGTTCCCAGCCGGTCAATTCACTGGCAAGTCTCACGTTCTGACCGTTGCGGCCGATGGCTTGGGAGAGCTGCTCTTCGGCCACCGCCACGTCCATGCTGTGGGCATCTTCGTCGACCACGATGGACACCACTTCCGCAGGGGACATGGCGTTGATGACAAACTGCGCCGGATTCTCGTTCCAGAGAATGATGTCGACGCGTTCGCCATTGAGTTCGTTGGTTACCGATTGCACGCGCGAACCACGCATGCCCACGCAGGCACCGACAGGATCGATGCGCGAGTCATTGGATTTGACAGCGATTTTCGCGCGCAGTCCCGGATCGCGTGCGGCGGCTTTAATTTCGATCAGCCCCTCGCCCACTTCAGGCACTTCCAGCTTGAACAGCTCAACCAGAAACTCGGGGCGGGTCCGGCTTACGAAAAGCTGTGGGCCCCGCGGTTCATGGCGCACGTCGAACAGGTAACCGCGCAGACGGTCGCCCGGACGCACGGCCTCACGGGCGATCATTTCCTCGCGGGCAATGAATGCCTCGGCATTGCCGCCCAGATCGAGATAGACATTGCCGCGCTCGACGCGCTTGACGATGCCCGTCACCAACTGGCCCTTGCGATCCAGGAAGGCATCGACCACCTGGGCACGCTCGGCTTCGCGCACCTTCTGCACGATGACCTGCTTGGCCGTCTGCGCTGCGATACGCCCGAAGGCCACCGATTCGACCGGCTCTTCTACATATTCGTCAGGCTGAATCGACGGATTGTCGATGCGTGCGGCAGACAAGGTGATCTCGCGTTCCGGCGCCTCCAGGGGCATGCCGTCGGCATCGTCGACCACCCGCCAGCGGCGGAAGGTGTCATAGTCACCGGTGTTGCGGTCGATCTGCACGCGGATCTCCACGTCACCTTCGTAACGCTTCTTCGTCGCGGTCGCGAGCGCGGCCTCGATGGCCTCGAAGATGATCTCCTTGGCCACGCCCTTCTCGTTGGACACCGCATCTGCTACCAGAAGGATCTCTTTATTCATACCAGCCTCTACTCCAGCAAACCTGCGACCGCCGTCTTCTACGCCAGTGCGTCCCAATCCGGCACCACCTGCGCACGTTCGATATCCGCGAATGAAAAAGTGCGTTCGGTACCATCGATATCCAGCACCACCTGGTCGTCATGGACGCCCACAATACGACCCTTGAACTTGCGCCTGCCGCCTACCGGCACTTTCAGGCGCATCTGAATCTCACTACCGAGAAAACGCTCGTAATGGTCGAGCTTGAACAGCGGGCGCTCGAGTCCGGGCGAAGACACTTCCAGGGTGTACTGACCCTGCACCGGGTCTTCCACGTCCAGAATGCTGCTGATTTGCCGGCTCGTACGCTCGCAATCCTCGAGCGTCACGCCTTCGGGTTTGTCGATGAATACCCGTAGCAGCGAATGGCGACCCTGCGCCAGGTATTCCACGCCAACCAACTCGTAGCCGAGCGCCGTCACAGCGGGCTCAATCAATGCTTCGAGCTTCGAAGCTTGCGCCATTTGCGTTTCCCGAAAACAAAAAATGGGCCATAGGCCCACTCGATAATCAAAAAACCGAGGTTTACATGTGGATACAACACATGTCAGGCGCCTTAGCGCTCCGCTGGGCCCCGGGTAACAAAAAGCCCCGATAACGGGGCCTCTTCGCTACATAAGTGGTAGCGGGGGTAGGATTTGAACCTACGACCTTCGGGTTATGAGCCCGACGAGCTACCGGACTGCTCCACCCCGCAACTGATTTAAAAATAATACCTTAATCGCGGAGCCCTTTCAAGACATTCGGCGCACGAAATAGTGGCGAAGATCATGCCGGTAGATGAAACCCGGCAGGGCGAACACCAGAAACAGGCATAGCGTGGCCGCGTAAAACTCCCAGCTTTGCGGGTAACGCTCGCCGGTAAGCTTTTGCTCCAGGCCAATGGCCAGACCGCCAACAACCCCGTAAAGGACCAGCCATTCCAGCCAACGCTGCCAGGGTCGCTTATGACCGTTCGGCTTGTGGATGAAAAACACACGCTCACTGAGCCAAGGCAGGTTGGCAGCCAAAAAGGCAATCGCTACGAGTAGCCAGACGGCAAAACCGGTGGTCACGACAAGTCCTGTTTCCGTTGTTTTCGACCTGCACCCATTGGATGCAGGTCGGGAGAGAAAGTTCTATCAGCCGGCCATCGCCGCGACGCAGAGAGCCATCAAGGGCCCGGGCAGCACGCCGAGGCCAAGCATGGCCAGCGCATTGGCACTGATGGTCATGCGCATACCCCAACCGGCCTCGAGCGGTGCGACGTCAGTGGGTTTGTCAAAATACATCAGCTTGACCACACGCAGGTAGTAGAAGGCGCCGATCACCGAGAACACGACCGCCGCCACCGCCAACCATACCAGGCCTACCTGCACTGCCGCCTGGATGACGAACAGCTTGGCCCAGAAACCCAGAAACGGCGGCACGCCGGCCATCGAGAACATCACCATGAGCATCAGGAAGGCATGCCACGGGCTGCGCTCGTTGAGCCCCCGGAAGTCTTCGAGATTATCGGCCTCAAAGCCGGCGCGGCTGAGGAAAATGACCATGCCGAAACTGGCCAGGCTCATGAGGGCGTAGGACACCGCATAGAACAGACCCGCGGCATAGCCCGCCTCCGTCCCCGCCAGAACACCGAGCAGGATGAAGGCGACGTGGGAAATGGCCGAGTACGCCAACATGCGCTTGATGTTGGTCTGGGCGATAGCGATGACGTTGCCCACCGCCAGGGACAGCAGCGTGAGAATGATGAGGATGTCCTGCCACTGGGCGTGCAGTCCGCCCAAGCCGTCGACGAGCAAGCGCATGAGCATGGCGAAAGCGGCGAGTTTGGGGGCCGTGCTCATGTACACGGTCACGGTGGTCGGGGCGCCGTGATAGACGTCGGGCACCCACATGTGGAATGGCACGGCGCCAAGCTTGAAAGCCACGCCGATGATGATGAACACCAGGGCGAAGGCGAGCACCACCGGCTGTCCGGCGCCGGCCGAAATGGCCGCATGGATTTCGGCGAGGTCCAGGCTGCCCGTCATGCCGTACAGCATGGACATGCCATACAGCAGCATGGCGGAAGCCATGGCGCCCAGCACGAAATACTTCATCGCCGCCTCCGACGCCACGACGGAATCGCGCTGCATGGCGACCATGGCATACAGCGACAGGGACATCAGTTCCAGGCCCAAATAGACGGTGAGCAGGCTGTGGGCCGAGATGAGGATCATCATGCCCAGCAAACCCAACAAGCCCAGCACGAAATACTCGCCCCGCAACATCTCACGCTCGCGCAGGTAGCGCGGTGCATACAGGAAAGCCACCGCTACGGCCACGTAGGCGGCCAGTTTCAGCAGTACCGCCATGCCATCGAGCACGAAGAAGCCCGAGAACACGACCTGATCGGCTTCGCCGTACAGACCGAGCGTGAGCAGGAAGGCGCCGGCGAGGGTGCCGAGAGACAGCATGAAGGTAATGCTGCGGCGCGCCTCGGAAAGGAACGGATCGATGAGCAGAATGGCGCAGGCCATCCCGAGCACGAAGACTTCCGGCAACACCGGCAGAAGCTGCGACATTTCGAAATTCATCGGCTGTTCCCGTCAGATCTTGGATACGGCGATGTGCTCGACCAGGTTCTGCACGGTGGCGTGCATCACCTCGAGCAGCGGATTGGGCCAAAGGCCGAGCAGCAACACGCCCACGGCCAACACGGCGAGGAAGAGAAATTCCCGCCCGTTCACGTCCTTCAGCGCCGCCACGGCATCGCTTCCGACACTACCGAATACCACGCGCTTGACCATCCACAGGGTGTAGGCCGCACCGATGATGAGCGTGGTGGCCGCCAGGAAGGCGTACCAGAAGTCAGCCTTGAACGCACTCAGGATGACCATGAACTCACCCACGAAGCCCGAGGTACCCGGCAGGCCCGCGTTGGCCATGGCAAACAACACCATGAACCCAGCGAACACCGGCATCACGTTGGCAACCCCGCCGTAATCGGCGATGAGACGGCTGTGCAAACGGTCATAAAGCACACCGACGCACAGGAACATGGCCCCGGACACCAGACCGTGGGACACCATCTGCACCATGCCGCCCTCAATGCCCATGGCGGCACCGCTGAAGCTGCCGGTGTTTTCGGCGATAGCCCAGGCAAGGAAGAAGCCGAGCGTGACGAAACCCATATGTGCAATGGACGAATAGGCGATGAGCTTCTTCATATCCTGCTGGATCAACGCCACGAAACCGATGTAGACCACAGCGACCAGCGACAGCCCGATCATCAGCCAGTCGAGTGCATGGCTCGCATCCGGTGCGATGGGCAGGGAAAAGCGCAGGAAACCGTACGCGCCCACCTTGAGCATGATCGCCGCCAGGATCACCGACCCGCCGGTGGGGGCCTCCACGTGGGCGTCGGGAAGCCAGGTGTGCACCGGGAACATGGGCACCTTCACCGCGAAGGCCACCAGGAAGGCCAGGAAGATGAGGATCTGCGCGGTCATGCCGATGTTGACCGCGTGGAAGTCGAGAATCGCGAAGCTGCCTGCCTGCACATACAGGTACAGCAGCGCGACCAGCATGAACACCGAACCGAAGAAGGTGTACAGGAAAAACTTGATGGTCGCGTAGACGCGGTTGGGACCGCCCCACATGCCGATGATGATGAACATCGGAATGAGCATGGCTTCCCAGAACACGTAGAACAGTGCGGCGTCGAGCGCGGCGAATACACCGTTGATGAGGCCTTCCATCACCAGGAAAGCCGCCATGTACTGGGAGGGCCGCTGCTTGATGACCTCCCACCCGGCGATCACGACCAGCACGGTGGTGAAGGTGGTGAGCACGATGAGCGGCATGGCAATGCCGTCGACGCCCAGGTGGTAATTGATACCGAAGCTTTCAATCCACGGGCGGAACTCGACGAACTGCATGTCGGCGGTGTCGATGGCGAAGCCGGTAAAGAGCGGAATCGACAGCAACAAGGTGAGAAACGCGACCAGAAGGGCAGCCAGCTTTGCGGTTTCGGCGCGTTGATCGCCAATGGCGAGCACCAGCGCGCCACCGATGATGGGCACCCAGATCACGAGGCTGAGAAGAGGCAGTTCGGAAAACATGCAGCCAGATCCTTATCGTTCTCGTGTTCAGCCGAGCACGAACAAACCGAAGAGAAGCAACAAGCCCACAATCATCGCGAAGGCATAGTGGTACAGATAACCGGACTGCACCCAACGGGTGACGGCCGCGGTCCAGCCGACCACGCGCGCTGTGCCGTTCACGAGGAGCCCGTCGATGACAGTCACGTCGCCTGCACGCCACAGCACCCGGCCGAGACCGCGGCTGCCACCGGCGAAGAACCAGTCGTTGAACTCGTCGAAACCGTACTTACGCTCCAGGACCCGGTGCAGAGTGCTGAAGCGGGCCGCGATGCGCGCCGGCAATTCCGGGCGACGAATGTACAGATACCAGGCCACGAACACACCCGCGGCAGCCAGCCACACCGGCGGCGCCATGAGGCCGTGCAGGGTCATGGCGAACCAACCGTGATAGTCCTGGGCCAGACGGCCGAGCACGTCATGCTCGGGGAGCACGGTAATGGCGCCGGCGAAGAAATCGCCAAAGGCCATGTCACCCACGTACATCGCACCCGCCAGCACGGACGGCACCGCAAGTGCCACCAGGGGCACGGTGATCACCCACGGGGATTCGTGCAGGTGTTCCCTGGTGTGGTGATCCATGCGCTCTTTGCCGTGGAACACCAGGAAGTACATACGGAAGCTGTACAGGGCGGTGATGAACACGCCCAGCAGCACGGCCACATAAGCGAAGCCCGCGCCGGGGATTTCCGAGTGGCGCACGGCCTCGATGATCACGTCCTTGGAGAAAAAGCCTGCAAAGCCGGGAAAACCGATGAGCGCCAGGGTACCCACCAAGCCGGTGAGCCAGGTGATCGGCATGTACTTACGCAGGCCGCCCATTTTGCGCATGTCCTGCTCGTGGTGCATGGCCACGATCACGGAACCGGCGCCCAGGAACAGCAGCGCCTTGAAGAAGGCGTGGGTCATCAGGTGGAACACGCCCGCCGCGTAGGCCGACGCGCCCAGCGCCACCGTCATGTAACCCAGCTGCGACAAGGTGGAATAGGCAACCACGCGCTTGATGTCGTGCTGAACCAGGCCGAGCAGCCCCATGAAGAAGGCGGTGATAGCGCCGATCACGAGCACCACACTGAGCGCCGTGGTCGAAAGCTCATACAGCGGCGACATGCGCGCCACCATGAAGATGCCGGCGGTGACCATGGTGGCCGCGTGAATCAGGGCCGAGATGGGGGTCGGGCCTTCCATGGAGTCCGGCAACCAAACGTGCAGCGGCCACTGAGCGGACTTGCCCATGGCACCGACGAACAGCAGCAGGCAGATCACCGTCATGGCATTCCACTCGGTGCCGGGAATGACCTGCATGGTCAGATCCTTGTGCAGCTCGGCGGTGGCGAAAACCGAGTTGTAATCGAGGGTGTTGAAGTAGAACAGCACGCCCGCGATACCCAGCACGAAGCCGAAGTCACCCACACGGTTCACCAGGAATGCCTTGAGATTGGCATAGATGGCGCTCTCGCGGGTGTACCAGAATCCGATCAGCAGATAGGAGACCAGGCCCACGGCTTCCCAGCCAAAAAACAACTGCATGAAGTTGTTCGCCATCACCAGCATGAGCATGGAGAAGGTGAACAGGGAGATATAGCTGAAAAAGCGCTGGTAGCCCGGGTCGTCATGCATGTAGCCGATGGTGTAGATGTGCACCATCAACGACACGAAGGTGACCACCACCATCATCATGGCGGTGAGCTTGTCGACCAGGAAGCCGACTTCGAAGCGCACACCGTCGCTGACTGCCCAGGTGTAGACACTTTGGTTGATGATGTCGGCGCCCGCCACGGCGATTTGGTAGAAGACCACCAGCGAGCCGAGGAACGCGACGGCTACACCCAGAATGGCTGCACGATGGGACCATTCCCGTCCGATGGCCTTACCGAACAGGCCTGCGATGATCGCACCGGCAAGCGGTGCGAGCACGATAGCGATATTGAGCGACTCCAGCATCCGCTAACCCCTCAGAGTTCCGACATCATCCACGTTGATGCTGCGCCGGTTGCGGAACAGCACTACGAGGATGGCGAGCCCAATCGCCGCTTCGGCAGCCGCCACGGTCAGGATGAAAAACACAAACACCTGGCCGGCGGTGTCGCCGAGGTAATGGGAAAAGGCGATGAAATTCATGTTCACCGCCAAGAGCATCAATTCCACGCACATGAGCAGGATGATGACGCTTTTGCGGTTGATGAAAATGCCGGCCATGCTCAGGCAGAAAAGAACGGCGCCGACGATGAGATAATCCGAAAGCTCTACCATGACGTGCCCCTTAGCGGCGCTCCTCCGGTTGCATCTGCACAAGCCGCACGCGCTCTTCGCGGCGCACTGCCACCTGACGGGATACGCGCTGCTGCTTGGTTTCCGGGCGCCGGCGCAGGGTCAGCACGATGGCTGCCACGATGGCCACCAGGAGAATGACCGCCGCGACTTCGAACGGGAACACATAAGTGGTGTAAAGCACCTGTCCGAGGGCCTGGGTGTTGCTGTAATCAGTGGCCTGGCGTACCGGCTCGCCGGTCACTTCCAACGAGAAGTGCCCGCCGCCGAGCACGAAGGCCATGATGCCGACCACCATCAGCGCCACCAGTGCGCCGATGGGCAGGTAGCGCGCAAACCCTTCGCGCAGAGCGGCCATATCGATGTCGAGCATCATCACCACGAAAATGAACAGCACCATCACGGCGCCCACGTAAACCAATACCAGGGCAATCGCGAGGAACTCCGCCTCAAGCAACATCCACAACCCCGCGCTTGCCACAAACGCAAGCACCAACGACAGCGCTGCGTGGACCGGGTTGCGCACCGTGATAACCATTCCCGCCGCCATGATGAGCACGGCGGAAAAGGCATAGAAGAGCAATTGTTCGAAACTCATTCGGGTCTGTTCCTCAGCGGTATTTGGCTTGCTGCGCCCGATCCTCGGCGATCTGCTTCTCGAACCTGTCCCCGACCGCCAGCAGCTTGTCCTTGGTCATGTACAGGTCCTCACGGGACTCGCCGTGATATTCGTAAAAACGCGTTTCGACGATGGAATCCACCGGACAGGATTCCTCACAGAATCCGCAGTAAATGCACTTGGTCAGGTCGATATCGTAACGGGTGGTGCGGCGGGTGCCGTCTTCGCGACGATGCGACTCGATGCGAATGGCCATCGCCGGGCATACCACTTCGCACAGCTTGCACGCGATGCAGCGCTCCTCGCCGTTGGGGTAGCGGCGCAGTGCATGCAGTCCGCGAAACCGCGGCGATTGCGGGGCCCGCTCTTCGGGGTATTGCACGGTGAACTTGCGCCCGAAGAGATAACGGCCCGTAACCGACATGCCGGCGAACAACTCCAGCAGGAACAGGCTCTTGAAGAAACGGAGTATGGATTTCATGCCGTTCACCTCACGCCCGCTCGAACGGGAACACACCCGCCATGACCCACACACCCACTACCACCAACCAGACGATGGTGATGGGGATGAACACCTTCCAACCCAGTCGCATGATCTGGTCGTAGCGATAGCGCGGGAACGTCGCACGGAACCAGAGGAACAGGAACAGGAACAGCGAAGTTTTCAGCAGAAACCAGTGGATACCGCTACCGAGCAAGCCGCCCAGGGCCTCGCCGCTACCGGTGTCGAAGGGTGACAACCAGCCGCCCAGGAACATGACAGTGGCGAGGGCCGAGACCAGGATCATGTTGGCGTACTCGGCCAGGAAGAAGGCCGCGAAACCCATGCCGGAATATTCCACGTGGAAGCCCGCCACGATTTCGGATTCGCCTTCCGCCACGTCGAAGGGCGCGCGGTTGGTTTCCGCCACCGCGGCGATGAAGTAGATCACAAACAGCGGCAGCAGCGGCAGTGCGAACCAGCGCCATACGCCGCCCGACTGCGCCGCGACGATGTCGCCAAAGTTCAGACTCCCCGCGGCCATGAGTACGCCGACCAGCGCAAAACCCATGGCGATCTCGTAGGAAACGATCTGCGCAGCAGAGCGCATCGCGCCCAGGAAGGCGTACTTCGAATTGGATGCCCAGCCCGCCACGATGATGCCGTACACACCCATGGAGGTGACGGCCAGGACGTACAACAGACCGGCGTTGACGTCTGCGATCACCAGTTCACTGCCGAAGGGAATCACCGCCCAGGCCGCCAGGGCCGGCGCGAGCGCCAGAATCGGCGCCAGCAAGAACAGGAACTTGTCGGCACCACTCGGGATCACGATCTCCTTGAACAGCAGCTTGAACGTATCGGCGATGGGCTGCAGCAAACCACGCGGGCCCACGCGGTTGGGGCCGACGCGTACCTGCATGTATCCGATGATCTTGCGTTCGGCCAACGTGAGGTAGGCCACGGCGCCAAAAATGGGCAGCAACACTATGGCGATCTTCAGCAGGATCACCGTCATGGTCACGGCGCTCGCAGGGAGCCCGGGCAGCAATGCTTGGATGTACTCGGTCATTACCGACGATTCCTTCTCTTAGCCCTGGCGCAACTCGACGGACGTAAAACCCGCATCCGTTCCCATGCCGCGGCTGCCGGCCGGGATCAGCACCGCGTTGAGCGGCACGCCGGGATGAAGCTGCAACGGCAACCGGGTCTCGTAGCTGCCCGAGCGCACGCTGACACTCGTGCCGGCCGAAAGACCGAGACGTGCTGCCGTGTCGGGGTGCACGGAGACACCTGTGGTACGCCCGTCCTTGGTCGCCTGCAAGGGCTCGGCGCGACGCACCAGGGGATCAATGTCATACATGGCGAATTCCACGATGCGCTCAAGCTGCGCGCTAGCCGGTCCCCCGATGGACTCCGGCAGCGACATGCCGATCTCGACGTTCGAGGCATCGTTGCACGCGGTACGGACTTCGTCGCGAATCTCTTCCGACGACATGTATTCAAAATCTTTCAGATTGAGCAGATTGCCCAGCACACGCAGCACCTTCCAGGCGGGTCGTGCCTGGCCGGGTGCGGTAGCCGCTGCGGCGAAACTCTGCCAGCGCCCTTCCGCATTCACGAATGTGCCCGATGTCTCGACAAAGGTGCACACGGGCAACAACACATTGGCGTAGGACTCCACGGCCGGATCGGTGAAGCTGGCCAGTGAAACAGTGAAGTCCGCACCCGCCACGGCTTTCGAAAGGCCTTTGCCGTCCAGCGCATCCACCCCGGGTTCGACCCCGAGCAGCACGAAGGCCTTCATGCCGTTATCCGCCATGGCGCGCCAATCCCGCCCACGCACCGCAGCGGTGATCCCGCCGGTGTGGCGATGGGGCAATGCACCGGCAAGCGCCGCACCGGCGGCATTGCCGCCTTCCGGCAGCTGACCGAAACGCCCATTGCACAGCCGTGCGATGAGGTTCGCCAACAGGCGCAACTCCGATTGGGCCGGATGCATGGTCGCACCGTCGCCAAGCAGCACGGCAGCGCGCGCACTGTCGCTCAGCTTGCGCGCCATAGCACGATGACGCTCGGCCACCTCGATGTTGCCGGTGAGTTCAGCAAATCCCTTCGGTGCCGTACCGCCAAACTCCAGCAGGGCCTTGGCCACCGCCGCCAATTCGCTCGCCATGGCGGAGGGCGCGACGACAATCTTCTCGGCGACCGGGAAGAAGAATTCGTAGTCGACCGGATTGAGGCACATCACGCGTGCTCCGGCGAGCGCCGCCTTGCGCACACGGTGACCGAGCAGCGGCTGCTCCTTGCGGATATTGGAGCCGACCAGCAGCAGCGCATCCACGCCTTCCAGGTCCTCGATGGACATGCCGAGACCCGGCGCTGCAGGCAACAGGTCCTGATCACGGAAGTCCTGCTGGTGCAGGCGGTAGTCCACGTTGCCGCTGCCCAAGCCACGCAACAGGCGCTGCAACAGATACAGTTCCTCGGTGGTGGCGCCATAGGCGCCCAGACCGCCGACAGCGTCGGCGCCGTGTTGATCCACCACACGTTGGAGGCCTTCGGCAGCAAAGGTCAGGGCCGTATCCCAATCCGTCTCTTCCCAGCGACCGTCGCGCTTGATGCGCGGTGCGAGCAGGCGGTCCGCATGCCGCAGGGCCGTGTAGCTGAAGCGGTCGCGATCCGCCAACCAGATCTCGTTCACGGCCTCATTGTCGCGAGGACGCACACGCATCACCTGGCCGGCGCGGGCTTCCACCATCAGGTTCGCACCTACGCAGTCGTGCGGCGAAATGCTGCCGTTCTTGGTCAGTTCCCAGGGGCGCGCCGTGTAACGGTACGGCTTGGACGTGAGTGCCCCCACCGGGCAGAGATCGATGACGTTGCCGGACAGTTCCGAATCGACAGTGCGCTCCACATAGGTGGTGATGCGGGTGTTCTCGCCGCGGAATACCCCGCCCAGCTCCATGATGCCCGCGATTTCCTGCCCGAAACGCACGCAGCGCGTGCAATGGATGCAGCGCGTCATATCCGTGGCGATGAGCGGGCCGAGATTGTTGCTGGGTACGACGCGCTTGTGTTCGGAATAGCGGGAGACATCGTTACCGTAGCCCACGGCCATTTCCTGCAGATCGCATTCACCGCCCTGATCGCAGATGGGGCAGTCCAGCGGATGATTGATGAGCAGGAACTCCATCACCGCTTTTTGTGCGGCGATGGCTTTGGGCGAACGCGTGAAAACCTTCATGCCCTCGGTAACCGGCGTGGCGCAGGCGGGCAGCGGCTTGGCGACCTTCTCCACCTCCACCAGGCACATGCGGCAGTTGGCCGCGATGGAGAGCTTCTTGTGGTAGCAAAAGCGCGGAATGACGATGCCCGCGCTGTCGGCGGCCTCGATTACCGTGGCGCCGTCGCGTGCCTCGACAGGAATGCCGTTGATCTCGATCTTTACCATCGTATGTCTTCCGAGAAGCGGGCTACACCATGCAGCGCTTGTGCGCGATGTGGTATTCGAATTCCTCACGGAAGTGCTTGAGGAAGCTGCGCACCGGCATGGCGGCGGCGTCGCCGAGCGCACAGATGGTGCGCCCTTCGATTTTGCTTGCCACGTCGTTCAGCTTTTCCAGATCTTCCGGTCGGCCCTCACCGTGTTCGATACGATGCACCATGCGTGCAAGCCAGCCCGTACCTTCACGACACGGCGTGCACTGACCGCAGGATTCGTCGTAATAGAAATGCGACAGCCGCGCGAGCGCCTTCACCATACAGGTCGTCTCGTCCATGACAATCACGGAGCCCGCACCCAGCATGGAACCCGCCTTCGCCAGCGAGTCGTAATCCATGGTGAGGTCCATCATCAGTTCAGCCGGCAGTACGGGCGTGGAACTGCCCCCCGGGATCACGGCCTTGAGCTTACGCCCCTTCCAGACCCCGCCCGCCATTTCGAGCAGTTCGGAAAAAGGCGTGCCCATGGGGATTTCATAATTGCCGGGGCGATTCACGTGACCCGAGACGCTGAACAGCTTCAGGCCCCCGTTGTTCGGTTTGCCCAGGTCGAGGAACCACTGCCCGCCCTTTTGCAGGATGACCGGCACGGAGGCGAGTGTTTCCGTGTTGTTGATTGTGGTGGGTCGCCCGTACAGCCCGAAACTGGCCGGAAACGGCGGCTTGAAGCGCGGTTGACCTTTCTTGCCTTCGATGGATTCGAGCAGGGCGGTCTCTTCACCGCAGATATAGGCCCCGGCGCCGAGATGCACCTCGATGTCGAAGTCGATGCCCGAGCCGAGAATGTTCTTGCCAAGCAGACCGGCCGCACGTGCTTCCTCGATGGCCGCTTGGAAACGCTCGTAGGGTTCCCAGAATTCGCCACGGATGTAGTTGTAACCCCGTGTGGCGCCCAGTGCGAAACCGGCGATGGCCATGCCTTCCACCAGCTGATGGGGGTTGTAGCGCAGGATGTCGCGGTCCTTGCAGGTGCCCGGTTCGCCTTCGTCGGAATTGCACACCACGTACTTCTGACCAGGGGCCGAATGCGGCATGAAGCTCCATTTGAGCCCGGTGGGAAAACCGGCGCCACCACGACCGCGCAGCGCCGAAGTTTTCAGTTCGGCAATGATGGCGTCGCGCGTGAGCTCACCGGCGAGGACCTTCTTCCAGACCTCGTAGCCGCCGACTTTTTTGTAGCTCTCGAAGGCCCACGGGGTATCGAAGTCGAGGGTTCGGAAACAGACTTTGTCGCTCATGCGCGTTACTCCAACCCGTCCAACAGCTCGTCGAGCTTCTCAGGCGTGAGCAGTTCGTAATACTTCTTGCCGAGCTGCAGCATGGGAGCACCCACACAGGCGCCCAGGCACTCCACCGTTTTGATGGTGAATTTGCCGTCCGGGGTGGTTTCACCGGCCTTGATGCCGAGGCGTTTCTCCAGATGGGCAACGACCTCCTCGGCACCGCGCAGCATGCACGAGATGTTGGTGCACACGCTGATTTTGTGGCGCCCGACCGGCTCGTGCTCATACATCGAATAGAAGGTGGCCACCTCGTAAACGGCGATGGGCGGCATGCCCAGATAAGCGGCCACGGCATCCATCAATTCGGTGGTCAGCCAGCCGCCGTTCTGCTCCTGCACGATGCGCAAGGCCGCCATGACGGCCGACGACTTGCGATCCTGGGGATACTTCGCGATCCAGGTGTCGATCTCGGCGCGCGACTGCGCACTGATCAATTCGGTGTTCCCCTGAGTCATCAGCGGTCAATCTCTCCGAATACGATGTCTTGCGTGCCGATCACGGTCACTACGTCGGCCAGCATGTGTCCGCGAACCATTTCGTCCAGCGCCGCCAGGTGGGCAAAGCCGGGCGCACGGATTTTCATGCGGTAAGGCTTGTTGGCGCCGTCCGACACCAGATAGATGCCAAACTCACCCTTGGGGTGCTCGACGGCAGCGTAAACCTCGCCCTCGGGCACGTTGATGCCTTCGCTGAACAGCTTGAAGTGATGGATGAGGGCTTCCATGTCGGCCTTCATCTCGGCACGCGGCGGCGGCGCGACCTTGTGATTGTCCACCATCACCGGGCCGGGATTCTTGCGCAGCCAGTCCACGCACTGACGGATGATGCGGTTGGACTGACGCATTTCCTCGACGCGCACCAGATAGCGGTCATAGCTGTCGCCGTTGGTGCCCACGGGAATGTCGAAATCCAACCGGTCATAGACCGCATAGGGCTGCTTCTTGCGCAAGTCCCAGGCGACGCCGGAACCGCGCAGCATCGGGCCGGTCAGGCCCAGCTGCAATGCCCGCTCGGGCGACACCACACCGATGCCGACGGTACGCTGCTTCCAGATGCGGTTGTTGGTCAGCAGGGTTTCGTATTCATCCACGATCCCGGGGAAGCGGTTGGTGAAATCCTCGATGAAGTCCAGCAGCGAGCCCTGGCGGTTGGCGTTGAGCCGTGCGATTTCCTTTTCACTGTGCCACTTACTGCTGGCCTCGAAGCGCGGCATGGTGTCCGGAAGATCACGATAGACGCCGCCCGGGCGGTAATAGGCCGCATGCAGGCGTGCGCCCGAAACGGCCTCGTAGCAATCCATGAGATCTTCGCGCTCACGAAAGCAGTAAATGAACATGCTCATGGCGCCCACGTCCAGGGCGTGCGCGCCGAGCCAAAGCAGGTGGTTCAGGATGCGTGTGATCTCATCGAACATCACACGGATGTACTGGGCACGGACGGGGGCTTCGATGCCGAGCAGCTTTTCGATGGCCAGCACATAGGCGTGCTCATTGCACATCATGGACACGTAATCGAGACGGTCCATGTAAGGCAGGCCTTGCACGTAATGCTTGTGTTCGGCCAGCTTCTCCGTGGCGCGATGCAGCAGGCCGATATGCGGATCGGCACGCTCGATGACCTCGCCATCCATTTCCAGCACCAGGCGCAGCACGCCGTGGGCCGCCGGATGCTGCGGGCCGAAGTTCATGGTGAGGTTGCGAATTTCAGGCACGGCGTTCCTCTCCTTCGCTCGCCTCGTAACGGTGGTCGCGGCGGATTACGCGCGGCACGAGCACACGTGGTTCAACGGTAACCGGCTCGTAGACGACGCGTTGTTTTTCGGGGTCGTAACGCATCTCGACGTGGCCCGACAGCGGAAAGTCCTTGCGGAACGGGTGACCTATGAATCCGTAATCGGTGAGGATGCGCCGCAGATCGGGATGGCCCTCGAAAACGATGCCGAACAGGTCGAAGGCCTCGCGCTCGTACCAGTTGGCCGAGTTCCACAGATCGACCACGGAATCCACCACGGGCACCTCGCCTTCGGCAAAGGTGCGCACGCGGATGCGCTGGTTGTGGGCCACTGACAGCAGGTGATAGACGACGCCGAAGCGCGGCCCCTGCCAACGGCCTTCGCCATATTCCAGATAATCGACGCCGCAGAGATCGATGAGCTGATCGAAGCGGAAATCCTCCTCGTCGCGCAGCGCGCGGCAGACAGCCAGCAGCTGGGCGCGGGGTACCTCGATGGTCAGTTCACCGTGCTCCAGTTTGCTGGAGCCCAGCACGCCCCGGAAGCGCTCCTCGACGTGGCCTGCGAGTTTCTTGTAGAAAGCCGACATGGAAGAGCCTCTCAACGCGCGATGGTGCTGGTGCGACGGATCTTCTTCTGCAGTTGCAGGATTCCGTACAGCAGGGCCTCCGCCGTGGGCGGGCAGCCTGGGACATAAACGTCGACGGGAACGATGCGATCGCAACCCCTCACCACCGAATAGGAGTAGTGGTAATAGCCGCCGCCATTGGCACACGAACCCATGGAAATCACCCAGCGGGGTTCGGCCATCTGGTCATACACCCGGCGCAGCGCCGGGGCCATTTTGTTGACCAGGGTGCCGGCCACGATCATGACGTCGGACTGACGCGGGCTGGGACGGAAGATGATGCCGAAGCGGTCGAGATCGTAACGGGCCGCGCCGGCATGCATCATCTCGACGGCACAGCAGGCCAGCCCGAAGGTCATGGGCCACATGGAACCCGTACGAGCCCAGTTGATCAGTTTATCGGCGGAAGTGGTAATGAAACCCTTCTCGAGGACGCCCTCTATTCCCATTGCAGGGCCCCCTTCTTCCACTCGTAGATGAAGCCAATCACCAGGATGCCGAGGAACAGCATCATGGCGCCGAATCCGAACAGGCCGAGTTCACGGAAGGTGATGGCCCAGGGAAACAGGAAGGCAATTTCAAGATCGAAGATGATGAAGAGGATCGCGACCAGGTAGTAGCGCACGTCGAACTTCATGCGCGCATGCTCAAAGGCTTCGAAGCCACATTCATAAGCCGCGCGCTTGTGCTTGTCAGGTCGGTGGGGTGCGAAAACGAAACCCGCGCCCACCGCGGCTACACCGACGAGTACGCCGACCACGAGAAACACGAGTACAGGTAGGTAATTCTCGAGCATTCGCTGCCTTTCCGAAGAATCGCCGGTCGGCCAAAAACTGGCTGGATTCCATAAGACCGTTCTTATGACAGAACCCGGAGTCTAGGCGAATGCTTTAAAGGGTGTCAAGCGAGAGGTGATTGCTTTCCTCTTTTCAATCATATACTTATGAAGGTAAAGAAAATACTGATAGAGAATTCACCGAGAACTTCAGCGAAAAAAAAAGCGCCCGCAAACGGGCGCTTTTCATTGTTGGTGCGGCCGGTGAGACTCGAACTCACACGGGTTGCCCCACTACCCCCTCAAGATAGCGTGTCTACCAATTCCACCACGGCCGCTTTGTTGTTTTGCCTTACTGCCTGGGCGCCGGTACGTCTGCCGGTGCCTGCGGCGCCGCCGGAAGGTCCGGCTGTTGTTGCTGCTGCTGGACAGGAACGTCCACCACGCTGCTGCGCGCCGTATTCTGACCCGAGAAATAGGCCAGCGAAAGACTCGTCACGAAAAAGATTGTGGCAAGGATGGCCGTGGCGCGCGTGAGGAAAGAGGACGCCCCGCGCGAACCGAAAACAGTGGACGAGGCACCGCTGCCGAAGGCCGCACCCATGTCCGCACCTTTACCTTGCTGCAGCAGCACCAGGCCGATCAGGCCGATGGCTACAAGCAAATGCACAATCAGAAAAACAGTCTGCATTCTCTAACCTGGTCAGCGGGCGGCCCGGCAAATGGCCAGGAATTCGTCCGCGTTCAAGGAAGCCCCGCCGATGAGGCCTCCGTCGATGTCCGCCTGTCCGAACAGCTCTTCGGCATTGGACGCCTTGACGCTGCCGCCGTAAAGGATCTGCACCTTCTCGGCCACCGCACCGTCCACCGCGGCAATTCGGCCACGGATGAAGGCATGCACGTCCTGCGCCTGTTGCGGGGTCGCGGTACGTCCGGTGCCGATGGCCCAAACCGGTTCGTACGCGATGACACTGTCCCGCAGCGCCGCCGCACCTTCGAGCTCGATGACGGCCGCAAGCTGACGCGCCACGACCGCCTCGGTAACGTTCTTTTCACGCTCTTCGAGCGTCTCGCCCACGCACAGAATGGGCTTCATACCGGCGGCGCGCACCGCGGCGAACTTCTTGGCAACCAGCAGATCGCCCTCGCCATAGTAACTGCGCCGCTCCGAGTGCCCGACGATGACATAGGCGCACCCCATGTCCTTCAGCATGGCTGCGGAGATCTCGCCTGTGAACGCACCCGAAGGCTCGTTACTGACGTTCTGCGCACCCAGTGCAATGCGGGTACCACTCAGCGCCGCCGCGACCTGGGGCAGATACACGAAGGGGGGACATACGGCCACATCGGCCTTGTCCACTGCTGCGATTCCCGCCTTGATGCCGTCGAGCAACGTTTCGATGCTCGCCTTGGATCCGTTCATTTTCCAATTGCCGGCTACCAGCGGTTGTCGCATCCCTTATCCCTCTTGTCGAAGCGAGCGCGAAGATTACAAGGAAGAAACGCAGAAATCAACGAGCAATCGCGTTATGAAGCCGCCTTGCGCTCGCCACCCGCCGCTTCTTCCTCCACGACGGCGGCAAGTTCCGCAGCAAGCCGCTCAACCTGGCTCGCCTCCTTGCCTTCCACCATCACACGCATCACCGGTTCGGTGCCCGACGGGCGCAACAGCACGCGGCCGGCAGTGCCCAGTTCGGACTCGGCGTCGTGCACGGCGGCTTTCACCCGCGGCGAGGCGTCCAGCTTGAACGCACCGGCGAGCCGCACATTGATCATGGTCTGCGGATATTTGGTCACCTCGGAACGCAGCTCGTACAGGGAACGCCCGGAACGCTGCAGGGCCATGAGTACCTGGAGCGCGGCCACGATGCCGTCGCCGGTCGTCGTCCTGTCCAGGCAGATGATGTGGCCCGAGGACTCACCACCCAGCGTCCAGCCAAGCGCTTGCAGGCGTTCCATCACATAGCGATCGCCGACCTTGGCGCGTTCGAACGCCACGCCTGCACGTTGCAGCGCGTGCTCCAGCCCCAGGTTGCTCATGAGCGTGCCCACCACGCCCGGTACCGGCGCCGCCGCCTGACGTTCCCGGGCAATGATGTAGAGCAGTTCGTCGCCGTCCACGACCGTGCCCTGATGGTCAACCATAATCACCCGGTCGCCGTCCCCATCGAGTGCGATGCCGAGATCGGCGCGATGCGCGAGCACGGCAGTGCGCAGCGCTGCAGGATGGGTGGAGCCGCATTCCAGGTTGATGTTCAGGCCGTCCGGTTCGGCGCCCAGGCGAATCACCCGCGCCCCCAGTTCCGAGAACACCGAGGGGGCCACGTGGTAGGTCGCGCCGTGGGCACAGTCGACGACGAGAGTAAGTCCCTTGAGGGTCATGCCGAGCGGCACCGTGCTCTTGCAGAATTCGATATAGCGCCCTGCGGCATCCACCACGCGTTCGGCCTTGCCCAGCTGACCGGACTCCACCATGACCATGTCCTTGTCCAGCTCGGCCTCGATGGCCTGTTCCACCTCGTCGGGCAGCTTGGTGCCCTCGGCGGAGAAAAACTTGATGCCGTTGTCCTGGAAGGGGTTATGGGAAGCGCTGATGACGATGCCCGCGCTGGCGCGCAGGGTGCGTGTGAGATAGGCCACCGCCGGCGTCGGCATGGGGCCGAGCAGACGGATGTCGAGGCCGGCAGCGGCAAGGCCCGCCTCCAGGGCCGACTCGAACATGTAGCCGGAAATGCGCGTGTCCTTGCCGATGACCACTTTGCCGTTGCCACCATTGCCGCGCAGCACGCGCCCGGCGGCCCAGCCAAGCTTGAGAATGAAATCCGGCCGGATCGGAAACTGCCCGACCGTGCCACGAATACCGTCCGTCCCGAAATACTTTCGTCCCATGTCGCTCTCGCTCAGTTCCTGGTTTTGTCAGACGGCTTCCTGCACGGCCGCCACCACTTTCATGGCATCGACCGTGGCCTTTACATCATGCACGCGCACGATGGCCGCTCCAAGCCACGCCGCGAGACTCGCCGCCGCCACACTGCCATGCAGGCGTTCATCCACCGGCGCGCCTGTCAACGCGCCGATCATGGACTTGCGGGAGAGTCCGATGAGCAAGGGCAGGCCCAGGGCGCGCAGTTCGGGGAGGTGACGTAACAGACTCAGATTGTGATCGACACGCTTGCCGAATCCGAAGCCCGGGTCGAGCAGCAGTTTATCGCGGGGAACACCCGCCTGCACACACGCGGCGACGCGCCCGTGCAGGAATTCGCGCACTTCCGCCACCACATCCGTGTAGCTCGGTTGGTGCTGCATGGTCCGCGGTTCACCCTGCATGTGCATGAGGCAGACGGGCACTTCCAGAGCAGCGGCCGTGGCCAGGGCACCGTCCATGCGTAGAGCATAGACATCGTTGATCAAGCCCGCGCCCGCCGCGACGGCCGCGCGCATGACATCGGGCTTGCTTGTGTCCACCGATATGACCACAGGCAGCTCGTTACGCAGGCACTCGATCACCGGAATCACGCGTTCGAGTTCCTCATCCAATGACACAGGCGGTGAACCCGGCCGGGTCGACTCGCCACCGACGTCGATGATCCCCGCCCCCTCTTCCACCATCTGCCGGGCACGAGTGAGCGCCGCGTCCCGGGCGCGAAAACGCCCGCCATCGGAGAACGAGTCGGGGGTGACGTTGAGGATGCCCATCACGAGCGGGCGGCTGAGATCGAGGATTTGGCCCCGGCAGTCGAGCAGCATGGATCCGGCCAATGCGTGAAAAGGCGGATTATACCGCCTGCACCAACGATCGAAGAGACAGACGAACGCAAAGGCGCAGAGACACAGAGAATGGCTAGCTTCGGGCCATCCTCTGTGTTTCTGCGCCTCTGGGTTGGGACTTTTCCCGGGAAGACCTTAGTGCTGGCCTGCGGGATCGCCGATGGGGGAACTGCCGCCCTTGTCCTGCGTCGCGTTACCCGCGGGCGGAATGTCGGTCCACTCGGACGGCGGCTCGGGCGTGCGACCGGCCATGATGTCGGCAATCTGCTTGGCATCGATGGTCTCGTACTTGATGAGCGCCTCGGCCATCATGTGCAGCTTGTCCATATGGTCGGTAAGGATTTTCTTCGCACGAGTGTAATTGCGATCCACCACCGCGCGGATTTCGCCGTCAATGATATGGAAGGTCTCATCCGAGACGTTCTTGTGCTGGGTCACGGAATGGCCCAGGAACACCTCGCCTTCCTCTTCCATGTAGGTGAGCGGCCCGAGTTTTTCCGACAGGCCCCATTTGGTGACCATGTTACGGGCCAGTTCGGTGGCACGCTGGATGTCGTTGGAGGCGCCCGTGGTCACGTTTTCGGGACCGAAGATCAGTTCCTCGGCGATACGGCCACCGAACAGGCTGGATATGGAGCTTTCCAGGCGCTGCTTGCTGTAGCTGTAGCGGTCCTCTTCCGGCAGGAACAGGGTCACGCCCAAGGCGCGGCCGCGCGGAATGATGGTCACCTTGTGCACCGGGTCATGGTCGGGCACGGAGAGGCCCACGATGGCATGGCCCGCCTCGTGGTACGCCGTGAGGCGCTTCTCCTTCTCGTTCATGACCATGGACTTGCGCTCGGCGCCCATCATGATCTTGTCCTTGGCGCGCTCGAAGTCCTCCATGGTGACCAGCTTCTTGTTGGCGCGCGCGGCGAACAGGGCCGCCTCGTTGACCAAATTGGCCAGGTCCGCGCCCGAGAAGCCGGGCGTACCACGGGCGATGATGGACGGATTGACGTCATCGGCCAGGGGCACCTTGCGCATGTGCACCTTCACGATGTGCTCGCGGCCGCGCAGGTCGGGCAGCGGCACCACCACCTGGCGGTCGAAACGGCCGGGGCGCAGCAGGGCCGGGTCGAGCACGTCGGGGCGGTTGGTGGCGGCGATGACAATGACGCCCTCGTTGCCTTCGAAGCCGTCCATTTCCACCAGCAACTGGTTGAGGGTCTGCTCGCGTTCGTCGTGACCGCCGCCCAGGCCGGCGCCGCGGTGACGACCGACCGCGTCGATCTCGTCGATGAAGATGATGCAGGGCGCGTGCTTCTTGGCCTGTTCGAACATGTCGCGCACGCGGGAAGCGCCCACGCCCACGAACATTTCCACGAAGTCGGAGCCGGAAATGGTGAAGAACGGCACCTTGGCCTCGCCGGCGATGGCCTTGGCGAGCAGGGTCTTACCCGTGCCCGGCGGGCCCACCATCAGCACGCCGCGGGGGATCTTGCCGCCCAGCTTCTGGAACTTGCCGGGATCGCGCAGGAATTCCACCAGCTCGCGTACGTCGTCCTTGGCCTCGTCCACACCCGCCACGTCGGCGAAGGTGACCTTGACCTGGTCCTCGCCCAGCAGCCGCGCGCGGCTCTTGCCGAAGGACATGGCCCCACGGCCGCCGCCGCCGCCCTGCATCTGGCGCATGAAGAAAATCCACACGCCGATGAGCAACAGCATCGGGAACCAGGAGATGAAGATCTGGGTGAGCAGTGACTGCCCTTCAGGCGGACGGGCGTTCACGGCCACGTCGTTGTTGAGCAGGTCGGCCATCAGGCCCGGATCATCGGGGGCGTAGGTGGTGAAGCGCTCCTTGTTCTGCAGGTAGCCTTCGATTTTGTTCCCGTCGATGACCACGCGCTCCACGCGGCCCGCGCGTACGTCGCTGATGAACTGGGAATATTCGAGCTCGTGGCTGGGCGCCTGGCGAGACCCGAAGTTGTTGAACACCGCCATGAGAATGATGGCGATGACAACCCAGAGGATGAAGTTCTTGGCTATGTCGTTCAAGTTGCGGGCCTCGGCAATACTTTGTTCCTCAAGGGATTTTACCGGCGGGTGACACGGTAATTTCTCAAGGACTTTAGTACGTTACTACACAATATAGTTCCTCGCCAGAAGGTAAACCTCACGCGAGCGGGGGCGCGATGCCTTGGGCTTGCGTACGATGACCTTGGCGAAATGTTCCTTCAGGCTGCGCATGAAGGGATCGAACCCTTCTCCCTGGAACACTTTGACCAGCATGTCGCCACCGGGTGCCAGCACCTGCTGGGCCAGATCCAGTGTCAATTCGGCCAGATACATGGCGCGCGGCTGGTCAACCGTCTTCTCCCCGCTGATATTGGGTGCCATGTCCGACATTACAAGGTCGACCGGCCGGTCGCCAAGGGCCGCGAGCAAGGCATTCATGACCTCCTCCTCGCGGAAGTCGCCTTGCAGCACCTCCACATCCGGCAGCGGGTCCATGGGCAGGATGTCCAGCGCCACGACGCGCCCCTGTGGCCCCACCCGGTCGCGGGCGATCTGCGACCAGCCACCCGGTGCAGCCCCCAAATCGACCACCCGCATGCCACGCCGAAACAGGCGGTCCTTTTCGTCAATCTCCAGCAGCTTGAACACGGCACGGGAGCGATAGCCCATCTGCTGGGCACGCTTCACGTACTCGTCGTCGAAATGCTCCTTGAGCCAACGCGCACTGCTTCTGCTACGGGCCATACGTTACCTCGAATCCTCATAAGATGCGGCACAGTGACCGTGGGTTCCCTTCCCGGTACACTACGCGGTCCTTTTGATCCTGCCGGAACACGACATGCTGACCGCGTCCCAAAAACGTCATCTGCGAAGCCTCGCCCACCCGCTCAAGCCGGTCATCATCATTGGGGCGGACGGGGTGAGCGAAAGCCTGCTGCGCGAAATGGATCGCGCACTCGAGCATCATGAACTCATCAAGGTGCGGGTAAATGCGGAAGACCGTGAAGACCGCGAGGACATGATTGCGACCATGTGCGAGGCCATGCAAGCCGATCTGGTGCAGCGCATCGGCCACATCGCCGTACTCTACCGCCCCGCCAAGGAACCCCGCCTCAAACTGCCCTGAAGAAAAAGCATTAACCACGGAGGCCACGGAAAGAATGCATTCTCTTCACTCCGTGGCCGCCGGCATTCAATCTTTTTGTCCGCCCCCACGGCAGGCGCCCGCGACAAGGGCGAGGCCGGCGAGGCTGGTGAGCAGGTAGAGCACTGAGGCGGCACCGTGCAGGCGGGCGAATTGGGCCGCCTCGGAACTGCCTTCGGGCAAGCCATTCACCTTCAGGGCGGCCATTTGCGGCTGCAGGCCGAAGTGCCCCACCGCCACCAGCCCCAGCATGAGGGCAAGCACCCAAAAGCGCCAACCGGGGCGTCCGTGCGAACGGATGAGTTCGCCGATGGCCAGCAGGCTGCCGACCACCAGACCCAACCAGGCGACGATGGCAAACATGCGGCCCGCCAGTTGGCCCGCCAGCATGCGGTTGTCCAATTCGGCAAACAACACAGGAACCGCCAGGTAGCCAACGGCCCACAGGGCGCCCACCCAGAGCGTGAGCAACACCCGTTCACCCGCGGTGGTCATCTTCATTCGTAGCGGACGCTGACGATTTCGTACGCGCGCACACCGCCCGGCGTCTGCACTTCGGCCACATCGCCCTCCTGCTTGCCGATGAGCGCGCGGGCCACGGGCGACGACACGGAAATTCGGCCTTCCTTGATGTCGGCTTCGTCCTCGCCGACGATCTGGTAGGTGGTTTCCTCGCCCGTATCCTCGTCGGCGAGTTCCACGGTGGCACCGAACACCACCTTGCCGTTGGTGTTCAGGGTGGTGGGATCGATGACCTGGGCGTGGGACAGCTTGGCTTCGATCTCCTTGATACGGCCTTCCACGAAACCCTGTTGTTCACGGGCGGCGTGATACTCGGCGTTCTCCTTGAGATCGCCGTGGGCACGCGCCTCGGCAATGGCTTCGATGACGCGCGGACGCACCACCGTCTTCAGTTCCTTCAGTTCTTCGCGCAGCTTCTCGGCGCCGCGCAAGGTCATGGGCACCTTGCTCATTTTTCTTTCAACTCCGTGTGCAAATCCTGCAGGCGGTTCACGTCACGCTTGTCGCGCTGTTTCATGGCCTTCACAGTGGCCGCGGCGCCTGCCAGGGTGGTTGTGTAGGTCACTTTGTGATTGAGCGCCTCTCGCCGGATCAGGTACGAGTCGGCGATGGCCTGCTTGTCTTCCGTGGTATTGACGATGAACGCGATTTCATCGTTCTTGATCATGTCCACGATATGCGGACGATCCTCGGTTACCTTGTTCACCACGGTGCACGGCACGCCTGCTTCCTCCAGTACGCGCTGGGTGCCGCGGGTGGCGAGGACTTCAAAGCCCAATTCCACCAGGTCGCGCGCCACCTGCACCACGCCGCGCTTGTCGGGCTCGCGCACCGACACGAAGGCGCGACCGCCCTCGGGCAGTACGATGCCCGCCGCCAGCTGGGACTTCAGGAAAGCTTCGGGGAAGCTGCGGCCGACGCCCATCACCTCGCCGGTGGACTTCATCTCAGGGCCCAGCAGCGGGTCCACGCCCGGGAACTTGATGAAGGGGAATACCGCCTCCTTCACCGAGTAGTACTTCGGGATGATCTCGTCGGTGGCATTCTGCGAGGCCAGACTCTGGCCCACCATGCAGCGTGCCGCCACCTTGGCCAGCGGACGACCCGTGGCCTTGGAGACGAACGGCACCGTACGCGAGGCGCGCGGGTTCACCTCCAGCACGTACACCTGGTTGCCCTTGATGGCGAACTGGGTGTTCATCAGACCGACCACCTTCAGTTCCCTGGCCATGGCGCACACCTGGCGACGCAGCTCGTCCTGGACATCCGGCGACAAGTCGTACGGGGGCAGCGAGCACGCCGAGTCACCGGAGTGCACGCCGGCCTGCTCGATATGTTCCATGATGCCGCCGATGAGCACGTCCTCGCCATCGCAGATGGCGTCAACGTCGACTTCAACCGCGTCGTCGAGGAATCGGTCGAGCAGCACGGGCGACTCGTTGGATACCTTCACGGCATTTTGCATGTAGGAACGCAGCTCGGCCTCGTTATAAACGATCTCCATGGCACGGCCACCCAGCACATAGGACGGGCGCACCACCAGCGGGTAGCCGATTTCCAGCGCCAGACGCACCGCGTCGTCCACGGTGCGCGCAGTGCGGTTGGGCGGTTGCAACAGACCCAGCTTGTCGACCATTTTCTGGAAGCGCTCGCGGTCCTCGGCCAAATCGATGGAATCGGGCGAGGTACCGATGATGGGTGCGCCGGCCACTTCCAGATCGCGGCACAGCTTCAGCGGCGTCTGGCCGCCGTACTGCACGATAACGCCCTTGGGCTTTTCCAGATCGATGATCTCGAGCACGTCTTCGAGCGTGAGCGGCTCGAAATACAAGCGGTCGGAGGTGTCATAGTCGGTGGATACGGTTTCCGGGTTGCAGTTGACCATGATGGTCTCGTACCCGTCCTCGCGCATGGCGAGGGCCGCGTGCACGCAGCAGTAATCGAACTCGATGCCCTGGCCGATGCGGTTCGGGCCACCGCCCAACACCATGATCTTGTCACGACCGGTGGGCGCAGCCTCGCATTCCTCCTCGTAGGAGGAGTACATGTAGGCCGTGGAGGTGGCAAATTCCGCCGCGCAGGTATCCACGCGCTTGTACACAGGCCTCACGCCGAGTTCATGACGGTGCTTGCGCAGTTCGGTCTCGCGCACGCCGAGCAGCACGGCAAGGCGGCGATCGGAAAAGCCTTTGCGCTTCAGGAAGCGCATGGTATCGGCGTCGATGCCGCTCAGGCCCTTCTCACGCACCTCGCTTTCCAGGTCGATGAGTTCCTTGATTTGCACCAGGAACCAGGGGTCGATGCGCGACAGTTCGTGCACCTGTTCCATGGTCAGTCCGGCGCGGAACGCATCGCCCACGTACCAGATGCGATCGGCACGCGGCGTGCGCAACTCCTGACGGAGCTTGTCCAGCGCACCTTCTTCGCTCAGGTTCACTTTCTCGTCGAAGCCGTCGGCGCCGATTTCCAGACTGCGCAGCGCCTTCTGCAGGGATTCCTGGAAGGTGCGGCCGATGGCCATGGCCTCGCCCACCGACTTCATTTGCGTGGTCAGGCGCGCGTCGGCCTTGGGGAATTTCTCGAACGTGAAACGTGGGATCTTGGTGACCACGTAGTCGATGGACGGCTCGAACGAGGCGGGCGTGGCGCCGCCGGTGATGTCGTTCTTGAGCTCGTCCAGGGTGTAACCCACGGCCAGTTTCGCCGCCACCTTGGCGATGGGGAAGCCGGTCGCCTTCGAGGCCAGCGCCGAGGAGCGCGACACGCGCGGGTTCATCTCGATGACGATCATGCGACCGTCCGCGGGATTGATGGCGAACTGCACGTTGGAGCCGCCGGTTTCCACGCCGATCTCGCGCAGCACCGCGATGGAGGCGTTGCGCATGATTTGGTATTCGCGATCGGTGAGGGTCTGCGCCGGCGCCACGGTGATGGAATCACCGGTGTGCACGCCCATCGGGTCAAGATTTTCGATGGAGCAGATGATGATGCAGTTGTCCTTGCGATCGCGGATCACCTCCATCTCGTACTCTTTCCAGCCGAGCACGGATTCCTCGATCAGCAGCTCGTTGGTGGGCGAGAGGTCGAGACCGCGCTGGCAGATGTCGGTGAACTCTTCCTTGTTGTAGGCAATACCGCCGCCCGAACCACCCAGGGTGAAGGACGGACGGATGATGGTGGGGAAACCGATCTGGGCCTGCACCTGCATGGCCTCTTCCATGCTGTGAGCAATGGCGGAGCGCGGGGTATCCAGGCCGATCTTCTTCATGGCCTGGCGGAAGCGATCGCGGTCCTCGGCCTTGTCGATGGCGTCGCGGCTGGCGCCGATGAGTTCCACGCCGAATTCTTCCAGCACGCCGTGCTTGGCCAGGTCGAGCGCGCAGTTCAGTGCGGTCTGGCCACCCATGGTAGGCAGCACCGCATCCGGACGTTCCTTCTCGATGATCTTCGCGATGGCCTGCCAGGTGATGGGCTCGATGTAGGTCGCATCGGCCGTCTCCGGATCGGTCATGATAGTGGCCGGATTGGAGTTCACCAGAATGACCCGGTAACCCTCCTCGCGCAGCGCCTTGCACGCCTGGGCACCCGAATAGTCGAACTCGCAGGCCTGACCGATCACGATAGGACCGGCGCCAATGATGAGAATGCTCTCGATGTCAGTTCTTTTCGGCATAGTCTTGGTCAGCCACGCAAGTCGAAGAAAAAGCCCAACCACGGGGGACACGGGGAGCACGGGGAAGAAGCTGTGTTCAAGTGCTTTTTCCCCCCGTGTCCCCCGTGTTCCCCGTGGTTAATGCTTTTCTCTTAATGACTAATTTTTCCTGTTTTCGATAGATGCGACGAAGCGGTCGAACAGCGGGGCCACGTCGTGCGGGCCAGGGCTGGCTTCCGGGTGGCCCTGGAAGCTGAAGGCCGGACGGTCCGTGCGCTCGACACCCTGCAGCGAGCCGTCGAACAGGGAACGATGGGTGGCACGCAGGCTCGACGGCAGGGTTTCCTCGTCCACCGCGAAGCCATGGTTCTGGCTGGTGATCATCACGCGTCCGGTCTCGATATCGATGACCGGGTGGTTGGCACCGTGATGACCAAATTTCATTTTCACCGTCCGCGCACCCGAGGCCAGCGACAGCAGCTGGTGACCGAGGCAGATGCCGAAAATCGGCGTGTCGGTCTTGAGCAGGCGCTGGATGGATTCAATGGCGTAGTCGCACGCGGCCGGGTCGCCCGGGCCGTTGGCGAGCAGGATGCCGTCCGGATTCATGGCGAGCACATCCTCGGCCGGCATTTGCGCCGGCACCACGGTGAGACGGCAACCGCGGTCCACCAGCATGCGCAGGATATTGCGCTTAACGCCGTAGTCGTAGACCACCACGTGATGGGGAAGCTCCTCAGCCTCGCGCTCCACGATGCCGGTGCCCAGCTGCCAGCCACCCTGAGTCCAGGCGTAGGGCTTGGACGTGGTGACCTCCTTGGCCAGGTCCATGCCGTTGAGGCCCGCGAAACCGCGCGCGGCGGCCACAGCCGCCTCGGCGTCGATGTTCTCGCCCGCCACCAGGCAGCCGTTCTGGGCGCCCTTCTCACGCAGAATGCGCGTGAGCTTGCGGGTATCGATGCCGGCGATGCCGACCACGTTGTGACGGCGCAGGTAGGCGTCCAGGGCCTCGTGGCTGCGGAAATTGCTGGCAACCCGGGGCAGATCGCGGATCACCAGGCCGGCGGCCATGATGCCGGGCGCCTCTTCGTCCTCGGGATTGGCGCCCACGCTGCCTACGTGGGGGTAGGTCAGGGTGACGATCTGACGGGTATATGAAGGATCGGTGAGGATCTCCTGGTATCCGGTCAGCGCGGTGTTGAACACCACCTCACCGACGGTCTGCCCCTCACTGCCGATGGACTCGCCCCGGAACAGCGTGCCGTCTGCCAGGGCCAGCAAGGCCTGTTGCCGCAAGGTGTGACCTCCAAGTGTATACGTGCAAAGCGGGAAGGGCCCCAAGGACCCTCCCCGCTCGAAAGAAACGGTCGGCGTGAAGTGCCGTGCCAGGTTGGCCGGCTATTTTACGGATGCGGCAAGTGGCTGTCCACGCGTAACGCGGCTTCTTTTGGGGCTTGGAGGGAAAAGCATTAAACCACGGGGGACACGGGGAACACGGGGGTAAGAAGGGTGACAGTTCCCTATCGAGATACGGTGGCATGCCTTGCGCGGGCCCGACTTCGACGCCAAGAACCTTCGAACAGGCCCGGAGCCTTACGCGGCGCCTCTTGAATGGTTTTCTCCCCGTGTTCCCCGTGCCCCCGTGGTTAACTTCTTCGCCCGCCGCGGTTCAGTCCTTGAGACCAAGGACGTCCTGCATGTCAAAGAGGCCGCGGTCCTTGGCGGCGAGCCAGGCGGCGGCACGCATGGCGCCTTTGGCGAAGGTCATGCGGCTGGAGGCCTTGTGGGTGATTTCGATGCGTTCGCCGATGCCGGCGAACAGGACGGTGTGGTCACCCACGATGTCGCCGGCGCGGATGGTCTCGAAG
>JAWLCT010000015.1:36618-45531 GCA_041687015.1 Gammaproteobacteria bacterium
CGGCTGGAGGCCTTGTGGGTGATTTCGATGCGTTCGCCGATGCCGGCGAACAGGACGGTGTGGTCACCCACGATGTCGCCGGCGCGGATGGTCTCGAAGCCGATGGCCTTGCGGTCGCGCTCGCCGGTGTGGCCTTCACGGCCGTAAACGGCGCATTCCTTCAGGTCGCGCCCCAGGGCCGCGGCCACCACCTCGCCCATGCGCAGGGCAGTGCCCGAGGGGGCGTCCACCTTGTGGCGGTGATGCGCTTCGATGATCTCGATGTCCACCTCGTCGCCCAGCACGCGGGCGGCCAGGTCGAGCAGCTTGAGGGAGAGATTGACGCCCACGCTCATGTTCGGGGCGAACACAATGGGGATGTCTTTGGCGGCCTCGCGGATAGCCTGCTTGCCGGCATCGTCAAAGCCGGTGGTGCCGATGATCATGGCCTTGCCGGCCCCGCGGCACACGGCCAGGTTGTTGAGGGTGACCTCGGGGCGGGTGAAATCGACCAACACATCGAAGGCATCGAGCACCGAACCGAGATTTTCCACCACCTGGACACCGTGGCGGCCGATGCCGGCCAACTCGCCCGCGTCGGTGCCGACCATGCTACTGCCCGGGCGCTCGATGGCGGCACCGAGGGTAAGGCCTTCGATTTGCTGGCAGGCTTCGATCAGGGCCCGGCCCATGCGTCCGGCGGCGCCGGTCACGGCAATTCGAGTCATTGTTTTTCAGCTTCCTGTTTCGTAGAAACATCGCGGCCTGAGGCCGCTCCTGCAACGGCGGGCAGACTAGCCCTGATTTTCTCCGTGGCCTCCGTGGCCTCCGTGGTTGAGCTTTAAGGGTGATTCACCAACTGATATAGGCGTAACCCTGTTCCTGCAGTTCCATGAGGTCTGCCGCGCCGACGTCGACCACCTTCGCGAAGGGCAACAGGTCGTCCTCGGTCCAACCCAGGCTTTTCATGGTGTTGTTGCAGGCGTGAAACTCCACCCCGTACTGGGCAAGGCTCTCGACACGCTTCTGAATGTCTTCGCTGACCGGACGCTGGGGAAAATGCGCGAGGACGTGGATACCCGGACCGAAGCACACCACGACCACCTTCACGTCGTCACCGTACTTGCGCAGCATCTCGCCGGCGGAGAACGTCACGTGCTGGTGGTAGTCCGGCTCCGCCTTGTTGAACTGGTAAACCACCTTGTGTTTGGGTGGCTCCAGGCGGAAGTCGTCGTCCGCGCGGCTCGCGCGGGTAGCGGCAAGCGCGGCCACACCGCCGCTTGCCAGTGCGGCACCGAGCAGACGACGGCGCGCCTTGTCGACACCGGTCAGCAAGGCAGTGCCGGGCCATCTGAATTTCATGTGTATTCTCCCCCCAGAAATACCGGATGAACCGGCTTACAGCTTCACATCTTCGAAGAACTTTTTCACGCCGTCGAGCCACGAACGGGCACGCGGGGTGTGTTTTTCGTCACCCATGGTCTGCTCCAACTGGCGGAACAGCTCTTTTTGCTGGCTGGTGAGATTCACCGGCGTTTCCACCGTCACCTTGCAGATGAGGTCGCCGGGGGCGCCGCCGCGCACCGAGGTCACCCCCTTACCGCGCAGGCGGAACAGTTTGCCGGTCTGGGTCTCCGCGGGCACCTTGAGCTTCACACGCCCGTCCAGGGTAGGCACTTCCAGCTCCCCGCCCAGCGCGGCGGTGACGAAACTGATGGGCACCTCGCAATACAGATCGGAGCCCTCGCGTACGAAGATCGGATGTTCTCGCACGTGGATCTGCACGTACAGATCACCCGGCGGTCCACCGTTCTCCCCCGCTTCGCCCTCACCTCCCAGGCGGATACGGTCGCCGTTGTCGACGCCGGCCGGCACTTTGACCGACAAGGTTTTCTGCTCTTCCACGCGCCCTTGGCCATGGCACACCGGGCAAGGGTCGGGAATGATCTTGCCGGTACCGCGGCAGCGTGGACAGGTCTGCTGGACAGCGAAGAAGCCCTGCTGCATGCGCACCTGCCCGTGACCGTGGCAGGTGGGACAGGTGGTCGCCGAGGTGCCCTTGCGGGCGCCCGAGCCGCCACAGGTTTCGCAGCTGACCAGGGTCGGCACACGGATTTTTACCGTGGTGCCATGCACGGCCTCCTCAAGTGACAGTTCCAGGTTATAGCGCAGGTCGGCGCCGCGATAGACACGCGAGCCGCCGCGTGCACCACCGCCGAAAATGTCGCCGAACACATCGCCGAAGATGTCGCTGAAGCTGGCGCCGCCGAAACCGCCACCAAACCCGCCGGCGCCTGCGCCAGCGGCGTCCACACCGGCATGGCCGAACTGGTCGTAGGCGGCACGTTTCTGGGCATCCGACAGGATGTCGTAAGCTTCCTTGGCTTCCTTGAACTTGTCCTCGGCTTCCTTGTTATCCGGATTGCGGTCCGGGTGGTACTTCATCGCCAGCTTTTTGAAGGCCGTTTTGATCTCGGCCTCGGTCGCATTGCGCTGAATGCCCAGAACTTCGTAGTAATCGCGTTTAGCCATGGCCTGTCTCGGGCGCGCTCGGCTGCGCCTTGTCCCATCAACGCAACAGGCGGGACTCCCCCCGCCTGTCGTGGTTACAGTCTATCCGTTCCGGCACCTGGCCGGATGCGAACCGGTTACTTCTTGTCGTCCTTGACCTCTTCGAATTCCGCATCGACCACGTCCTCCTTGGCGCCCGCTTGTTCGCCGGCGGGCTCACCGGCCGGCTGCTCGCCCGCCTGGGCCTGGGCGTAAACGCGCTCGGCGATCTTGCCGGAGGCCTGGGTGAGGGTCGCCGTCTTGGCTTCGATGGCATCCTTGTCTTCGCCCTTCATCACCTCTTCCAGGTCCTTGATGGCCGCTTCGACCTGTTCTTTTTCGCTGGCCTCGAGTTTGTCGCCCAACTCGGCCATGGACTTGCGCGTGGCGTGGATAAGGGCGTCGGCGTGGTTGCGCGCGGTCACCAGCTCGTGGAACTTCTTGTCGTCGGCCGCATGGGCCTCGGCGTCCTGCACCATACGGTTGATCTCGTCCTCGGACAGGCCGGAGGAGGCGCGGATGGTGATGGATTGCTGTTTACCCGTGGCCCTGTCCTTGGCGCCCACGTGCAGGATGCCGTTGGCGTCGATGTCGAAGGTGACCTCCACCTGCGGCACGCCGCGCGGCGCGGGCGGGATGTCACCCAGATCGAAGCGGCCCAGGGATTTGTTGGCGTTGGCCATTTCACGCTCGCCCTGCAGCACGTGCACGGTGACCGCGGTCTGGTTGTCCTCCGCCGTGGAGAACACCTGGGAGGCCTTGGTCGGGATGGTGGTGTTCTTCTCGATGAGCTTGGTCATCACGCCGCCCAGGGTCTCGATGCCCAGAGACAGCGGGGTGACGTCGAGCAGGAGCACGTCCTTGACCTCGCCGCCCAGCACGCCGCCCTGGATGGCAGCGCCCACGGCCACCGCCTCGTCCGGGTTGACGTCCTTGCGGGGATCCTTGCCGAAGAAGGTCTTGACCGCTTCCTGCACCTTGGGCATGCGGGTCTGGCCACCCACCAGGATCACGTCGTCCACGTCCTTGGCGGACAGGCCGGCGTCCTTGAGCGCGACGCGGCAGGGCTCCATGGTACGCTGGATGAGATCTTCCACCAGGGATTCGAGCTTGGCGCGGGTCACCTTCATGTTGAGGTGCTTGGGACCGCTCGCATCGGCAGTGATGTAGGGCAGGTTCACCTCGGTCTGCTGCGAGGAGGACAGCTCGATCTTGGCCTTCTCCGCCGCTTCCTTCAGGCGCTGCATGGCCAGCGCATCGCCGCGCAGGTCGATGCCGCTGTCCTTCTTGAACTCCTCGGCCAGGTAGTCGATGACGCGCTTGTCGAAGTCTTCGCCGCCCAGAAAGGTGTCGCCGTTGGTGGACAGCACCTCAAACTGGTGCTCGCCCTCGATCTCGGAGATCTCGATGATGGAAATGTCGAAGGTGCCGCCGCCCAGGTCGTACACGGCGATTTTGCGATCACCCGGCTGCTTGTCCATGCCGAAGGCGAGCGCCGCGGCCGTGGGCTCATTGATGATGCGCTTCACTTCGAGGCCGGCGATCTTGCCCGCGTCCTTGGTGGCCTGGCGCTGGGAGTCGTTGAAGTAGGCCGGCACGGTGATGACCGCTTCGGTGACGGGCTCGCCGAGGTAGTCCTCGGCAGTCTTCTTCATCTTCTGCAGCACCTTGGCGGAGATCTCCGGCGGCGCCATTTTCTTGCCGCGCGACTCCAGCCAGGCATCGCCGTTGGGGGCCTTCACGATCTTGTAAGGAACAAGGTCGAGGTCCTTCTGGACCTCCTTGTCTTCGAAGCGGCGGCCGATGAGGCGCTTGACCGCGAAGAAGGTGTTCTGCGGATTGGTCACCGCCTGGCGTTTGGCGGACTGACCCATCAGGGTGTCGTCCTCGGTGAAAGCGACGATGGACGGTGTGGTGCGATCACCCTCGCTGTTCTCGATGACGCGGGGCTTGCCACCTTCCATCACGGCAACGCAGGAATTGGTGGTGCCGAGGTCAATGCCGATGATCTTTCCCATGTGTCTCTCCAATCAATCTGGGCCGCTGGCGAGCGGCAAGAATTTCTAGTTCCGAAATAGGGTTATTGCCGCGACTTTCAAGCCTTTGCATCCACGTTCTGCCCGGGCGTGGCGTCGGGCGCGCGCGCCACGATGACCATGGCCGGGCGAATCAGGCGCTCGTTCAGGGTGTAACCCTTCTGCATCACGGCCACGACGGTATTGGGCGGCTGTTCGGAAGGTTGCATGCTCACGGCCTGATGGAGGGCGGGGTCGAACGGCTGACCCATGGGGTCCACCAGCTTGATGCCGTATTTCTCCATGGCAGTGGTCAGCATCTTGAGGGTGAGCTCCATGCCCTCGCGCAGCTTTTCCACGCTTTCCGTGGCGTCCGCGGCGGAAAGGCCCAGCTCCAGGCTGTCGCGCACCGGCAGCAGCTCCTGGGCAAAGCGCTCGAGGGCGTACTTGTGGGCGTTTTCCACATCACGCTCGGCGCGCCGGCGGGTGTTTTCCAGCTCGGCCTGGGTACGCAGCAACTGATTCCAGTGCTGGTCGGCCTTGGCACGGGCGTCTTCGAGCTGCAGCTGCAGATCGTCCGCTTCCGGGCCGGCGGCCTGCGCTTCGGCCACGTCAACGGCTTCTTGCGGTTCGCTGCCTTCCACCCGGTTCTTGTCGTCACTCATGATCGCGACTGTCCCTCTCCTGAATAAACGAAATCGCCCCGCGGCGCCTGGCGGGCGCCGGGAATTGGGGCACATGTGGGGTCTATTTGGCCTGATTCAAGGCCGCGCCCAGCAACCGGGCGGTGATATCGACGACGGGGATGACCCGGTCGTAATGCATGCGGGTGGGGCCAATCACCCCCAGCACACCGACCACATTGCCTTCCACCTCGTAAGGCGCGGTCACCACGCTGCAATCGTCCAGGACTTCGTAGCCCGACTCCTCGCCGATGAAGATCTGAATCCCGTTGGCACGCAGCGACTGATCGAGCAGGTGCAGGATGTCACGCTTGCGGTTGAAGGCCTCGAACAGCTGCCGCAGGCGCTCCACATTGGACATCTCTGCGTAATTCATCAGGTTGGTCTGGCCGGCGAGCACATAGTCACCCTCGCCGACATTGTCCTGGCTGGCCATCTCCAGGGCCGCGATCATGAGCTGGTTCATGTGTTCGCGGGTGGCGTGCATCTCCTCCACCAGTCCCTGGCGCATGGCCGACAAATCACGCCCGGCGAAAGCCTCGTTGAGGTAGGCGGCGGCCTGCTGGAGCTCCGATTGGGAATAGGGGCGCGAGGTATGGATGATGCGGTTTTGCACTTCCTTGTCGTTGGTCACCAGGATGACCAGCACGCGGTTATGGGAAAGCCCCATGAACTCCACATGACGGCTCGCCACGTGTTCGCGCCGGGGCACCATCACCACACCCGCCAGGGCGGTGATCTCCGACAGCATGGCCGAAGCGGTCTCGAGGATGCGTTTGGGCTCGCCCGCCGGGGTAAGTTGATGGCGCAGCTGACTGACCTCCACCTCGCCCAGGTCGCGCACGGTGAGCAGGCTGTCCACGAACACCCGGTAACCATGGGCCGTGGGCACCCGGCCGGCGGAGGTGTGGGGCGAGGACACCAGCCCCATCTCCTCGAGATCGGCCATGATGTTACGAATGGTCGCCGGGCTCAGGTCGAGGGAAGAATCGCGGGACACGGTGCGTGAGCCCACCGGCTGACCGTCGCGGATGTAGCGCTCCACAACGAACTTCAGCAGTTGACGGGCGCGCTCGTTCAGGGCGACGGACATGACAGGCGAATGGGCACGGGTAAAGGTCATCTGGATTTAGCACTCCACCGGATAGAGTGCTACCAGAAAGCTATCAATGCAACAAAACAGTGTCAAGACAGGCGGTTGGAAAGGCCCGTCGTGACGTGATAGCTTTGTGCGCCTCGGGAGGAATCAACGTCAATGGCACAAAGCTTCCAGTGTGTAGGGCTTATCGGCAAATATGCCGATCCATCCGTGGGCGAGACCCTGCACAACCTGAGTGCCTTTCTGCTGTCGCGCAATGTCGAGGTCCTGCTGGACGAGTCCACCGCGCGGATGCTGCCGGAAAACGGACTCGCCATCGCCAGCCGCGAGGAAATCGGCGAGCGCTGCGATCTGGCCATCGCCGTGGGCGGTGACGGCACCCTGCTTGCCGCGGCGCGCTCCCTGGCCCGTTACGACATCTCCCTGCTTGGCGTCAATCTGGGGCGTCTGGGTTTTCTCACCGACATCTCGCCCCAGGAGATGGAACAGAAGCTGGATGAAATCCTGGGCGGCACCTACGCCGCCGAAGAACGCTTCCTGTTGCACTGCAGCATCATCCGCGACGGCGAGCACATCAGCGAGAGTGAAGCGCTCAATGACGTAGTGGTCCACAAATGGGAAGTGGCCCGCATGATCGAGGTCGAAACCTGGGTGAATGGCCAGTTCGTTCACACCCTGCGTTCGGACGGTCTCATCGTTTCCACCCCCACCGGCTCCACCGCCTATGCCCTGTCCGGCGGCGGACCCATCATGCACGCCAACCTGGACGCCATCGTGCTGGTGCCCATCTGTCCGCACACCATGAGCAACCGCCCCATCGTGTTGCGCGGCGACAGTTCCATCGAAGTGCTGGTGCGTGAGGACACCCATTCCCACGCCCAAATCACCTGCGACGGCCAGATCAACCTGGGGCTGGTTTCAGGCGACCGCATCCGTATCCGCAAGGCGGATCACCGCGTGCGCCTCATCCATCCGGCCGGCCACGACCATTTCAACCTGCTGCGCGCCAAGCTCCACTGGGGCTGAAGGGCGAAGCCCGCCAATGTACGCCAAGGAACGCCAATCCCTTCAAGTGAAGCGAGGCACAGTTCGCGTCCGTTGGCATTCATTCACGGACGTCACGTAATCAAGACATGCTCACGCACCTGCACATCAGCGACTTCGCCATCGTGGACCGGCTCGAACTGGAGTTCGCCGCAGGCATGACCGTGCTCACGGGCGAGACCGGTGCCGGCAAGTCCATCCTGCTCGATGCCCTCGGCCTGTGTCTGGGCGATCGGGCGGAATCCATCGCCGTGCGCCATGGTGCGGATCGCGCCGAGGTGAGCGCGAGCTTCGAAATCGCCGCGCTGGATGAGGTGAATGCCTGGTTGTCCGAGAACGAACTGGATGCGGACGGCGAGTGCGTCATTCGCCGCGTGGTGGGCAGTGACGGCCGGTCCAAGGCGTTTGTAAACGGGCGTGTGGTGCCCGTGCAGTCACTTCGTGAATTGGGCGAGCGCCTGGTGGACATCCATGGCCAGCACGCCCATCAGTCGCTGCTCAAGCGCGATGCCCAACGTGAGTTGCTCGACGAATACGCGGGCCTCGGTGCCGACGTCACGGAGCTGGGCCGACGCTATCGCCAGTGGAAATCCCTGGAAGACGAGTACGCCCGTCTCGCCACCGCGCAGAGCGAGCGCGAGGCGCGCCTGGAGCTGCTGCGCTTCCAGCTGGCCGAACTTCAGGCCCTGGATCTCAAGCCCGGAGAGATCGCCCAGGTGGAAGAGGAACACCGGCGCCTCGCCAACGCCAGCCGCCTGCTCGAAAGCAGCCAGCAGGCGGAACAGTTGTTGTATGAAGACGATCAGGCCGCGGTGAATCTCATGAGCCGCGCCCTCACCGAACTGCGCGAAATGGAACGCTTCGACGGCGGCGTCGCCGAATGCGCCCAATTGCTCGAGAGCGCCCTGATCCAGGCACGGGAGGCCGCCGCCGAGCTGCGCCATTACCGTGACCGCCTGGACCTGGACCCGGGGCGCCTGGGCGAACTGGAGCAGCGCCTCGCGGATATCCACGATCTCGCCCGTAAACACCGCACCGAGGGCGAGGCACTCATCGCGCTCACCGAACACTTCACCGCGGAACTGGACACCCTCGAAAACGCCGGCGCACGGCTCGACGGCCTGGAACGCGACATCACCAAGGCGAAGACCGCCTATCTCCAGCTGGCACGGCAGGTGGGCAAAAAACGTGCGAGCGCCGGCGAAAAGCTGGGCGTGGCGGTCACTGCGAACATGCAGGAACTGGGCATGGCAGGCGGGCGGCTGGACGTGCAGGTGGAAGCCCTGCCCGAGGCGCAGGCCGGCGTCGCGGGCCTGGAACGCATCGAACTGCTGGTCAGCGCCAACCCGGGCCAGCCGGCGCGCCCGCTCGGCAAGGTCGCGTCCGGTGGCGAACTGTCGCGCATCAGCCTGGCCATCCAGGTGCTGACGGCCACGGGCGCCGGCATTCCCACGCTGATCTTCGACGAGGTCGACGTGGGAATTGGCGGTGGCGTGGCGGAAATGGTCGGCCGCCGGCTACGGGACCTGGGCGGCAAACGCCA
>JAWLCT010000015.1:45631-67915 GCA_041687015.1 Gammaproteobacteria bacterium
CATTCCCACGCTGATCTTCGACGAGGTCGACGTGGGAATTGGCGGTGGCGTGGCGGAAATGGTCGGCCGCCGGCTACGGGACCTGGGCGGCAAACGCCAAGTGCTGTGCGTAACCCACCAACCCCAGGTCGCCGCCCTTGGGCACCACCACTTCGTGGTCAGCAAGCAGACCACCAAAGGTGTCACCCGCACCCGCATCGAACACGTCACGGGCGACGCGCGCGTCGAGGAAGTGGCGCGCATGCTCGGCGGCATCGAAATCACCGCCCAGACCCGCTCCCACGCACGCGAGCTCATCGACCGGGCGGCAGAGTCGTAGGCGCGTGCCACGTCCCCAAATGAACGCAAGCGGGCATAAAGGCAAAAAGCATTAACCACGGGGGACACGGGGGAACACGGGAAAATCGATCTATCCGTAGAAGCTGCCTCAGGTCATAATCGCGCGGTATCCGACGGCAATCGCGGCCTGAGGCCGCTCCTACAGGTCTGTCTCTTGGTCACATTTCGCCGTTGTAGCCAGCTTCTCTTGCCCCCTCTCCCCCCCGTGGTTAATGCTCTTTGCCTTTACGCTTTCCTTTAGGTCCGCTTACGTTCATTTGCGGACGCACCTTCCTGGCACTTCGGGCAGATGCCGTAGATGGTCAGGCTGTGGTCGGTGATGGCATAGCCGTGGCGTTCGGCAATGGCGTGCTGGCGCGCCTCGATGGTCTCGTCCACGAATTCGTCCACCCGCCCGCACTTGATACAGACGATGTGGTCGTGATGCCGGCCCTCGTTGAGTTCGAACACCGCGTGACCACCTTCGAAATGATGCCGGGTGACCAACTCCGCCTGTTCAAACTGCATGAGAACCCGGTAAATCGTGGCAAGGCCCACGTCCTCGCCCAGTTCGAGCATGGCGCGGTAGACGTCCTCTGCGGACATGTGGCGCTCCCGGTTCTTCTCCAGGAACTCCAGGATCTTGATGCGCGGCAGCGTGGCCTTGAGACCTACCCGGCGCAGCTCTTCATTGCTCATGTCGGCTCCGTGTCATTCGGCGGTGCGTTCGCGTATTATTTCGCAAAATGTACCGGCCCCAAAACTAAATGCGAAGAATTCTTGTTCTTTTGACACTTGCGGCGACGCTTGCAGGCTGTACCGCCCACCGCATCGAAATTCAGCAAGGGAACATCGTCTCCCGTGAGAAGCTTGCGCTGGTGAAACCCGGCATGGACCAGCAGCAGGTGCGGTTTGCCCTGGGGTCACCGCTGGTGATCGATCCCTTCCACCCGGACCGGTGGGACTACCACTATTCCCTCAAGCAGGAAGGGGAATTGAGCGCCACCTACCGCGTTACGCTGCATTTCGAAATGGGCAAGCTGGTGCGCATGGAAGACCATGGCGAAATCCCCGAGACCGAGCGGGCCGCCCTGGAGATGGTTTCGCGCTGATGCGGACATCCGCTTCGCGACCAAGGCGCTGCTGAGGGCGTTTTCGACAGCCTGCCGGACCGACCGAACCGCGATTTCTACCTGAACCGGCGCGCACGGTCCGCGCCAGGCGCGGCGCGCCGCCGCAGCGCCAATTTCAGCCGCCCTCTCCTTCGGACTCGGCATCGCCCCCACCCTTTTTCATGCGCTTGCCCTCGGCACTGCGCTGCTTGCGCACTTCCTTCGGGTCGGCAATGAGGGGACGGTAGATCTCCACCCGATCCTTGGGGCGCAATTCCTTATCCAGTTTGCTGAGCTTGCCGAAAACGCCCACCTTGGCGCGCTCCAGTTCAATCTCCGGAAACTTTTCCAGCAGCCCGGAACGCTCGATGGCGTGACGCAGGGTCATGCCGGCCTCCACCTCCACCGGGATGATGAACTGCCGTTCCGGTCGCGCGTAGGCCACTTCCACCTGGAAGCGGCTCGATGTCTGTTCGCTCATGACTGGCCTCTCGATGTGCCGTAAACCTGTTCCGCGCGACGTCGGAAGGAATCCACGAAGGTGCTGGTGATCTGGCTGAACACCGGCCCCAGTGCCATGCCGATGATGCGGCTCGAAAACTCGAATTCGAGATCGAGCGACACCTTGCACGCCCTCTCGCCCAAAGGATCAAACCGCCAGAAACCCTCCAGGCGTCGAAACGGGCCTTCCACCAAGCGCATTTCGATCATCTTGCCGGCCTGCAGGCGGTTACGGGTGCTGAAGGATTTGTGCAGCGCACCATGGGCGATTTCCACCGTCGCGTGCACTTCATCTTCGGTTCGCGAAAGCACCTTGGCGCCACGGCACCAGGGCAGGAACTGGGGGTAGGCGTCCACGTCATCCACGAGCTGGAACATCTCGCTCGCGCTGTACGGGACGATGGCGCTTTTTTGGACAGTGGGCATGTCAGGAGAACTGGATGACACCGATGAGTCGCAGGAACACCAGGGCAATCAACACCGGCGAGATATAGCGAATAACGAACCGCCATGCGCGATACAGACCCGCATCGTTTCCGCCGAGTTCCTCGACGCTGGACACGCGGCGCATGAACCAGCCTGCGAACACGGCGATGAGCAGGCCCCCCAGGGGCAGCATCACGTTGGTGGTCAGATAGTCTAACAGGTCGAAAACGGTCTTATCGAACAGCTGATAGGCGGGATCGGACCAGAGATTGAACGAGAAAATCGTACCCAGCCCGAGCACCCAGCTGAAAATCCCCGCCAGCGCCGCGGCATTCACCCGCGACATGTTGCGATTTTCCACCAGCCAGGCGACCACCGGCTCGACCAGGGAGATGGCGGAGGTCCAGGCGGCGAACACCAGCAGCAAGAAGAACAACGTGCCGAAGAAACTGCCGCCCGGCATGCCGCCAAAGGCGATGGGCAGGGTCTGGAATACGAGGCCCGGCCCTGCGCCCGGCGCCAACCCGTTGGCGAACACCACGGGGAAAATGGCCAGACCGGCGAGCAGCGCCACCATGGTGTCTGCCAGCGCAATAAGCAGGGTCGTACCCATGATGGAGGTACGGCGGGAAAGATAGGAGCCGTACACCATGATGGCGCCCATGCCGAGACTCAGGGTGAAAAAGGAGTGGCCCATGGCGACCAGGACCGCCTCCATGGTGAGCTTTTCGAAGTCCGGCCGGAACATGAACCGCAGCCCCTCGAAAAAGCTCCCGGTGTTCATGGCATACCCCACCAGGACGAGCAGGATGAGAAACAGCGCCGGCATCATGAAGCGCACGGCCTTTTCCAGGCCCGCCGCCACACCACGGGACACCACCACCACGGTCATGACGATGAAAATCGTATGCCAGGCAAGCAGTCGCTCGGGATCGGCCACCAGGGCGCCGAACACCGCCTGAGCGGTGGGGCCGTCCATGCCCGTGAACAATCCCCCCGCCCCGCGCACCACATAGGCGATGGCCCAGCCCGCGATGACGCTGTAGAACGAGAGGATGAGGATGCCGGTCAACACCCCCAGCCAGCCGAGCAACTGCCAGGCAGGGGCGACGCCCTCTTCCTGGGCCAGGTAGCGCATGGCGTTGATGGGGCTGCGCCTACCCCGCCGCCCGAGCATGATCTCCGCCACCATGATGGGTATGCCGATCAGGGCAATACAGCCGAGGTAGACCAGCACAAAGGCGCCGCCGCCGTTCTCACCGGTGATGTACGGGAACTTCCAGATGTTGCCAAGCCCCACGGCGGAGCCGGTGGCGGCCAGAATGAACGCCCAGCGTGAAGACCATTGGCCGTGGATATGTTCGCGGTGCCCTTGCATCTTTCCCCCTTGGGTTCGCGGGATTGTCTGCGAAATCCCCGCGAGCCTCAACCGGAGGGCAGGCCCTTCGCCTATAATGCCCGCCCATGGCGAAGAACAAACCAGATAAAAAAGGCGAGTCGCGGACCATCGCCCTCAACAAGAAAGTCCGCCACGACTTTTTCATCGAAGACCGCTTCGAAGCCGGGCTCGTGCTCGAAGGTTGGGAGGTGAAGAGCCTGCGCGCCGGTCGTGTGCAGTTGGTGGACAGCTACGTCATCATCAAAAACGGTGAGGCCTGGCTGCTGGGCGCCCTGATCACCCCCCTGCAGACCGCCTCCACCCACATCCACCCCGACCCGCAGCGCACCCGCAAACTGCTGCTGCACCGCGAAGAACTCAACCGCCTCATCGGCGCCGTGGAACGCAAGGGCTACACCCTGGTGGTCACGGCGCTCTACTGGAGCAAAGGCCGCGCCAAGGCCGAAGTCGCCCTGGCCAAGGGCAAACAGGCCCACGACAAACGCGCCACCGAACGCGACCGCGACTGGCAGCGCGAAAAACAGCGACTGCTGCGGCAGGCGTGAGGGAAAAGCGTTAACACGGGGGACACGGGGAACACGGGGGCAAGACATGCGTAGGTCACGTTGGCGCCCAGCGCCTACGTGACAGCGCAGGCAGGCCAAACACCCCACAACCCGTAGGTCACGTTGCCGCGCAGCGGCTACGTGACAGCTGTGATCGCTGACTCTCCCAGCCGTGTTCGCCCACCACCTGCCCTCCTGCAGCCGAAAAACCTCGACCTCCCCGTGTTCCCCGTGTCCCCGTGGTTCAAGCTTTTTCTCCCCCCGCCGCTAGAGTTGGAACTCCCAAACAGCTACCATGTCAAAAGTTTCACCAAGGGGGCGACCTGGCTTCGACGTGGGTCGCGAAGCCTTAGGTGCATGCCGAGGTGCAGATCACCTCGTAAAACAATCTGCACACTTATAGTTGCCAACGACGACAACTACGCTCTGGCCGCTTAAGGCCTAGCCCTCCGCCCGGGTGTGCTTGTGCGCCCGGTGTCTTTCGGGACACGCGGAGGTCATCTACACAAGATCGTGCCAAGGTCCTGGCCCGGGACCGGAAGCACTAAATCCAACGGGCTAGCCGTCGACACGCCCTGCCCGCCGGGCAGTCGCCGGTGAAACACAATAGACGTGGCTACGCATGTAGAGCCGAGGGTAGAGGGCTTACGGACGCGGGTTCGATTCCCGCCGCCTCCACCATTTAAAAAAGACAGACCCGTCCACTAACCACGTCCGGTTATTGGGCGGGTTTTGTTTTTCTGCGTATTGTCAGCGACTTACGCCGCTTTCAGGGTGTCGGCGCTGCCGCCCCGATCACTCCCTTTTCGGGAAATCCGTCATACCCCGCTTCTCTTTCGCCTCGAAATTCTCCGCATTCTTACCCCCATTCTCCGGACCTCGTCCGGTGTCCTGCATTTTTTCCTGCAACCGCTGCTCGGCGATTTCGTCGGCAAACTGGTTGATACTTTTCATGATTCCGTCAAACAGATCGTTGATATCCATGGTCGGTCGCTCCTCGTTTTGGTTTATGCCCTTACTTACCGGAGAGACGGAGAAAGTGTCGGGCGTCGGCTGAATTTTTTTAGCGATGGCCTTCTGAGGGGTTACTTACCGGGTGGCGGCGGGATGTGTCGGAAAATTCTGAAATAACCGCCAACTTTCCGCTTTCCACATGCGTTGTCACCTGCTATATTGATCGTCGTATTTGTAAGTTGGACACACTGCGTTCGCTTGCCGCCGGTGAAATGGTGGCGCATCTGGAATTGAGGCAAACCGATATGGCAAAAGCACCGGAAAATTTTGCGGAGACGGTCAAAGAAGTCCGCCAGCAACTGGGGCTGAGCCAGGAAGAGCTGGCTCACGAGCTGGGTGTGAGCTTTTCCACGATCAACCGCTGGGAAAACAGCAAGACGGTTCCCTTTAAACTGGCGCGAAGGCAATTCGAAGCTTTTTGTGAGCGGATGAAAAAACAAGGGAAGTTGGCCTGATGAATAAGAAACAACTTTCCGAGCGCGATATTTGCACGAAGTACATCACCCCCGCCTTGGAGAAGGCGGGCTGGGATGTCACGACCCAAATTCGTGAAGAGTTTCCTCTCACGAAGGGACGCATCATCGTGCGTGGCAAGCTGCATACCCGCGCCAAGCACAAACGCGCCGATTATGTCCTGTTTTACAAGCCGAACATCCCCATTGCCATTATCGAGGCCAAGGACAACAACCACACGGTTGGCGACGGCATGCAACAGGCGTTGGGCTACGCCGACATGCTGCAAGTCCCTTTTGTGTTCAGCACCAACGGCGACGGTTTTCTGTTCCACAACAAGATCGCCCTGGACGGCATTGTCGAGCGGGAGCTTGCACTCCACGAATTCCCCACTGTGGAAATGTTGTGGCAATGGTGGGCGCAGCATCGTGGCCTGAACGATCAGCAGAATGCACTGGTCACGCAGGATTATTTCAGCGACGGCAGCGATAAAAGTCCTCGTTACTACCAGTTGCTGGCCATCAACAAGACTATCGAGGCGATAGCGCGGGGCCAGAATCGCATTCTGCTGGTGATGGCTACCGGCACCGGCAAGACCTTCACCGCCTTCCAGATCATCTGGCGGCTGTGGAAGTCCAAGGCGAAGAAACGCATCCTGTTTCTTGCCGACCGCAACATCCTGGTCGACCAGACCATGACCAACGACTTCAAGCCGTTCGGTTCGGCCATGACCAAGATCCAGAAGCGGCAGGCCAACAAGTCCTACGAGATTTACCTTTCCCTCTATCAGGCTGTCACCGGCAACGAGGAAGAGAGAAACATCTACAAACAGTTCAGCCCCGATTTTTTCGACCTCATCGTCATTGATGAATGCCATCGAGGCAGCGCGGCTGCCGATTCGGCCTGGCGTGAAATTCTTGAATACTTCACCTCTGCTACTCAGATCGGCCTGACCGCCACCCCCAAAGAGACCAAAGAAGTCTCCAATATCGACTACTTTGGCGGCCCCATCTATACCTACAGCCTCCGGCAGGGAATCGACGACGGCTTCCTTGCCCCCTATAAGGTCGTGCGCATCGATCTCGACCGGGATTTGACCGGTTGGCGGCCCGACAAGGGCATGATCGACAAGTACGGCAACGAGATTGAGGACCGCATCTACAACCAGAAGGATTTCGACAAAACCCTGGTTCTAGAACAGCGCACCCGGTTGGTGGCAAAAAAGATCACCGAGTTCCTGAGGCAGACCAACCGTTTCGACAAGGCCATCGTCTTCTGTGAAAACATCGACCATGCCGAACGCATGCGTCAGGCCCTAGTCAATGAAAACGCCGACCTGGTGGCGCAGAACAGCAAATATGTCATGCGCATCACCGGCGACAACGAGGAAGGCAAGGCGGAGCTGGACAACTTCATCTTTCCGGAGAGCAAATACCCGGTTATTGCCACCACCTCCAAGCTGATGACTACCGGTGTCGATGCGCAGACCTGCAAACTCATCGTGCTCGACCAGCGCATTCAGTCCATGACCGAGTTCAAGCAGATCATCGGGCGCGGCACCCGCATCAACGAAGATTACGGCAAGTACTACTTCACCATCATCGACTTCAAGAAGGCCACCGAGCTGTTTGCCGACCCTGATTTCGACGGCGACCCGGTGCAGATCTACGAGCCCAGCGGGGACCAGTCACCGGTGCCGCCGGATGTTCCAGTTGATCCCGATGTTGGTGGTGGCGTCACCTACCCGGAGCCCGGAGAGGACCAGGATTGGACCGGCGTCGCCGAACCTGGCCCAGGAGAGGAAGGCGGCATTCGCCGTTACGTCGTGGCCAATGTCGAGGTCAAGGTCGCCGCCGAGCGCGTCCAGTACTTCGATGCCAACGGCAAACTGATCACCGAATCCCTCAAAGATTACACCCGCAAGGCCCTGGCCAGGGAGTACGCAACCCTCGACGATTTCCTCCGCCGTTGGAGCAGCACCGAGAAGAAGCAGGCCATCATCGACGAACTGTCGGAACAGGGCGTGTTCTTCGATGCTCTTGCCGATGAGATCGGACGGCAATCCGGCAAAGCCTTCGACCCCTTCGATCTGGTCTGCCATGTCGCCTGGGATATGCCGCCGCTCACCCGCAAGGAGCGGGCGGAACAGGTGAAGAAACGCAACTACTTCACCCGCTACGGAGAGCAGGCCCGCTGTGTGCTGGAGGCCCTGCTCGACAAGTATGCCGATGAAGGCGTGGCCCATATCGAAGAGACGCAGATTCTCACCATTGCCCCCTTTACCGAATTCGGCACCCCGCTGGAAATCATCCGCGCCTTTGGTGGGCTGGATCAGTATCAGCAGGCTGTCAACGAACTGGAACAGGCCCTCTATAGCGCCTGATAAAAAGAACTGGAGATAAAACCACTATGTCACTCACCACCCTGATCAAAGCCATTCAGGACATCATGCGCAAAGATGTCGGCGTCGATGGCGACGCTCAGCGCATCAGCCAGATGGTCTGGCTGATTTTCCTGAAAATCTTCGATGATAAGGAACAGGAGTGGCAGCTCACCATCCCCGGTTACAAGTCACCGCTGCAAGGCCGTTTCCGCTGGTCCAGCTGGGCCAAGAACCCCGAGGGGATGACCGGTGAGGAGTTGATCGACTTTGTCAACAATGACCTCTTCCCGGCGCTCAAGAATCTGGCCACCGCCGCCGGTGTTTCGCCGCATGGCAAGGTGGTCGGTTCGGTTTTCGAAGACGCCTACAACTACATGAAGTCCGGCACCCTGCTGCGCCAGGTGATCAACGCTATCGAAGTGGATGTGGACTTCAACAAGTCCGGTGACCGCCACCTGTTCAACGACATCTACGAAAAGATCCTTTCTGACCTGCAATCTGCTGGGAACGCGGGTGAATACTACACCCCACGCGCCGTCACCCAGTTCATGGTCGATATGCTTGACCCGCAGCTCGGGCAAACCATCCTCGATCCGGCCTGCGGCACCGGCGGCTTTCTCACCTGCGCCATCGAGCACCTGAACAAGCAGGTCAAAACCGCCGACGACCGCAAGCGCCTGCAGGAATCTATTCACGGCGTGGAGAAGAAACCGCTGCCGCACATGCTGGCCATGACCAACATGATGCTGCACGGCATCGACGTGCCCACCAACGTCCGCCACGACAACACTCTGAGTCGCCCGCTGAAGGATTACGGCCCCCGCGACCGGGTGGACCTGATCATCACCAATCCCCCCTTCGGCGGCATGGAAGAAGACGGCATCGAGAACAACTTTCCGCGCAAGTACCAGACCCGCGAAACCGCCGACCTCTTCATGGCGCTGATCATGCACCTCTTGAAACACGACACCGGCAAGGCGGCCGTTGTGCTTCCCGACGGTTTTCTGTTCGGCGAGGGCACCAAGACCAACCTCAAGCGCGAACTACTTGAGGAGTTCAACCTGCACACCATCGTGCGTCTGCCCAAAGGCGTGTTCAGCCCCTACACCAGCATCGCCACCAACATCCTCTTTTTTGAGAAGGGCGGGCCGACCAAAGAGGTTTGGTTCTTCGCGCACCCGTATCCGGAAGGCTACAAGTCCTACTCCCGCTCCAAGCCCCTGACCATCGCTGAGTTCGATCTCGAAAAGGCCTGGTGGGGCGGAGCCGAGCGCAAAGTCCGCAAGACCACCGAGCAGGCCTGGAAGGTCTCGGCCAAGGAGCTGGCCGAGCGCAACTACAACCTGGACTGCAAGAACCCGCACGAAGTGGAGGTCAACCACCGCGATCCGGAAGAGTTGATGGCCGAGTACCAGCAGATCGTCTACCAGCTCGAAGCGGCGCAACAGGCCTTGAAAGCCGAGTTGATGGCCTGCATGGGGGGGAAGGCATGACCGACGCCACCCGCAATCTGCTGGAACAACACTTCGATACCGCCTTTGCCGCGCCCGACGGCATCGCCAAACTGCGCGAGTTGATCCTGACCCTTGCCATGCAGAGCAAGCTGGTGGAGCAGGACCCGAATGATCCGCCTGCTTCGGAACTGCTGAAAGAGATCGAGGCTGAAAAACAGCGACTGGTGAAAGCAGGCAAAATCAAAAAGCCCAAGCCCCTGCCGGAAGTCTCTCCTGAGGAAGTTACCCACGAAATTCCGGCAAGCTGGGCATGGGTGCGATTCGGAGATATTGCCCAACACAATTCTGGCAAGACGCTGGACAAGGGGCGCAACACAGGCGAACCACGCGATTATATTACGACCTCAAATCTCTACTGGGGAAGGTTTGAACTCGACAATGTTCGCCAAATGTTAATCAGAGACGACGAACTTGAAAAATGCACTGCAAGAAAGAATGATTTGTTGATCTGTGAAGGTGGGGAGGCGGGTCGAGCAGCGGTGTGGCACTTCGATTCAGAAGTGTGCTTTCAGAATCACGTCCATCGTGCTCGGTTTTACAGAGACATTGATCCGTACTTTGCCTACAGGTTTTTCGAGAAGCTGAACGCCACTGGCGAGATTAATCAGCATCGCAAAGGGGTCGGCATCTCCAATATGTCGAGCAAGGCTTTGGCATCCATCGTGTTTCCTCTGCCCCCACTCCCCGAACAACACCGCATCGTCGCCCGCATCGACCAGTTGATGGCTCGGTGTGATGCGCTGGAAAAGCTGCGCAAGGAGCGGGAGGAGAAGCGGCTGGCCGTCCACGCCGCCGCCATCAAACAACTGCTCGACGGGCCGGACGGCACGGCCTGGGACTTTATCAAGCAGCACTTCGGTGAACTCTACACCGTCAAGGAAAACGTCGCCGAACTGCGCAAGGCCATCCTCCAGCTCGCCGTCATGGGCCGCCTCGTCCCCCAAAACCCCAACGACCCGCCCGCCAGCGAACTGCTGAAAGAGATCGAAGCTGAAAAGCAGCGGCTGGTGAAAGAAAAGAAAATCAAGAGGCCTAAGCCGATACCTTCAATCTCTCAGGACGATGAGCCGTTTCAGGTTCCTGATAATTGGCGGTGGGTGAGAATTGCCGAACTTGCGGAATCCATAGATTACGGGACATCACAAAAAACTTGTGACGATTCCTCGCTTGTTCCAGTTTATCGAATGGGCAATATCGTTGATGGTCAGTTGATCGACGAAGGATTCAAATACATTGCACCAGACATCGACGAGCTACCTCGCCTCTTCCTTCAACCAAACGATATTCTTTTTAACCGAACGAATAGTTATGAGTTGGTCGGGAAATCGGCACGCTACACAGGTCCTGTCGAGCATGCGACATTCGCATCATATTTGATAAGGGTCAGATTGTTTGATGCACTACTGAACCCGGTGTTCATAAGCCAGGCGATGAACGCACCCTATTTCAGATCAACTCAAATTGAACCTGAAATTGTGCAGCAGTGTGGACAGGCGAATTTTAATGGCACAAAGCTTTCTCTTTGTGCTGTTCCTCTTCCACCACTCCCCGAACAACACCGCATCGTCGACCGCATCAACCAGTTGATGGCCTTGTGCGACACCCTCGACCAGCAGATCGACGCCGCCACCGGTAAACAAACCAAACTCCTCAACGCCGTGATGGCACAGGTATAGGGAGATGCCATGCGCCTGACATCGCTCTATATCGGTCAGTACAAAAACCTTCGGGACTTTTCCCTGAGCTTCGACGGCGGCAGCTTTATCGATGTCTTTGTCGGCAAGAACGGCACCGGTAAATCCAACCTGTTCGAGGCGCTCATCGAGATATTCCGTCATATCGTCGAGTTCGATCGTGACAAGGCTGCCTGTGAATTCAATTACCGCATCGGCTTCGAAATCGACGGCAAGGCCACCGAGATCGGCTGGAACTCCGGAAAGCTGACCATCGGCGGCAAAGAGCGAAAAACCATTGGCAAGACGCCGCTGCCGGACAATGTGCTGATCTACTACTCCGGCCACAACGACACCGTGGCAAATCTGGTCGAGCAGTATGAAGAGACCTTCCGCAAACGCATCAAGCGCGCCGATTTTGACGAGGCCCGTTATTTCATCGGGATCGGCCCGGACTACAAGGAACTGTTGCTGGCCGTGCTGCTGATGCAGCCCGAAACCTGCAAGGCCCGGCAATTTATTTGCCAGAAGCTCGGCATCGAAACCGTGGCCTTAGAAGCGAAGGTGGTGCTGGAACGCCCCGCCTATGCCGCTGATTCCCGTTTTGACATCGAATTGAACGATGAAACCGACCGCTACTGGCAGCCGGAGGGGATCACCAAGACCTTTCTCGACCGGCTCCATGGGTGCATCAACACCGCCACCGGCAGCCCGGTGCGCTCCGAGGGTTATTTCGCTGAACCAGATCGTTACATCCTCTATTTCGATATCGCCAAAATCCGCCAGGAATTCGCCGACCTCAGCCCCCAGGAGCTGTTCCGCCAGTTTGACAACCTGAAGACGCTGGGGATGCTGGCCGAGATCACCATTCCCCTGCAACTGACCGGCGGCGTGGACGCCACCATCGCCCATTTCAGCGACGGCCAATTCCAGTCGGTGTACATCTACTCCATCGTCGAACTGTTCAAGGACCGAAACTGCATCACCCTTCTCGACGAGCCCGACTCCTTCCTCCACCCTGAATGGCAATTCGACTTCCTCAAACAGGTCTTCGAGATCACCGACACCACTGCCAAAAACAACCATGTGCTGATGAGCAGTCATAGTGCTGTGACGCTCATTCCGCACGACAAAAAGAAAATCAAGTTTTTTGACATCAAAGGCAATCAGGCGAATTGCTATGACCTGCCCAAGTCGGTTGCCATCAAAAAATTGAGTGCCGATCTCATTAAATATTCCGAGCAGGAGCAGTTGCTCAGCATCATCAACGCCATCCAGATTGAAAACAAACCGGTTCTGTTCACCGAGGGCAGCACCGACCCGGTGATTCTCAAGGAGGCATGGTACAAGCTGTATGACGTTGAGATGCCGTTCATCCCGTTTTATGCCTTCAGCTGCACCTACATTAAACAGCTGCTGACCGACAACCGAATTCATACTGAAATGGGTGGATTGCCGGTTTTCGCCCTATTCGATTTCGACAAGGCCTATGACCAGTGGAACGGATTGAACGGTGCCGTCAGCGAAACAGACCCGTTGAAGGGAATGATCAAGAAATGGGCGGAAGGAGAATCTTACGCTCTGATGCTGCCCGTACCAGCCAACGCCGACATACAAAAGCAAGTTATCCGCAATGCTGCCACGGGTGAAACCTTCGGCGGAGACTCGTGCTGTGAGATAGAGCACCTGTTTTACGGACTCGAAGCCACTAAGAATTATTACCAGCAGGAGCCCTGCGTCGGCGGTACCAAGATCGTCTTTAAATCAGATGGGGAGAAGACCGCTTTCGCCAAGGAAGTCGTACCAACCCTGGCCTCGGCTTGCTTTGAAGTTTTCCGTCCCATGTTCGAATTCATCAAGTCGAAGTGCCCGGCTGCTGTGGATGGCAAGGAGGGTGTTTGACTCGATGGCGCTAAAAAAGAATCAACAACGAGTATACGATTGGCTGAATGATGACCTCAGCCTTCCAGTCTTTGCCGAGGCGTATAAAGGTGCCGCAATTCTTATAAATCAGAGACCAGCAGGCTACGTCTCGTTTGTTGCTCATGCTGGACGGGACTTGATGAACCGTCTTGCATCGACTGTTGCTGGCATCAAATCGGAGCGCGTTCAATACCAACAGCATATCGACAAATTACAGAACCACTGGCGGGATGAGTGGCGCTTCAGCAATGAACTTTTGTCAGATGTGGCCGAGAAAGGACACCTGATTCCAATCGATGTATGCCAGAAAATCTCTACCCTGATTGATGAACACAAGTCTGGGCGTATGCGAAGTTCGGAGGCTGATGGATTGTTCTTCAGTACATTTCTCGATTACTCCGATAAAGACAAGATTCCCGGCAATTTTCTTTCGGAATGGAAAGCTGCAAAAGACTGGTTTCTTGGCCATGCGCATCTGCGCGATAAACCGTTTCGTGCAGAAACGGACAATGACTTGGTGAAACATTTCAATTGCCTTGATGGGTATCTCTACATAGCTGCCAGCAGCCAATATGATCGATTAAAGGACCTGAATGAAATCCTGGACGCCACCAACCAACGAGATGATAGAAAAAGTACTGGCGTCTGTTAAAAAAGAGACGGATCGGCAGTACTTCTTCTCCAGGCTAAGCAACCCTCTCTGGATAGGGCCACTGCGTGAACGCGGCTATTTCAACTGTCCTCCTGGGTTGAAACAGCTACCTGACGGATATGTGCAATATCCGCATTGGCCGGAACTGAGCTATTTAGTGGCCGTTACGGAGGAAGCTCCAGATCAAGTAGTCGAAATTATTTTATCTCTGCCAAAAACAGATAACCCACGGATTTATGATGATGTCCTGGCAATTTCCCTTAAGCTCAAAGGGCAACAATCGGCAGGGTTGCTTCCGAAGCTTATTGAATATATCGAGCTTGATAATCCCTTTCTCGCCCACCGTTATCCCGAATTGCTCCAGCATTGGACGGAACAAGGCAACATCGCCGAAGCGCTTGAAATAACAAAAATGCTTGTTCCCTTTCGAGAAGATCCAAGGGCGCAGGACAAACAACAACTCCGCAAAAAGAAACCAAAGACCACAGGGACCTCACTTGAACCAGCGCCCCGCTTTCCACAATGGGAATATCAGCAAATCCTGGAAAAAGGTGTTCGCCCCTTGGCTGAGCGTGAGCCCTATCAGGTTTCCCGCATCCTGATTGATGCGGTGGCAAGCATGATCGGGCTGGGAATGCACCCGGAAGATTTCGAAAAAGGCAGCGACCAGGACTATTCGGAAATCTGGTGCCGCAGGCTGGATAAGCCGGATCGCGACTATCAGGATGCGAAGGAAACCCTGGTGCAGACGCTGACCTATGCCTGTGAGCAGGTCTATGAGAACGCCCCGGAATCCATTGATGCCCTGGATCAGGCATTGCGAAATTATCGCTGGAAGGTGTTCAAGCGACTGCGGCAACACCTTTACGCGTCACACCCCAATGACCAGACCCTCCCATGGATACGCGAGCAGATTCTTGGTCACGAAGACTATCCCAAATGGGAGCACCACTTCGAATTTCAATTGATGATCCGCAAGGCCAGTGAACACTTCGGCCCCCGCCTGCTCAGTGCGGAGGAACGAAAAGGGATTTTCGACGCCATTCTCAGCGGGCCTTCGAAAGAGGATTTCCGTGAATGGATGGGTGAACGCTACAGTGAGGAGGCTTTTCAGCAGCGTCAGCGCTACTTTCACCGTATGCAGCTACGCCCATTCGCCGCACTGCTTAGCGGGGACGTCCGACGGTATTTCGATGAGCTGGAACGTGAATCTTCGGCTGAAGCTGTTACCGATGACAGCTATTCACCCTACGGCGGAGTAACCGGAGGCACGGTCAGCTACCGGAGCCCGAAGTCCGCCGAAGATCTTGAAAACTTCACCGATGATGAGCTTCTGGCCTACCTGAACGACTGGAACGAGGAGCATCGGGACAAGGATAACTGGCTGGTTGAGATCAATATCTCCGCGCTGGCTGGCGTCTTCCAATCCCTGTTCAAAGAGAAGATCGTGCCAGATGGCGAGCGGCTGGCTTTCTGGCTTGCGAACCGTGACCGGATTGCCCGGCCGGTCTATGTCGCGGCCATGCTCAAGGCCATGCTCGAACTCGTCAAGGAGAAGAATTTCGACAAACTGGACCAGTGTCTTGAGTTCTGTGCATGGGTCCTGTCACATCCGGACACGGCGCGAGTGGAAGGACAACCCGAGCCACGAGACGAATCACGCGACCATCCTGACTGGGGCAGCCCGCGCCGAGCCGTGGTTGATTTTATTGACGCCTGTGTGAACAAGGATACGGATGCGCCAATAGCTGCAAGGGACGGCCTTGCCGCTCTGCTTCGACAGGCGTGCGGGCAGTCCGACTGGCGGCTCGACCACGACCGCCCGGTGTTGCTTAACCGCGACGATCCTATTACCGAAGCAATCAACAATACCCGCAGCCGGTCACTCGAATCCCTTGTCAATTTCGGCTTCTGGGTTCGCCGCCAGTTACCGGAAGACCCGTTGCCGGAAGTGACCGACATCCTCGCGAAACGTCTAGCCGAGAATGCTGAAATCCCGCTAACCCGGCCTGAGCAGGCGTTACTGGGGTTGCACTTCGGGAACCTCTGCACCCTCAATCGGGATTGGGCCGCCCAGCAACGGGAAATCTTTTTCCCACAGGCAAATGAAGCTGTTTGGCGGGATACATTCGGCAGCTATATCCGATTTAACCGTCCGGTCAAGCTGACGTTTGAAATTCTGCAGGGTGAGTTTGAATATGCAATAGAGAACCTCAATAGCCTTGCGAACGAAAAAGGCGACGGTAGGGAGCTTATCGACAGGCTGGGCCAGCACCTTTTCACCTACTACCTTTGGGAGGTCTACCCCCTGACGGGTGACAAAAACCTGCTTGAGCGTTTCTATGACAAGACCAAAGGTGACCGGAAACGCTGGGGGCAACTCTTCGACCATGTTGGCCGATCATTGAGAAATAGCGGCAGGCAACTGGATCAAACATTGACCGACCGCGTTATCGCTTTTTTCGATTGGCGCTTTGAAGCCTCTGAGCCGTTGGAGCTTCAGGAATTTACCTTTTGGTTGGAAGCCGAATGTCTCGGCTCTGACTGGCGTTTGCAATCGTACTCGAAAATTCTCGATCTTGGCCGACGAAAAGATGTTGGACTTTCGCTTGAGGTGAGAGCCCTGAATAAACTGCTCCCGAATCACCTGGCATTGGTTGTCGAATGCTTTGCCAAAATCACGGATGCCATGGACCAAGGCACTCAGATGTATATTTTAGCCGATGAGGCCAAGCCAATTTTGAAGGCTGGCCTGACCGCTGAAGACCCTCAGATTCGCGAAAATGCTGAACGTGCCCGGGAAAATCTGTTGCGGCTGGGCCGCTTTGATTATCTGGACGTTGAATGAGGGGGAACATGCCATGACTTTTACTCCAAAGTTCACTATTACCAACCGACAGACGTCCGCGATCACTCGCATCGAGCGGGCGCGGGGCTTTCTGGAGGCGGCGCAGCTCTCTGCCGACTGGGTGCGCGAGGTGGGCGAACAGGCGCTGATTCTGGAGGCGCACCACACCACCCACATCGAAGGCACCCGGCTGACCCTGGATCAGGCCGAGAGGCTGTGGAAGGGCGAAGCGGTGCCGGAGGCCGATCCGGACGATGCGCGGGAGCTGCTCAACTACCGCACCGCCTTTGAGTTTGTCTCCGAGTGCCTGGACAGCGGCGACCCGATCACCGAGGGGATGATCCGCGAGATCCACCGCAAGCTGGTGGAAGGCGTGCGCGGCGGTAGCGCAGCACCAGGGGAATACCGGCGTATCCAGAACTATGTGGTCAACGCGGGCACCGGTCAGGTCATCTACACACCGCCCACGGCGGTGGAGGTACCGGTGATGATGTCGGAGCTGGTCAAGTGGCTGAACGCTGACCGCGATATCCATCCAGTGCTGGTGAGCGGCATCGCCCAGTTCCAACTGGTGCATATCCACCCGTTTCTCGACGGCAACGGACGCGCCTCGCGGCTGCTCTCCACTCTCTGCCTTTACAAGGCCGGGTACGACTTCAAGCGGTTGTTCACCATCAGCGAATACTACGACCGCGACCGGCCGACCTTCTACAAGTCGATCCAGAGCGTGCGCGACAACGGCATGGACATGACCGGCTGGCTCGACTACTTCGTCACCGGACTGGAAACCCAGATGGTCGAGGTGCGCGAACGCAGCGAACAGGTCATCCGCCGCGACGTGCTGGTGAAACAGCACGGCCTGAACGAGCGCCAGGGCAAGGCACTGGGCTTTCTCCTTCAGCATGACAAGCTGACCATCCAGGACTTCGAAGCGCTCTGCCCGACCGTCAACCGCCGCAGCCTGCAGCGGGATCTGAAGGGGATGCTTGACAAGAATATGATCGTTGAAGTTGGCGCGGGAGCGACCGACCCGACCCGCCATTACACGTTGGCTGAGCTATGACAAGCTGTGACACCGAGCTGTGACAGAGCTATGACAGAGCTATGACAGAGCTATGACAATAGCTGCGACATCTTGGGGACTGACTTGAGGGGTGACTTGGAGGCCAATGTTTTCTAACGACATGCTGATGGCGGAGTATGGATTTGCCGAAGAGTGACAAGAGCCAGAATGAACAAGACGAACTGTGTCAGCTGCGCGAGGAGAACGCCCGCCTCAAGGAACTGCTGACCCAGCACGGTATCGCCTGGAAAGAACCGGCCATCCCTGAACCTGTCCCCGCCCCAACCGAATCCGCACCAGCCCCAACCCATTTCACCACCGACGACAAGATTGCCCTGTTCCGCCGTCTGTTCCGGGGGCGGGAGGATGTCTACCCGCAGCGCTGGGAGTCGGCAAAAGGCACGTCCGGCTACTCACCGGCCTGCGGGAACGAGTGGAAACCCGGCATCTGCCACAAGCCCCGGGTGAAATGCGGCGATTGCAACCAGCGACAATTGCTGCCGGTGACCGACCGGGTGATCTATGACCATTTGGCCGGAAAGCAGACCATCGGCGTCTATCCGCTCCAGAGCGATGACAGCTGCTACTTTCTGGCGGCAGATTTCGATGAGGCCGACTGGCGGGAAGATGCCAAGGCCTTCATGCAATCCTGCCGGGAACTCGGTATCCCGACGGCGATGGAGATTTCCCGTTCCGGCAACGGTGCTCACGCCTGGATCTTTTTTGCTGAGCCGGTTCCGGCCCGCGAGGCCCGGCAGCTCGGGGCCGCACTGATCAGCCACACCTGCGACCGCACCCGGCAATTGTCCCTGACCAGCTACGACCGCCTATTTCCCAATCAGGACACCATGCCCAAGGGCGGCTTCGGCAACCTGATCGCGCTGCCCCTGCAGAAACAGCCGAGGGAATCAGGTCGCAGCGTGTTTGTCGATGAACAGCTGCAACCCTATCCAGACCAGTGGACCTTTCTGGCATCCATCCGCCCCATGTCCCGGCGAGACCTGGAAGACGCCATCCTGCGGGCCAGCGGCGGCCGCCATCCTCTGGATGTGGCCTTTGCCGCCGAGGAAGAAGACAGCAAGCCATGGCAGCGTCCTTCACCAGTGCCCGCAAGAATTACCGGTCCACTACCCGAATCACTGAGCCTTGTGCTGGCCAACCAGATTTTCATCGCCAAGGCCGATCTGCCCCAGCCGCTGGCCAACCGCCTGATCCGTCTCGCCGCCTTCCAGAATCCGGAGTTCTACAAGGCCCAGGCCATGCGTTTGCCGGTGTGGAACAAACCGCGCATCATCGGCTGCGCCGAGAACTATCCCCAGCATATCGGCCTGCCGCGTGGTTGTCTCGATGCGGTGCTCGACCTGTTGCAGGAGAACGATATCCGTCCGGAACTGCAGGACGAGCGATTGGCCGGACGAAAGGTGACAGCAAAAATCACCGGCACCTTGCGCAAGGACCAGAGGGCAGCGGTACGGGAGATGCTCAAGCACGAGGTCGGCGTGCTCTGCGCCCCGACGGCCTTCGGCAAGACCGTTACCGCAGCCGCCCTGATCGCCCGGCGCAAGGTGAGCACACTGGTGCTGGTGCTTCGCACCGAACTGCTGCGCCAGTGGCAGGAGCGGTTGACGGGATTTCTTGAGTTCCCGAAAGGAAGCTTGGGTGTCATCGGCGGCGGCAAGAAAAAACCGTCCGGCAAGATCGACATCGCCGTCATGCAGTCACTGTCCCGGCGGGAAGACCTGGGCGAACTGCTCGACCAGTACGGCCAGATCATCATCGACGAATGCCACCACCTGTCGGCGTTTTCCTTCGAGGCAATCCTCAAACAGGCCAAAGCGAAATTTGTGGTGGGCCTGACCGCCACCCCGATACGCCGCGACGGTCATCAGCCGATCATCTTCATGCAGTGCGGGCCGATCCGCCACAGTGCCGCCAGACCGAAAACCGCCCCGGCGCAACTGGAGGTCTGGCCGAAGGTGCTTCCTTCTCCGAATGTCCCGCCGGATTCGCCGATTCAGGATGTGTTCCGCATCCTTGCCAACGATGCGACCCGCAACCGTCACATCGCCGGGGATGTGCTGGCCGCGTACCGGGAAGGGCGAAAGGTGCTGGTGCTTACCGAACGAACGGATCATCTGCCGTTGTTGCAGGAGGCACTGGGGGATGAGGTCGAGCACTGCTTTGTCCTGCATGGCCGCCTGTCGAAGAAGCAGCGAACGGCGGTGTTCGCGGAACTGGATACATTGGATGAGTCGGCACCGAGGGTGCTACTCGCCACCGGCCGCCTGATTGGCGAAGGCTTCGACCATCCGCCGCTCGACACCCTGGTGCTGGCCATGCCGATCTCCTGGAAGGGAACCTTGCAGCAATACGCCGGACGCCTACACCGGGAGCATGCCGACAAGCAGGATGTGCGTATCTATGACTATGCCGAGACCGATCATCCCCAGCTCAACCGCATGTGGGACAAACGGCAGCGCGGCTACCGAGCCATGGGGTACGAGATCAAACCGATGGAGACCGTTATTTTAGGAAGCAGCACGAACCTAAAATAAGCCGAGCCGCTATTTTAGGTTCGCGGCTCCATCTCCAGCAGAAACCGCCAGACCGGCACCACCTGGATGGTGCCGAAGCCCACGGGGATGGTCTCATCGGTGCGCCAGGTGACGATGGTCCCCTCCGCCACCGCCAGCTCGACCATGGCTTCGGAGAGGGAACGGACTTCGCTCTGCCTGACGCGGGGATCGGCCAGCGAGGCGCAGACCTGGATCAATAGTATGGCTCGTTCTTGTCCCGGCGCTGACGGCAGCAGCGCGACAAGATCCACCTCCCGGCCCGTCTTGGTCCTGTAGTAGAAGATCTCCGACGTCACCCGGCGCAGCGCGGTGAACACCAGATCCTCCAGCAGGCTGTCGCGGTTGGTGAGGATGCCGGAGCTGACCGAGGCCACCAGCGCATGATCGATGCAGTAGACCTTGCGGGGATTGACGCTGATTCGGGTCGGCGAGCTGGAAAAGATGTTCACGCTGAAGAGCATCCCGGCATCCTCGAACGCGACGAGCCAATCGACCACCGAGCTTTTGCGCACCCGGTGGCCGAGGGATTTCAGGTAATCGGTCAGGTGGCTGACGGCGTAATAGGAGCCGGTGTTGTCAACCAGCCAATGGGCCAGATCGATCACCGCCCGAGGGTGGGAGATGTTGTGATGCCCGATGATGCTGGCGAGGATGGCGTTCCAGTTCGCCTGATGGGCTTCGATGCGCTGCCGCTGTTCCAGCCGGTTCACGCCAGGGAAGCCGCCGATCTGCCAGTAGTCCTCGAACGCCTTCTGGATGGTCAACCGTTGCCTGGTGGATAGCGGACCGTCGCTTTCGATGCCTTTGCCGTCGAGAAACTCCCGAAACGAAAGAGGGAAGATCTCCCAGGAGACAATCCGGCCGGTCATTGGGCTGCCGGTTTCCTCCTCCGGTGCGGGCAACAAGGAACCGGCCACGGTGACCTCGCACTTTTCGGTGCGCATCAAGCGGTTGATGAAGAGCTGCCAGTTTGGGACGGCCTGCACCTCATCGAAAAAACAGTGGACCGTCTCGCTGCCGCGCTTCTGAGGATGAAGCTCGAAATACGTTTCCAGGATGAGGTCCGGGTTTTCGTACCGCAACCAGTAAAGCCGGTCGTCGGCCAAATTGAGATAGAGGATGCTTTCGCGAGGAATGTCGCTCTCGATCAGCTGCCGGATACGCTGGCGTAGCAAGGCAGTCTTGCCGCTCCCCCGAACGCCGGTGACCACCGTGACCTTACCCGTCAGGCTGCCGATTGCGACACGCCGGGGCACTTGTCCGTCCGCAGGCGCAAGGTTCTGATATTCGGTGATGATTCGTTTCAGGCATTCGATCATGACATGGCCCGGTGCTCCCTGTTCGTTTTCGCAACCGGTGTCATTCATGCTTGGCTTACCGGAAAAATCAAATGGTTTGTCGAAACGGCGAGCGATTCCATTTGATTCCGTTTTGGGAACCGAACCGGCGTCCGAAAACTGGATTCGAAGTTGTTGCTGCTCGACGCCAGGTATCCGGTTTTACTGCAAACCCGTAACCCTCGTCCGGTGCCGGGAAATCAGGGGAGAAATTCGTTTCTCTGGTCGGGTTGGTTGGAAATTGTTGTGCGAGATGACTTCGGCGTTTATTATCAAGGAGTTACGAGGATCACGGGCTTTGAGACTGATTTGCGGTAGGTCGCCGCACCCTCCACCAATAGATAAAGGCCAACCGTTCTCGGTTGGCCTTTTTTCTTGCCCGATCGCGCGTGTTCGCGGGGATCCCTGCGGAAACCTGCGGACTGCGGCATCTGGCCCATGGCCCCGCCCAGGGCCACATTCCTCTCTCTCCCGGCCATTTTTCTCTCCGGCCTCGCTCTCCTGAACGCGCCCGAAGTCCGCAAAGGCCGAGAGGCAGGCGCCGATA
>JAWLCT010000016.1:0-65176 GCA_041687015.1 Gammaproteobacteria bacterium
GCAGATCAACCAGCGACCACGGAAGTGCCTCGACTACCAGTCGCCCTATGAGGCCTTCGCCGAAGCACTACGTGGTGCACTTAGAACCTGACTCCGCCGTTACTTGGCTCGCTCACTCCTCCAGCATGATTCCGCCTACGACCGCCACAATCGCAAAGATATAGCCGAATACCAACAGAAGTCTTCCCCGAATCACATCTGCACGTGTTGCATATTTCCTTACGAGGGGAACATCGATCAAGGGGTTGTCAGCGCGATTGAATCGGCCCACAGGAAGCGAGATCGCGTGCGCATACCAGAGAATCCTCGCGCCGGGTCCATCCCAGGGGCAAGGACGCGGCAGGCCATCTCGCTTCATTTCCCGCTCAATCCGGGCCATCGTCAATCGAGCAAAGCCAACCCAAGCAGCTGCCATAAAAACGAACGAAAGCACAAAGAGCACAACATCCCAGAGTTGATCGTTACCTGACATATCTACCACCCACGTTCATATATAATTCGAGCGACTTTTTGTCCTTTATTGTCAGCATAATAGGCAGCACCGAAACCTGCCGCGGCAGCAAGGCTGATCATTACCACCCAACCCACAGGGGTTGCCGCAAGGCCTAAGGCTGTCAGTCCGGCAACAACACCATTGCCGACAAGCAGTCCGGCAGCCCCACCTGCCCCGAATCCGGTGGTTTCTAGTACCGCCTGCCGTTGCCAGTCGCCGCCGCTTTCGTAGGTCCTGCGTACCCTGGTGACTCGAATACCCGCATCGAGAACAATCAGTCCATTACCGGCATAGCGCGTGGCGGTGGCAAGCTTGGCGAGTCTCGATGCCTGGGCGCTGTTGGCAACATTCAGACGCCGGTGTTTGCGCCCGCGGGTGGCCAGGGTGATGCCGCGTTCTGCACTGGTCAGCGGGCCACCGCGGTTCTTTCCGACCTCCACCGCCTTGACGAATTTCTTGATTTCTGCCCGGTAACGCATCTGGAGCAATTGGTGCTTAACCCGCACAGCATGCGTCAGCTTGGCCTTCGTGGCATTCGCGGCATGTCCGCTGCCTTTATGCGCCCTCAGTGCGAGCAACGCTTTCTGGTAATCGAGCAGCGACTTTTGAAATCCGGTGAGGCGGATTTCGGCCGCGGTCGCGCCCGCGCCGACCAGGCCGGCGCCATCTTGGAGCGTCAAGCCGGCCAGTTGTTCGTCATAGAAATCCGCCAGCGCGGTCGTGAAATCGCCGAAGGTATCTACCGTGCACAGCAGTTGTTCACGTGTCCGTTGCGGGAGATTGGCCAGCGTGCGGGTGATGACGCGCCCTTCTGGATGGGGGCGCAGGCAGTACGGCAGGTCCGCCGTTACCGTCCCGCAACTCAAAGCGTTATACGCAGCAAGCTGGTCTGCCGACGTGCCTCCGAAGGGTGCATCCGTGGGCTGATGTCGGGAAGGGAAAAGAACCTCAGGCATTGGTCACTCCTTAATCGTGCCGGGTTAGGAATTTCGTTCGTCCTTGGGAGCGATGGCGAGGATACACCCGCCGGCCACGCCGAATGGGCGAGTGGCAGTGACGGAGTCGTCCACAGGCTTACAGAAGTAATCCAGGGAATGTGATGATTCGCGGAGAAAATGCTGGCGGGAACACGCGCGAAGCGACGTAGTGCGTACCGTCGGTGCATGGCATGGGGGAAATGTGGTTCCATCCACTGTGTTATGTCCGTTTTCGAGCCGGTTCCCCGACTTGGTATTCCGATTGCGCGGCAGTAAAAACCTGGACGACATACCTTGATCAAGTCTGACCCGCGACAAACCTAAGCAGGTGTCTAATCGGTGCGTTCAAACGGTGGCAGGCGCCATGCGATCAAGCGCATCGAGATAGCGTTGCATCTGCGGCGCCAGCGGATGGCTGGCGTAGTTGCGGAGCAGGGACTGGAGGATGGGGCGGGCCTGGTGGTCGCGGCCGAGGCCTTCACTCAGTGAGCGCGCAGTGAGGAAATACAGGGCGGGGATGTCGGGATGGCCGGCATGGGTTCGGTGAAAACCGTTGGACAGGCCCACGACATCCTCGTGGTCACCGGCATGGAACAACACCTGTGCAAGGGGCAGGGTTTCACCCGCCGATTCGGGGGCGAAGGCGCTGTCCAGCGCCCGGCAATCCCGGTACACGGCAGCGGCTTTGGCGGGATTCTGGCTTCGCAGCAACATGCCCATGTATTCCGCACCGTGACCACACGCGCGCCGTGTATCACCGAGCAGAACCAGCAGGCGGTGAAAGCGCTCGCGCAGCTTCATGTCGTCACGGTTCCTGATGACCCGTTCACGCAGCGTCTGCGCCGCCTGATCGTAGCGACCCTCGCGGATCAGGACTTCTACGTCACCGAGCAGCGGATGTTCGTTACGGCCCGTTTCGGTGTCCTCGTCCACGGCAACCGCCACCGGAAGTCCGAGGCGATCGTGGTACTGGTAGAGCACGTAACCCATGAGTGCAAACGAGACCAGGGTGAAGTATCCGTGCACCGAGATGAGCAACGGCAGCCCCCAGGAAAACAGGCGTGCGACGAACGCCTCGCGGGCCGCTTCAATCTCGGCGGGGTCCACCCCGTCGGGCGCGATCTGGATTTGCTCCATGAGCACACCCAAATCTCCAAGCAGACGCCCCATCAACCACTCCTGAAACGCCGCAGAGCCGCCGGACAGGACAGTCAGCACGCCGAACAGGCCCAGATAAGCCCAGCCGATGCCGCGCACGGTGCCGAACAGGCGATCCGGGCTGATGGCGGCCACGACGCTTTCGCTGGTGGCCAACACCATCATCGCCGCAGGCATGATGCCCATGAAAAACAGCGAGCCGACGACCGCACCGAACTCACCGCCGTACAGACTGGCCGGGATGACGGGAATGCCGAGCAGCAAAAACACCGGATATTGCTTGAGCGCCGGGCCGAAACCCCTGGTGAAGACCGCAGAGAGCGGCGGCGGCTCGGTGTGGCCTTCCGAGCTGTGGGTCAGCACCGCGTAGGCGAACTTGGTGAACAACAAAAACAACACGCTCTGCAATACCCAACCGGGCAGCGACTGGTAGCCGATCAGCGCACTCGCCAGGACGAACAGCACAATCAGGGCGAGCGCACGCGGTTGGAAGGGGTAGGCGAAAAAGCGCGGCAACCGGTTCCAGAAGGCCGGAATCAACCGCTCGGTACCGATGTCAGTCACGGGCGCACGGCACAGCGGGCAGACCGGTTGCTCGCCCACAGTGTCACGGGAAACGCAGCGTGCACAGAAGTTGATAAGGCAGTTGCCACAGAACCAGCGCGCGCCGCGCTGGGGATGATGTTTACAGGTGACCCGTGCCATCCCTGGTCTCGCGGAATCAGTACTTCAGCGGACCGCCGCGGCCCGGAACATCCGTCTCTTCGAGGCGCAGGCTTTCCAGGCCGGCGGTGAGTTCCTCGGCGGAGGTGGCGCTGTCGCCGAGTTTGATCATGATACGCACCTCGTTCGCCGAGTCGGCGTTGCGCAACGCCTCCTGCTCGGTGATATGCCCTTGCCGGAACAGTTCATAGAGTGCCTGATCGAAGGTACGCATGCCGTGCTCGGTCGATTTTTTCATCAGTTCCTTGATGCCGTGCACTTCGCCGCGCAGGATGAGTTCGGCCACCAGCGGGGTGTTGATAAGCACTTCCACGGCCACACGGCGGCCCTGGCCGTCGGCACGCGGAACCAGGCGCTGCGCCACCACCGCCTTGAGGTTCAACGACAGATCCATCAACAGCTGCGGACGTCTGTCTTCCGGGAAGAAGTTGATGATGCGGTCCAGCGCCTGGTTGGCATTGTTGGCGTGCAGGGTCGCCAAACAGAGGTGGCCGGTCTCCGCGAAAGCGATGGCGTATTCCATGGTCTCCCGGTGGCGGATTTCACCGATGAGGATCACGTCCGGCGCCTGACGCAACGTATTCACCAGGGCGCTTTCGAAACTGTCGGTGTCGATGCCCACCTCGCGCTGGGTGACGATACAGCTTTGGTGCTGATGAACGTACTCGATCGGGTCCTCAATGGTGATGATGTGGCCCGTGCTGGTGCGGTTGCGGTAGTCCACCATCGACGCCAGCGAGGTCGACTTACCAGACCCGGTGCCGCCCACGAACAGCACGATGCCGCGCTTGGTCATGGCCAGCTCCTGAAGGATGGACGGCAGGTTCAGATCATCGAAGGTGGGGATGTGAGTCTCGATGCGGCGCAGCACCATACCTATCTGGTTGCGCTGCTGGAACACGTTCACGCGGAATCGCCCGATGCCGGAGCGGGACAACGCGAAATTGCACTCTCGCATTTCTTCGAAGTCCTGACGCTGCCGTTCATTCATGATGCTGTAGACGATCTGCCGTGCCTGATCGGGCGTCAGACTGCCCTTTGCCACCGGCGTGATCTTGCCGTGGATCTTCATGCTCGGCGGCACCCCGGCGGTAATGAACAGGTCGGAGGCACTCTTGTGCACCATCAGCTTCAGCAGCGAATCAAAGTCCATGGGCAATCTCTCATTGGCAGGTCCGCAAATGAACACCACCGGATAAAAAAGCGAAAAGCATTAACCACGGAGGGCCACGGAGGAAAAGACGTGATTCCTCTTCTCCGTGGCCCTCCGTGGCCTCCGTGGTTCCGGCTTTCTCTTCGGTCCGCTTGCGTTCAGTAGCGGACTCAAGTCGTCAATCAGTTGAACACGTCCTTGTTGGCGGCCTTGAGGCGGGCTTCCTGCTTGCTCACCACCCCGCGCTGCACCAGTTCCTGGAGGTTCTGGTCGAGGGTCTGCATGCCGTAGTTCTGGCCGGTCTGGATAGCCGAGTACATCTGCGCGATCTTGCCTTCGCGGATGAGATTGCGGATGGCGGGTGTGCCGATCATGATCTCGTGCGCGGCCACACGGCCGCCGCCGTTTTTCTTGAGCAGGGTCTGCGAAATGACCGCTCGGAGGGACTCGGAAAGCATGGCACGCACCATGTCCTTCTCCGCAGCAGGGAACACGTCGATGATACGGTCGATGGTCTTGGCCGCAGAACTGGTATGCAGGGTGCCGAACACCAAATGGCCGGTTTCCGCCGCCGTGAGCGCCAGGCGGATGGTTTCCAGGTCACGCATTTCACCCACCAGGATCACGTCCGGGTCTTCGCGCAATGCCGAACGCAAGGCCTCGTTGAAGCCCAGGGTGTCGCGGTGGACTTCACGCTGGTTGATGAGGCATTTCTTGGATTCGTGCACGAACTCGATGGGGTCTTCCACCGTCAGGATGTGGCCGTATTCGCTGTCGTTCTTGTAATCGATCATCGCCGCGAGGGTGGTGGACTTACCGGAACCGGTCGGGCCGGTCACCAGCACGATGCCGCGCGGGTTATCGGCGATGGTCTTGAAAATGGGCGGGCAGTTGAGCTGCTCCAGGGTCAGAATCTTGGACGGGATGGTACGGAACACCGCGCCCGAGCCGCGGTGGTGATTGAAGGCGTTCACACGGAAACGCGCGAGGCCTTTAATCTCGAACGAGAAGTCGGTTTCCAGGAATTCCTCGTAGTCCTTGCGCTGCTTGTCATTCATGATGTCGTACACGAGCCCGTGTACGGCCTTGTGATCCAGCGGCGGCAGATTGATGCGGCGCACGTCGCCATCCACGCGGATCATGGGGGGCAGACCGGCAGAAAGATGCAGGTCGGACGCGCCGTTTTTGACGCCGAAGGCAAGCAGTTCGGTAATATCCATGGGTGCGGTAACTCTTTGGTGTTGTTATCGATGACCATCCCCCGGTCGCGAGCGATAACTTATAACGTATGTCTATGACAAACAACATGAACGACATCGCGGCACGGCTTGCCGCCGTGCGCCGACGCCTGCATGAGGCGGAGGATGGCGCGGGCCGACCCGCCGATTCCGTGACGCTGCTCGCAGTAAGCAAGACCTTTCCGGCCGAGGCCGTGCGCAGCTGTGCCGCGGCGGGCCAAACCCGCTTCGGGGAGAGCTATGTGCAGGAGGCGGTCGATAAGATCGCCATCCTGGCCGACCTTGGGCTGGAGTGGCATTTCATCGGACCGCTGCAATCGAACAAGACCCGTGCCGTGGCCGAAAATTTCCACTGGGTGCACAGCATCGAGCGCCTGAAAATCGCCGAGCGACTCAGCCACCAGCGCCCCGTCCACCTGCCGCCTCTGCAGGTGTGCATCCAGGTGAATACCAGCGGTGAAGCCAGCAAATCGGGCGTGCCTTTCGACGAGCTGCCCGTACTCGCGGCTGCCGTTCGCGCGCTCCCCAACCTGCACCTGCGGGGCCTCATGACCATCCCCGCACCCAGCGACGACCCGGCCGAGCAACGCCCGCCCTTTCGTGCCCTGCGCGAAGCCTTCGATCAGCTCAACGCCGAGGGCTACGACCTGGACACCCTGTCCATGGGCATGTCCGACGACCTGGAGGCGGCGGTGGCAGAAGGCGCGACCATGGTCCGCGTGGGCAGCGCCATCTTCGGTACGCGCGAATACGGCAGTAAAGAGAAAGCCTGAACCACGGAGGGAACGCGTCCCGCGTGTCTGGAGAACGTTTCCACGGCTGTCGGTGTTTGGAATCGAGTGAAGGATATTGATCTTCTCGCTGGTCTCCGTGGATGAAGGTTTTCTCTTCACCCATGGCAGCCCGCCAGCTCAGCCGTTATGCTTTAGCGGCCTAACCAACTTCGAAGCACAATGAAAGCGTCCACCATAGGTTTCATCGGCGGCGGCAACATGGCCCGCAGTCTCATCGGCGGTCTGGTCGCGGACCACAAGGACCCGGCCACTATCTGGGTATCCGAACCCGATCCGCAGCAACGTGCGCTGCTGGACGAGAGTTTCGGCGTTCACGTGGTGGACGACAATGTCGCCTTGGTGCACCAGGTGGATGTGGTGGTGCTCGCGGTCAAGCCCCAGGTACTGGGGCAGGTCTGCCAGGCCATCGCGCCCGCCGTACGTGAGCGCAACCCGTTGGTGGTATCCATCGCGGCGGGTATCCGGTTGGCCGACATGGAGCGCTGGCTGGGCGGCAAACCCGCTGTCGTGCGCACCATGCCCAACACCCCCGCCCTGGTGCAGTGCGGCGCCACCGCGTTGTTCGCCAACGAGCGGGTGAACGGATCACAGAAAGAGCTCGCCGAAGGCATCATGCGCGCCGTGGGCCTCACCCTCTGGCTGGAACGCGAAGAGCAAATGGACGCGGTCACCGCGCTCTCGGGCAGCGGCCCGGCCTATTTCTTCCTGGTGATGGAGGCGCTCCAGGCCGCCGCCCAGGAGCTGGGCCTGGGCGAGCAGAGCGCACGGCTGCTCACGCTGCAGACGGCCTTTGGCGCGGCCAAGATGGCCCTTGAGTCGCCCGACGATGCCGCCACCCTGCGTCAGCGCGTCACCTCCCCGGGCGGTACCACCGAACGGGCTATCGGGGTGCTGGAGGACGGGGATATAAGGCGCCTGTTCCGCCGCGCCTTGCAGGCGGCGAGCGACCGTTCCGAGGAACTGGCCCGCCTGCTGGGGGGCCAGGCATGAACGGCTATCTGGCAACGCCCCTGGCCTTTCTGATCAGCACGGTCTTCCAGCTCTACATCATCGCCGTGCTGCTGCGCTTCTTGCTGCAATGGGCGCGGGCCAGCTTTTACAACCCGCTGTCCCAGTTCCTGGTCAAGATCACCAACCCGGCACTCAGGCCGCTGCGGCGTATCATTCCCGGGCTGGGGGGGCTCGACCTGGCCGCCGTGGTATTGATGCTGGTGTTGCAAATGGTAGCGCTGGGTCTGGTCGCACTATTGAGCGGCATCCCCGTTGCGCCAGGTACGCTGTTCCTGCTGGCGGTGGCCGAGTTGGTTGAGCTCACGGTTTACGTATTCATTTTTTCCATCCTCATCCAGGCCATTCTGAGCTGGGTGAATCCGGGCCGCTACAATCCCATCGCCGACGCGCTGCATAGCCTGAACGAACCCATCCTGCGCCCCATCCGCCGCTTCGTGCCGCCTGTCTCCGGTTTCGACCTCTCGCCGCTGGTGGCCATCATCGGCTTGCAGGTACTGCTCATGCTCATCATGCCGCCGCTGCGCGACCTGGCCCGCCTGGCCGGTTGAACCATGCCTGGGTTTCACTGGGATGGCGACGACCTGGTTCTGGACCTGCGTGTCCAGCCGCGGGCCAGCCGTGACGAGCTGGTCGGTCCTCATGGCGACCAGGTGAAAGTGCGCATCACCGCGCCGCCGGTGGACGGCAAGGCGAATACGCACCTGGTACGCTTCGTGGCCAAGGCCTTCGGGGTGCCCCCCTCGGCCGTGAGCCTGGTTTCGGGGGAAACCGGCCGCGACAAGCGGCTGCGCATCGCCCGTCCGCGATCCTTCCCTAACGTGACCGGCATCACATGGGAGCAGGACCGGCCGTCGTTACGCTGAGCCGCGTTACTGGTAAAATTTCCCGGCATTCAGCCGTTTGGAATCACTCGGGTGCAATGGACGGGCCGGAAGGACACTCCGGCCGCGGTAACCAACAAAGAGTCCTTGACATGTCCAATGAGCGTTTGAGCGAGCAAATGCAGGCCTTCGACCGGTGGAAAACCGAGTTGCGCGAAGGCATCGTCCGCTACCAGAAGTGGCTGGAGGCGAACGACATGGTCGACAGCGAGGACGAGCTGCGCATTTTCGAAATCCTCGACGCCCTGCAAAGCGATCGGCTCACCATCGCCTTCGTCGCCGAGTTCGCGCGTGGCAAGACCGAGCTCATCAACGCCATCTTCTTTTCCGAATACGATCGCCGCCTGCTGCCTTCGGAAGCCGGTCGCACCACCATGTGCCCCACCGAGCTGTTTTGGGACAACAAGGCCGGGCAGGCCTATATCCGGCTGCTGCCCATCGAGACCCGCCTGCAGGACACCAGCATCGCCGAGTTCAGGAACGAACCCATCCACTGGACTCACATTGCGCTTGAGCTGAATGCGCCCGACAGCATGGCCGAGGCCTTCCAGGAAGTCGTACGCACCAAGCGCGTGCCGCTCGAAGAGGCGCGCAAGCTCGGGCTGTTCCGCGATGAGGACCTGCATCTGCATTCGCCGGACGGCACGGTCCCCGAGACCATCGACATTCCCATGTGGCGCCATGCGCTGATCAGCTTTCCCCACCCCATGCTCAAGCAGGGTCTGGTGATACTCGATACCCCGGGCCTGAACGCCCTCGGCTCGGAACCGGAACTGACCATGAACATGCTGCCGAACGCCCATGCGGTGGTCTTCGTGCTGGCGGCGGACACGGGTGTCACCAAATCCGATTTGGACATGTGGAAGCACAATGTCAAATCACTGCACAAGGAAATCGGTGTGGTGGTGGTGCTCAACAAAGTCGACGTGCTGTGGGACGAGCTCAAGACACCCGACGCGATCCAGAAGTCCGTCGAGGACCAGTCCCGCAAAGTGGCGCAGACCCTCGGTGTCGAATCCTCCCGGATTTTTCCGGTGTCGGCGCAGAAGGGGCTGCTCGCCAAGATCCGCCACGATACGGCACTCATCGAACGTAGCAGCATCCTGCGCCTCGAAAGTTATTTCGCCAACGACATCCTGCCTTACAAGCAGAGCATGGTGCGTCAGCACGTGGTGAACGAGATCGGCACCATGGTGAAGGAATCTCACGACCTCCTCGCCTCGCGCTTCAATTCCGCCACCAAGCAATTGCAGGAGCTGAAAGACCTGTCGGGCAAGAACAATGAGGTGATCGAGCACCTGATGAAGAAGGCGCGCGAGGAGCAGGTGGCCTACTTCAAGAACGTGGAAAGCTTCCAGGCGAACAAGCGCATCCTTTCGGAGCAAAGCAAAAAGCTGCTCGATCTGCTCAGCCTCGGTGAACTGGACAAGCTGGTGTCGCGGACCCGCAAGGACATGAGCGACAGCTGGACGACCCATGGCATGAAGATCGGCATGAAAACCTTCTTCGACGGTGTGGAAGAAAAGCTGCGTGAGGTGGCCGACTATACCGAGCAGCTCAACCGCCTGGTGGTCACGGTCTATCGCAAGTTCCACCAGGAACACGGCATCACCGAAATCAAGCCGGTGCTGTACGGTGTGAGTGGGTACCAGAAAGAATTCGAACAACTCAAAGTGGAAGCCGAGGCCTTTCGCAACAGCCCGCTCACCGTCGCCACCGAGCAGCACTACGTCATCAAGAAGTTCTTCATCTCCCTGGTGAGCCACGCCCGCAACATATTCTTCAAGGCGCACAAGGATGCGGAGCACTGGAGCAAGGCGGTCATGAGCCCGCTGGTGAAGCAGATCAAGGAGCATAAGGAGCAGATGGAGCAGCGGCTCGAAAACCTGCGCAAGATTAATGAGTCGCGTGACACACTCCAGTCGCGCATCGAGGAACTGGAGAAATCTTCGAGCGTGTTGCGCAAGCAGTACGCGGAAGTGCGCGGCATTCTGGCCACCATCAACCGCCCCTTGACGCCCACCCAGAACGCGCAGCAGGCTGTTGCCGGTTAGGCGATACCGGCGTCCCTGGTCCTTTTCGACCAGCCGGGCGTGACGAAAACCGGCACACGGCTATAGTTGTTTTTATCCGTCTGCTCGGGAGGGCTTCTGATGAGATGCTCGGCGCTTGTTGCCGTCTTCGTGTTCGCTTTGGCCAGTGGTTCGGCACAGGCGCTGCAGGCGGTGGAGTTCGGTAATTACATCATCCACTACAACGCCTTCACGGCGGACATGCTGCATCCCCCCATCGCCCAATCCCACGGCATTCAACGCAGCCAGAACCGTGGCGTACTGACCATCGCGATTCAACGCAAGCCCGCCAACGCACCCGCGGACGTGGCGGCCAAAGTGGATGCTCAGGCACTCACCCTCAACCAGCAGTTGCGCTCTCTGAAAATGCGCGAAGTTAGGGAAGGCGAAGCCATTTATTACCTGGCCGACTTCCCGGTGCGCGATGAAGAGGTACTGGACTTCGAAGTGAACGTGCAGCCACAGCAGGTGGCTCAGCCGTATACGTTCCGGTTCCGGCAGCAGTTTTTCACCCGACCGCCGCAGTGAGCCCTTGCAGGGCGACGGGTTGCGACGGGTCCTCCGCCCCGTCCGCACGGGTCACAGCAGTCGGTACGCCTGAAGCAGGCCGAAGGCGATCACCAGTGCACCGGCAACCCGCCGCACCCAGGGCTTGCGGGTGAACGCCGCCATGCGCGCGGCCACCAGGCCCATGGCAAAGAGATTCGGCAGTGTGCCCAGGCCGAAGCCCAACAGGAGCATGGCACCCGCGGCAGGACCACCGGCGGACAGTGCCCAGATGAGCACGCTGTAGACCAACCCACAGGGCAGCCATCCCCACACCAGGCCAAGACCGAAGGCCTGCGCCGGTCGCTGTACCGGCACCAACCGTCTGCCCAGCGGTTCCAGGCGCCGCCACACCCCGGTGCCCGCCTGCTCCACACGCGCCAGACCGTTCCACCAGCCGCCCAGGTAAAGGCCGAGCGCAATCATGAACAGCGCGGAGATCACCTGCAGCACCATCTGACCCCGGTGCAGCAACGTCAGATTGGCCGCGAGCAGGCCAAGCCCGCCCATGAGCGCCCCGGCGAGGGTGTAACTGAGCACGCGCCCGGTGTTGTAGGCCACCAGATACGGCAGAAAGCGCGCCGGCCGACCGCGCACGCTGTCGGGAACGCCGAAGCTGAGCGCACCGACAATACCGCCGCACATGCCCACGCAATGCACGCCGCCGGTAAAACCAACGATGAAGGCGGCAAGAAACGAGGCGTCCAGTGGCATGGGAAAGGGTTCGCGGCGGGACTGGGGAATCTGTGTATGATAACCGGCGCCCATCACCGACCCAATCACCCGCGTGTCCGTCGAATCTCCCAAACTCCTCAAATCCAAGTTGTTCTGGGTCGGACTCCTGTATTTCGCCGAAGGCTTTCCCCTTGGCGTGTTCTATGACGTATTCCCCGTGCAATTCCGCCAAAGCGGCGTGGACCTGCGCGACATCGGCCTCATCGGCCTCATCGGTCTCGCCTGGACCCTGAAATTCCTGTGGGCCCCGGCCATCGATCACTACCGCCATCACCGGCGTTGGATGGCCGGTGCCGACCTGGCCATGGGCGCGGTGCTCGTTGCCCTGGCGGTACAGGGCGATTTCGGCCCCTCGGTCTGGTTCGCCATCGGCGTGTTTGCGCTGCTGTCGGCCACCAACGACATCGCCATCGACGGTTACACCATCGAACTGCTGGACAAGCGGGAGCTGGGGCTCGCCAACGGCCTGCGCATCGGCCTTTATCGGGTGGGCATGCTCACCTCGGGCGTCATGCTCATGCTCAGCGACTATCTGGGCTGGATGGCCACCTACATGGCAGGCGCCCTGTTGCTCGGCTTGCTCGCTTTGGCCTGCCTGCAGGCGCCGCGGGAACGGGCGATGACCGCCACCGTGCGCATTTCCCTGGCGCGCGAGTTGCGCACCCTGCTCACCCACCCCACTGCACTCGCCGCCGTGGTAGCGTTCCTGCTCGGCTCGCTCTGGCTGGTGGACCGCACCACCCAATGGTCACAGCAATGGCCGGCGTTGTGGACCTGGGCCTTCGTGGTGGGCGCGACAGTGGTCGGCGGCGGCGTGCTGTTTCGCACGCCCGGCAACAACGCCTGGGAGACCCTCAGCCACGGCCCCATGTTCGGCGCATTGATGGCCCTGCTGCGCCGGCGCTACATGCTGCCCGTGATTGCCTTCATTCTTCTGTTCAAGCTGGGCGACGCGGCCATGGGCTTGATGGTGAAGCCCTTCTGGGTGGACGCCGGGTTCTCGGCGAGCGCCATCGGGCTGGTATCGGTGAATCTGGGGCTGGTACTGTCCATCGCCGGGGGTGTGGTGGGCGGCGCCATTACCGACCGCATCGGGATTTTTCACGCCCTCTGGATCCTGGGGTTGTTTCAGGCGCTATCGAATCTCGCCTACGCGTTCGCGGCCCATGTGATCCCCGTCGCCGGTGACCTGCCTTCGGCCCATGTCGCCTTGATGTACGGCGCCAGCGGATTGGAGTCGTTCACCGGCGGTCTGGGCACGGCCGCCTTCCTGGCGTTCCTGATGGCCATCGTGCAAAAGGAGCACTCGGCCACCGAGTACGCGCTGCTCTCCTCCGTGTTCGCCCTGAGCCGTTCCCTGGCCGGCTGGGCCAGTGGTTACGGCGCGGAAAGCCTCGGTTACTCCGTGTACTTCTTCGTCACTTTCCTGCTCGCCTTCCCCGCCTATGTGCTGCTGCCCTGGGTGCGCAAGTCGCTCGACCTGAACCGCGCAGGCTGAACGCCCGCTACACTCAGGTGGCCGACAACAGCGGGGTGTACCGGGATGGAATACCTCCACCAGATTGTTTCTGCCATGGAAGCGGCACTGGCTGCCTCACCCCTGCCCTGGGAGCACCGGCTGGTCCTGCTGCATGCGGCCGCGGAGGCGGGGACGGCCCTGGCCACACTGATCCTTCCCATGGGGCTGCTTTATCTTGCGGCGCGCCGGCGTGATCTCGAATACCGGGGTCTGCTCATGCTGTTCGCGGGGGCTTTGCTTGCCACGGCCGTTGCCCACGCTTTCGCGGGCTGGGCGCTGTGGTGGCCGGATCCGCTGAGCAGCGGCGTCGCGAAGGCGTCAGCTGCGCTATTGCTGTTGGCCACGGCAGTGGCCTTCCTGCGCTGGCTACCGCGGGCCCGGCACCTGCCAAGCCCCAGTCAGCTTAGGCGCGCCAACGCGAGCCTGTCGCGAGAGGCGTTTGAACAGCAACAGGAACTGCGCGCAAGCCGTGCCCTCGCCACCGTTTTCAAACAAGCCATGCTGCAGGCCGACACGGCGCTCGCGCTGGTCACGCCCGGCGGCGTGTGGGCCGATGTGAATCCCCGTTTTCTGGCCCTGCTCGGCAGCACGCGCGAAACCCTGGAGCCGCCGATACGCCTGCTCGGCAAGGACTACGCACGGGAGCAGGGCTCGCTGTCCCTCGAAGGTTGTGGCAGCGATGGTCTACCCCGCCCGGTTCGCTTGCACTGGCAGGCGTTGGCTCTCGAGGACCGGCATCTCGGCTGGCTGGTGCAGGCCACGGATACCAGTGCCGAACAGGCGCACAAAAACGCACTCGCGCGCCAGCGCAAGGAACTGGAGGCGCAGGCCGCGGAGCAGCAGCGCACGCTGGCGGCGACATCAGCGCGCCTGGAGCAGGAAATGGAAGGCCGGCGCCAGGCATTGCTCCAGGTAAAAACGCTGGCGGAACAACTGATGCGCACCAACGCCCGGGTCAACCAAATCGACGAACGGATCGGGACCCTGGCGCACCGGGATCCGGCCACGGGCCTGGGCACCCGCTATGCCTTTGCCGATCGTCTGAGCGCGGTGATCGCGCAGAGCCGGCGCTATGGCGAACCGCTGAGCGTGCTGCTACTCGCCCCCGATCCCGTGGAGGGTCTGTCGCCACCGGCGGCCCTGGTGGCGGCGGCCAAGACGCTGACCGGTGACATGCGGGAAACCGACGTGGCCGGTGTTCTGGACGAGCAGCACCTGGCCGTGCTGCTGCCCCACACAGACCCGGGTCAGGCGCTGGAAGTGGCCGAACGCTTTCGCCGCACCGTGACCGAGAAAACCGCCGACAAATCACCGCGCCTGAGCTGTTGTATCGGCGTGGCAGCCTGGCGCCCGGGCCAGGCCGAGGAAGATCTGATCCGCGCCGCCGCCGACGCCCTGCGCCAGGCGCGTGGCAATGGCCGTAACCGGGTCGCCTTCGGTCCTGCTGTCGAGGCGGCGCGGACGTAAGAAGAACGTCTCTCGCAAAACATCCGGTGGCGGGCACACGCACGCCTGCGCGTGCTGTCCCTGCGCATCAACTCACCTGCAATCGGGCGCACGACCTTGCTGCTGGGCCTCGCGGTACAGCGCCATCGCCCGCTCCATGCGTTCGTTGAGATCATCGGTGCGCCGGCCGTGTGACGGGTGAGTGGAAAGGAATTCAGGCGGGGCACCATTGCCTGCCGCGGCCATGTTCTGCCACAGGTTCACGCTTTCACGCGGGTCGAACCCGGCCTCGGCCATGAGGTCCAGCCCGAGCAGATCGGCCTCGGTTTCCTGGGTGCGGGAAAACGGCAGGATCACGCCCACCTGCGCCCCCATACCGAGCAGGGCCATAAGATTGTCATTCTGTGCGCCTTCCCCCCCGATCAACACCTGTACCAGCTGCAGCCCGGCCTCGGTGGCATAGGCGGTGGACACGCGCTCGTTGCCGTGTTCAGCCTGCACATGGGCGATTTCATGCCCGATGACCGTGGCGAGCTGGTGCTGATTCCGTGCCACCTCGAGCAGACCCCGATAAACGCCGATCTTGCCGCCCGGCAAGGCGAAGGCATTGGCCTGGGGATCATCGAACACCACCACTTCCCAATTCTCCGGCCCCTCCTCGAGCTGCGAGGTGATCGCGTCGGCAACGCAACTCACGTAGTTGGTGATCGCGGGATCCTTCACCGTGGGGGATTCCTGCCGGGTTTGCGCAAACGCCGCCGCGCCCATTTCCGCCATCTGGCCTTCGGGGAAAAAACGCAGCTGCTGGCGACCCAGAGGCGAAGTGGCGCAGGCCACCAGCAAGGCGGCGGTGGCGGCAAACAACAGCGGGCGGTGCATGACGAATCCTCCGAATGGCTGACCTTAGGATAGGCTTAGTGGCGGGCTCTGAACGTGCCAGGAATGGCCCGGCAGGACACTAGAGAGCACCTCGATACTCCATGATGAGCGGCGCGTGGTCGGAAAAGCGCTGGTCCTTGTAGATGCTCGCGCCCTGCACCCGCTCGCGCAGCCCGGGCGAGACGATCTGATAATCAATGCGCCACCCCACGTTTTTGGCCCAGGCCTGGCCCCGGTTGGACCACCAGGTGTACTGATCCGGCGCCTGGTTCACCACGCGAAAGGCATCCACCCAGCCCAGCTCATCGAACACCCGATCGAGCCAGGCGCGCTCCTCAGGCAGGAAGCCGGAGTTTTTCTGGTTGCTGCGCCAGTTCTTCAGGTCGATGTTCTGATGGGCGATATTCCAGTCGCCGCAAATCACGTATTCGCGCCCGTCCTGGCGCATGCGCCGCAGCACGTCCAGGAATTTTTCCATGAAGGCGTACTTGGCCTCCTGGCGTTCGGGACTGGCGGAGCCTGACGGCAGATAGAGGGAAGCGATGCTCAGGTCGCCGTAGTCGGCCTGGATGTAACGGCCCTGCTCGTCGCAGTCGGGAAAACCGAGGCCGCTAATCACGCGGTCGGGCGGCTTGCGGCAGAACAAGGCCACGCCACTGTAGCCTTTTCTCTGCGCATCGAAGTAGTGGCACGACAGACCGTCAGGCCGGAACACGGCCGGGTCGAGTTGGTGTTCCTGGGCCTTGGTTTCCTGCACGCACACCACATCCGCGTCCTGCAGGGCGAGCCAGTCGAAAAAACCCTTGCTCGCCGCGGCGCGGATACCGTTCACGTTGGCACTGATGACTCTCACATTACCTCCCCTTTCGCATGGGACGCGAGCATACCCGATCGGTTCCCGCGGGCAAGGGGCGCGTATAATGGCCGCCTCGTCTCCACGGCCAGGTTCAGTTTCATGCACGACTACCAGCGGGAATTTCTCGATTTCGCCATTTCACGCGAAGTGCTGCGCTTTGGACAGTTCACCCTCAAGTCCGGCCGCGTAAGTCCCTATTTCTTCAACGCGGGCCTGTTCAATTCCGGCGCAGCGCTGGCGCGTTTGGGCCGCTATTACGCCGCTGCCATTGCCAGTTCCGGGCTCGCATTCGATGTCCTGTTCGGCCCTGCCTACAAGGGCATTCCGCTTGCCAGCGCGGCCGCCATTGCACTGGCGGAACATCACGATCGCGATCTTCCTTACTGCTTCAACCGCAAGGAAGCGAAGGATCACGGCGAAGGCGGCAATATCGTGGGCGCACCGCTGGCCGGTCGCGTACTCATCGTCGACGACGTCATCACCGCCGGCACGGCCATCCGCGAATCCATGGGACTCATCGAGGCCGCCGGGGCGAAAGCCGCCGGGGTGGTCATCGCGCTGGATCGCCAGGAACGCGGCACGGGCGAACTGTCCGCCATCCAGGAAGTGGAGCGTAACTACGGGCTCAAGGTGATCAGCATCGTGACGCTCGCGGAACTCAGCCAGTACCTGGAAGAAAAGGGTCGGACGACGGATGTCGAGGCCATTCGGGCCTACCGGGCACAGTACGGTATCGCGGGTTAAGTGTCGTACGGAACGGCCAGAAACCCGGGTGAGCTGACGATTTGTTCGAAAGGCGTCACAGAAACGGCCTGGGTCGCCCTCGACGGCGGCAGTATACTGGCGGCGTGGCTCATCGGATTCTTGAATACTGTTAGCGAGATAATCTCATGCGCATCACACCCCGACTGCTGACAGGCACCGCTTTGGCGCTGGTGCTCTGTACGCCCGCCGCAGGCGCCGCCATCAAGTGCTGGACCAACAACCAGGGCGTGCGCGAATGCGGTAACGCCGTTCCCCCTGAGTATGCCCAGCAGGAGACGCGCACCATCAATCAGCGCGGCATGACGCTCGACGTGAAGGAGCGTGCGCAGACGCCGGAGGAATACGCCGCCGAACAGCAGCGTCGCCGCGAAGAGGAAGCCCGCGCGGCAGAGGAAAAACGCCGGCGCGAAGAGCAGGCGAAGAACGATCACGTACTGCTCTCCACCTTCGCCAGCGAGCAGGACATCATCATGGCCCGCGATCGCCAGGTGTCTGCGTTGAAGGATTTGGTTGAGTACACCCGCCTGAGTGCCGGCAAGGTGGAAGCCAAGCTCGCGGATTACCAAAAACGCGTGGAGAAGCTGCAGAGCGCCGGTAAGTCGGTGCCCAAGAACCTGGAGGAAGATGTGGACATGCTGCAAAAGCAGCTGGAAAACAAACAGGACTACATCGCCGCCAAGCAGGAGGAGATCACGTCCCTGCAAGCGAAGTACGACCAGGACCTGCAGCGCTTTCGCGAACTGATGCGCCAGCGCAAGCAATAACGGAAGCGTCCTGCCGCCGCAGGGGATCCTGCGGCGACAGGGGCGATTCAGGCCAGTGCCGCGTCCGGAAGGGCGCGCGCGGAAAACATCCCCAGGGCCAGCATCGGCCACTGCTGCTCCCAGTTCTCCAGCGGCTCGCGCTTGAAACCACTGCGCACGAACTGGTTCATGCGGCCGGCGGCCACGGCCAGCAGCAGATTGGCGGCCGCACCAACCTGGGCGCCGGGCTGCAGTTCACCGGCCAGCTCCCCTTCACGCAACACCTGCTTGAGCTGGGTCTCCACGCGATCGAAGAATTGCGCGATGCGCACCCGCAGGCGATCGGTTTCCCCCACCAGTGCATCGCCCATGAGAATGCGCGTAATGCCCGGGTTGCGTGCGGAGAACCCCAGCAGCACGGTTAGAATGCGCTCACAGCGGGCGGCAGAGCCGCCCTGCTCGGCGAGAATGCGGGTCACCAGGCCGAACACCGAATCCTCGATGAACTCGATAAGCCCCTCGAACATGCGCGCCTTGCTGGGAAAGTGCCGGTAAAGCGCCGCCTCGGACACGCCCACCGCCCGGGCCAGATTGGCCGTGGTGATGCGCTCGCCCGGACTGGTTTCCAGCTCCCGGGCCAGTGCTTCCAGGATCTGATGTCGGCGTGACTGTTTTTCGGTCTTCTCCGCCATGCGTCTCACTCCTTCCGGATCAGCGATCCGACCCCTTCGTCGGTGAAAATCTCGAGCAACAGGGCGTGTTCCACGCGCCCGTCGATGATGTGCGCGCTTTGCACGCCATTGTTCACCGCATCCACCGCGCAGCGGATCTTGGGGAGCATACCGCCGTAGATGGTGCCGTCGGCGATGAGCGCGTCCACCTGATCGGCATTCAGCCCGGTGAGCACCTGACCCTGTTTGTCCAGCAGACCCGGGGTGTTGGTGAGCAGCATGAGCTTCTCGGCCTTGAGGGCCTCGGCCACCTTGCCGGCCACCACGTCGGCGTTGATGTTGTAGGACTCGCCATCCGGGCCCACGCCCACGGGCGCAATGACCGGAATGAAATCGCCCTGCATCAACATGTCCACCACAGTACCGTCCACGGCATCCACTTCGCCCACGTGGCCGATGTCGATGATCTCGGGTGCATTCATCTCCGGCGCGTTGCGTTTGAAGGTGAGCTTGCGCGCGCGGATGAGATCGGCGTCCTTACCCGTCAGGCCTACCGCCTTGCCGCCGTGGCGGTTCAGCAGGCTGACGATCTGCTTGTTCACCAGGCCGCCGAGCACCATCTGCACCACGTCCATGGTCTCGGCATCGGTCACACGCATGCCTTCCACGAAACGGCTCTCCTTGCCGAGGCGCTTGAGCAGGTCGCCAATCTGCGGCCCCCCGCCGTGCACGACCACCGGATTCATACCCACCAGCTTCATCAATACCACGTCGCGCGCGAAACTCACGTCAGCGGCGTCGTTCATGGCATTGCCGCCGTACTTGATGACAATGGTCTTGCCGTAGAAGCGCCGGATGTAGGGCAGGGCTTCGGAAAGGATGCGGGCGTTGGTCACCGCCGCAGGGGTGTTGAGGCTCATGGCTTGTGAAGGCACTCCGGGTTGAAGGATGGCGCGTCAGCTCGCACCGTTGGGCAATACGGGCGCCGTCCGTTGACGGGCGAGGTCGGGCACGGCGAAACGATGGAAAGGAACACCGCTCAGTGGCGTCCGGTATGGCCGAAACCGCCATCGCCGCGATGGCTTTCGTCGAAAGCATCCACCATCTGGAAGGCCACCTGCACCACCGGCACGAACACCATTTGTGCAATGCGCTCGCCGACCTGGATCGTAAAAGAATCGTTTCCGCGGTTCCAACAGGACACGAACACCTGCCCCTGGTAATCAGAGTCGATGAGCCCCACCAAATTGCCGAGCACGATGCCATGTTTGTGGCCCAGACCCGAGCGGGGCAACAGCACGGCCGCCAGTTCCGGGTCCGCCATGTGGATCGCCAGCCCGGTGGGCACCAACGTCGTTTCGCCCGGCGCCAGGGTGAGCGGTGCATCGAGCATGGCGCGCAAATCGAGGCCGGCCGCGCCGGGCGTGGCGTAGTCGGGCAGCGGAAAGTCGCGGCCCAGGCGGGGGTCGAGGATCTTCAACTGAACGGGGCGTCGGTTCATCCGCGGCGGCTCCGGTAATGTTCGGCAATGAGTTGCACCAGCTGACGTGCCAGCTGGCGTTTGTCCTGCAGGGGCAAGGCGGTCTCGCCATCGGGCCAGAAAACACGCAGCGCGTTCACGGGGCTGTCGAAGCCGCCGTCGGCGCCCGGGCTCACGTCGTTGGCGGCAATCATGTCCAGGCCCTTGCGCGTCAGCTTGTCGCGCGCGTGGGCTTCGATGTTCTCGGTTTCGGCGGCAAACCCGACCGTGAAAGGCCGCGCCGCGCGCGACGCGACGGCCGCGAGAATGTCGGGATTGCGTTCCAGATCGAGGGTGAGGCGTTCGCCCGTTTTCTTGATCTTTTGGGGTGCGACCTGCACCGCCCGGTAATCCGCCACCGCGGCGGTGCCGATGAACAGGTCGAACGGGCGCGCCTCGACCGCGCGGGCCATGTCCGCCGCGCTCACCACATCGACACGCGCCACGCCGGGCGGCGTCGGCAGATCCACGGGACCGCTGACCAGGACCACCTCGGCGCCGGCTGCGGCGGCCGCCTCGGCCACGGCGAAGCCCATGCGGCCGGAACTGCGGTTGGAAATGAAGCGCACCGGGTCGAGGGCCTCGCGGGTGGGACCGGCGGTCACCAGCACACTCACCCCCGCCAGGGCGTCGGACGCTGTGAACAGATTGGCGCAGTGTGCCACCAGTGCCATCGGCTCGAGCATGCGTCCGGGACCGACCTCGCCACAGGCCTGCTCGCCCTCGGCCGGGCCGAACAGGTGCGCCCCACGCTCGACCAGCACCCGGGCGTTGTGCACCGTGGCGGCGGCCTGCCACATCTGCTGGTTCATGGCCGGCGCCAGGGCCAGGGGTGCCGCGGTGGCAAGACACAGGGTAGAGAGCAGGTCGTCCGCCAGACCGGCCGCCACACGCGCCATGAAATCCGCGGTGGCCGGCGCCACCAGCACCAGGTCGGCCCAGCGCGCCAGGGCGATATGGTCCATGCCGGCCTCGGCCGCCGGGTCGAACAGGTCCCGCCGCACCGGGTGCCCCGAAACGGCCTGCAGGCTCAGGGGCGCCACGAAGGCCTCGGCGGCGCGGGTGGTCACCACGCGCACCTCGGCGCCCGCGCGACACAGCTCGCGCACCAGCGCCGGGGCCTTGTAGGCCGCGATGCCGCCGGTGATGCCGAGAAGTATGTGCTTACCCTGCAGGTTCATGGCGGCGGAGTTTATCACGCCCCAGGAGCGCGCTTCTGCTCGCGATACGTGCGGGCCTGCGAACGGAAGCGCGCTCCCACAGGCGGCCCCCGCACCACGGCGGCTTCCCGCGCCCTCCCCCAGCCGTTACCATGCGTGCCACGACGAAGGACAAGGAGGTTCCATGGCCATATCGGACTGGCCGCTCGCGGAGCGACCCCGTGAAAAACTGCTGGAGCGCGGACCGGAGGCGCTCTCGGACGCCGAACTGCTGGCGATATTCCTGCGCACGGGCGTCCGCGGCAAAACCGCCGTGGATCTGGCCCGAGAGGTGCTGGGTGGTTTCGGCGGTCTGCGCCCGCTGCTCGAAGCCGACGCCAAAGCCTTTTGCGCCCACCCGGGCCTGGGCGAGGCCAAGTACGTGCAGCTGCAGGCGACCCTGGAGCTGGCGCGGCGCCATCTGCAGGCCACCCTGGCGCGGGGCGATGCACTCACCAGCCCCGACGCCACCCGCCGTTACCTGAGCGCGCGCCTGCGCGACCGCCCCCAGGAGGTGTTCGCCGTGCTGTTCCTGGACAATCGGCACCGGGTGCTGGCCTTTGAGGAACTGTTTTACGGCACCGTGGACGGCGCCAGCGTGCACCCCCGTGAAGTGGTGCGCCGGGTGCTCGCCCACAATGCCGCCGCGGTCATCCTGGCCCACAACCACCCCTCCGGCGTCGCCGAACCCAGCCGCGCCGACGAAGCCATCACCCGCCGCCTCAAGGAAGCCCTCGCCCTGGTGGACGTACGCGTACTGGACCACATCGTGGTCGGTGAGGACATGGTCTCCTTCGCCGAACGCGGGCTGCTTTGAAGGCCAAGAGAAAACCACGGAGGCCACGGAGAAAGACATGGGGGACGAATCCTGCGGGGAGCTCGCTGGAAAACGCAGCGGCGCAAGTCCCTGTAACGCCATCTTTTCTCATCTCCGTGGCCGCCGTGGCCTCCGTGGTTGGAGCTTTTCTCTTCAGCGCCCCGGCTTGTTCCGCAGATAGGTTTCTGTTATAAAACCCGGCTTCCTGCCCCGAGGCAGGCCAGAATTCGAGAATCCGGAGGCAAGAGCCATGTCCAGAGTTTGCCAAGTGACCGGTAAGCGCCCGGTCACCGGACACAACGTGTCCCATGCCAACAACAAGACCAACCGTCGTTTCCTGCCCAACCTGCACACCCATCGTTTCTGGGTGGAGGGCGAGAAGCGCTTCGTGAGCCTGCGCGTGAGCACCAAGGGCATGCGCATCATCGACAAGAAGGGCATCGACGCCGTACTGGCGGACATCCGTGCCCGCGGCGAGAAGGTGTAAGGAGCGAAGCCATGGCCAAGGGTGCACGCGACAAGATCAAACTGGTTTCCAGCGCCGGAACCGGTCATTTCTACACCACGACCAAGAACAAGCGCACCATGCCGGAAAAGATGGAGATCAAGAAGTTCGATCCCGTCGTCCGTCAGCACGTGCTGTACAAGGAAGCGAAGATCAAGTAATCGCGCCTCGCCTCCGGCGTGAACGAAAAGCCCGGCTGACGCCGGGCTTTTTTTATGCATTCTGCTGCAGCCGGTAACGGCCCAGTCGCCGGGCGAACTCCGAAAGTGCGGCAATGCCGCTTTCCTCGGCCTGTCGGCACCAGTCCTGCAACGCCTTGAGCATGGCCTCGGGGCCGGCGGCTGCCGATTGTTGCCAGATGGCTTGCAGCCGACGGCGGTACTGATAGACCGTTTGCAGTGCCTGGCTATGGCGCAATGCCGCACCGAGGCATTCCCGCCGGGGCTCATCGAGGACAGACTCGTCCAGCAGCAGCAGGGGGCGTGCGGGTTTCAGCGCGCGTTTGAGCTTCCGATCGGAGACACGCCGCAATTCGTCGCGGAGCACCCGGGTCATGACCTCGCGACCGTAACCGGCCAGTACCTGCAGCCGCGCCGCGACGATGGCACGCGCGGCGTCCAGGTCCAACTCGTTTCCGGTGCGGCGTGCCGGGGCGGGGGCCACGGTTTTCACTCGCGCCAACCCAAGCAAGGCGAGCAGACGGATATACACCCAGCCGATATCCAGCTCCCACGGCTTGGCCGAGAGCTTTGCCGAGTCGGGATAGGCATGGTGATTATTGTGCAGCTCCTCGCCGCCGATGAGCAGCCCCAGCGGCACGATGTTCCGCGAGGCATCGGGGCTCTGGAAGTTGCGGTAGCCGAAGTAGTGGCCGACGCCGTTGATCACCCCGGCAGCCCAGAACGGGATCCACAGCATCTGCACGCCCCAGACGCTAAGGCCACCCACGCCCAGCAGGGCCAGGTCGATGAACAGCATGAGCGTGATGCCGACGCTGTTGCGGGTATAGACGTGCCGCTCCAGCCAGTCATTGGGCGTCCCTTTGCCGAAGCGCGCCAGGGTCTCCTCATTCCGGGCCTCGGCGCGATAGAGCTCGGCACCTTGCCAGAGCACACGCGAAAGCCCGAGCACCTGTGGGCTGTGGGGATCCTGCACACCCTCGCAACGGGCGTGGTGCTTGCGATGCACGGCCACCCATTCCCGCGTCACCATGCCGGTGGTCAGCCACAGCCAGAAGCGAAAGAAATGGCTGATGGCCGGATGCAGCTGCACGGCCCGGTGCGCCTGGGCGCGGTGCAGGAAAATGGTGACCGCGGCAATGGTCACGTGGGTCACGGCAAGGGTGTAAAGGACGTATCCGCCGAATGACAAATCGAGAAGGCCGTTGTGCATGGGGACGACTACCTCGGATGGCTGGGTGGTACGCGAACTATCGGGTACCGGGTATATAGAAGCCCTGGCATGATAAGGCAAAGACCGAGCGCTTTCATCGGAATTTAATGATCATCACCTACGACCGAGCGCGACACTAGGTTAAGCTCGCTGCCATATGGCCGGACACGAACTCTTCATCGGGCGCCAGCCCATCTACGACCGCACCCTCGAGGTTTATGCCTACGAGTTGCTGTTCCGCGCCGGTGATGCGGCCAACGCGGTGTTCACTGATGGCGATTTGGCCACCTCCCAGGTGCTGATCGGCACGGTGATGGACATCGGCCTTGAAAATATCGTGGGTGACCGGCGGGCCTTCATCAATCTCAGCGAGGGATTTCTTACGGGCAGGTTCCCACTGCCGCTGTCGCCGCGGCAGGTCGTGCTCGAGATCCTGGAGACCATCGCGCCCGAACCGGAGGTGCTGGCAACCCTGGCGGACTTCCGTCGTCGCGGCTACACCATCGCCCTCGACGATTTCGTGCTGCGCCCGGAACGAGAGGCCCTGGTCAGCATGGCCAGCATCGTCAAGCTCGACGTACTGGCCCTCAGCCCTGCGGAACTGGAGGAACAGGTCGCCAGGCTACGTCCCTCGGGTGTACGCCTGCTGGCGGAGAAAGTGGAAACCCACGAGCAGTTCGCCATCTGTCAGGCACTCGGCTTCGACTATTTCCAGGGCTATTTCCTTTGTCGTCCCAATGTGGTCCGGGGCCGGGGCATGAGTACCAATCGCCCCGTGCTGCTGAAGCTGCTCGCTGAACTCCAGGACCCCGAGGTCGACCCGCGGGATCTCGAGCGCACCATCGCCCTGGACGTGAATCTCGCCTACCGTCTCCTGCGCCTGATCAACTCCGCCGCCTTCGGCCTGCGGCGCGAAGTCACCTCGCTGCGACAGGCCTTGTTGCTGCTCGGCACCCACGCGGTGCGCAACTGGGCCAGCCTTCTGCTGCTGGCCCGCATCGACGACAAACCCCGGGAACTCATGACCATCGCCCAGGTGCGGGCACACATGTGCGAACAGCTGAGCACGCCCGCGCAGGAACTGCGTGGCCAGGGTTTCATGCTGGGCCTGTTTTCGGTGCTGGATGCGCTCATGGACCGCCCCTTGTCCGAACTGCTCGATGCGCTTCCCTTGCCTGCGTCGGTCGCCGAAGCGCTCACTGGGCGGGGCGGCCCGCTCGCGCCGGTCCTTGCGGCGGTGCTCGACTACGAGCGCGGAAACTGGTCGCAGCTGGCTTCCCACGAACCGGAACGGCTGCGCGCGGCCTACCTGAATGCCCTGCGCCTGGCGGGGGCGGCCGAGGCAGCGCTGCGCGAAAAGGCTTGTCAAAACCCCTGATTGAGGTAAGTTGTTAGTGTATTGCTAAGGAATTTCCGTAGGCCATGGACAACATCTACGTTGGCCGCCAGCCAATCTACGATAGGGAACTCGAGGTTTACGCCTACGAGCTCCTGTTCCGCTGTCCCGGCAGCGAGCTGCCGGAAAGCGATGCCATGACCGGGCAGATCATCCTCAACGCGATCATGGACATAGGCCTGGACGCGGTGGCGGGCGAGCGCACCGTCTTTATCAATCTCTCCACCGGTTTCCTCGACGGCCGTTATCCCTTGCCCTTCCCGCCCAACCGCGTCGCCCTCGAAATCCTCGAAGATGTGGAACCCACCCCTGCCGTGCTTGCGACACTGAAGGACATGGTGCGCGGCGGTTACACGATCGCGCTCGACGATTTCCGTTTCCGCCCCGGTATCGAGCCGCTGCTGGACTATGCCAGCCTGGTGAAGCTGGACGTGCTGAGTATGAGCGAACGGCAGTTGCGCGAGCACATCGAGCGCCTGCGGCCGTACGGGGTGAAACTGGTGGCGGAAAAGGTGGAATCCTTCGACGAATTCAACCTCTGCCGTGAGCTCGGCTTCGATTATTTCCAGGGCTTCTTTCTCGCCAAGCCACAGGTCATCAAATCGCGCAGCACCGGGACAAACCGCCTGGTCGTCATGCAACTGCTGTCACGCCTGCACGACCCGGAAGTCGATTTCACGGGACTGGAAACCGTCATCGTCCGCGACGTGGCGTTGGCCTATCGCCTGTTGCGTTACGCGAATTCCGCGGCGTTCGCGCAGCGCCGCGAGGTGGCTTCGGTGCGCCAGGCGCTGATGCTGCTCGGTACCGACACGATCCGCAATTGGGCAACGCTCATCCTGCTATCGCGTTTGGACGACAAGCCGCGCGAGCTGCTCAACACCGCGCTCATCCGCGCCAAGATGTGCGAGCAACTGGCACGTATCCGCGACAGCGGCGATCCGCAGCACTACTTCACGGCCGGGCTGCTGTCCGTCCTGGATGCACTCATGAACGAATCCATGGCGCGCCTGGTGGATGCCCTGCCCCTGGTACAGGCCATCAAACTCGCCCTGGTGGACCATAGCGGCCCCATCGGCGATGCGCTGGAACGTGTGGTGAATTACGAGCGCGCGGCATGGGACAAGCTCGAAGATGGCACCCTGGAGCCTTCCGCCTACACCCGCAGTTTCATCGAGGCGGTGCGTTGGGTGGCGGATACGGCGCCCGCCCTCTATTCGCCTCTGAGCTAATTCGCGTCCAGCACGAGATTGCCCACCGCGTCGACGGCAGCGCGCCACCCCGGCGCGACATAGGTCGTGGCCACCGCCTCGGTGATCAGCACCGGACCGGTCAACACCTGGCCGGCGGCCAGCTGGTCACGCGCATAGACCTCGAGCGGGTCGTCGTGCCCCCACAGCACGGCACGACCGGTGGGCGCTGCCTCGGCACGCGGCGCCAAAGGCGGCAGGCCGAGTTCCGAGTCGGGCCCACGCAGGGCGACGCGCAGGTTCACCAGTTCCACTGCACGGGACAGGTCGTGACCGAACCGGGCGCGGTGCGCGGCGTGAAACGCCTCCATGGTGCGCTCCAACCCCTGCCAGGAGATGTTGAGGGTGTAGGCCTGGCCCTGATAGCGCAGATCCAGGCTGGCCTCGCGCGCGATGCACTCGCGCGCCAGCCCCTCGGCTTCCAGGGCCGCGATCCCCTCCTGGGCCAGCGCAGCCAGTTCCGCCTCCAGGGTCGCGTCACTCAAGTCCGTGAGGAGGCTCAACCGGGTGCGCGAGCGCTGACGTCCGCGCGGTGCCGCCAGCATACCCAGGGCGGACAGCACGCCCGCCTGCACGGGCACCAGGGCGTGGCGCATGCCGAGCGCCTCGGCCAGGGCACAGACGTGCAGACCGCCGGCACCGCCGAAGGAGACCAGGGTCAGGCCGCGCGGGTCCACGCCCCGCTGCACCGAGGCCACGCGCAACGCCCCGGCCATGTGTTCGTCGGCGAGCGCGATAACCCCGAGGGCCGCCTCCTCCACCGCACAGTCCAGCGCATCGGCCAGGGGCCGCAGGGCGTGGCGCGCCGCCTCCGCGTCCAGGCGCATGCGTCCGCCAAGAAAGGCGTCGGGGCGCAGGCGCCCGAGCACCAGGTTGGCGTCGGTCACCGTGGGCAGAGTGCCGCCGCGGCCGTAGCAGGCGGGCCCGGGCATGGCCCCGGCGGATTCGGGCCCGACGTGCAGCAATCCCCCGGCGTCCACCCGCGCGATGGAACCGCCGCCCGCCCCAATGGTGTGCATGTCCACCATAGGGACGGCCACCGGCCAGGGGCCGATGCGGCCTTCGCGGGTCAGGCGCGGGGCGCCGTCGATGAGCGCTACGTCGGTGGAGGTACCGCCCATGTCGAAGGTAAGCAGCCGCGCACGACCCGCGCTCGCCGCCACGAAGCGTGCGCCGGCGAGTCCGCCCGCAGGCCCCGACAGCAGCAGCCGCACCGCCTCGCGACCCGCCTGCGCCGCTGCTACGGCCTCGCCCGAACTCTGCATCACCGCCAGACGCGAGCGGGTAAGGGCGTTGCCGAGCCGCGCCAGGTAACCCTGCACCAGCGGCCCGACCCAGGCATTCAGCCAGGTGGCCACGCCGCGCTCATACTCGCCCTGCTCCGGCAGCACCTCGGACGAGCAGGCCACGAACACACCTTCGGGAACCTGGCGCGCGATGGCGCGCTCAAACTCCGGGTCGAGGTAGGAGAACAACAGATTTACCGCCACGGCCTCGGGCGCCAGGACCCGCAAGCGCGTGGCCAGCGCTTCCAGTTCTGCCGCGTCGAGTGCTTCCACGACGCGGCCATCCGCGGCGAGCCGACCGCCGGTTTCCAGGCAGCGTTCCGGCGGTACCGGCGGAGGCGCCGGTTTCGGTTGCAGGTCGTACAATGCCGCTCGGGCCTGCCGGCCGATAGCGAGCAGGTCGGCAAAGCCGCGGTTGGTGATGAACACGGTGCGCACACCTTTGCCTTCGAGCACCGCGTTGGTGGCCACCGTGGAACCGTGCACCACCTGCAGGCGCGCCAACTCATCGGCCAGGCCCAGTTCCTCGATGCCCTGTAAAATCGCCCGCTCGGGGGCGTCCGGTGTCGAGAGCACCTTGTGCACCCGCAGACGCCGGCCGTCGTAGAGAACGAAATCGGTGAAGGTGCCGCCGGTATCGACACCCAGGAGCAAAGGCGAGGAAGACATGCGCTTGGAGATGGCGGGAAACGTAGGTGTTAGGTTAGCAGTCCGCATGCAACTATTGGCAGACTGGAACGGGTGAAAAATAATATCGGCCCATGGCAATGGACAGTCTCATCTCGGTAAACAATTTGTTCCGCTGGTACGGCACCACCTGTGCCGTGAAAGACGTGAGCTTCGAAGTGCGACGCGGTGAGGTGCTGGGCTTCCTCGGCCCCAACGGCGCGGGCAAGTCCACCACCATGCAGGTGATCACCGGCAATCTGGCGCCCAGCGCCGGCCGCGTGGCCATCAACGGTATCGACATCCTCGAGCGTCCGAAAGAGGCCAAGACCTCCCTCGGCTACCTGCCCGAACAACCGCCCGTGTACCGCGAATTCACGGTGGACGAATACCTGCGCTTCTGCGCCCGGCTCAACCGCATCGCCCGGGCCGGCACGGCCCAGGCGGTGACCCGTGCCAAGGAACGTTGCGGCCTCGAGCAGGTTGGCAGGCGGCTCATCGGCAATCTCTCCAAGGGTTATCAACAGCGCGTGGGCATTGCCCAGGCCATCATCCATCAGCCCGACGTGGTGATCCTGGATGAGCCCACCGTGGGTCTCGACCCGATCCAGATCCGCGAGATCCGCACCCTCATCCGCGAACTGGGCGAGGAACACAGCGTGATCCTGTCCACCCACATCCTGCCCGAGGTGCAGGCCACCTGTTCGCGTGTGCAAATCATCAACCGCGGCGAACTGGTGCTCTCGGACAGCATCGAGGGGCTCACCCGCCGCATGCAGAGTTCCAGTCTGCTGGTCGGCCTGCGCAGCGCGCCTGCGCCCGAAGCCCTCATCGCGATTGCGGGCGTGCAGGGGGCTGAGGTCGTGGCGCCGGAGCGCATCCGCGTGCAACACGATCCCATACACAGCCCGGCGGAAGCCATCGCCGAACGTGCCGTGCGCGAGGGCTGGGGGCTTTTCGAACTGACCCCTGAGCGCCGCACCCTGGAAGACATCTTCGTGGACATCACCACCACCGAACCGGAGGAGGCCGCCGCCGCATGATAGGTCACATCGCCGCGCGCGAATTGCGCAGCCTGTTCCTGTCACCGCTGGCCTGGTCCATCCTGGCGGTGGTGCAGTTCATCATGGCGTTTCTGTTCCTGGCCCAAGTGGAAGAGTACGTGGCCCTGCAGCCACGCCTCGCCATGCTGGAAACCCCGCTCGGGGTGACCGAGGTGATCGTGGCGCCCCTGTTCGCTAATGCCACAATCGTGCTGATGCTGGTGATTCCTTTGCTCACCATGCGTCTGGTGAGCGAGGAACGCCGCGCAGGCACCCTGCCGCTGTTGTTCTCAGCGCCGGTATCCATGACCGAAATCATCCTCGGCAAGTACCTGGGCGTGATGGCCTTCCTCGGCGTTCTGCTGGTACTGCTCGCGCTCATGCCGCTATCGCTGCTGATCGCCGGCAGCCTGGACTTCGGCACCTTCCTGTCCGCGTTCCTGGGCCTGGTGTTGATGCTCGGCGCCTTCGCGGCGGCCGGGCTCTGGCTGTCCACACTCACGGCACAACCCACCGTGGCCGCGGTGGGCTCCTTTGGCATGCTGCTGTTGTTGTGGATCATCGATTGGGCGGGACGCGCGGTGGGTGATGCCGGTCAGTCCGGGGTATTCGCCTACCTGTCGTTGCAGCGCCACTACCAGGCCCTGCTGCGCGGCATCTTCGATACCAGCGACGTGATCTACTACCTGCTGTTCATCACGGTGTTCGTCGTGTTCAGCATCCGCCGCCTCGACGCCGATCGTTTGCAGCACTGAAGCCATGGAACTGAACAAGAAAAGCCGACGCCAGTTGCGTCTCCAGGGTTATGTCTTCGCGGTGTTGTTTCTCACCGCTGTCGGCCTGCTCGCCTGGTTGAGCACCCGCTACCACCTGCAGGCGGACTGGACGGCAAGCGGCCGTCACACCCTCGCCGACGCCAGTGTGGAACTGCTCGCTACGCTCGAAGACCCGGTCACCGTCACCGCCTTCGCACGCGACAGCGAGCTCACGGCCTCGCGCCGCGCGATCACGGATTTCGTCGCACGTTATCAGCGCCACGGGCCCCAGATGACATTGAACTTCGTGAATCCCGATCTGAAGCCTGCCAAGGTGCGCGAGTACGGGGTGAGCATGGAAGGCGAGATGGTGCTCGAATACCAAGGCCGGCGCGAAAACGTGCAGCGGCTGTCGGAAGAAGAGTTCACCAATGCCCTGCAACGGCTGGCACGCAGCGGCGAGCGCCGGCTGGTGTTCTTGCAGGGGCACGGCGAGCGCAAGGCCCGCGGCCAGGCCAACCACGACCTGGGCAGCTTCGGTCGCCAGCTGGAAAGCAAAGGCTTCGTGCTCGGTGACATGAATCTCGCCGAGACGGCCATTCCCGACGACACCGCCGTGTTGGTGATTGCGGGCCCCCAGGTGAACCTGCTGCCCGGTGAGGCACAGAGGCTGCACCGCTTCGTGGATGAGGGCGGCAACCTGCTATGGCTGCTCGAACCCGGTGAACTGCGCGGCCTCGATCCGCTCGCCGCCGCGCTGGGCATCGAGGTGCAACCGGGCATGGTGGTAGACCCGACCACACAGGTACTCGGTATCGGCGATCCCACCTTCGCGGTGGTAGCCGATTACCCGCTGCACACGGCCACCGATGGCCTGGACAGCCTCACGCTCTTCCCCACCGCGGCCGGCCTGAAAGTGAATGCGGCTGAACCCTGGAGTGTGTCGCCGCTGTTGCGCACGGTGGCGCGCAGCTGGTCGGAGACCGGTGCCCTCGAGGGTGCGGTGGCGTTCGACCCGGGTGAGGACGTGGCAGGGCCGCTGCAGGTGGGCGTTGCGCTCACCCGTGAGCGGGGTGAAGGCGATACGCGCCGCACCCAGCGCATCGTGGTGATCGGCGACGGCGACTTCCTCTCCAACGCCTTTGTGGGCAACGGGGCCAACCTGGACCTGGGCAACCGGCTGGTGAACTGGCTCAGCCACGATGATGCGTTCATCGACATCCCGCCGCGCGCGGCACCCGATGTGAGCCTCACCATCTCGCCCATATTGTCGTTCTTTATGGGTGCCGGCTTTTTGCTGATCGTCCCGGGCGCCCTGCTGGGCGGCGGGCTCACCCTCTGGTTCCGCCGCCGGCGCCGTTGATCATGCGCTCACGTCTGCTCGTCAATCTCGTCTTGCTGGGCATCGTGGCGCTGCTTGCGGCGGTCGCCTTTTTCGAGCCGGCCCTCGACGCGGCGCCGGAGGCACCGACTATCACCGCCCTGCAACCGAAGGACGTCGCCACGCTGCGCGTGGTGCGCTCCGATGGTACGGCGGTCGGCTTCGCGCGGCGCGACGGGCTGTGGTGGATGGTGGAACCGGTGGAAGTCCCCGCCAGCGACTACCGTGTGCAGTCGGTGCTCAACATCGCTCAGAGTGAAAGCCTGGCGCGCTATCCTGCCGCCGATACGGACCTCGCGGCGCTGGGCCTGGCGCCGCCCGAGGTGCGTATCATCTACAACGGCAGCGAGACCATCAGCGTCGGGGCGCAGACCGCCATCGACCAGCGGCGCTATGTGCAAGTGGGCGATCAGGTGCACCTCATCGGCGGCACCAGCTACTACCAGCTGATTGGGCACTACGCCAGCTTCGCCGACTCAACGTTGCTGCCGCCCGGGGCCCGTATCAACGCCCTGCAGCTGCCGGGCCTCGAACTGGTCCAGCAGGATGGCCGCTGGCGGGCCACACCGGAGCCGGCCGATTTCAGCGTCGACGCCGTCAACCAGTTGCTCGACCACTGGCGGCACACGCGCGCCCTTCAGGTGGTCAAACATGAAGCGCGCCCCGGCCGTGAGAAAGTGCGCGTGACCTTGGCCGACGGTGAACCTGTCACATTCGCCGTCGTTGCACGGGAACCGGAACTCGTGTTGGCACGGCCGGCACTGGGACTCGAATACCGCCTGACCGCCGAGTCCGCTGAACGCCTGTTCAAGCTCGCCCCAACCGCCGACCCCGAATCCTGATCCGCGCCCCGGCGCACGCATCCATGCCCGAATTGCCCGAAGTCGAAACCACGCGCCGGGGGATTACCCCCCATGTGTGCCACCAGCGTGTGCGCGCGGTCATCGTGCGCGAACCGCGCCTGCGCTGGCCCGTGCCGGCGGCGCTGGTGGAGGGACTCACGGGTGCGCGCATCGACGCCGTGGAACGCCGGGCCAAGTACCTGCTGCTGCGCACCAGCCGCGGCACCGCGCTGCTGCATCTGGGCATGTCAGGCAGCCTGCGCGTGCTGGCGGCGGACACCCCCGCCGGAAAACACGACCACCTGGATCTGGTGCTGGACAATGGGCGCTGCCTCAGGCTGACGGACCCGCGCCGCTTTGGCGCGGCACTCTGGTGCGCAGGTGACGTGCACGCCCATGCGCTGCTCAAGGACCTCGGCCCCGAGCCGCTCGGTGATGCCTTCACCACGGATTATCTGTGCACCGCAGCGCGCGGCCGCAAGGTCGCGGTGAAGGCTTTCATCATGGATGCGAAAGTGGTGGTCGGCGTGGGCAACATCTACGCCAGCGAGTCGCTGTTCCTGGCGGGCATCCACCCGCAACGCGCCGCCGGGCGCATCAGCCGCACCCGTTGCGAGCGCCTGGTGCAGGCCATCAAACAGGTACTCACCGAATCCATTGCAGCGGGCGGCACCACGTTACGCGATTTCGTGGGCGGTGACGGCCGCCCGGGCTATTTTGCGCAGGAACTACGCGTCTACGGCCGCACCGGCGAGCCCTGCCCCCGCTGCGGCAGCGCCATCCGCCAGATCACCACCGGCCAGCGTTCCACGTACTACTGCCCGCATTGCCAGACCTGAAAACCGGCATACAACGCTACGCCCCGGCGGCGACCACCCGGTTGCGGCCCTGGGCTTTGGCGAGATAAAGGGCCGTGTCGGCGCGGGCGATGCTTTCCTTCACGGGCCGATGCAGTTCGAGGGGCGCCACACCGAAGGACACGGTCACGTGCAAATGTGCCGCCCCGGCCGGCAGATATTCCCGGGCAATCTCCTCACGCACGCGATCCATGATGGCCGCGGCACCCACGGGCTCGGTATCCGGCAGGCAAAGCAGGAATTCCTCGCCGCCGAAACGGTAAATGCGGTCGTACGGACGCAGGCGCCGGCTCACCAGCCGGGCCACCGCACGTAACACCGCGTCACCGCCCAGGTGACCGTGCCCGTCGTTGATGGCTTTGAAGTGATCGATGTCCATCATGGCCAACGTGCAGGAACGCCTGTCCCGCAATGCACGCTGCTGTTCCTCGCGCAGATCCAGCAACATGCCGTTACGGTTGCGCAGCCCCGTCAGCGCATCCACGAGGCAGGTGCTGTTCCACAACGCCCGTTCCAGTTGCAGCGCCGCATCCTTGAAGGCCTTACGGGCGTTCAGAAAGGCGTCATAGGCCGTGGTGGGAACGCAACCGCCTTCACGGGCGTGCAACAGGGCAGCGGCCGTTTCGTGCATGACGCGATGGCGGTCGGCCACCTGCCCGACGGCTCCGTTGACTTCCAGGGGAAAGTCCCGGGCCATTTGCAGCCAGTCATCGAGATGACAAACGGGCGTGCTCCCGTGATCGTTGCACACCACGACGCGCTGTGTGGCCCAGAGCCAGTCGTAATGGCTCTCCAGGGCATCACTCAGTGAGTCGATAAGTTCGATGAGCTCGGGATAGTCCGGAAACGGCTCCGCAACTCTACCGTCCATGGTGGTCTCGCGAAGCAACTGGCGACCGTAAAGATCTAGTCGCCAGGTCGGGCACTGGCCAGCACACGGCCGTTTAGTGGGGAAATATCTTTTTATCTGCGCATCGCGCGTGATAACCGCAACAAAAAAGGCCCCGCAAGCGGGGCCTTTTTCGGAGGCGCGAATGTTATTTGCTCTGCAGGCGCTCGTACTTGGCCTGAAGCTCTTCGTTGCTCTCTTCGTTGTCCGGGTCTTTGATGATGCAATCAACCGGGCAGACTTCGATGCATTGCGGTGCATCGTAGTGCCCAATGCATTCGGTGCACAGCGCCGGGTCGATCACATAGATCTCGTCTCCCTGGGAGATGGCCCCATTCGGGCACTCGGGCTCGCACACATCGCAATTGATGCACTCATCGGTAATCATCAGGGCCATGGGAAACGTCCTCCTGCAATCAGCAAAGTTGGCGAATATTAGCGCATTCTGTTATTCAGTGCAGCCCGCACCGCGGGGTGCACAAAGGCGGAAACATCCCCGCCCAAACCGGCGATTTCCTTGACGAGACTCGAGGAAATGAACGACAGGCTCTCAGCCGGTGTGAGGAACAAGGTCTCCACCTCGGGATTGAGGTGACGGTTCATGCCCGCCAGCTGAATCTCGTACTCAAAGTCCGACACGGCCCGCAGGCCACGCAGGATCACATGGGCCCCGCACGCGCGCGCGAAATCCGCAAGCAAGGTGTTGAAGCCCACCACTTCCACGCCAGGCAATCCGGCCAAGACTTCACGGGCCAGTTCCACGCGCTCATCCAGGGTGAACAGCGGCGATTTCTTCGGACTCTCCGCCACCGCCACGATGACCCGGTCGAAAATGCGCGTGGCGCGCTCCACCAGATCACTATGGCCATTGGTGATGGGATCGAAGGAACCTGGATAGAGAGCGATGACCGTCATCGGGCGCCTCGGGCGGGAAGGGGCGCCATGATATCAGACGCCCGAACCGGAAACAGTGGCTTCAAGGTGCCAGCGCCAGATGATAACCCACCTGACCGGCCTGCTTGCTGCGCAGGAGCACCCAGCCTTCGGGAAGCGGCAGCTCGGTCATTTCCGCTTCCGCCTCAATGTACACCCGCGCACCGGGGGCCAGCCAGCCGCTGCAAAGGCGCGCCAGGCAAGGGGCAAGCAGCGCTTTGTGATAGGGCGGATCGAGAAATACCACATCGAAGGGCTCGGCCGGACCGGTGAGAAATTCCAAGGCGTCGGCCTGGCGCAGTTCGGCCCCTTCGGCCTGGAGCTCGGCCAGTTGCTCGCGCAGACTGGCGATCACCCCGGCGTCCCTGTCGACCAGCACCACACGGGCGGCACCGCGGGACAGGGCCTCCAGACCCAGGGCACCGCTGCCGGAAAACAGGTCCAGGCAGCGTGCACCTTCGATCACCGGCATCAACCAGTTGAACAGGGTTTCGCGCACCCGGTCCGGACTGGGACGCAATCCCTCCACGTCCGGGAAACTCACCCGCCGCCCGCGCCAGCGACCGCCGATGATGCGCAAGCGGTTGCTGCCGCCGGCGGTGCGCGGCCTGCGTCGTGCACCGTGCCTCATGATTCGGCCCCGACACTCACCACCGCCAGCCGGTCGGGCTGGATGCGCCGCTGGAAGGCATCGCGGATCTGCTTGGCGGTGACGGCCTCCACGCGCGCGTTGAATTTCTCCAGGTAATCGAGCGGCAGCTGGTAGAAACCGATCACCGCCAGGTACTGAACGATGTCGCTGTTGGAATCGATGCGCAGCGGGAAGCCGCCCGTAATGTTTTTCTTCGACGCCTCCAGTTCGGCCGCCGTCGGTCCCTGGGTCACGAAGCGGGTGAGGGTATCGTGCAACACCTCCAGCGCCTCGTCCCGATTGGCGGTGGCGGTCTGCAGCCCCATGACGAACGGGCCTTCCACCGCCATGGGCGCAAAGTAGCTGTAGGCGCTGTAGGCGAAACCCCGCTCTTCACGAATGGCCTTGGTGATGCGCGACGTGAAGCTGCCGCCGCCCAGCACGTGATTGCCCACATACAAAGCGAAATAGTCCGGGTCGTCACGGCGCATGCCCGGTTGGCCCACCAGGATGTGGGTCTGCGCCGATGGAAACGCCAGCGTGACCGCCTCCTGCGTCGCCGGTGCCGGCGCCGGGGGCAGCGGCGGTGGCGCCTCACCGGCGGGAAGCTGTCCCACCAGGGTATCGGCGAGGCGCTCCGCCGTGGTGCGATCCACGGCGCCGACGATGGCCACGTTGGCATTGCGGCCCACAAAATAGCGGCGGTAGTGGCTGCGCAGGTCATCCCGCGTCAGTGCCTTCATGCTGCGCTCGGTGCCGATGGGCGGGTGAGCGTAGGGGTGATCCCCGTACACTGCACGGTAGAACGCCTTTTCGGCGATCGCCTCCGGTGACTGCTGCTGCCGCTGCAGGGCCACCAATACGCGGCTGCGCTCGCGCTCGATCGCCGACTGCGGAAAGTCGGGCTTGTTCAGCACCAGCGCGGCGGTATCCACGGCCTGCCGCATCAGCGTGGGTTCGGTGAGCGTGCGCAGACTGAAATAGCTCATGTCCCGCAATGCGTCGTTGCCGAAACTCGCCCCCACGTCCTCGAAGCGCTGCGCGATCACATCCGCGTTCAGCCCGCCGGCTCCTTCGGCGAGCAAGGCATTGGTGAGCAGGGCCCGTCCCGGCTTGCCCTCGTCACGGGCGCTGCCGGCGTCGAACACCACGTGCACATCCACCATGGGCAGTTGCGGGGCATGCACGTAATAAACGCGCGCGCCGTTGTCGGTCGTCCAGTGTTCGATCTCAGGCAGCGCCTGCGCCAGGCCGCCGGCCATGAACAGCAACACGAACAGCAGCGGTTTAGTGAATCGCATGGGGCACTCCTTCCACGGCCGGCGCCGGACGCGTTCTGCCGTCGATGGGCAGCGGATCGAGCACCGCCACAGTGAGCCGCTCCTCGACAAGGAACTCGCGCGCTACCGCCTGCACCTGTTCCGGCGTGACCGCAGCAATGCGGTCCACGTACTCGTCGGCCAGACGGTGATCGAGGCCCACGGTTTCCAGGCTGCCGATCTGCATTGCCTGGTAGTAGACGGAATCCTTCTCATACACCTTGGCGGCGGTCACCTGCGCCTTGATGCGCGCCAGCTCCGCGGCGCTCACCTGTTCATCGCGCAGCCTCGCGATTTGCTCGCGCAGCGCTGATTCCAGCTGCGCCATCGTGCGGCCGCGTGCCGGCGTGCCCTGCAAGGAGAACAGGGTGTCCTGCCGGGCGTACAGGTCGTATCCGGCGCCCGCGCTGTTGGCCACCTGGCTGCCGCGTACCAGCTCGCGGGACAGGCGCGCACTGGCGCCACCGTCCAGCACGCCCGCGAGGACTTCGAGCGCATAGGCCTTCCAGGGCGCGTCCACGGTCTTCAGCACCGGGACCTTGTAGCCCATGGCGAGGAACGGCACTTCCGCCGGCAGTTTTACGGTAAGCCGCCGCTCGCCACGCTGAGGGGGCTCCACACGCGGCTTCGGCTCGGCGGGTTGGCTGGGGCGTAGCTTGCCGTAATGTTTCTGGGCCAAGGCAAACACCTGCTCCGCCTGCACGTCGCCCACCACCACCAGGGTGGCGTTGTTGGGTGCGTACCAGCGTTGGTACCAGGCACGCAGGTCGTCCACGGAAAGATGCTCGATGTCGGTCATCCAGCCGATGACCGGGTTCTGGTAAGGGCTCACGTCGAAGGCCGCGGCCATGAACTGCTCGTAGGTGAGCGCCGCCGGCTGGTCTTCGGTGCGCAGGCGGCGCTCTTCCATGACCACCTGCACTTCCTTTGCGAATTCCTCAGGCAGCAACAGCAGGTTGCGCATGCGGTCCGCTTCCAGTTCGAAGCTGATGGGAAGCCGGCTCGCTTCCAGTTGCTGGTAGTAGGCGGTGAAGTCCCGGCCCGTAAAGGCGTTCTCGCGGCCACCGTTTTCCGCGATGATGCGCGAGAACTCGCCGGGGGGATGGGCCTTGGTGCCCTTGAACATCATGTGTTCCAGCACATGGGAAATACCCGTGAGCCCCACGTGCTCGTGACTCGAACCCACCTTGTACCAGACCTGGGAGACCACCACGGGCGCACGGTGATCCTCCTTGACGATGACCTTGAGTCCATTGTCCAGGGTGCGCTCATGCACCTGTGCGAAGGCCGCGCAGGGCAACAGCAGGGCCGCAACAAGCCAGGAGGTCGCTGTTCGCATCAATAACCCTTTCATTCATATGGTCGAGGTCCCAGGCAGGGACCGAAGTGATAGGATACCGCCCCCGTGCCGCCTTGGGCGGTCCCGGTTCAGGCGACATCCGCCCAAGCTGCCCGGGGGCCTTGAATGTGCCGCCAAGGGCGAACCAGTACACTAGACCGTATTCCCCAGCTGCGAGTTTCGCGACCCATGTTCGGTTTTGGCAAAGGCAAGAAAGATACTCCGATCGAGAAGCCGGAACAGGCCGGCTTGTTCGCGCGCCTGAAGCAGGGTCTGGCCCGCACCCGCGAAGTCCTCAACACCGACATTCGCGATCTGGTCGGCAGCCGCAAGATCGATGATGACCTGCTGGAAGAGATCGAAACCCAGTTGCTCACCGCCGATGTGGGCGTGGATGCCACCACGCAGATCATCGGCGATCTCACTCGCCGCGTGTCACGCAAGCAGCTCGGCGACGCCGACGCGCTGCTGGCGGCGCTGCGTGAGGACATGGCCAGCCTGCTGCGTCCGGTGGCACAGCCGCTCGCCATCCCCGACGACGTACGTCCCTATGTGATCCTGGTGGTGGGCGTGAACGGTGCCGGCAAGACCACCACCATCGGCAAGCTGGCCAAGCGCCTGCAGGCGCAGGGCGCTTCGGTGATGCTGGCGGCGGGCGACACCTTCCGCGCCGCCGCGGTGGAGCAGCTGCAGGTGTGGGGTGAGCGCAACCATATCCCCGTCATCGCACAGCACAGCGGCGCCGATTCGGCTTCCGTGATTTTCGATGCCGTGAATGCCGCCAAGGCGCGTGGCGTCGACGTGGTGATCGCGGATACAGCGGGACGGCTGCACACCCAGGGCAATCTCATGGAAGAGCTCAAGAAGGTGCGGCGCGTCATCACCAAGGTGAAGCCGAGCGCACCGCACGAAGTCATGCTGGTGCTGGACGCGGGCATCGGTCAGAACGCCATCAATCAAGCCGAGCAGTTCCACAACGCCGTGGGGCTGACCGGCCTCGTGCTCACCAAGCTGGACGGCACCGCCAAGGGCGGTATCATCTTCGCCATCGCGAAACGCCTGGGCGTGCCCATACGCTTCATCGGCGTGGGCGAGGGCATCGACGACCTGCGCGTCTTCGATGCCGACGAATTCGTCGATGCCTTGCTCGGCGGATGAAGAGAAAAGCCTGAACACGGGGGACACGGGGAGCACGGGGAATACGCAATTCTGATCTGCAACGCCACAAGCGTTCATGGGCACCCATGGGGTCAAACACGCCGAGAAAGGATCTCCTCGTGCTCCCCGTGTCCCCCGTAGTTAATCTCTTCTTCTTTCAATGATCCGACTTACCAACGTCAGCAAGCGGTATCCCGGCGGCTTCGAGGCGCTGAAGGATGTGAGCCTGCATCTCGCACCGGGTGAGATGGCTTTTCTTACCGGTCACTCGGGCGCAGGCAAGAGCACGCTGTTGAAGCTGGTGGCGCTCATCGAGCGCAGCTCCAACGGCCAGGTGGTGGTCAAGGGTCAGAATTTGGCGAAGGTTTCGCGCCGTGGCATCCCCGGGCATCGCCGCAACATCGGCATCATCTTCCAGGACTACCGTCTGCTGTTCGACCGCACGGTTTTCGACAACGTGGCGCTACCGCTGGTCATTGCGGGCCAGTCGGCCCACGAAATCGGCAAACGCGTTCGTGCGGCCCTGGACAAGGTCGGGCTGCTGGGCAAGGAACGCATGTATCCCATCACCCTCTCCGGTGGTGAACAGCAGCGCGTGGCCATCGCCCGCGCCGTGGTGAGCAAACCGGCGCTGATCCTGGCCGACGAACCCACCGGCAACCTCGACCCGGCCATGGCGCGGGACATCATGGGTATTTTCGAGGAATTCCAGCGCGTGGGCGTGTCCGTGCTGGTGGCCACCCACGACATCCCGCTCATCGAGACCTTGCCGCACCGCATCGTGCAACTGCATCAGGGCCGCCTGGTCGCCGACACGGGAGCCCGGCCATGAGCACGACAGAGCGTCTCTCCGGTGCACGTGCAGTGCGTAACGGCCCGGTGACTGCATTGAAGATCTACCTGCTGCGCCACGTGCAGACGCTGGTTTATGCGCTCGGCCAGTTGTCGTCGCGCCCGTTTTCCACGCTCATGACGGCAGCGGTGATCGGCATCGCGCTCGCGCTCCCGGCGGGCCTGCATGTGTTGCTCGGCAATGCCCGTGCGGTGACGACCGGCTGGGATGGGGCCACGCAGATTTCGGTGTTTTTGAACGCCGGGGTCTCGGAAGCGCGCGGCCGCGCGCTGGCCGAGGAACTGCGCACCCGCGACATCGCCGCGGCACATTACGTATCACGCGATGAAGCCTTGGAGGAGTTCCGGCGCCTGTCCGGTTTCGGCGACGCGTTGCAGGCACTGGAAGACAATCCGCTGCCCGCGGTCATCGTCTTGCGCCCCGTGTTGGCGGACAGCGACGCCGCGGGTATCGGCGCACTGCTCGAACGCCTGCGTGCGCACCCCGAGGTGGAGCGCGCGCAACTGGACATGGAATGGGTGAAGCGCCTCTACGCCATCATGGAGATGGCCCGCCGGGGTGTGTGGGTCCTTGGTGCGTTGTTGTCGCTTGCGGTGCTGCTGGTGGTGGGCAACACCATCCGGCTCGCCATCCAGAACCGGCGCGACGAGATTGTGCTCACCAAGCTCATCGGCGGCACCGACGCCTTCGTGCGCCGACCCTTCCTCTATTCGGGCCTGTGGTACGGTCTCGCGGGTGGATTGCTCGCCTTGCTGCTGGTCGCTGCCTCACTCTGGTTACTGGCCGGCCCGGCACGGGAACTGGCGACGCTCTACCAAAGCCAGTTCCGCCTCCAGGGCCTCGCTGCGGCGGATGCGGGGCTGGTGCTGCTGGCCGGTGCGGCCTTGGGGCTGGCGGGTTCGTGGTTGGCGGTCGGTCGGCATCTGCGTGACATCGAACCCACCTGACGCCCGCTGCCGGTCCCTGACAAAACCAAAAAATACCGCCTGGCGCTTGCCGATCCCGGTAAGCATGTTATAAATCCTTACCATTCCTTAAATTCCAAGGACAGGCAAAGGTGCGCAGCGTACTCGTGGTGGACGGCTCGACCGTCTCTCGCGAACTCCTAACCCGCGTCATCAGCGAGGAACTCAAGGGTGCCCGCGTCACTGCCTGTGGCAGCGGCCACGAAGCCCTGGAGCGGCTCGCCGCCGAGCATTTCGACCTCATCACCACGGCGCTGGTGCTGCCGGACATGGACGGCCTGTACCTGTGCCGGCACATCCGCTCCAGCGAACACCACTACCTGACGCCCATCATCGTCACCTCGGGCGATGCCGACGGTCGCCTGCTGCGTGAAGGCTTTACGGCGGGGGTCACGGATTATTTCGAGAAATCGCACGGCTATCAGGCCTTCGGTCCCTTCCTGCGGCGGTTCCTGGAGCGTCACGCCGGACTCAGTGGCCGCGTGTTGTATGTGGAGGACAGCCATACGGTGGCAGCGCTCACGCGCAAGATCCTCGAACGCCACAACCTGCGCGTGGAACACGTGATGAGTGCGGAGGAAGGCCTGCAGGTGGTGCGTTCGGAGCCGCGCGGCGCCTTCGACCTGGTCATCACCGACATGGCCCTCAAGGGTGAGCTGAGCGGCGGCGACCTGCTGCATGTGCTGCGCACCCAGCTGCGCTATTCACAGGAGGAACTGCCGGTATTGGTGCTCACGGGCGACGAGGGCGTGCAGACGCAACTGGAGGTGTTCCGGGCAGGCGCCAACGACTTCGTCAGCAAGCCGCTGGTGGAAGAAGTCCTGATGGCCCGCGTGCGCCTGCTGCTCACGGTGAAACACCAGTTCGACACCCTCCGCCATCAGGCGCAAGCCATGCAGCGCATGGCGGTCACCGACAGCCTCACGGGCGTCTATAACCGCCATTACCTCGTCAACGAGGGCACACGCTTCGCCGTCGACAAGCATAACCAGCCCCTGTGGGTGATGATTGTCGACCTGGACCATTTCAAACAGATCAACGACAACCACGGCCATCTCACCGGCGACATCGTCCTCACCGCCATGGGGCGGCTGCTGTCGGAGCGCTTTCCCGACGGCCTGCCGGTGCGTTTCGGCGGCGAGGAATTCGCCGTGCTGGTCCCACGCTGCTCCCGCGCGCAGGCGGGTGACCGTGCCGAAGACCTGCGTGCCGCGGTGGCCGCCCTCCATCCGGGCGGGGTGCCCATTTCCGTGAGCATCGGCATGGCCTGTGCCGAGCAACATCCGGAGGCCGACCTCAACGCCCTGATCGCCTTGGCTGACAAGGCCTTGTACGCCGCCAAAGCCGCAGGTCGCAACCGGGTTTACATCAGCGACGGTCGCAGCCAGGTGATGCCGCTGAAACAAACTGCCTCGGCTTGAGGAACTTTCCCGCGTCTTGGCACTCTCAAAGTCCGAGTGCTAGTATCCGTTATAAGAAAGCGCTAATCCTTGTTTTCAGGGGAGGAATGATGTCCAAGGCACTTGAGCTCCAGTTGGTTCCTACGGGCAGCATCGAAGCGTATATCCAGTCCGTGAACCGGATTCCCATGCTCTCCGCCGAGGAGGAGCGGGAACTCGCCGAGCGCCTGCAACGGTTCAATGACCTGGACGCCGCGCGGCGTCTGGTCCTGTCGCATCTGCGCTTCGTGGCGCACATTGCCCGCGGCTATGCAGGCTACGGTCTGCCTCAGGCGGACCTCATCCAGGAAGGCAACATCGGTCTCATGAAAGCCGTGAAGCGTTTCGACCCGGGCATGAACGTGCGCCTGGTGTCCTTCGCCGTGCACTGGATCCGCGCCGAAATCCACGAGTTCATCCTGCGCAACTGGCGCATCGTCAAAGTTGCCACCACCAAGGCGCAGCGCAAGCTGTTCTTCAACCTGCGCAGCTCCAAGAAGCGCCTGGGCTGGTTCTCCAAGGAAGAGGTGGACGAGGTGGCCCAGAACCTGGGCGTGACCTCGGCCCAGGTGCTCGAGATGGAGCAGCGCCTGTCCGGCCACGATGTGGGTTTCGACGCCCAGTCGGATGACGACGACGAGGCCCCCGCGCCGGCGGCCTATCTGGCCGATATGCGTCACGACCCGGCCACCGTCGTGGAAAACGCCCAGTGGGAATCGGCCAACGTCGATCAGCTGCAGACCGCGCTCGCCGGCCTCGACGAGCGCAGCCGCGATATCCTGCAGCGCCGCTGGCTGGACGAGGACAACAAAGCCACCTTGCAGGAACTGGCCGACAAATACGGCGTCTCCGCGGAGCGTATCCGCCAACTGGAGAAAAACGCCATGACCCGGCTCAAGAACGTCCTGGCGGCGTAGTAGCAAGGACGGGAACCACGGAGAAGGATGGTTTGCGGAACCGCTGTAGGAGCGGGCTCAGCCCGCGATTTGCGCTGCCCGCGACAACGGACGAAAGAACGTCAAAAAACCAAGGCCACCCTCCAAGGGTGGCCTTTTTTGTCAGACGACGGCTGCGGGCTGGCTGCACATCCATCGCCCCGGTTCTTCCGTGGCCTCCGTGGTTTTCGCTTCTCTCAAGCCCGGCCGACGTTGGTGTCGTTGGGCGAGTGGTAGTAGTCACTGTCCTGGGCGAGTTCGCGGGTGAGCTGCAGCAGTTCGGCCAGGCGTTGCTCGGCGGTGCTGATGGGGGCGCAGTCTTCGCAGCGAGGATCGTCACAGGGCTGACGGGCATACAGCCAGAAGTGGATGGCGCCGGCCAGCAGCCCATCGGCCACGTCCCATAGCGCTGCCTCCTTGTCACCGGCCACCAATCGATTGCCGAGTTCGACCGCCTCGCGGGCGGCTTCGTCGTAGGCGTCGTTTTCGGGAAACATGGGCGTGTGTCGTTGCAGAGGGCGGGCGGGGATCTTAACAGACCGGCTGCGCCATGCGCGGTGATGCGTTCAATGAACGGCCGGTGTTTCGGGGACCTCCTGCACCAGCACCCACGGTGCTGCGACCACCGCCCAGAAGGTGGGCGCGCGCGTGGCCCAGTCCCGGGCGTGGTTTTCGTCGGCCCGGGCCAGGCTCCCGTCGGTGAGCCAGCCCTGAACGGCTTCCATATCGTCCTCAACCACCCGGGCGGCCGCGTCCACCAGGTCCAGATCGGGAGCGACCACGATGACCACGCCACGGGCGTAGAAGCGCTCCAGTTCTTTCCAGGCCAGCTTGCCGGTTTCGGCGTTGAGACGCAGGCGCAGTTCTTCGGGGGTGTCTGACATGGGCGTGCTCCGGTCGGGGGCGCGCATGTTAGCAAAGCCGGCCGCCTGCGCCCACGCCGGGCTCAGCCCTTCACGCACGCCATCGGCTCCAGCCGTGCCACACGCCGCGACAATCCCGCCAGTTCGGCAGCACGCACCACTTCCGAAACGTCCTTGTAGGCGTCGGGCGCCTCTTCAGCGACACCCCGCATCGAGGGGCTGCGGATGAGGATCCCGCGCGCCGCCAGCTGATCGATGAGTTCGCGACCTCTCCAGTGCCGGCTGGCCTGGGTGCGGCTCATGGCCCGGCCTGCGCCGTGGCAAGAGGAACTGAACGCCCGGGCCTCACCCTCGGGGGTCCCGGCGAGTACATAGCTGGCGGTCCCCATGGAGCCACCGATGATCACGGGTTGACCCACGGCGCGATAATCCGCCGGCACGGCCGGGTGCCCGGGACCGAAGGCCCGTGTGGCGCCCTTGCGGTGCACGAACAGGCGGCGTTCGCGGCCATCGACGGTATGAATCTCCTCCTTGCAGGTGTTGTGGGACACGTCGTAAAGCACCCTTAGGTCGGCCTCGGGCAGCACGTCGGCAAACGCTTCGCGGGTGAGATGGGTGATGATCTGACGGTTGGCCAGGGCGCAGTTGATACCTGCGCGCATGGCGCCCAGGTAACGTTGTCCCAGCGGCGAGCGGATGGGCGCGCAGGCCAGTTCGCGATCGGGCAGGTGGATGCCGTACTGCGCCGCGACCACCGCCATTTCGCGCAGAAACTCGGTCCCGATCTGATGCCCGAGCCCGCGCGATCCGCAGTGAATACTCACCACCACATCCCCTTCGCGCAACCCGTACGCAGCGGCCACGTCGGGGGCATAGATGGCGGTCACATGCTGGACTTCCAGGTAATGGTTGCCCGAGCCCAGGGTGCCCATTTCGTCGCGCTGGCGTTTCTTGGCCTGTGCCGAGACCTGATTCGGGTCGGCACCCGGCATGCGCCCCCCCTCCTCCACGTGACCCAGGTCCTCGGGCCGACCATAGCCTTGGGCGATCGCCCATTCGGCGCCACCTGCGAGCATGGCATCCATGGCCGCATCACCCAGGCGTAAGCGGCCGGTGGAACCCATGCCCGCCGGCACCGCGGCGAACAGGACATCCGCCAGACGTGTCTTCACCGGTTCCACCGCTTCCCGGGTCAGTCCGGTGAGCAAGGTGCGCACGCCGCAGGAGATGTCGAAGCCCACACCGCCCGCCGACACCACGCCACCCTCATCCGGATCGAAGGCGGCCACGCCGCCGATGGGGAAGCCGTAGCCCCAGTGGGCATCGGGCATGGCATAGGCCGCCTGCACGATGCCCGGCAGGGTGGCCACGTTGGCGGCCTGCTCGAACACCTTCCGGTCCATGGCGCTCACCAGTCGGTCGGTGGCGTAAAGGACGGCCGGCACGCGCATGGGTCCCTGACGCGGGATCTCCCAGGCAAAGTCGGAAACACGCACGGGCTGCAACACGGGACGGCTCGAAGAGATGTCGTTCATGTCAGACGTCCACCACACATTGGGCGAGCCACTGGCCGTCGGCCTGTTGGATAACCTTCAACTCGGTGAAGGTGGCACCTTTCACTTCCACGGCCGGGTCGTGACGATCCAGGGCGACCCGCTCGCCGCAGGCGCTGGCAAGCAATCGCCCGTCCTGAATGCGCACGGCACATTCGTTGAATACCAGCTTTCGGGTGGCCATTTCGTAAACCAGGGCATTGATGAAATCCAGGAACAGGAGTTCGAGATCGGGCGCCTCGCGTTCGATGCTCACCCGCTCCACACAGGCCACGCCGGTGGGATCGGTGATCACCGAGGTGAGCGCCAGCGCCGCGGCCGAAAAGGCCTCGCCCGGCGTCGCGCCGCTGCCGCGGACGCCCACGTCCGCCTCATGGGCAAAGGTTTCAAAATGGCTCATGGCATTTTCATAAGCCTAGCGCAGCGGCACTCGGGTCCGGGCGCCTTGGAAGGATCCTCGCCAAGACGCAGAGAACGCGAAGGGCTGAGGGCAAAAGCACGCCTGACCATCGTCCAGTCTCTCCTTGGCGATCTTGGCGCCGTAGCGAGAAGATGTTTCTCCATGACCGCACTGCGCCAAGCCTTGCAGAGCGTGTTTTAGAACGTTCCGCTGGTACCCAGGTACGCCACCGTGGTCCCCGGCCCCACGCCGTAACCGACGTCCGCGGCCACCGTCACGTCCACCAGGAACTGCACGCGCCAACGCACACCGAAGCCAACGCCGGCCTCCAGGTCACCGGGTTCCATATCGATCACCTCGGGGTAAACGTTGCCCAGGTCGAGGAACACCACGCCGCGCAATGCGGGATCACCATCGAAGGGCCGGTGGTATTCCAAATTGGAAAGCGCCATGGCGTTACCCTTGATGGAGTCCTCGTGGCCACGCAGGGTGGTGAAGCCACCGATGCTGTAGGCAGTGCCGCCAAACACCTCACCGTCACCGAAGCCGATGCGCAGCTGCCAGTTGAGGTTGGCGTTTTGTTCCGGCAGGTGATGGTAGACGCGCAAATCGAACAGGTGCCGGGTGAACGCAAAGTCCGATCCGAGCTCCGGCAGGCCCACGCTCCCGCCCCAACCATAGGCCCGGCCGGTGCGGTAATAACCGTGGTCGTGCACCTCGGAGAACCCCAATCCCGCATTGAGACTGACGGCCTTGGCGTCCTCGAACAATCCGGGGACCCCTGACACATGGTCGTAGGTATGCGCGGTGTAGCCTATCCCCACATTGCCGCGCCAACCGGCACTGGGCCCATCGGGCATCAGCCAGCGGGACGTATTCAGCCCCACACTGATCCGATCCCGCTGGTAACGGCCGAGGGCATCGTTCTCGTCGCGGGCGTTGAGCGCTTCGGTCTCCAAACGGGTGTCCAGACCGACGGTGTATGCCGTGCCGAGCAGGCGCGGGTAGGTGTAGGCGATACGGTATTTGTCACTGCGCGGGGAAGCTTCGTCGGTGGAGTCCTCGTGTTCGTAGATCAGACGCAAGCGTTGGTTCAGTCCCATGAGGTTGTCCACGCGCAGTTCGAGGCCGTAATTCACGTCCTGCGTCTGGGGATCACCATCGAGGATGGGCATGGGCAGCGTGTAGATTTTCTCCTGCACCGTGATCACCAGGATCTGCCCCTCCTCGCCTTCCTCCAACTCGGCGCGCACGGTCTGGAACAGGCCCAGGTCCATGATCGCCTGGCGCGAGGCTTCGATGTCGGCAGGACGCACCCAGTGCCCGGGACGCACACGCATTTCCTGGCGCATGACCGACTCACGTGTGCGGGTGTTGCCTTCGAAACGAATGCCGCCCAGGTAGATGTTCCCGTCGGCAGCCGTGGCCGCAGGTACCAGGACGGCAAGCAGCATGCAGACTGCCAGTGCCCGGCACCCGGTCATGGTCAGCCCACCAGCATGCGCAGACCGACGGCAGCAAGAAACACAGCGAAAAACCGTTGGAGTGTGACGGCAGAGACGGTCTGGGCGAGGCGCGCGCCGAGCGGGGCGAACAACACGCTGGCCGCGGCGATGCCGAACAACGCCGGCAGGTAGACGTAACCGATCGCCCCAGACGGCAGTTCGGGACGACCGTAACCCATGACCACATAGCCCAGCGCCCCGGACACGGCGATGGGCAACCCCACGGCCGCGGAGGTGGCCACCGCCGCGCGCATGGGCGTGTTGCACCAGGCGAGAAAGGGCACGGTGAGGCTGCCCCCGCCGATTCCGACGATGGCCGAGATCGTGCCGATGACGCCGCCTGCCGCCATCAACCCGAGCGGCCCCGGTAATTCCCGTTGCGGTGGGGGCTTGGCCCCGAACCCAAGCTGAGCCGCCACCAGCAGCGCGAAACTGCTGAACGCCAGGCGCAGAAACCCGGCGGGCAGCGCGTGCGCAATGGCCGCGCCCAGAAATGCACCGGCCAGAATCCCCGGCGCCAGGCGCAGAAACACCCGCCACTGCACGCCGCCCTGCCGCTGGTGTGCGATCACCGATGAAACCGATGTGAGCACGATGGTAGCCAGCGAGGTTCCAAGCGCCATGTGCATGACCACCTCCGGGGCGATTCCTCGGATCGGCAACAGGAAAGCGAGCGCCGGCACGATCACCAGCCCCCCGCCCACGCCGAGCAGTCCGGCGAGCACGCCGGCGCAGGCTCCGAGTAAAAGATAGGGGAGGAGTTCAATCACGAAAGCAATGAGCGGAACAGAATGCTTTCATTGCGTGAACCAGGACAACTTGCGACCAGTATCCTGGCCGCCGCTTGAACGACGCGCCGCTCAGCGCACCCAGAGGGTCTTGGCGTTGACGAACTCACGCAATCCGTGCGCGGCGAGCTCACGCCCGTAGCCGGAGGCTTTCACGCCACCGAAGGGCAGGCGTGGGTCGCTTTTCACGACCCCGTTCACGAACGCGCAGCCGCATTCCAGGCGGCGCGCTACCCGCTCGCCACGGGCCGGATCGGCCGTCCACACGCTGCCGCCCAGGCCGAAGCGGCTGTCGTTGGCGATGGCGACGGCATGCTCCTCGTCGCGTGCCCGGATGACGGCGGCCACCGGCCCAAACAGTTCTTCCTCATAAGCCGGCATGCCGGGCCCGACCCGATCGAGCAATGTGGCCGCATAGTAGAAACCCGGCCCGTCGATGGGGTGTCCGCCGATCACCAGCGTCGCACCCCGGGCAAGGGTGTCGGTGACCTGTGCATGCAGCGCCTTGCGCTGATCATCACGCACCAGCGGCGCCAAACCGGTGGCCGGATCGGAGGGGTCACCGGGGGCGAGCCGGGCGATGGCATCACGAAAGCGGGTCACGAAGGCGTCGGCCACCGCCTCCACCACCACGAAGCGCTTCGCCGCGATGCAGCTCTGGCCCGCGTTCTGGAAACGCGCGGTCACGGCCTGCGCCACGGTGAAATCCAGGTCGGCATCCTCCAGCACCACGAAGGCGTCGGAGCCGCCCAGTTCCATGACCGTCTTCTTGAGTGCGGCACCCGCCGCAGCCGCGACCTGGCGTCCTGCGCCTTCCGAGCCGGTCAGGGTCACCGCATGCACGCGCGGGTCCGCAATCACCTGCGCCACCTGGGCAGCCCCGATCATCAGGTTCTGGAATACGCCCTCGGGCAGCGCCGCATCACGGAAGACATCCTCAATGGCAAGGGCACACAGATGGGTGTTGGACGCGTGCTTGAGCAGGGCGGTATTGCCTGCGGCGAGCGCCGGTGCAGCGAAACGGAAAACCTGCCACAGGGGAAAATTCCAGGGCATCACGGCCAGTACGGTGCCCAGCGGCTGATAGATCACCGCGCTGCGGGTGGCGTCGGAGGCCATCACCGCCTCGTCCAAAAACGCAGGTGCGTGCTCCGCGTAGTACTCGCAGACCAGCGCGCACTTCTCCACCTCGGCGCGCGCCTCCCGTTGCAGCTTGCCCATTTCACGGGTAATCAGGGTGGCGAGCTTGTCCACGCGCCCGCGCAGGATCTGCGCCACCGTGCGCAAGTGATCGCAACGCCGGTCCACGGGCAGCGCAGCCCAGCGAGGCTGAGCCACCGCAGCACGCTCCAGGGCCGCGGCGATCTCGGCGTCTTCCCAGCCCGGGTGTTCGGCAAAACGTTGACCGTCGGCAGGATTGATGGATACGAAACGCATGTGTGCTCCGTCCACGTGTGAACACGTAGTATACACTTCACCCCGGGACGCCTCGCACCATGACCACGCACACCATCTGCATACTCGGCGGCACCGGCTTCGTGGGCCGCCATCTGGCGGCACGCCTCGCCAATGATGGGCATCGCCTGAAAGTACTTACGCGCCATCGCGAGCGTCACCGTGATCTGCTGGTGTTGCCTCGGCTGATCCTGGTGGAAGCGGACGTCCACGACCCGAAGATCCTGGCTGCGGAACTGGAAGGCTGCGAGGTGGCAGTCAACCTGGTGGGCATTTTGAACGAGCGTGGCCACGATGGCCGCGGCTTCTATCGCGCTCACGTGGCGTTGCCCCGCACACTGGTGCAAGTCTGTCGCGAGAAAGGGGTAAAGCGATTGCTGCACATGAGTGCACTTGGCGCCGACGCTGCTTACGGGCGCAGCCATTATCAGCGCACCAAGGGCGAAGGCGAAAACACCGTGCATGCCGCCCAGGACCTGCAGGTCACCAGTTTCCGACCTTCCGTGATCTTCGGACCCGACGACGCGTTCTTCAATCGCTTCGCCCGCATGCTCAAGATCACGCCTTATTGGTTTCCCCTTGCCTGCGCCGGATCGCGCCTGCAACCTGTCTTTGTGGGTGACGTGGTGGAGGCCTTCGCACGCAGCCTGGAGCGTCAGAGCACTGTGGGTAAGCGCCTGGAACTGTGTGGGCCCAAGGTGTATTCGCTGGAAGAGCTGGTGGAATTTGCCGCCACCACGCTCAGGCTGCGCCGACGCGTGGTCGCCCTGAGCGACGGCATGTCGCGCCTGCAGGCCAAGCTGCTTGAGTACCTGCCGGGCAAACCGTTCTCATGGGACAATTACCTGACGTTGCAGACCGACAACGTCTGTCACGAGAGCTTCCCCGAAGAGCTGGGCATCGTCCCGTCCGCCGTGGAAGACGTCGTCCCGCGCTATCTCACACGTTGAAATGAAATGAAGATTTATCTCGTTGGCGGCGCTGTCCGCGACCGCCTTCTTGGCGTGACGCCACAGGACCATGACTGGGTGGTGGTGGGAGCCACGCCCGAAGAGATGATCGCGCGCGGCTTCCGGCCGGTGGGCAAGGATTTCCCGGTGTTCCTGCATCCCGAGACTAACGAGGAATATGCGCTTGCCCGCACCGAGCGGAAGACCGCACCTGGCTATCACGGTTTTCAGTTTCACGCCGCGCCCGATGTAAGCCTCGAAGAGGATCTGCGTCGGCGCGATCTCACCATCAATGCCATGGCCATGGACGAGAACGGCGAACTTATCGATCCGTTCGGTGGGCAGGAAGACCTGCATCTCGGCCGGCTGCGCCATGTGTCCGAGGCGTTTGCGGAAGACCCGGTGCGTATTCTGCGCGTGGCCCGTTATGCGGCGCGCTACGGCCGCTGGGGTTTTCGCGTGGCACACGGTACCAATCGCCTCATGCGCCAGATGGTGGACAACGGTGAAGTGGATGCACTGGTGCCGGAACGCGTATGGCAGGAACTGGAACGCGCCCTCGGCGAGCCCACGCCCTCGCGATTTTTCGAGGTGTTGCGCGGCTGCGGCGCCCTGGCGCGTATCCTGCCGGAACTCGATCGGCTGTTCGGTGTGCCGCAACCGAAGCACTGGCACCCGGAGGAGGACACGGGTGTGCACGTGCTGATGGTGGTGGATCAGGCGGCGCGACTCACGCCGGACACCCGCGTGCGCTTCGCGGCGCTGGTGCACGATCTGGGTAAGGGCACCACCCCGGAAGCGGAATGGCCGCGCCATATCGCGCACGAGGATCGCGGTGTGCAGCTGGTCGAGCAGGTATGCACGCGCCTGCGTGTGCCCAACGAACACCGCGATCTGGCCCTGCTGGTTACCCGCTGGCACGGCCACTATCACCGCGCCCTGGAAATGCGTGCGGCCACACTGCTCAAGACCCTGGAAGCATTGGACGTGTTCCGCCGTCCCGAACGCCTGGAGCAATATCTCTTCGCCTGCGAAGCAGATGCGCGCGGCCGCCCCGGTTACGAGGATGCGGAGCGTCCGGAAACGGCGGTGTTCCAGCAGGCCTACAGGGCCGCCTGTGCGGTCACGGCACGGGAAGTGATGGACGCCGGATTCAATGGCCCGCGCATCCGTGAGGAACTGCACCGGCGCCGCACGCAGGCGATTCGGATCGCACTTGGGCACAGTGACCAACAAGGTGACGAAGCATGAGTTTCAAGGATCACTTCTCTGCACTGGCCGGCGGCTACGCGGCCTACCGACCCGATTACCCCGATGCGCTCTTTCAGTTTCTGGCCGAGGCGGCGCCGGCAAGGCACTGCGCCTGGGATTGCGCGACCGGTTCGGGGCAGGCCGCCGCGGGCTTGGCGGCGCTTTTCGAACGGGTGGTCGCCACCGATGCCAGCGCGGAACAAATCGCCAAGGCGCGGACGCACTCACGGGTGCACTACGCCGTGGCGCCCGCCGAGGCCAGCGGCTTACCCGAACACTCGGTGGACCTGATCACGGTTGCACAGGCCCTGCACTGGTTCGACCTGCCGCGTTTTCACGACGAAGTCAGGCGCGTGCTGCGCCCCGCTGGCCTGCTGGCGGTATGGACCTACAACCTGTTCCGCACCGACGAGCCTGCGATCGATGCCGTGATCGATCACCTGTACGGCGACACGCTCGACGCCCACTGGCCTGCCGAACGGCGCATCGTGGAGAGAGGCTACGCCGATCTGGTCTTCCCGTTCGAGGCTTTGGCCACACCCAATTTCGAGATGCAGACCCGCTGGGACCTGGCGCACCTGCTCGGCTATTTGCGCACCTGGTCCGCCGTGCGGCGCTACCGGGAAGCCTGCGGCAGTGATCCTGTCGAGCACATCAGTCCGGCGCTGTCAGCAGCGTTCGGCAAGCGCGAACACGTGACGATACGCTGGCCGCTGGCCGTGCGCGTGTTCAGGGTGTGAATGCGGCGCGCTACGCGAACCGCCGCTCCAGGTGCCATAGCACCCGCGAAAAAGGCGGACGCACGAGCCACCACGCCAATAACACACCGGTCGCGTTCGCAGCCGCATCGAAATAATCGAAGTAGCGGACGCCGCCCAGACCTTGGAGGATCTCCACCACGAAACCCAGCAGCGTCAGCGCAAGCGCGATGCGCGCGCGCGTCAGACGCTGGTGATAGATCTGCATGAACCAGCCCATGAGCAACGCATAACCGGCCATGTGCTCGATCTTGTCCGAACCCTCGAAATCGAGCCCTGTGGGCGGGGCGGGGATAAGCGACAACACCACCAGCAGGGACACCAGTCCCATGCCGATGCCCACCCAGAGCCCGTGGTATCTCAGCGGGCGTCCATCAACCACGGCGCGCCCACCGTGCCGTCACATCAAGGCTAGCGTCGTTCCACGACCATGCGTGCATAACGGCCTTCCTTGCTGAGGTGCGTGTCGAGCACCGCAAACCCGGTGCGATTCAGAAGATAGACAAGATCCTCGCGTGAAAACCGGTTGTGCTCGATGAAGTGCACGAACAGGTCTTCGAGTTCCTCCGCGGAGGTGGTCGCGTGGAACACGTGCGCCTCGTCCGTCTGGCTGCGCAGGTAGACGTCCAACGGCGCACGCACCCAGTCCTGCACCAGCATGCGTCCACCGGGCTTCAGGCAACGGTGCATCTCCAGCAACAGGCGCACGGGCTGATTCAGCTCGTGCAACACCACCGATGCCAATGCGGCGTCGACACTGGCATCCGCCAGGGGCAGATGGGGGTCGTGCAGATCCTCACAGAGGACGTTGGCATTCACGGGCAGCGCCTCAACCGCATCAAGCATATAAGGCGCGCATTCCACACCGACGGCGCGCAGGTCCGGATACCGCTCGGCCAACGCTTTCACGAACAAGCCCGGCCCGGCGCCGAGGTCCACAACCACCGGGGTACTGGAGTACACCGGTTCCATCCACGCGGTCCAGAACGCCCAGAAGTCGTCGTTGTAGCGGTGTTCGAAACCTTCCTTGATGAGGCGCGCCATGCGCGCGCCGTCGCGGTGATGTTTCGCCAACAGGGATTGCGTCTGCTCGATTCTGTTACTCATGTTTCACTCGCGTGTTGAAAGGCCTTGGGGTTGAACTACCTTTCGTGGGTCGGCTCCATGCCGAGCCGGTGCATACGTCAGCGTATTGTCACAAAGTGCTGTCAGGATCACCCAATCGTCAAACGCCAAGGGATAAGAAAATGACGGACATCATCGACTTCTACACAGCGGCTTTGCCGCGCGGACCCCACAGCGAAGTCCGCCTGATGGAAGAAATCGCCTTCCTGGAAGCGCGTTCGCGCGAGGCTGCGCGCCGCGCCGATTGCGCCTACGAACGTTCGCTGGCGCGCACCTACACCGCGCTGCTGCATGCACGACGCGCGGAGCTGGCCCGCCTGAAGACGACCCACTGAACCTACAGGCGCGCCCTGTCGTCGCGCAACCCAAAGCCCATCAAGGGCGCGTCCACTCCCCGCCCCACGGCCAATACCTTGAACAACTCCCCCATTTCGCTGGGCAGCGTCAGTTTCTTCACCGCCGCCGTGCGTTCCAGCTGCAGGCGCGGCTCAAGCGGATCGGAGAGATGATCCAGCAACCCGGTGGCCATCAGGAAGCTGGCCTGGTTGGCAAAACCCAAGACGTCCAGGCCGGCATTGTGGGCGGCCTCGGCCATGGCGGTGAAATCAACATGCGCAGTGATGTCCTGCAACCCGACCGCAAAGAACGGGTCATCATGAGCGTGGTGGCGGTAATGGCACATGAGCGTGCCGGTGGTGCGCTGCGGGTGATAGAACTCGTGGGCCGGAAAACCGTAGTCGATGAGCAGCGCGACGCCGCGGGTCAGCACATCCCCGAGGGTGCGCACCCAGTCCTCGGCGGCGAAGCCCACTTCGCTCTCGTAGGGCGCGCTCACGCCGCAGGTTTCCGCCAGCATGTGCACGCGTTCGGCAAGGCGCGCATCGGCAGGGCGTGCCTGCCAGCCCAAACCGTCGTCGGTGCACCGCACGCCGAGTTCCTCGACATCGCCGTCGCGCAAGCGAAACCGCTGTACGGGCATGGCATCGAGCACCTCGTTGGCGATCACCACGCCTTCGAACTGCGCCGGCAGGCTGCCCAACCAGTGAACCCGCCCTGCAAGATGAGGAAGGTCGGCGGCAAGCCGTGTGCGCTGGCGCTCGGCCAGCTCGGCACTGACCTCCAGCACGTAATAGCGCCCGGGCAATGCGTTCAGGCGCTCCAGCGCGCGCAACAGCTCGACCATCAGGGCGCCCGTACCGGCACCGAACTCCAGTACATCACCGCCGCCCATCTTGCCGAACACCTCCGCGCTCTGCCGCGCCAGGCACCAGGCGAACAGGGGGGAGATCTCCGGGGCGGTGATGAAATCGCCGGCCTCGCCGAATTTGCGGCTGCCGCCGGCGTAATAGCCCAGGCCGGGCGCATACAGGGCCAGTTCCATGTAGCGTGCGAAGGAAAGCCCTCCCGCGGCGGCCTCGGTACAGATACGCTCGCGCAGGCGTGCGCTTACGGCGAGCGCTTCGGGCGTGGGGACAGGCAACGACGGTATGCGGGACATGGGAGGAAGACTCGGTGCGTAAACGGATATAGTTTACGGATTCCTAACGAGGTGACGGAGAAAGACGGTGGAAAACGGCGAAAACCTTGAAGGTCGCGTGGTCTTGATTACCGGCGCGGCCCACCGTATCGGCGCCCAAACGGCGCAGCTGCTGCACGCGCAAGGCGCCAACATCGTGCTGCACTACCGCAGCTCGCGCAAACCCGCGCTGGCCGTTCAGGCCGATCTGGAGCGCAAACGTCCCAACTCCGTGGTGCTGATCCAGGCCGATCTCCTCGACACCGGCAAACTGCCCGCGCTGGTACGCGAGGCCCACGGTATCTGGGGCCGGCTCGATGTCCTGGTGAACAACGCCTCCACCTTTTACCCGACGCCCATGGGAACGGTGGACGATCAGCAATGGAACGATTTGCTCGGCACCAACCTGAAAGCACCGTTTTTTCTGTCCCAGGCTGCCGCACCCCACCTCGCCCGCCAGCGGGGCTGCATCGTGAACATCGTGGACATCCATGCCGACCGTCCGCTCAAGGGTCACCCGGTGTACAGCATCGCCAAAGCCGGGCTGGCCATGATGACCAAGGCACTGGCCGGGGAGCTGGGACCCGAGGTGCGGGTGAACGGTGTGGCGCCCGGGGCTATTCTGTGGCCGGATCGGGAGATGGATGACATCACCAAGCAGCGCATCATCTCGCGCACCTTCCTCAAGCGTCAGGGGGCCCCCACGGACATCGCCAAGGCCGTGTTGTTCCTGGTACGCGACGCGCAGTACATGAGCGGCCAGATCCTCACGGTCGACGGCGGGCGCTCACTCAATTCCTGATGTCCACGATGGAAGGCGAGACGGTCACCAATCGAAAGCCACGGGCCACAACGGCTGTGAGTCCTTGTGGAAGGCGTCCCACATGGCCGCATAGGTCTTCCCCACCGTGGGATGCACCGCGTCGGGCGCCAATTCCGCGAGCGGCAGCAGCACGAAGGCGTTGCGCGTGATCTCCTTGCGCGGGATCACCACGGGCTCGTCGAACACCGCATCCCCGTAGAGCAGGAGATCGATATCCAGCGTGCGTGAGGAAAAGCGCGGACCCGAGCGCACGCGGCCGAAGCGGTCTTCGATGGCGCGCAGCGCGGCGACCACCGCGTCGGGGCCGACCTCGGTTTCAAAACTCGCCACCAGATTGAAGAACGGATCGCCCTGAAAGCCTACCGCCTCGCTTTCATAGACGGTGGACAACCGCAGTTCGCCAAAGCGCTCACGCAGCGCGGCCACACCACCGCGGATGTTGCGCTCCCGATCGATGTTGCTGCCGATGCTGACGTAGACGGTGGTCACGGGCGGGTCCCGCGTTCGATGATCACGCCCACGTCCTGGGCGAACCGCACGGCACCACGCTTGTTCAGGCGCACGCGCACCCAGGGCACCTGGAATTCCTCCAGCACAATCTGGGCGATGCGTTCGGTGAGCGTCTCCACCAGCTGAAACTCGCTGGCTTCCACGAAGGCGATGATGCGCTTGGCCACCGCCTTGTAGTTGAGGGTATCGTCGATGCTGTCGGTGGCCGCGGCGCGTCGAATGTCAGCGGCCATCTCCAGGTCGATGCTGACGGTCTGGCGGATACGCCGTTCCCAGTCGAAGATGCCGATGACGGTCTCGACCCGCAGGTCGGTGAGGTAAATGATGTCATGGTTCATGGGCAGGCACTATAACCAGCGGCCCGCGGCCGGGCCAGTGCAGAGGGACGGCCGAATCCTTATAATCCCGCGACCTCTCCAGTGCATGTACCTATGACCAGCCTCGATTTCGGCCTCGTCCTGTTCGGCTATCTGTTCGGCTCGGTGTCCACCGCCATCCTGGTGGCACGCGCCATGGGTCTGCCGGACCCCCGCACCCAGGGCTCCAAGAACCCGGGCGCCACCAACGTGCTGCGCATCGGTGGCAAAAAGGCCGCGGCGTTCACCCTGCTCGGCGACAGCCTCAAGGGCCTGCTGCCCGTGCTGGCCGCACGCGCGATAACCGAGGAGCCCGCCGTGCTCGCGGCCGTCGCCTTCGCCGCCTTCATCGGTCACCTCTTCCCGGTCTTCTTCGGCTTCAAGGGCGGCAAGGGCGTGGCCACGGCCATGGGTGTGCTGTTGGGCCTGTCCTGGCCCATTGCCCTGGCCGTGCTTGTCACCTGGCTGTTCATGGCCAAGGTGGTCCGCATCTCTTCGCTTTCCGCCATCACCGCCGCCCTCCTCGCCCCCCTCTACACCTGGCTTATCGACCCGCAACCGGCCTACCTGGCCATGGTCGGTGCCATGAGCACCCTCCTGCTCCTGCGCCACCGCAGCAACATCCAAAAACTCCTGCGCGGCGAGGAAGGCCGCATCGGTGAGAAGAGCTAGGAAGGAAGAAGAGGAACCACGGAGGCCACGCAGGGCCACGGAAAAAAATAGCGGTTTGATTCAGTTCAGCCTTTTGCCATCCGTCAGCACAGTGCGCTACCGCTCTCTTCTCCATGGCCTCCGTGGGTAATCGCTTTTCTCTTCAAACAGCAGGCAGTTCCGCCAAAGGCCACCGGGGGCGGGCGGTGAAGCCGGGGCCGGGGTCGTGCTGGCCGGCGGTGAGGCGTTGGGCACCGGCGAAGGCGATCATGGCGCCATTGTCGGTACAGAAGGCCGGGCGCGGGTAGTAGGCTCGGGCGTCTTGCGCCTCGGCCATGGCGCTCAGGCCTTCGCGCAGGCGGCGGTTGGCGCTCACGCCACCGGCCACCACCAGGCGTTTCATCCCCGTGTGCTGAAGGGCGCGACGGCATTTGATCACCAGCGTGTCCACCACCGCGTCTTCGAAGGCGCGGGCAATGTCGGCCTTGGCCTCCATGCCCTCGTCCTGCAAGGTGGTGAGCGCAAAGGTTTTGAGACCGGAGAAGCTGAAGTCCAGCCCGGGACGGTCGGTCATGGGGCGCGGGAAGCGGAAGCGCGTCGGGTCGCCCTGCTCTGCCAAGCGGGCAAGTTCCGGCCCGCCCGGATAGCCGAGGCCGAGCAGCTTGGCGGTCTTGTCGAAGGCCTCCCCCGCCGCGTCGTCCAGGGATTCACCCAACAATGCGTAGCGCCCCACCCCATCCACGCGCACCAGCTGCGTGTGACCACCCGAGACCAGCAGAGCCACGAACGGAAAGGCCGGCGGGTCCGCTTCGAGCAGGGGCGCCAGCAGATGGCCTTCCATGTGATGCACGGCCAGCGCCGGCACATCCCACGCCCAGGCCAGGCTGCGGCCGATGGCCGCGCCGACCAGGAGTGCGCCGACCAGGCCGGGCCCGGCGGTATAGGCCACCGCATCGATGTCGCGGCGGGTCAGGCCCGCGTCGGCAAGCACTTGATCCAGTAAAGGAAGTACCTTGCGGACGTGGTCGCGGGAGGCCAGTTCGGGGACCACGCCGCCATAGTCGGCGTGGAGATCGATCTGGCTGTGGAGGGCATGGGCGAGCAGGCCGCGGGCGCTGTCGTACAGGGCCAGACCGGTCTCGTCGCAGGAGGTTTCGATTCCAAGGATACGCATCAAGGGTACTGTTTCGCTCGTGGAAGCCCGCCCGAAGGGAGCCCGGCAAAGGGAGATGTATTGTCCGGGCGCACTACACTCGTCACAAGAGTTTTTGCATTCTGCGGGTCCGGCCCTTAGAATGCGCGGTTCTCGGCCCTAGGTCCCCGATTAACCAGAGGTAGAAAGGTACATGCCTTCCGTTCGCGTTAGAGAAAACGAGCCCTTCGACGTCGCCCTGCGTCGCTTCAAGCGCAGCTGTGAAAAGGCCGGCATCCTCTCCGAGGTGCGTGCGCGCCAGTTCTACGAGAAGCCGACCACCGAGCGCAAGCGCAAGAAGGCGGCCGCAGTGAAGCGCCAGCAGAAGAAGGTGTCGCGCGAGGTTGCACGTCGTCGTCGCCTGTATTGATTTTCTCTTGGGCGGAACGTTCCCGAACTCCTGAGGCGTACCCATGAGCCAGACCGACTCCCTGAAGCAGCGCATCGACGAGCAGACCAAGGCCGCGATGCGCGCCAAGGACAAGGATCGGCTGGGTACGCTGCGTCTCATCTCCGCGGCCATCAAGCAGCGCGAGGTGGACGAGCGCATCACTCTGGACGATACCCAGGTGCTTGCCGTGCTCGACAAGATGATCAAGCAGCGCCGCGACTCGGTGGAGCAGTACCGCAAGGCGGGCCGCGAGGAACTGGCGCAGCGGGAAGAGTTCGAGATTGGCATCATCCAGGCGTTCATGCCTGCGGCGCTGAGCGACGCGGAATTGGACGCCCTGGTGGCGGAGGCGGTGACGCAAAGCGGCGCCGCCTCGATCAAGGACATGGGCAAGGCCATGGCCCTGCTCAAGCCCAAGGTTCAGGGCCGTGCCGACATGGGTGCGGTCAGCGCCAAGATCAAAGCCCGGCTGTCGGCTTGAGGGCCGACACGCCCCGGCCCGTGCCGTAGACTGCGGCCATGGGCAGGATCCCCCAGAATTTCATCGATGATCTGCTGTCCCGCATCGACCTCGTCGAGGTGGTGGACGCCCGCGTTCCGCTGAAAAAGGCCGGTCGCGAATACGTCGCCTGCTGTCCGTTTCACAACGAAAAGACGCCGTCCTTCACGGTGAGCCCCACCAAGCAGTTCTACCACTGCTTCGGTTGCGGAGCCCACGGCAATGCCATCGGCTTTCTCATGGAGTACGAGCATCTCGACTTCGTGGAAGCCATCGAGTCCCTGGCGGGTACCCTCGGGATCCCGGTGCCGCGCGAAGGCCCCGAGCAGCGCAGCAGTGAACGCCGGGACGACAACAAGGTCCTTTATGAACTGCTGGAACGGGCTGGGGCCTATTTCCGTCAGCAGTTGCGGCAGCACGCCGACAGGGAGCGGGCTGTCGAGTATTTGAAACATCGCGGGCTGTCGGGCGAAATCGCACGGGACTTCGGCATCGGTTATGCGCCGCCGGGCTGGCAGCACCTCATCGAGGCGTTCGCCACCCATCCGGCGCAGTCACGCCTGGCCGAGGCGGGACTGGTTATCGAGGCGGACAACAAACGTTACGACCGCTTCCGCGACCGGGTCATGTTCCCCATCCGGGACAGCCGCGGCCGTTATATCGGGTTCGGCGGCCGGGTACTGGGTGACGACACGCCCAAGTACCTGAATTCACCGGAAACCCCGGTGTTTCACAAAGGCCGGGAACTGTACGGCTTTTATGAAGCCCGTCAGGCGCTTAGGGACCTTCCCCGGCTCCTGGTGGTCGAAGGCTACATGGATGTGGTGGCCCTGGCCCAGTTCGGCATCCGCTATGCGGTCGCCACTTTGGGCACCGCCGTCACCCGCGAGCACCTGGAAAAGCTGTTCCGCACCACCCAGGAGGTGGTGTTCTGCTTCGACGGGGACCGGGCGGGGCGCGAGGCGGCCTGGCGCGGACTGGAAAACGCGTTGCCGCTCATGCGCGAGGGTTACCAGGTGCGCTTCATGTTCCTGCCCGAAGGCGAGGACCCGGATTCCCTGGTGAGGCGCATTGGCAAGGAGGCGTTCGAAGAACAGCTCGAGAAGGCTGTGCCCTTGTCGCAGTTCTTCATCGATCAACTGAAACATGAAGTGGATCTGGGCAGCCTGGACGGCCGTGCCCAGTTAGTGGAGAAGGTTCGTCCGCTGTTTGCCACGGTACCCGAGGGTATCTACCGGCATCTGCTGCTCGAACGGCTGGCGGAGTTCGCCCGCGTCGCGCCCGACCAACTCGGGGCCTTGCTCGAAGGGCGCGAAGCGCCGCGTGCACCGCGAACGCCCGTACCGCAGCAGCGAATGGTGCGCTCGGGCCCGCCACCCGGCAAGCGACGCAGCGCGCCGTCGGCTGTGCGGCACGCATTGTCGCGGCTGATCCAGGCACCGGAGCTGGCAGCCAAGGCCGGCGATCCGTCCCGATTCAGCGGCCTGCGCCTGCCCGGCGTGAGGCTGCTGGCCGACCTGATCGACCTGCTGCAACGGAAGCCGGGCCTCAGCTGGGGCGCCGTGCTCGAGCACTGGCGCGGCACCGACGAGGGCCGCCATCTCGCCCGTTTGGCCGCCGAGAAACCGCTCATCGAGGAAGCCGAGCTGCTGGAGGACGAATTCACCGGCGCTCTGGACATCCTGGAGCGCGAATTTCTGCGCCAGCGCCGCGAGGAGCTGCAGGAACGCTTCAAACACCTCAGCGAGGTGGAAAAGCTCGAGTTGAACCAGATCATGGTTCGCGAACGCGCGTTGCGCGGCGCCTAAACTGCGACGCGGTTCGTGCCGATGAGATATTCGCCGGGTTTGGTTGAACCCAGCGGAAAGTGCCCGCATCTAACTACCGGCACTAACGGAAACACCTCCGTGTGGGGCAGGAGCCTCATGAAAATGCACCGGGGCATGCGCGTAGCCCATGCCCAGGAAACGACCATAGCGAATTCCATGGCCTTTGCCTCGCAAACTGGCAGGGGTCGTCTATACTATTGTGATCTTTTTGGCCGCCGGGCCGTACCACCGCGAGTAACGACGAGATGATGGATCAAGACCAGCAATCCCAGCTCAAGATGTTGATCGCCAAGGGCAAGGAGCAAGGTTACCTCACCTACGCCGAGGTCAACGACCACCTGCCCAACGACCTCGTCGACCCTGAGCAGATCGAAGACGTCATCGCGATGATCAACGACATGGGCATCACGGTGCACGAAGTCGCGCCCGATGCCGACACCCTGCTCATGACCGAGGTCAACGTCGCCCCGGACGACGATGCCGCCGAGGAGGCCGCCGCCGCACTGGCTTCCGTGGACGCGGAGTTCGGCCGCACCACGGACCCGGTGCGCATGTACATGCGCGAAATGGGTCAGGTTGAACTGCTCACCCGCGAAGGCGAAATCAAGATTGCCAAGCGCATCGAAGACGGCATGAACCAGATGCTGGAGGCCCTGGCCTCGCATCCGGAAACCATTGCCGTGCTGCTGCGCGAATTCGAAAAGGTCGAGAACGGCGAGGGCCGCCTGGCCGACATGGTGTCCGGTTTCATGGAGCCCGATACCATTGGTGACGAAAACGCCACCGACGAAGTGGGCAACCTCGGCGCCAACGCCGCCGCCAACAACAACAACGGCAACGACGACGACGACGATGCCGACGAAAACGGCGACAACTCTTCCTCCGACGACGAGGAAACCGCCTCCGGCCCGGATCTCGAGGAAACCCGCCTACGCATGGGCAACATGCGTGAGCTCCACGAGAAGTGCACCGCGGCCATGGCCAAGCACGGCAAGACCCACGCGAAGACCAAGAAGCTGCGTGGCGAACTGACCCAGTGCTTCATGGAGTTCAAGCTCGCCGCCAAGATGGTGGATTCCCTGGTCAGCAACCTGCGTCAGCTGGTGGACCGCATCCGCGAGCAGGAACGCGTGATCATGGACCTGTGCACCAACCACGGCATGCCGCGCAAGGAGTTCATCGCCTCCTTCCCGGACAATGAGACCAACGTCAAGTGGATCGACGGTCACCTGAAGGCCAAGAACTACGGCGAATCGCTCAAGAAGGTGGCGGAAGACGTGGTACGCGCCCAGTCCAAGCTGGCTCAGCTGGAACAGGAATGCGGCATGACCATCGCCGAAATCAAGGACATCAACCGCAAGATGTCCATCGGCGAGGCCAAGGCCCGTCGCGCCAAGAAGGAAATGGTCGAGGCCAACCTGCGCCTGGTGATCTCCATCGCCAAGAAGTACACCAACCGCGGCCTGCAGTTCCTGGACCTTATCCAGGAAGGCAACATCGGCCTTATGAAGGCGGTGGACAAGTTCGAATACCGCCGCGGCTACAAGTTCTCGACCTACGCCACCTGGTGGATTCGTCAGGCCATCACCCGCTCCATCGCGGACCAGGCCCGCACCATCCGCATCCCGGTGCACATGATCGAAACCATCAACAAGCTGAACCGCATCTCGCGCCAGATGCTTCAGGAAATGGGCCGTGAGCCCCTGCCCGAAGAGCTGGCCAAGCGCATGGAAATGCCCGAAGACAAGATCCGCAAGGTGCTCAAGATCGCCAAGGAGCCCATCTCCATGGAGACGCCCATCGGCGATGACGAAGATTCGCATCTGGGCGACTTCATCGAGGACCAGAGCGTCATGTCCCCCGTGGACTTCGCCACCCAGTCGGGCCTGCGCGAAGCGACCTCGGAAGTCCTCGAGGGCCTCACCGCACGCGAATCCAAGGTGCTGCGCATGCGTTTCGGCATCGACATGAACACCGACCACACCCTCGAGGAAGTCGGCAAACAGTTCGACGTCACCCGCGAGCGTATCCGCCAGATCGAGGCCAAGGCCCTGCGCAAGCTGCGCCACCCCAGCCGCAGCGAGATCCTGCGTAGCTTCCTCGACGCCGAGTGATTCCACCCGCGCCAGCGGGTATACTCAAGCGCCCGGGCCAAGCCCGGGCGCTTTCGTTTCAGGGCCTATAGCTCAATGGTCAGAGCAGGGGACTCATAATCCCTTGGTTCCAGGTTCGAGTCCTGGTGGGCCCACCAGTAAAACAATGGGTTACGACGCTCTCCTATCCCATCGATCCCAGGCTTTCGGAATTAGCCCCCGTTCGACTCCGCCAATTCCCCAAAGCGCGGAAGCGGAAGGCAAGCTCTTCAAGAGTCGACGAGCTTTCGCTCGTTGGTCAGTATCCCGGGTACCTCCGCCAAACCGCGCCGCCGAACTCGTATCGAGCGCTTCATCAATGGACCAGTAGCGATACTGGTACAGATCATCGGCCACCTCTTCAATCAGCGAACGTAGCTCCAGCTTTTCCCGCCAGTCGAGGGGAATCGCCCCAAGCCCATGGATGGCGCGCCCAGCACCGGCAATAGCCCCGGTTGGATCGGAGTCACCGTCGTGGTTGGCGGCCAGGATGACACCCGTGCGGGTCAGGGCGCCGACGGCCTGGGAGAGGCGCTTATCATCGAGCCAAGGCTGGCCGTTGCGTAGGTTGAGGCGGTGGAGCTGATCTCGCGCAGCACG
>JAWLCT010000017.1:0-2556 GCA_041687015.1 Gammaproteobacteria bacterium
GATTCCTACCAACACGCCGGGAATGGTTGCATACAGAGTCGGCGCTCTTACAGGGCGCTCCGCTGCTGTAGGAACGCACATTGTGGGCGAATTCTTCGCTCGACGGCTGCATCAGAAGTGCCGCATTTTGATATTGAGGATCTGGATCCGGTAGGCAATCTGGCGCGGGGTCATGTTGAGCAGGCGGGCGGCCTTGGCCTGTACCCAGCCGCTTTGTTCCAAAGCGGCAATGACCCGTTCGCGTTCGTCCAGCTTGGGATCGGTGAGGTCGACGGCCATGGGGGGTAACGGCCGCAGCGAGGTCTTCTCTTCGAGGCCCGTCATGGCGATGGCATCGCCGTCGATCACGCCGTCGGTACTCATCACGGCCGCACGCTCGAGACAGTTTTCCAGCTCACGCACATTGCCGGGCCAGTCGTGGCGCATCAGCGCGCGTAGCGCGCTGTCGGTCACCTCCAGGGTTCTGCCTTGCCGGTTGCCGATTTTTTCCACCAAAAACCGCGCCAGGTCCGGGATGTCTTCCACGCGGTTTCGGAGGGAAGGCATGTGGATGGGCATGACATTGAGCCGGTAGTACAGGTCTTCACGAAACGCGCCCTGCTCCACTTCCGACTCCAGATCCCGGTTGGTGGCGGCGATGATGCGTACGTCCACTTTCAACGTACGCGTCCCGCCCACCCGTTCGAACTCGCCCTCCTGCAACACGCGCAGCAGCTTGGCCTGGAATGCCGCGGAGATTTCGCCGATCTCGTCGAGAAACAGGGTGCCGCCGTCGGCCTGTTCGAAACGCCCCTTGCGCTGGTTCACCGCGCCTGTGAACGCGCCTTTTTCGTGACCGAACAATTCCGATTCCAGGAGATTGTCTGGCAAGGCTGCGCAGTTCAGTTTCACGAAGGGACCGGTGGCGCGCGGCGAATTGTAGTGAATGGCATGGGCGGCCAGCTCCTTGCCGGTGCCGGACTCGCCGCGGATGAGCACCGTGGTGTTCCATTTCGCCACCTGTTCGATTTGATCGAACACCCGGCGCATGGTTTCGGTGTGGCCCACGATGTTATCGAACCCGTAGCGACTGCGTACGGCACTGCGCAGGCGGTCGCGTTCGTCCGTGAGATGGCGTCTCTCGCGCGCCACCTCACCGGCAAGACGCACGCTCTGGGCAATGAGGTTGGCGACCATCTCCAGGAAATGAGCGCGCTCGTCGAGCAATTCATCGTTGGGCTGCGCCGGTTGGGCCGCCAGTACACCGACCGTGTCGTCACCCAGTTGAATGGGCACGCCGATGAAGGGCAGTTCGGGATCGTGAATACCGAGGCGCCCCAGGAAACGCGGCTCCTCGGCGATGCGTCGCACCACCAGTCGCCGCCCCAACTGGGAGATGGTACCGATGACCCCTTCACCGGCACGGTAACGCACCGCCTGGGGCACCACGCGATCCCCGTCGTGCACGGCACTGACGAAAAGATCGTCGCACTCCGGCTCCCGCAAGGTCACCATGCCTCGCTGCATGTCTGCCACGTCATGGAGCACCTGAAGCACCTCGCGCAAGGTCTCCTGCAGATGCAGGGAACGACTCAGCACGCGGCTCACCTCGTAGATGCAGTTGAGTTCCTTCTCGAGCAGCAGGCCGCGTTTCATCATGCCGCTCCTTTCACAACCGCGCTGCTGCCGACGGGAAGCAACAGGTTCACCGTGCAGCCACCCTGCGGGCCCGACTCCAGGTGCACGGTGCCGCCGTGCTGATTGATCACTTCCTGCACCATGGGCAGCCCCATGCCCATGCGTCCGGCGTTTTCCTTGGTGGTGAAAAAGGGCTCGAAGATCCGTAACCGCAAGGCCTCGGGCACACCGGTGCCGGTATCTTCGAGGGTGATGCGTATGGCACCCGGCGCCGACTGGGTAATGAGCCGCAACTCGCGCTGACGCACGCCGGCATCGTCCATGGCATCAAGCGCGTTGTCGATCAGTTGCTTCAGCACGGCGCGCAAGCGGTTTTCGAAACCGAACAGCGGCGGCAGGTGGCTGTCGGGGCGCCATTCCACTTGTACGCCCATGGCGAGCATGCGTTCAGTGGCCAGTGAGAGCACTTCACGCAACAATTGATTCACGTTGAGTCGCGTGGCCGGTTCGCGCCTGGCTTCGGGCAGCGCCGCGCGCAAGGTCTCCAGCGCCTGCTGCCCGCTGGCGAGGGCCTGCACGATGACGCCGGTGAGCACACCTCGCGGATCGCCTTCGCCGCCGCGGCGTTCGAGCATGCCCAGCGCGGCCTTGAGCAGATTCACCGGCCCCTGCAGTTGGAACGCGGCCGCCGACACTGCCTCGCGCATGCCGTGCACCATGGCCTCCTCAGCCACCAAGGCGCGCAGGGTGTTGTGGCGGATGGCCGCTTCCTGCTGCTTGAGACGCGTGACCTCCTTGGCCACCACCAGCAGGCGGCGGCGACTGCCGCCGGCTGCGAAGAAACCGCCGGCGCTCTCGTCCAGTTCCTCGATCCAGGTGCCGGAGGCGACGAACCAGCGCGACGTGCCGTCGGGCAGCGGGAATTCCACTTCGCGATCG
>JAWLCT010000017.1:2656-61504 GCA_041687015.1 Gammaproteobacteria bacterium
AAACCGCCGGCGCTCTCGTCCAGTTCCTCGATCCAGGTGCCGGAGGCGACGAACCAGCGCGACGTGCCGTCGGGCAGCGGGAATTCCACTTCGCGATCGCAAAAACCGCTGGTCTCCGAGATCGTGCCCGCGGTGAAGGCCTGTACCGGTTCCATCCCCATGTCTTCGGCCAGTGCGCGATAGTCGCCGTTGGCCATGACCACGTGGCCCTGCCCGTCGCGCAGACAAATGGAAACCGGGGCGGCTTCCACCAGCGATTCGAACTGATGTTTCTGGTTGGCCACCTGGCGTTCCAGCCGGTGCATGTCGGTGATGTCGCGATGAATGCCCAGGTAGCGGCGGACGTCGCCCTTGGCATCCATCACCGGCGCAATCATCAGCTCCGCAAGATAACGCGTGCCGTCCTTGCGCCGGTTCACCAGGACCCCGGACCAGCTCTGGCACGACAGCAGGCGCTGCCACATGGTCTGGTAGACCTCACGCGGCGTGACCTTGTCCGACAGCACCGACTCGTTGCGCCCGATCACCTCTTCGCGCCGATAACCGGTCACCCTTTCGAAGGTGGGGTTCACATAAAGAATGTGCGCCTGCGCATCGGTGATGGAGATGGCCGCGGGCGCCTGTTCCACCGCCGCGTAGAAAACGTTGGGAGTTAGCGAGGTCTCGTCGATGGGCGGCCAGACGGCATCGACTGAAGCGGCCCCGTTGTTCTTGCCTTCTTCCATTCTGCATCTCCGTGGCGGTTTGGTCCGGCATTGCAAACGCCGAGCCAGTTGGCCTTCGAAGCGCGGAAACCGCGGAAGCTCTGTGGGGTTTGCGACAAAGTGGCCCGGCCGTGCCACGTATCCAACAGGCCACCGATGCACCATCGTGGTGCCGCACGCCCGCAATAGCCCTCGCTTTGGTGCGGCCACTCGTTCTGGTTTTCCCCCGCAGGCCCCAGTCCCCCCGGCGCATTCGGCGGCTGAATCAAAGCGGGCGAATCGCCCGGAACACCGGTCCCCTGCAACACGCCCCGCCCGTGGCACACAAGATGCAAACACCGGTTCAAACCCGACGATTACGGATGCGGCATGAGCGACTATCTACTCGTCCTGCTGGGCACCGCCCTGGTGAACAATGTGGTGCTGGTGAAGTTTCTGGGGCTGTGCCCGTTCATGGGCGTGTCCAACAAACTGGACACCGCCGTGGGCATGGGCCTGGCCACCACCTTCGTGCTCACCCTCGCCTCGGCGGCCAGCTGGATTCTGGAGCACCTGGTGCTCGCGCCGCTCGGCCTGGGCTTCCTGCGCATCCTGTCCTTCATCCTGGTGATCGCGGCCGTGGTGCAGTTCACTGAACTGGTGGTGCACAAGACCAGCCCCGTCCTCTACAGCCTGCTAGGCATCTACCTGCCCCTCATCACCACCAACTGCGCCGTGCTCGGCATCGCGCTGCTCAATGTGCAGGAAGACAACGGTTTTCTGCAGAGCCTGGTCTACGGCCTGGGCTCGGCCCTGGGATTCACGTTGGTGATGGTGGTGTTCGCCGGCATGCGCGAACGCCTGGCCCTGGCCCAGGTGCCCGCAAGCTTCGCCGGCGCACCCATCGCCTTCATCGCTGCGGGATTACTGTCGCTCGCGTTCATGGGCTTTGCCGGTCTGCCGGTGAAATAGGAGGAGACGGATGCTCTCGGCCATTGGCGTGTTGACCCTGCTCGGCCTCGGTCTGGGCTACCTGCTCGGCCTGGCGGCGAAAAAATTCCACGTGGAAACGCCGCCGCTCGAGGCGGAACTCATGGACATGCTGCCCGGCAGCAACTGCGGCCAGTGCGGCTTCGCCGGCTGTCCTGCCGCTGCCGCGGCGTTGGCGGCCGGCAGCGCGCCGGTCACCTTGTGCCCGCCCGGCGGCCGCGACCTGGTGGAACGGCTGGCGGAACGCCTCGGGGTTACCGCCGCGCCGGGCGATACCGAAGAAGAACGGCTCGCCCTGGTGCGCGAGGAAAACTGCATCGGCTGCATCAAATGCGCGCGCGAATGCCCCACCGACGCCATCGTCGGCGCGCCCAAGCAGATCCACACCGTGTTGCGCGAGGCCTGCACCGGCTGCGGCAAGTGCATCGACGTCTGCCCCACCGCCACCATCGTCCTCGCCGCCCCGCCCATGACCCTGCGCGATTGGCGCTGGAGCAAACCGGCGCCGGCGTTTCAAACGGGGCGTGCGGCGGCGTGAAAAAGCCGTTCAACGCAAAGTCGCCAAGGACGCAAAGATTTGCCTGCTTCTTTGTATTTCGCCTTCAGATTCCTTGGCAGGCCCATGCGCGCTCAAACGCAGATTGGACCGAAACGAATGACCGAAGACCTATGATGATGCGCTCGCTCCAACATCGACCCCTTTGCGTCCTTTGCGCCCTTCGCGTCTTTGCGTTGGGCCGTTTCTTGGGCAGTTCTCATCCAGGTCGATCACGATGCGATTCCTGAGATTGCGCGGCGGGGTACATCCCGAGGAACAGAAGCACCGGAGCGCGGACCGGGCCATCGAGGTGTTGCCCTTGCCCGAGCGCCTGTTCGTGCCCTTGCAACAGCACATCGGCGCGCCTGCCGAGGCGGTGGTGCGTCCGGGCGAGCGGGTGTTGAAGGGGCAGTTGCTGGGCAAGGCCGGGGGCGGGCTGTCGGCGCCGGTCCATGCGCCCACCTCGGGCCGCGTGCTGGGCATCGGGCCGCACACGGCGCCCCATCCTTCCGGCCTGCCGGTGGCCACGGTGGTACTGGAGCCCGACGGCGACGACCGCTGGCAGGACGCGCCGGTGCCCCTGGATCCCTTCGCCCTCGAACCGGAACACATTGCCGCCCGGGTGGGTGCGGCCGGGGTGGTAGGCATGGGCGGCGCCGCCTTCCCCTCCCACGTGAAGCTGGACCTGGGCATGAGCCGGCGCGTGCACACCCTCATCATCAACGGTGGCGAGTGCGAGCCCTATCTCACCTGTGACGACCGGCTCATGCGCGAGCATCCGGGCGCCGTCGTCGACGGCGTGCGCCTCATGCTCCGGGCCCTGGGCGCGCCGCGCGCGCTGATCGCCGTGGAGGCCAACAAGCCCGAAGCCCTCGCCGCCCTCACCGAAGCGGCGGCCGCCTTCGACCCATTGCAAGTCGTGCGCGTGCCCACCCGCTATCCCATGGGTTCGGAAAAACAACTCATTCAGTTCCTCACCGGGCGCGAAGTGCCGGCGGGCGCACGCAGCGCCGACATGGGCGTCATCGTCCACAACGTGGCCACCGCCCATGCGGTGCATCAGGCGGTTCGGCGCGCGCGCCCCCTGGTGTCGCGCATCGTCACCGTGAGCGGCGGGGCCGTCGCGCGGCCCGCCAACCTTGAGGTCCCGCTCGGCACGCCCGTGCAGGCGCTCATCGATCACTGCGGCGGGTTTGTCGGAGAGCCGGCGCGCCTGTTGCTGGGGGGGCCCATGATGGGCTTCACCCTGCCCGACACCCGCGTGCCCATCACCAAGGGCAGCAACGGCGTTCTCGCCCTCAGCCGTGACGAAGTCAGCCCCCGCGATCCGGGCCCGTGCATCCGCTGCGGGCGCTGCGTGGCGGCCTGCCCGGTGGGCCTGCTGCCTCTGGAAATGGCCGCGCGCAGCCGGGTGGGCGACGTGGAAGGCGCGGAGCGGTTCGGGCTGGCCGACTGCATTGCCTGCGGCTCCTGTGCCTACGTGTGCCCGGCCGGGATCCCGCTCACCCAGTACTTCAACTACGCCAAGGGCGAACTGGCTGCCCGCGCCCAGGCCCGGCGCAAGACCGAATTCACCCGCGAACTGGCCAGCGCGCGCCAGGCCCGCCTGGCGCGCGAGGCGGAAGAAAAAGCGGCCGCCGCCGCCCGCCGCAAGGCGGAACGCGCGGCCAAGGCAAAGGCCAACGAATCATGACCATGGAACACCCTTACATCCCGCTGCCCTCGCCCCACGCCCACGCCGGGGCCTCCACCACGCGGATCATGTTCACGGTCTGGCTGGCGCTGCTGCCGGCCAGCCTGTTCGGCGTCTGGCAGTTCGGCTGGCCCGCGTTGAACCTGTTGCTCATCACCAGCGCGGCGGCCTTGGTCACGGAAGCGGCCTGCCTGCGGCTGGCGGAAAAACCGGTGCTGCCCTTCCTGGGCGACGGCTCGGCCCTGCTCACCGCCTGGCTGCTGGCCATGAGCCTGCCCCCGTGGGCGCCCTGGTGGATCGGGGCGCTGGGCGGGTTGCTGGCGGTGCTGCTCGGCAAGCAGGTGTTCGGCGGTCTCGGGCAGAACCCCTTCAACCCGGCCATGCTGGCGCGGGTGGCGCTGCTCATCGCCTTTCCCCTGGAGATGACCACCTGGGCGGCGCCACCCGCCGTCACGCCGGGCTTCGTGGAGTCCCTGGCCATCACCTTCCAGACCGTCCCCCTGCCCGACGCCCTGACCGGCGCCACCCTGCTCGGCCATGCCCGCACCGAACTGTCCCGCGGCCACGGGCTGGACACGGCCCTCGCCGGCGCCTGGTCGATGCCCGAGGCTTTCTACGGTTTCACCCTGGGCAGCCTGGGGGAGACCTCCGCCCTGCTCATTCTGCTGGGCGGCGTGGTGCTGGTGGCCACGCGCGTCATCAGTCTGACCATACCGGTCGCCGTGCTGGGCAGCGTGGCGCTGCTGGCCTCGGGTTTTCATCTGTTCGATCCACTGCGCTATGCGGGTCCGGGCGTTCATCTCCTCAGCGGCGGCCTGCTGCTCGGCGCCTTCTTCATCGCCACCGACCCGGTCACCTCCCCCAGCACCCCGCGTGGCCAGTTGCTGTTCGGCGCCGGCTGCGGCGCCCTGGTGTACGCGATCCGCACCTGGGGCGGTTACCCCGAGGGCGTGGCCTTCGCCGTGCTGCTCATGAACGCGGCCACGCCGCTCATCGACCACTATCTGCGCCCGCGCATCTACGGCCGGGACCGCAACGGACGACCGCTGCCGAAGGAGAAGCCGTGATGGCCAAGGGCGTGGGCAATCCCAGTTATCGCAAACGCACCGCGTATCAGGCCGCCCTGCTCGGGGGCATGGCCCTGTTCGCCAGCGCGGCCCTGGTGCTGGGGGATCTGAGCACCCGCGACGCCATTGCCGAGCGCCGTGCCGAAGACCTCAAGGCCTCCCTGGCCCAAGTGGTCCCGGTGAACCTGCACGACAACGACATGCTGGCCGACACCCTGAGTCTGCCGGACGGCCAGGGCGAACGCCTGTTCTACCGGGCCCGACTCCAGGGCCGTACCACGGCGGTGGCCTTCCAGACCATCGGCTACGGGTACAGCGGGGCCATCGTGCTGGTGATGGGCGTGGATCGGGACGGACGTGTGCTGGGCGTGCGGGTGATCAGCCATGCGGAGACACCGGGCCTGGGCGACAGGATCGAACTGACCAAGAGCGAGTGGATCCGCGGCTTCGACCGGCTGTCGCTGGGTGATCCGCCGCCCGCGGCCTGGGCCGTGAAAAAGGACGGCGGCCGGTTCGACCAGTTCACCGGCGCCACCATCACCCCGCGCGCGGTGGTGGGCGCGGTGCGCGCCGGCCTGGAATTTTTCAACGCCCACCGCGACGTCATCCTGGCCGACGAACCCACCGCCCTTTCGGAGCGCACCCCATGAGCATCGATTACCGACGCATCACCCGCGACGGCCTGTGGGAGAACAACGTGGTGTTCTCCCAGATGCTGGCCCTGTGCCCGCTGCTGGCCGTCACCAGCACCGCCACCAATGGACTGGGTCTGGGACTGGCCACCACCTTCGTGCTGGTGTGCTCAGGGCTCGTCATCGCCCTGTTCCGCCACATCATCACCCCGGAAGTGCGCATCCCGGTGTTCGTGCTGCTCATCGCCGCCATCGTCACCCTGGTGGACATGGCCATGAATGCCTGGCTGCACGAACTGCACAAGGTGCTGGGCCTGTTCATTCCGCTCATCGTCACCAACTGCGCCATTCTCGGCCGCGCCGAGGCCTTCGCCTCACGCAACCCGGTGCGGGCGGCGGCCATGGACGGCCTCATGATGGGCCTGGGCTTCACCCTGGCCCTGGTGGCGCTCGGCGGCGTGCGCGAGGTGCTGGGGCAGGCGACCCTGTTCGCCAATGCCAGCGACCTGCTGGGCGAGTCCTTCGGTTTCCTGGAGACCACCCTCATCGGGGATTACCGCGGTTTCCTGCTCATGGCCCTGCCGCCGGGCGGATTTCTCGTGACCGGTTTCCTGCTTGCCGGCAAGCGCCGCCTGGAGGCGCGCCGCGGCGCCCGTGTCACGCAGGCGGCGGCCACCGCCGCAGGCCAGTGAGGGAGTGTTCATGAAAATCTCCATCGCCTATGCCGAACCCATCGCCCAGATCTGGCTGCGCCTGGAGGTTCCCGAACCCTGCACCATCGAACAGGCCATCGCCCGCTCCGGCCTGCTGGAGCGCCTGCCCCACATCGACTTGAGCACGCAAAAAGTGGGCGTCCTGGGCAAGGTGAAACCCCTGGACACCCCGTTGTCCGAGGGCGACCGCATCGAAATCTACCGGCCCATCACGGCCGACCCGGAGACGGTGCAGCGACGGGATGACCCGGACGCCGCCTGAAGAAAACAGCCCACACAGAGGCACAGAGACACGGAGAGCACGGAGCGGGATAAGTTCACTCCCACTCCGGGAGCGAGTGAAATTCCGGGGCAGGCGGCGGCTATGCTCGCGATTTCGACCCAGCCCCGGACCAGCCTGTTTTCCCTCTGTGCGCTCCGTGTCTCTGCGGCTCTGTGTTAATCCTTTTCCCCGGTATTACCCCACCATGGTGGTATGATCGCGCCCTTTCGAACACAGCCGATCTGGACGCCCGCATGGAGCTTTCCGAACTCACCGCCCTTTCCCCCATCGACGGCCGCTACGGCAGCAAGGCCGCGGACCTGCGCCCCATTTTCAGCGAATACGGCCTCATCCGGCATCGCGTGCTGGTGGAGGTGCGCTGGCTGCAGCGTTTGGCCGCCGAGCCGGCCATTGCCGAAGTTCCGCCGCTGTCGGGCCACGCCATGAACCTGCTGGACGGCATCGTGGCCAACTTCAGCGAGGAAGACGCGCACCGGGTGAAGAACATCGAGCGCACCACCAACCACGACGTGAAGGCGGTGGAGTATTTCCTGAAGGAGAAGATCGCGGGCAACGCGGAACTGGAGGCGATCTCCGAGTTCATCCACTTCGCCTGCACCTCCGAGGACATCAACAACCTGTCCCACGCCCTCATGCTGCGCGAGGCGCGCACCCAGGTGCTGTTGCCCGCCCTGGACGAGCTGGTGGATGCCGTGGCCGACCTGGGCCGCCGCTACGCCGACGTCCCCATGCTCTCGCGCACCCACGGCCAGCCCGCCTCGCCCACCACCCTGGGCAAGGAAATGGCCAACGTGGCCTATCGCCTCGGACGCCAGCGCGACCAGTTCAAGGCGGTGGCGCTGCTCGGCAAGATCAATGGCGCCGTGGGCAACTACAACGCCCATCTGTCCGCCTACCCGGAGCTGGACTGGGAACGCATCGCCAGGGAATTCGTGGAGAGCCTGGGCCTGGACTGGAACCCGTACACCACCCAGATCGAGCCCCACGACTACATCGCCGAATACTTCCACGCGGTGCAGCGCTTCAACACCGTGCTTATGGATTTCGACAAGGACGTGTGGGGCTACATCTCGGTGGGTTACTTCAAGCAGAAGACCGTGGCAGGCGAAGTGGGTTCGTCCACCATGCCTCACAAGGTCAATCCCATCGATTTCGAGAACTCCGAAGGCAACCTGGGCGTGGCCAACGCGCTCATGGACCACATGGCCGCGAAGCTGCCCATCTCGCGCTGGCAGCGCGACCTCACCGACTCCACCGTGCTGCGCAACATGGGCGTGGGCATCGCCTACTCGCTCATCGCCTACCAGTCCAGCATGAAGGGCATCGGCAAACTGGAAGTGAATCCGGCCGCCCTCGCCGCCGATCTGGACCAGAACTGGGAAGTGCTTGCCGAGCCCATCCAGACCGTGATGCGCCGCTACGGCATCGAGAAGCCTTACGAAAAGCTCAAGGAACTGACCCGCGGCAAGCGCGTGGACGGCCCCGCCATGCGCGCGTTCATCGACACGCTCGCGATTCCTGAAAACGAGAAGGCCCGGCTGAAGGAAATGACGCCGGCGACCTACATCGGCAACGCGGTGGCACAGGCGAAACGCATCTGAGTGTTCCAAAAGCACGCTGGGCCCCTGCAACGTTGCAGGGGCCCAGTGCTCTGAGCGCGAACCTTTCCCGAGTGCCTGCCCAATGCCCTCCGGGGCCGAACGCCCAGCCCTTGCACCCGGAACCGACGCGACGGCGACCGCTTCTACAACACCTGTCCGCGGCCAATCCCGTAGTACTCAAAACCCAGGTCCTGGACTGCGCGCGGATCGTACTGGTTGCGACCGTCGAAAATGGCCCGTCCCGTCATCAAGCGTTCCATGGCGCCAAAATCGGGATTTCGGAACGGTTTCCACTCTGTCATCAACACCAGGGCCTCGGCACCCTTGAGTGCATCGTACTGATGCTCCGCGAAACTCACCGCCGTCGGCTCAAGACCCGCTCGTTGCATTGCCTCGGCAGCCGCTTCGTTGGCGACCGGGTCGTAGGCCTTCACCTTCGCACCGGCCTTCAGCAACGCTTCCACAAGCACCAACGAAGGCGCCTCACGCACATCATCCGTGCCGGGTTTGAATGCCAGCCCCCATAGGGCGAAGGTCTTCCCGTCCAGTTCCGAACCATAACGGGCGACGATTTTCTCGAACAGACGGTGCTTCTGCCGATCGTTGCAGGCGTCCACCGCATTGAGCAGCTGTGCCGGTTGTCCCGCGCGGTCAGCCATGTGAATGAGCGCCTTTACGTCTTTCGGGAAACAGGAACCCCCATAGCCGCATCCGGGGTAGATGAAGTGATAGCCGATGCGGCTGTCTGCACCGATGCCAAGCCGTACATTGCCAACGTCCACCCCCACCCGCTCGCACAGATTGGCGATCTCGTTCATGAACGAGATCTTGGTCGCGAGCATGGCGTTTGCCGCGTACTTCGTCATCTCCGCATCACGCACGCCCATGAAGATCATGCGGTCATGATTCCGCGTGAAATGTGCGTACAGCTCGCGCATGACGTCCGTCGCCCGCGGCGAATCCGAGCCGATCACGATCCGGTCGGGCCCCATGAAATCCTCAATGGCCTTGCCCTCCTTCAGAAACTCCGGATTGCTGACCACGTCGAAAGCAATCGCACGACTACGGGATCCAAGGGATTCGGCGACCACGGATCGGACTCGATCCGCCGTGCCGACGGGCACGGTCGACTTGTCCACCACCACGTTATACGGGCTCCTCATGTACCTGCCGAGATCGCGTGCGACGGCGAGCACCTGCAGCAAATCCGCCGATCCATCCTCGGCTGGCGGCGTACCTACTGCGATGAAAAACACGTTGCTGTTCTCGGCCGCTTCTTCCAGGGATGTCGTGAACGACAAACGGCCTTCGGCCACATTACTGTGCACCATCCCATCCAGACCGGGTTCGTAGATGGGCAATATCCCTTCGTTGAGCTTTGCAATTTTGTCCGCATTGATGTCGACGCTGAATACTCTATGCCCCATCTCGGCAAAACAGGTCCCTGTCACCAAGCCAACGTAGCCCGTACCGATCACGGTAATGTTCACTCGATTTCCCCTCTTCCATGACGAACCAAGGCACGAAGCATAGACGCTGAACGACAGTCTCTCGCTCGGGGGAATATTGAAAAATCCAGTGCTACTTTTCTACCTGACCTTCGGCCCCCAACACAGCGAGTGACGCTCCGTGCTTCCTATGACTATCACCATCGCGATAAGCACTCCGGCTTTCTTCGTTTCGATGACCCGCCCCGTCGTGGCGCCATGACTCAGGCGCGGACGGACGCAGCGACTTCCGCCACCACCACGGCCTTCGTATGAACTCCCGTCACCGCATCATGCACATCATCACCGGCCTCGAAACCGGTGGCGCCGAGCGCATGCTTGTGAAACTCCTCGGTCAACCGAACTCAGCGGATCTCGAACCCATCGTCGTCTCCATGATGGGCGATGGTATGCTCGGGACCGATATCCGCGCTTTGGGCATTCCGCTGTACACACTCGATATGCGGCAGGGCCTGCCGTCGGTCGGTGCATACGCCCGGCTTGCCGAACTGGTGCGCCGATTGCGTCCGGACCTGGTGCACGGCTGGATGTACCACGGCAACCTCGCTGCGCTTGCTGCCGCGGGTGCGTTCAGTCAACGCATTCCGGTCGTATGGAACGTCCGCCATTCGCTCACTGACATCCGCCGGGAGAAATGGCTCACGCGTTGGGTTATACGGGCCAATGCCTGGCTGTCTCCCCGTGCGAACCGGATAGTCTTCAACAGCCACCGCAGTGCCGACCAGCATACGGCCCTGGGATTCTCGTCCACGCAGACGGTGGTAATCCCAAACGGATTCAATGTGGAGGAGTTCCATCCCGATCCCGCCGCCCGCATCGACGTGCGAAAGGAACTGGGCCTGGACAAAGACACCTTTCTGGTGGGAATCGTCGGACGTTATCACCCGATGAAGGACCATCGCTCTTTCCTCCATGCTGCGGCGACTCTGGGCAAACGCCACAAGAACATCGCCTTCGTTCTTGTCGGTAAAGGCGTCGATGAGAAAAACCAGCCGCTCGGGGCCGCGATCGCTCATGTGCGTCGATACGCGAAGGTCCACCTGCTTGGCGAGCGACGTGACATCCCCCGTCTGACTGCGGCCTTGGACGTGGCCGTTTCGGCATCCGCCTGGGGTGAAGGCTTTCCCAATGTGATAGGTGAAGCCATGGCCTGCGGTATCCCCTGCGTGGTCACCGATGTCGGTGATTCCGCCTGGGTTGTTGGCCGCTGTGGACGCGTCGTTCCATCGGGTGAACCGGGCCGTTTGGCGAACGCGATAGCTGAGCTCCTGCGTCTCAACGCACACGAGCGCGCTCGCCTGGCGGAACAGGCCCGGGAACGCATCGTCAGTGAGTTTTGCCTGGCGTCGGTTGCCTCGCAATATGAACGCTTGCACCAGAGTGCGATCACCGAGTTCGGCGCGCCGGCCTTTGCACGATGACAGCGCCCATCGATCGGGAACCACCGACGCCGACGGTCATGAAAAAAGACACCAACACGGTACTCGTGATCGGCAGCTTGGCGGAATCGCTAATCAATTTCCGAGGCCCACTTCTGTCCGCATTGCACGATCATGGCCTGCACGTCGTCGGCTGTGCCCCCGGATCACCCTCGCACGTGATACAGAAGCTACGGACATTGGGCGTGGAATATCGACCCATTCGAATGGATCGCGCTGCAATCAATCCGTGGCAGGACCTGAAGACGCTTGCCCAGCTTTATCTGATTTGTAAGGAACTACGTCCCCGAATCGTTGTTTCCTACACCATCAAGCCGGTCATCTACGGCTCCCTCGCGGCCCGTCTGGCGGGCGTGGAAACGATCGCCTCCATGATTACCGGTCTCGGATATGCCTTTTCATCCGGCGGTATAAAACGCTACCTGCTGAACCGCGTGGTTCAGTCCATGTATGCCCATGTGCTCCGCGCGAACCGCTGCGTATTTTTTCAGAACCCGGACGACATGCGCCTGTTCCAGCGTCTGGGCCTGGTGCGTCATGAACAAGCAGTCCTGACGAACGGTTCGGGTATCGACATTGCGCTGTTTCAGCCTGCGCCCTTTCCCGATCGTTTGCGCTTCCTCATGATGGCCCGGCTTATCAGGGACAAAGGGGTGCATGATTACGCCGGGGCCGCCCGCATCATCAAGAATGCCTACCCGGATGTCTCCTTCCGGTTGGCAGGGTGGTTCGACGAAAATCCGGCGTGCATCTCCCGCACGGATCTGGACCATTGGGTCGCCGAGGGAACCATCGACTATTTGGGTCGCCTGGAAGACGTCCGCCCGGCCATACGGGAGTCATCCGTGTATGTACTGCCTTCCTACTACCCGGAAGGAACCCCGCGCACCGTGCTCGAGGCGATGGCCATGGGGCGCGCCATCATTACCACCGACATGCCCGGATGCCGTGAAACGGTCGTCGATGGGCACAACGGCTACCTGGTGCCCCCCCGGGATCCGCTCGCTCTCGCTCAGGCGATGCAGCGGTTTATTACCGCGCCACACCTTGTCCAAACCATGGGCCAGCACAGTCGTAGCATTGCGGAGCAAAAATATGACGTGCGCAAGGTCAACGCCGTCGTATTGCAGGCCATCGGTGTGGCCCGCCCTCAGGACAACTTGACATGGCCGGGTGAGGCTGTGCAAGACCACTGATTCAATGCAAAACCGGCCGCGGAGGCCGGTTTTGCGTGGCTCGTCTGGCACATCCGCGGGGGCGCCAGCCCCCGCGGATCCCTTGGCTTAATTTCCGTATTCCACTGCACCCACGTCCGGCGCGGAACCCACATAAGGCAGGCCCACGTTCGTACCGGCATCAATCAGCGGGCTACCCGCCGCCGGCTTGACGAAATCCGGGGAATCCACATCAACACTGACCAGCTTCGGGCTGCTGATCCCGAGATTCCAGGAATTGTGGGACTGAATGGAGTTGCCCAACCGCAGGTCACCGCCGCCAAAGGCGAGGTTGTTGCGCAGAACATGCTTGGCGTCGAGGAAGTGGTAATTGCCCTTATACGTCGTGCTCAGGCGCAAACCGTTATCCCATGCCGTGTTGTTGAACACCGTGATGGGGATATCCGCACCGTTGTTATGGAAGCCCGAGCGGAGATTGTTGAAGGCGATGTTGCCGACAACGCGGTGACCACCGGTACCACCACCACCGCCAAGCTTGAAGCCGTTACCGTCCCCGTCACTTCCGTAACCGTTTCCGTACACGATGTTGTACTCGATTACTGCATCCGTGGAACGCCAGGTATCAAAGCCATCGTCGGAGTTATTGTAAAACACGCAATGTCTCACGACGTTGCCCGAGCCTGTGTACAGGGAGATACCATCGGCGTTTTCGCCACCGTATTGGGGGTCGTAGTTCGAGTGGGACACGATCCGGATAAACTGATTCCGGTTGCCGTTCACCACCTGCGCGCCGGTGTGGGTGCTGTGGTGAATCAACAGGTCTTCGAACAGGTTGTCGTTGGCATTGTTGATCCAGATGCCACGTTCCGGCGAATGTGCGATCTCGAAACCACGGAAGATGTTCCAATCCGCATACACCTCCAGCCGGTCCTTATCCACGCCGGCCCGACGGTTGGAACCGTCGAAAACGACCTTCTCACCCGGAAAAGCCTGATACGTGATCGGTGCGCTCTTGGTACCGCTCCTCTGGAACGTTTGCTTGATGGGATAGACACCTTCACGGATCAGGACGACATCACCCGGCTGGACGACGGACGCTGCCTTGCCAACGGTCGCAAACGGGCGATCGATGGTGCCAGGATTCGAATCACTCCCGTTCTTTGCGACGTAGTAGTCGCCCTTCACTGTCGCGGTGTCCTTATAGACCTCGACCGTGCGCTGCACTTCAGCCACGTTACCCGCTGCGTCAGTCACCCGATAAATAATGGTGTATGTGCCTGGCTTGGCGAGATCCACGTTATCCGTGTCGGCCATGATCAGATGGCTGATATCACCGTCGACATTGTCGACGGCCGTGGCACCCGGATCATTCAACTGTCCATTTACCTCGATGCGCAACGGATTGTCGCCAATGAGGCTGATGACAGGTGCGGTCACGTCCGGATCCGGCTCTTGAACGGGTGGCTCTTCATCATCCGGCTCGCCGGGTTTCATTTTCTCCTGTTTTACCTTCGCATTGATCGCAGCAAATTTCTCTTGCGGCGCACTGGCAATCCCTTGCAGCGGCTCCAGGGTTGCTGCCCAATTGGCGGGCACGACACCGTTTGCTGCAGAGGACGAGCTACCCACCGCGATGGTGTCCAAGCTGGTGATGAGCGGCTCGAGGCTGCTGTCGTTCAGGTAAAGCTGACCGGCAGACAAGGCAATCCGCGCCTCGTTCAGCAGCGATTTGGTGATCGCCACTTGTGCCGTCGTCGCCGTCGCTTCCGGCACGATCATCGCTATCGCCTGGTCCATGGCCGACGTTGCCTCGCTTCCACCTACCCTTAGCTTGTTGGTAACCAGCTCTACCAGCACCTGCCCCGACAAGACATTAAACGTAGCAGCGATCTGCGGGTTGGCGCCGTAACCCATACCGTCAATGAAACCGTCAGCCAGATCGCGTGCGAGCGTCATGGTGATTTCGTTCATGGAACGGATTTGCCCGGCGGCAGCGAGGGATGCCTGAGTTCTGCGCAAGGTTTCTGCCAGCGCTTCATTCGCGCGGACCACAGCAGCCACGTTGGCAGCAGTGACCGGCGTGGAAAACGGACTGGCCATCACATTGCGATCGAGGCCGAAGGACAGGGACTGATACATGTATTCCGTCGCGACCTGCAGCCGTGTGCGGGATATCCCCGTCGGCATGGCATCCGCAGCGTGTGTGACCATGGTCGTGAACACGTTGATGTTCGCCGTCTGGTCGCGCGCTTCGGTGACCACGGACGCGAGCTCCATGTCCAGCTCACCCCCTGTAACCAAATCGGTTCCGCCGTGCGCGATGAGCTCAATGGGCACAGGAAGTACCGAGGAAAACGACAATTCGTAATCCGCAGTGGACGAACTTTGCGTCAATCCAAGAAGCAAGCCATCCTTTGTGCGGGCCTCTACCGTCGCGCCGGCGACCGGGCCGTCACCGACACTGCCTTGGAGCGTCACGGTTTCGATGAGTGTTTCGTCGACCGGATCCGATGTTTCGCAGGCCGACAGGGTTGCGAGTAGTGCAAAAGGGACTATGGGAAGTAGCTTCAGGCGACGTGGAGCCATTCGCCGAAGCCGGGTTATGCTCGAATGTTTCATTGGGAAGCCTTCTGGTGCTCAGAGCATCCGCTGTTCCATCTTCTGGATCCGTTGGAGCGCACCATAGGGACCGGCGGCAGGGATTCCCGTTAACCCTCTCGCAGAACACCCAGGCACTGAATCTCAGTTACCGGGTTTGAGAACCGCATCGTCATGACGGGCGTGAACGTGTTCCGCTCCGCCGGCATCGATTCGACGTTGCCGCGCGTACATGGCGTGAGCCTTGGGTACTGCTATGCTTTTGCGCGAGTCGTGCCCAAGGAATGGATCGCCACGCCCGCCGGGTGCGAGGACACGGACAGGAAACGTATGAAGCTCGCCCTCTATCTACCTTCGTTGCGCGGCGGCGGTGCGGAGCGGGTCATGATCCAGCTGGCCGCCGGTCTCGCGCAGCGGGGATTCACGGTGGATCTCGTGGTCGCGCAAGCGGTCGGTCCGTATCTTGACGAGATTCCCGCTTCGGTACGGGTACACGACCTGAAAGCGCGTCGGGTTCTTTTCAGTCTGCCTGCACTTATCCGCTACCTCCGCCGCGAGCGCCCGCATGCGCTGCTTTCCACCATGGGGCACGCGAATGTGATGGCGGTCCTTGCGCGGGCGATTGGGCGCGTTCCTGTACGCATTCTCCTGCGCGAGGCCAATACGCTTTCGCAGGCATCTGCCAACGCCCGCTTGCGCCGCGCACGGTTGCTTCCTCACCTCATGCGCTGGGCTTATCGGCGCGCGGATGGTGTGATCGCCGTCTCGAAGGGCACTGCCGACGATCTCATTCATGAGCTTCGCCTACCGTCCGAACGGGTTCAGGTTATCTACAACCCCACCATCACAGCGGACCTGTTCGCCAAGGCGGCGGCGCCTGTCGAACACCCGTGGTTCAGGGACGGTGGAGCACCGGTAATCGTCGCCATCGGGCGCCTGACCCGACAGAAGGATTTTCCCACCTTACTGCAAGCTCTGGCCTTGCTCCGTCACCGGAGACCGGCACGCCTGCTCATCCTTGGCGAAGGTGAGGACCGCCCTGCGCTTAGCCGCCTGATCGATGATCTTGGTCTGCAAGGAAGCGTCGACCTCCCCGGTTTCGTCAAAAATCCCTACGGCTATCTACGCCGTGCTGACGTATTCGTCCTGTCATCCCTCTGGGAAGGCCTTCCAAATGCGCTGATCCAGGCACTGGCGCTTGGAACACCCGTGGTGGCGACGGATTGCCCGAGCGGACCGGCAGAGATCCTCGAAAATGGCCGATGGGGAAAACTGGTTCCCGTGGGTGATGCCGGGCAGCTCGCACGCGCCATCGAGGGTGTCCTGGATGACCGACGGGCCCCGGAGGGGTTGGCCGACCGACTGGCAGATTTCGCCGCGCGCCCGGTCGACAGCTACGCGCAGCTACTCACCGCGAGGTAACCGGGTGCTCTCAGCTCCAGGACACTTGTTACTTCTGGCAACAGCCGCCAGCGGCCTGACCGGACTGGCTCTGGCCATGCTTTCCTTGACGCTGCCGGCGTTTCTCACGGCCTGTATTGCCAGCGTGTTACTGATTGCGGCGTGCAGGGCAGCGTCCAAGGGCTTCAGTACCTTCACCACCCTTTTTGCGATGTTTTTTCTGCTCTATGGTGTGTCAGGGCCATTCAATGCCATCACAGGTCAGGAACTCTCACCGCTATTCAGCCGCCCTTACCAAACCCTGCCCTACCTTCTGCACTATTTGCTCGCCTTACTGGGCTTGACCGGAGGGGTGATGGCCGGCTCCCTGGCCGCGTACCATGACTCCGCCCGGCGTGATGACGGTTTTAACCCGTTGGCATTGGGGCGTGTCGCCTGTCTCTTCGCAGCGTTCGCCACCGCCTCAGAGGCTGTCAATTTTCTTCGTGTAGGCGGATTGGACGCACTTTCCGGAGGCAAGGCGTCCTACCAGAGTGCCGTATCCGACCTGGCGCTTACGTTGCCATCGGAGCCGTTCGCTTTGCTCGCGCTTTCCCTGCTCGCGTTGGCCATCGGAACGTGCAAGGCGCAATACGGACACCTGGCCCCTCTCGGCAGGGTTATCCGCGTATTCTTCATAACCATCCTGCCGATCGTCGCGCTGACCCTGCTCATGGGGGAGCGCGGTGCTCTTCTTTCCTGGGCGATCATTCTCACGGTGGGCGCCACCTGGTACCGCCCCATCACCAGCGTCTCGGTCCGGCTCGTGCTTGTATTCGTGGTTCTATACCTGGCACTTGGCTTCCTGTTCGCCAATCGCGGCGTGATCTCGTATTCCGTAACCACGGGCGACTGGGATGCCACCACGCGTGTGGCCTTCGACCATGATCGGCTTGTTGCGGCCTTGAACCCGGCCGCGAATGAGTTCGGTGCCACTTTTGGCAATTTCAGTGAATATTCCCTGAAAGGAATTCACTCGTTACGCATGGGTGAAACCTACCTCACCGGCATGACCATCCCGATACCGGCTTTCGCTTTTCCGACCGAGAAACCCAAGGCGATCACCTATGAATTCCGTGACCGCTATTTTCCCGATGAAGCGCGCCGCGGACGGATCGCCAGTACAGCGTTTTCCGGAATCGTCGAGGCGCACATGAATTTCGGCTCCGTGGGCGTATTTATCGTGTACGGATTACTTGGATGCGGGTTGATGGGCCTCGAGCGCCTGCGCCACTCACCTTCCCTGTTCTCGGCCGTGTTCTATCTGAGCTTACTCCCGGTAGCACAAAGTTTTCATCGCAGCGCTTTCGGCAATCCGTTTTTCTGGCCCATTGTTCTGGCCGTACTTGCCTGGGTCAGCTACCAATTCTTCCAGCGTGAACTCAAACTGCGCTCTGCTTTTTGAGCCTGCATAAGTTCCTTAGGTGGACGTCTGTTTGATCTGATATCGCTTCACCAAACGGACAAAGCGCGTTCTTGCTTCTCCCAGGTTAATGAGCAGACATGCTGCTGCATAGATCCCCACGCCCGCACTCACCTGCGCCGCCAATCCAACAGCGCCCTGAAGATCGCTTAACAAGGAGAGCACGATGGCCATCAGTGCACTCGCGCCAGCAATTTGTACGAATTGTGGCCACGGGAAAGGCATCACGAATACCCTCCTGCCCCAGAGCGCACTGATCAAAAGTGCCCAGACATAGGCTGCGACCGTCGCATAGGCTGCCCCTAACAGCCCATAGTCTGGAATCAGCCAGAGATTCAGCACCACGTTCACCAAGGCGGCGCCCACCAGCACCCAGATCTGGCCCACGGTCCAGTGCCCCAGTTGAAAGGCGAGATCGAAGTGATATGACTTGAGTCCGGCAAGCAAGGCTGCCGACGCCACGATCGGCAACAGGTAGGCTGCGTCCGCGCGGTACGCTTCGCCCAGCAAGATCCCGGCCAAGGGTTTTGCCAGCATCCAAAAACCTACACATGCTGGAATACCGATGGCCAAAAGTACGGTTGCATTCTTTCTTGCCTGCTGCTTCGCGGCTTCCATACCCTGCAGTTCAAACGCCCTGATCAGCAACGGGTACGCGGCAAGGTTCACGACCATCAGAATCGTCGTCAACGATTGTTGGGCGATATCGTAACTTGCGGAATAGGATCCGACCGCCCCTTCACCAATCATCCCTGCGATCAGAAACCGGTCCGATGCATGCATTACAAAGGCCAGTGCAAATGTCGCCGTGAGGGGCAATCCATAACGCATCATGTCCTTGGTCAAGGGCGATGATCTGACGAAAGACAACCCGCGCCACTGATAGCCGGCGAGACCTATCCCAGCCACAAGCATCCCAACCAGTATTCCGATCAGTGGCCCGTGTGCGCCGGCGCCCCAAAGAACCAGAAGGAATCCGATGCCCAAGGCACTCACCGCCTTGACGCCTGACATCATCCCGTATCGCAGGGGTTGCAACTGACTGCGCGCCAATTCCAGATTCAGGTCGAACCACGCCTGGGCCCATAGAAGCGGAACCCCGAGGATAAGAAAGCTGGTCCATTCCTGGTCCGCGAACACCCAAGCTAAAGCCAACCCCAGCAGCCCCACCAATGCCGCCTGCACCACGAACACCGACACCACGGCAGATAGCAACGGCTTCGGATTATCTATGTGCGCCGGGTAAAATCGAAGCAACGATACGCGTATCCATTGAAACAGCAGGATATTGAGAAGACCGATTCCGGCGATGACCAGGGTGTAACGACCGTAGTCTTCCGGTGAGAGGAGCCGCGTATAGATCACAATGGCGGCAAAATTGAAGAGCGCGGGTATGCCGCGAGCCCACACATAGCTCAAACCATGTTTCAGCAACATGATGGGCTCCGCTACACGTTGGGAACTGTTTGACTGCTAAGCAGCGCCTTCGTACTTCGCATCCCCATAGGCATACCCGTATTTCCACTTGGTGCCTGTGAGGCCGTTGACGACGAAGCCCTTGACCTCTACACCCGCATGTTGAAGCCGGGTTTGTGCGTCATTGATTTCCTCCAGCGTATTGACACCTTGACGAACCACCATCAAGGCCGTACCGATGGATTGCCCCATCGCAACGGCATCCGCCACGGGGAGCACGGGTGGAGAATCCACGATCACGTAATCATACTGGGCCGACACCTCGCGCATGATTTCGCTGAATCGGTCAGTCGCCAGCAGTTCTTCAGAAGAAAACAGCAGTGTGCCTCTCGGCATGACATGCAATCGGTCTACTTGTGACCGGTGAACGCCGAGCACGGATGTTTTCTCTGCGCCTGATAACAGGTTGGAAAGCCCAAGGGCGTTTTCCAGCCAGAACTGTCGGCTGATAGCGCCCTTCCGGAGATCACCATCGATCAACAGAACACGCTTTCCCCCGGCTGCCAGCACAGCAGCCAGATTGGCGCTGATGAAGGATTTGCCAACACCGACTGACGGGCCGGTCACAAGCAACGATCGGTTGGCAGGCGCCAGTCCCGGGGTGGCCAGCCATGTCCTGAGTGCGCGCAGAGCCTCTATCGCCGGATCATGGGGTTTGCTGGTTGCCAATACCTCTGCGGCCGTCTTCCTTGAGCGCGACCGCCCGATGAGTTTCTGTTGGTCGGAATAGGCGACGATCGCGTAGACGGGCACCTTCAGGTTATCCTCGATTTCCGAAGGCTCCACAACCGCAGCGCGTGTCACTCGCTTCCATATTACTGCCATGGTCCCCACGACCATGCCAAGCACGGTCGCCAGGGAAAAGACTGCCACTTTGCTCTTGGGCCGGACCGGAAGAAAAGATGCCTCGCCTTCGTCGAGCAGCTTCATGCTATTAGGAGAAACGGCCGTCATAAGACGTATACGGTGAATGTCGTTAATCAGGCTTGCATACAGGTCCCCCGTTGCCTGAGCATCTCGGGACAGTCCCGTAGCCCTTTGTTCTTTCTCGGGAAGCCGTTTAAGCCTGTCATACGTCTCATTGAGCTGGGTCTGCACGTTGCGAATTTCCCCCGCAATAGCCCCTGCGTTGGGGTGCGCGGGGAGGTATTTTTCCGATTCAAGCTGTAACGCGGCCAAGCGTGATTCAAGACCTGCTGCCCGATCCAGGAGCCTCTCCGCTTCGAGTTGGACGTCTATCGACCGACTGTTTTGCCGATACTGACCGAGATTCTCCGCTGCGCGATCCGTTTCAGCCTTCAAGCGTGCCTTCTGTTGTTCCAGGAAATCCAGGGTCTCCTCGAGCTCTTTGGAACGCCATTCACTCTGACGCCGCATATACGCCGTCGCTACCGCGTTGACAATCGATGCGCTGCGCGCCCTATCCTGTCCCTCGAGCGAAATACGAATGACGCGCGAGTCTCGCCCTTCTTCCCTCACCCCCAAACGGTTGCGCATCTCCTCAACCACAGCGTCCACCGGGCGGCGGACAACCGAATACCGTGTCCCAGGCTGCCCTTCGAGGCGGGTGACCTCCACACGTAAACCGACCCGCTTGTCGATGAACGGCTGCCCTACCGTTCCCCTGCCAAGCACCGCGCCGCCAGGTTCAATGACGACAAAGTGTTCGTTTTCCTCCTTGACTATTTCGAATGCTTCCCCGCGATAGTCCTCTCCGACCTCCAGACCACCGATCGCTATCTCTTCGCCACCCCATGCATATCCCTTCAACGACCGGGCCTGGCCCTTCATCCATTCGCCGCCGTGCCCATACGCGATTGGTTTGCCGATAATCGGCAGGTATTTCGGTTCGGCGACGATATCCAGAGCGAGCTCATCCACAACCCGCTGCAGCACCGCGCGCGACTTGACGACCTGCAGCTCCGCAGATACCGGTGATATCAGGTCGGCAATCGTGTCGGTTTCCCCCAGCGTCCCCGAACGTGCCTCACTCGTATCGATCTTGATAAGTGCATCCGCCCTGTAGACGGGTATGGCAAGAAACAGATACGCCGATGCCAATATCGCGAAGATGACGACGTATTTGGCGATGAGCCATTTCGAGTCCGCCAAGGTCGTCGCGACGTCCTGGAGCGACATTTCGCGCCTGAGAGGCGCGCGCCCAATTTCCCTCTGCGCAGTTCTAATCACCAGATCGCCGTTGCCGTTCATGCCGTATCCTCATTCGCGACCACGCGTGGGTACCGAAACCAACCAACAACGCTTCTTCTCTTGCGTCACTTGGCTCGACTCACGGGTGCCAGCATCCTGTGCGTACCGGCTGCCATCGCGATCATCCGACGCTCCCACAGAAAATCGACCACTGTCTGTTGCTGATATCCTGTAATAGCCTGGAGTTCATCACATGCCCGTTTCGAATCGAATTCCGCGCAAGCCTTGCCAAGCTCCATCAGGACCGGCTCCAGTCGCGACCATGGCACACTTTCCTCTTTGACACGCATGATCTGTGGGTGATCCGTTTTTTGTACCGCTCCGCCGATAATCAGCTCCTCGTGCAACTTTTCTCCCGGACGCAGTGACGTGACTTCAATACTGATATCGCCCTCCGGGTATTCTTCTGTCCTTTCAACCAAGCCACTCAGGGCAATCATTCGTCGTGCCAGATCAATAATCCGGACTGGCTCACCCATTTCAAGCACGAACACGTCGCCATCCGCACCCATTGCCGACGCCTGAATGACCAATTGGGCCGCCTCCGGTATGGACATGAAATACCTTGTCACGTCCCTGTGGGTGATCGTGACAGGACCGCCCTTTTTGATCTGATCGCGAAACAGCGGTACCACGGAACCCGACGAGCCAAGGACATTTCCAAAACGCACTGTGACATATCGTGTACCTTCGTGACGCGCAGCAAAGGATTGGACAATCAGTTCTGCCAGCCGCTTTGTCGCACCCATGACATTTTTGGGACGCACCGCCTTATCCGTGGATATCAGCGTAAACGTCTCCACCTTCGCTTCGTTGGCCGCACGCGCACAATAAAGCGTACCGAACACATTATTGAGCACCCCTTGTATCGGGTTATGCTCAACCATTGGAACATGTTTGTAAGCCGCCGCATGGTACAGCGTCTGAACGCCGAAGCTCGTCATCACCAGCTTAAGATGCCGCTCATCGGTAACCGAACCGAGTAATGGTATGACTTCGATATTGTCAACGACACCACTGATCGACTTTACCAAGGCCTTGATTTCCCGTTCTATCGAGTAGAGCGCATACTCTGAGCGTTCGAACAGGATAATCTGTCTGGGGCGATGCTTCAGGATTTGCCGACACAATTCCGAGCCGATAGAACCGCCCGCCCCGGTGACCATGACACATTTGCCTGCGACACACCTTTCCAGCAGGCGCTGGTCAGGCGCCACTGCGGGCCGATCGAGCAGATCGTCCAGTTCCAACTCACGGAGGTCACGTAATTTGGATTTATGCGCCACGATCTCCTGTAGCGTCGGCACGGTTTTTACGTGCACGCGGTAGCTTTCCAAAAGGCGTGTAATTTCACTGCGTCTGGCCTGCGAGACGGAGGGGATTGCCAATAGCACCTGGGTGATGCCGCGCTCGCGGATCAATTCACCCAACTTGGCGGTTGAAAACACAGCCAATCCCGCTATTTCCCGCCCGTGAAGCTCCCGCTTATCATCCAAAAACGCGACGGGCTCGTACTCACGGCTATGCTTCAGCATCTCGGCCAACTGCACACCGGCCGAGCCGGCGCCAAAAATGGCCACGATCGCGGGTTTCAGTTCGGCCTGTTCCCACCATCTCACCAGGCTCCGAAGGAGGACACGACTCCCCCCGATGAGAACCAGGCTTCCGAGTACGTAAATCCCAAGGAAGGGAAAGAGCGGCTGTTCCAGCATTATCATAGCCGCAGCCAGCATTCCGCTGTGTAGCACCACGGCCTTAAGCACCGTATAGAACGCGCGCGCTTCAATGTATTTCAACACCGCTCGATACAGACCGAAACGAACGAAGACCGGTATGGCGAGCAACGGCGCGCCCACGAGCACCCATAACGCCTCTACGACATCATGCCGTCCAAGAAGCAATGCCGCCCACGCACAGAATCCGAGCAGGATCGCATCCATCAATAACAGAATCCTCCGGAGACTCCTTCTGGCCGGTTTATTTCCGTGGTTCGCCATCCCTGTCTCCAAGCTATGTGCCAGCTATGCCGCACGTTCTCCCATCAGTTCCACGATGGTCGTGCCGATCGTCCGCAAATCATGTTCATCCCAGGTGGGATCCACCTGCAGCATCAAACTCGTCTCACCTAGCCGGACCGCATTGGGCAAACGGTGATCGGGCCGCATACCGGTATTTTCGAACGCTTTTTCCAGGTAGATTTCCGAACAGGAACCTGGGCCGCACGGGATTCCCGCGCGTTGTAAACGCTGAACCAGTTCGTCACGGGTTCGTTGCCCCGGCGCTTGAGCGGCTTCTACAAAGGCATAAAACTTGTAATAGGCGTGTCCGAAATCCACGTTTGGCACCGGGATTCGCAAACCCAATACGTTTTTCATCGCGCCAATCAGCACCGACGCATTTTTTCGGCGTTGTTCAATCCAGCCAGGTAACTTACGAAGCTGGCGTCGCCCGATAGCCGCCTGCATTTCCGTCATACGCTGGTTACTGCCAAACCCATGATGGAGCCAACGAAAGCGGCTTGGATCCGATGCGGCCCGCGTTTCGGCATAGTCTTTGCCGTGGTCCTTCAAGCTCCAGACACGCGACCACAAGTCCCTGTCATTCGTGACCACCATGCCTCCCTCCCCACCGGTGGTCATAATTTTGTCCTGACAAAACGAAAACGTGCCGCAATGTCCGAATTGTCCGACGGGACGGCCCTTGTAGGTCGCGCCATGCGCTTGCGCGCAGTCTTCGACGACGTAGAGACCTCTGTCTTTCGCGAGAGTCAGAATAGGGTCCATATCACATGGCCATCCGGCAAGGTGCACCACTACCACGGCCTTGGTGCGAGGACTCAGTGCACGTGATAGGGTTTCTGCGGTGATGTTCTGTGAATCGGGATCCACGTCCGCGAACACCACTCTCATGCCACGGCGGACTGCCGCACTCGCGGTTGCAATAAAGGTGCGTGGCGTGGTTATGATTTCGTCACCGACACCGAGCCCCAACGCTTCCAGCGCCAGCTCGATAGCCACGGTGCCGTTGGCCACGGCCACCGCATAGTCGGCACCAACAAAATCCGCGAATTCACGTTCGAACGTCCGGCACTCGTCACCCGTCCAATAGTTCACTCGCCCGGACTTCAACACGCGGGACACTGCCTCTATTTCGTCTTCCCCAAAGACTGGCCACACCGACGTTTTCGACAGGACACCCCGCTGCATTCCATGCCTCCAGGTGACAACCATTCCTGCTTCCCATACCACCGCGCCCGATAAAGTTCACGCGAGACGCGTCTCTTCGTTCCGCCTGACGATTCTCGCAGGCATCCCCATGGCGGTGACGTGCTTCGGGAGCGAGCTGAAGACTACTGAACCAGCCGATACCACGGTACCGTCGCCCACCTCGATACGGTTGATGATTGATGCCCCGACGCCGATGTAGACCCCTTGACCGATTGTGACCTCACCGCTGATGGCAACAGCGGGCATGACACAGGTAGTTCGCCCTATTTGGCTGTCGTGGCCGACGATGACACCCGTATTCAGCATCACATAATCGTCAATCGACACGTTCGGCCCTACGATGACGCCGGCAAGCAGGGTCACACCTTGGCCCACTTTCACCAGATCGCCGCCTGGAAGCTGGACGGTCGGGTGAATCAATGAAGGAAACCAGATGTTTCGGCTATCGATTCGACCAAGAACGTGTTGCCTGGCTTGCGGCATCCCGATGCCGAGCACGACTGCAAGGCGCCGCTCGTATCGATTTAGCACATCCAGATCGCCAAGTACCGGACAGCCGTTGACCACAGTTCCGCGCGGAACTGCATCGTCGAAAAACCCTTCGACTTTCCAACTCTGCCCGGCTCTGTTCAGGTGATCGATCAGCATAAGCACTTCGCGACCATGACCACCGGCACCGACAATCGCGATCGAGTCCATTTGGCGCGCTCTTCCGTCAAGTGACCCAGAGAATAGCACCGGTTCCACAGACGTCTGCGGGCTCGTCTAAACTCGTCGCCTTAACACCCAAAGTGGATAACCCAGTTGCCAGCCGAGAGGCGAAAATCATGAGTGAGCCGAAACACGGCAAGTCACGGATTACGTGTGTACTCGTCGGCGGCCAGTCGATATTGATTGCCTGTGGCGACTCTCTGCTCAGAAAGGGTCATGACATCAAAGCGGTCATCAGCAGTGACGACGATGTAGTGGCGTGGTGCAGGCAACGTGGTGTTCGGCACTCCACGGCCAGACCACCGGTTTTCGATGCTCTTTCGGAGTCGGAATTCGATTTTTTGTTCAGCATCGCGAACTATCAAATCCTGCCCCGCGACGCTCTGTCGCTCGCCAACAAGGCGGCCATCAACTTCCATGATGGCCCGCTGCCGCACTATGCGGGCTTGAATGCACCCATCTGGTCGCTCCTGAACAGGGAAACACGTCACGCAGTGACCTGGCACATCATGGGCGAAGAAGCCGACAAGGGTCCGATTCTGAAGCAGCAGACACTACCCATTTTGCCCGACGACACCGCGCTCTCGCTGAACGCGCGCTGTTACGACGCCGCCATCAAGTGTTTTGACGAACTGATTGACGAACTGTCAACGGGTGTTTTGTATGGCAAACCGCAGGACCTGTCCCTTTTCCGCTTCTTCAGTCGCAGCGAACGCCCCAGCCCCGGCTGCATCCTGGACTGGCGACGCTCGTCCGATGAGCTCGACGCCATGGTTCGGGCGCTCACGTTTGGGCCCTATTACAACCCTGTGGGACTTCCCAAGGTTATGCTTGCCGGCCGCACCTTTGTGGTGGAGGCACTCGACAGGGTTCCGGTGCCGGCATCCCGTCCGGGGACGGTGCTTGCCATGGGCGATGGGTCGGTCACCATCGCGTGCCGCGCCGGCGGCGTGCGACTGCGCCAGCTGAGCATGCTTTCGGGAGAAAGAGCCCCAGCGGATCACGTGCTTGCAGATAACGGGTATAGCGTGGGCAGCACGCTGCCTTTGCCGGACATCTCCTGCTTGCCGCAACTGGAGGCCATTGACAAACGTGCCTGCACGCACGAGGCGTTTTGGCTTGACCGGCTGCTGCATTTTGAACCGCCTGAGATTCCGTTTCGAAAAAGCGGCGTCAATGCGGACCCGGAAGTGCGCTTCCTGGCTCAGCACATCTCCCGTCCGCGCCCATCAATTCCCAGGCACTTGACGGGCGATGGCTTGCTGCTCGTCTGGCTGGCGTATGTCGCCCGCATTGGCGGCAAACAGGATTTTTTTGTCGCCTATGGGAATGAACAGCTGCGCATCGCCGTCGGCGACCATGGCGCACTCATTGCCGATCATGTCCCACTTCACGTGATGCTCGATGACAGCAGGACGTTCGAACAATGGCTGCCACAGGGGAAAGCGGAGCTCGAGCACGTCGCGAAACAGTTCAGCTATGCGCAGGATCTGTTTCTCAGACACCCGGACCTGAAGCAAAACCGGGCAGCCCTCTCAGACGCACTTGCGGAGGTCGTCGTCGAGCGCGTGCCGACGCTTGTCGGCTTCTGCCCATCTCGCCGGTTTCACCTGGGCGTGGTGATTCCGGATGATAGTCGCGAGATCTTGTGGGTGTTCGATCCTGCCCACTATGACGAGCGAACGATTCGCCGTATGCAGGCGCAGTTCGCCGCTTTCCTTGAGGACGCCGCGGTTCGTCGCACTGAACCGGTGAGTCGCTTGTCAACGGTACCTTCTGACGAACTTGGCCTGATGGCCAAGTGGAATGCCACCGGGACGGCTTACGATGCCCGGCTGGTTCATCAGGTATTTGAAGAACAGGTCCGACGCACGCCCGATGCCATTGCGCTGGTATTTCGGGAAGAAGCGATGTCGTTTCGGGAGCTTGATGCGCGGGCCCATCAAGTCGCGTTGCGGCTGCAAGCGTCCGGTGTAGGTCCCGACCACATGGTAGGACTGATGCTGAGCCGTTCGACCGAGATGGTGATTGGCATGCTGGGAATCCTGAAAGCCGGCGGTGCCTATGTCCCTCTCGATCCGGCTTATCCGAAAGACAGAATCCTTTACATGATCGAGGATGCGAAACTCCAGGTGGTCGTCACCGAAGCCCCCTGGGAGTCATTGCTTCCTGACACCGGCCTGAAGCGGATTCATGTCGATGCTCCGGGACGGACGGAACTGCTGAACAAGCGGTTGCGCGATCCCGGGACAGAGGGTGACCACCTCGCCTATGCCATCTATACGTCCGGGTCTACCGGTAAACCCAAGGGGGTGATGATAACCCACCGCAATGTCGCCAACTTTTTCGCCGGCATGGATGCCCGCATCACTCGTGACGAGGGTGATACGTGGCTTGCGGTCACCAGTATCTCCTTCGACATCTCTGTGCTTGAGATTCTGTGGAGCCTCACGCGGGGCCTCAAAGTGGTGTTGTATTCCGGGGATGATCGCACCGCCGCCCAAGCGCCCACATCCAGTTCACTGAACTTCAGTCTTTATTACTTCCCCAGTGACGACGGCACGGAAACCCGGGAACAATTCGCCCTGTTGATGGACGGGGCAAAATTTGCCGATGCCAACGGATTCGAGGCGGTTTGGACACCTGAGCGGCATTTTCACGCGTTCGGCGGTCTGTTCCCCAATCCGTCCATCTCAAGTGCCGCCGTCGCTGCCGTCACGCAGAACGTCAAGATACGCGCAGGCAGCTGCGTGTTGCCTTTGCATCATCCGGTACGGGTGGCAGAGGAGTGGTCTTTCGTCGACAACCTGTCCAATGGACGTGTGGGGATCAGTTTCGCCACCGGTTGGCAACCGGAAGATTTCGTGCTCGCGCCACAGAACTACGCAAATCGCCACGCGTTCATGTACCAGGGCATCGAAACCGTGCGCGCCCTGTGGCGGGGTGAAACGGTGACGCTGTCGGGCCCCACCGGCAAGCCGGTCAGCATCGGCATCAAGCCCCGCCCGGTACAGAAGGAACTGCCTTTCTGGGTCACCGCAGCAGGCAATCCGGAGACGTTCCGCCAGGCTGGCACCATGGGGGCAAACCTGCTGACGCACCTGCTCGGCCAGTCACTGGAGGAACTCGACACCAAGCTCAGGATCTACCGCGAAGCACGACGCGAGAACGGCCATCCTGGCAAAGGTCACGTCACCTTGATGCTGCACACGCTCGTCGGACCCGACGAAGACGAGGTGCGCAGCAAGGCGCGACCGGCACTGAAGAGCTATCTCGGCACCGCCGCAAGCCTGATTAAACACTACGCGTCATCATTCCCTGCATTCAAGGCCCAGGTGTCTGCAGGACGGAATGTGGACGAGGTCTTTGCCTCCCTGTCAGGGGACGATGTGGATGCCCTGCTGGAGCACGCGGTCACCCGTTATTACGAAACCAGTGGTCTGTTCGGCACACCCGATCAGTGCATGGCCATGGTCGAACGCTGCGAAGCGATCGGGGTGGACGAAATCGCCTGTCTGGTGGACTTCGGCATGTCACCGAAGATCGCCTGGCAGCACCTGCCGCACCTCGCGGAACTGCGCGCCCGGGCCTGTCGGCCGGCGGATGATGCCGCGCAGGACTATTCCGTCCCGGCGCTTATCGAAAAGCACGGGATCACCCATTTTCAGTGCACGCCGTCCATGGCAACCATGCTGGTGGCCGGCCGGCGGGGACGCGAAGCCCTGGCCCGCGTAAAGCATATGATGGTGGGAGGCGAAGCATTTCCACCCACGCTCGCGGCGGAGTTGCGTTCGCTGCTGAGCGGTGATCTCATCAACATGTACGGTCCCACCGAGACCACGGTGTGGTCCAGCACCTATGCCATCGACAAGGTGGCTGGCGCCATTTCCATCGGCCGCCCCATCGCCAACACGACGTTCTATGTGCTCGATCCAGCCCTGCAGCCGGTGCCCATCGGTGTGCCGGGTGAACTGTACATCTCAGGTGACGGCGTGGTACGCGGCTATTGGAACAGGCCGGAACTCACGGCCGAGCGCTTTCTTCCCGATCCTTTTGCGAAACGACCCGGGGCACGCATGTACCGCACCGGTGATTTGGTGCGCTATGCCGATGACGGCAATCTCGAATTTCTTGGGCGTATGGACAACCAGGTGAAGATCCGCGGTTATCGGATCGAATTGGGTGAAATCGAATCCCTGCTGCGCACGCACCCGGCCGTGCACGAAGCGGCGGTGGTCGTCCGTGAAGAAGACGGAACCAAGCGCCTGGCCGCCTACCTGGTCACCCATCCCGGTCAATCCGTCACCCCCGCCGCGCTGCGCGAGTTTCTCGGTCAGCACCTGGCCGAATTCATGATCCCCGCCAGTTTCACGCTGCTTCCCGCCCTGCCCCTGACGCCCAACGGCAAGGTGGATCGCCGCGCGCTGCCCGAGCCCAACGAGGTATCGGGCCCCTCCTCCGAATTCGTTGCACCGTCCACGCAGACGGAGAAGCAGATTGCGGAGGCCTGGCAATTTCTGCTCAAACGCGGCCAAATCGGCGTGAACGATGATTTCTTCCACATCGGCGGCGATTCGCTGGGCGCGGTGCAACTGGTCGCCATGCTGTCCGACACCTTCAGCGTGGAACTGCCCCTGGAAGCGATCTTCCGGGCACCCACCATCGTCCAGCTGGCGCACACCATCGATACCCTCATGTCCGGCAAGGCAGCGGGGGTCGCATGAGTATGGGCACGCCCGCACTCGACGTCCGCCGCCGCGCGGCGATAAAACGTGCCTTCGATCTGGTCGTCGGAGGCTTGCTGACGGTGGCGCTGGCGCCGGTCTTGTTGGGGGTGGCTGCGCTGGTGCGCATTTTCCTGGGTTCCCCCGTACTGTTCAGGCAGCGCCGGCCGGGGCTGCACGGGAAACTGTTCACCATTTACAAATTCCGCACCATGCGCGATGCCCTCGACAGTCACGGCACGCCGTTACCCGATGCACAGCGCCTTACCCGCTTTGGGCGCCTGCTGCGCAGTACGAGCATCGATGAGCTGCCTGAACTGCTCAACGTGCTCAAGGGTGACATGAGCCTGGTCGGGCCACGGCCCTTGCTGCAGGAATACCTGCCCTACTACACGGAACGGGAACGCCGACGCCACAGTGTACGGCCCGGCATCACCGGCTGGGCTCAGGTGAACGGCAGGAACTTCCGTCCATGGAACGAAAGACTGGAGCTGGATGTGTGGTATGTGGATCACGGCACCCTCGCCCTTGATCTGCGCATCCTGGCAACGACCTTCCTGAAGGTACTGCGCCGCGACGGTATCGCCGTGGACACGGGGCAGGTGGAAGTCCGCCTGGATCACCTGCGACGCGACAAGAATGCGCGGGCACCCTGCGGCGCCGCCCACTCGCTCAGCCGTAGCGGCTCAGGTTGAGCCCTGTCGGGCGGCCTTGCCGGTCTTCTCTTTTCTTTCCAACGCGGCCTTCTCGCGGAGGTACGCCTGCCTGTCGATCTCGCCCTCGAAGTAGCGTTCATCCAGCGCTTTCATCGCTGCTGAGCGTACCCGCGGGGGACGGCTGAATGCGCGCCAGGCGGTACTGATGGCACCCAGCAGGAGCGCAACGGCAAGAACGAGAAACAGCCAACCCAACGAATCCATCTGATATCCTCTGCACCTGCTTGTTGGTCTTTCTTTGTGCGGCTATCGTCCGACAACCGGGTACATCCAGTATGACACTCCCCAGCCCCGCCTCACTGCTTGGTGGCCTCACCATCGAGGAATTCCTGCGCGATTACTGGCATAAGAAGCCCTTGTTGGTACGCCGGGCGTTTCCCGGCTACGCGTGCCCCATAGCGCCCGAGGAACTGGCCGGGCTTGCCTGCGAGGAAGGCGTGGAATCGCGCATCGTCCTGGAGAAAGACGGCGAGCGCCCCTGGCAGGCGGAACACGGCCCCTTTCCCGAGGAGCGCTTTCTGCGTCTGCCGCCCACCCACTGGACGGTCCTGGTCCAGGAAATGAACAAACACGTACCCGCCTTCGCCCTTTTGCAGGATCATTTTGCCTTCATCCCCTGGTGGCGCCTCGACGATGTGATGGTGAGCTATGCCCCCGAGCACGGCAGTGTAGGCCCCCATGCGGACAACTACGACGTGTTCATCCTGCAGGGTGCCGGCCGTCGCCGCTGGCAGATCAATACCCGGGCGCCCGGGCCGGAGGATCTCATTCCCGGTCTCGACCTGCGCATCATGAAGCATTGGGAGACAGAGCAGGAATGGGTGCTCGAACCGGGCGACATGCTTTACATGCCGCCGGGCGTTGCCCATTACGGCGTGGCGCTGGACGACTGCATCTCCATCTCCGTGGGTTTCCGCGCGCCCAATGTGAAGGGCATGCTCATCGACTTCGCCGAGCGTTTCATCGAGACGGCGGATCCGGAACGCTTCTATGCGGATCCGGACCTTGCACCGCAGCCCGATCCGGGCGAAATCAGCCTGGCTGCGCGCGAGCGTATCCGTGACATCATTCGTGCCATCGATTTATCCGACGCCGGCATCGATCGCTGGTTCGGCCAGTTCATCACCGAGGCCAAGCCCGGCCATGACGTGCCGCTCCCCGAGGAGGCGCTCGATGCCGAAGGGTTCGAGCAACGGCTCGAAGACACCGGATTGCTGATTCGCAGCGAATACTGCCGCCTCGCCCATTTCACCGCATCGGACGGCGTGTTGCAGTTGTATGTGAACGGCGAGGAACTGCACCTCGATGCGAAGCACCTGTCCCTGGTGCGCTATTTGTGCACGGCCCGTGAATATCCTGCGGACACACTCAATGCGCAGTTGCGTGATACCGCCGATCGGGCGCTGCTGGCGGACCTGTACAACCGCGGCGCCTTCTACTTTCCAGACGACGAGTGACCGGCGCCATGTGCAATCCCATCACGGTCACCATCGTTTCCTGGGAGGACACCGACGCGCAGGCCGCGCTACGGGCGGTACGCGGTGAGGTATTCCAGCGCGAGCAGAATGTGCCGGAGGCACTGGAATGGGATGGTTTGGACGCACAGGCCGCCCATGTGCTGGCGCGGGACAGCTTCGGCCATGCGGTGGCTTGCGGCCGACTGCTGCCGGACGGACATATCGGCCGCGTCGCCGTGCTGCGGCACTGGCGTTGTAAAGGGGTCGGCACCGAGCTCATGTACCGCCTGCTGCAACTGGCCCGTGAAAACGGCCACGGCGAGGTGCACCTGGCTGCACAGGTCCAGGCACTTCCCTTCTATGAGCGTCTCGGGTTCATCGCCGAAGGCGAGGAATTCATGGACGCGGACATCCCCCACAGGCGCATGCGCCGACGCCTGTGAAGCTTTGCCGACACTGCGAGCGCTGCCTCCGGCGGTCCTCGTGAAAAGACCTTCGTCATTCCGGCGAAAAAGCCGGAATCCCTCCACAACATCGTGGAACCCGGCCTTCGCCAGAGTGACGTCCATAGCAGGGTCAGGCAAGCCTTCCCGATAGTCACAGGCATGTTGGTACAATCGTCACCCCAGGCGAGGAGCCCGTCCCATGCCCGATCCAAGCGTCTACCGGCTCGGTGAAACCGCCGAGCCTCTCCACCTGAGCACGGCGCCGGAACACCGCGCGGCGGTGTTGGCCATGGTTGAACAGGCAAGGCGCAGCCTTTGCATTCACACCCGTGACCTCGACCCGGCCGTCTACGATGCCGCCCGGCTCGAGACCGCCATCAAGCAGCTGATTCGCCACAGTCGCCACGCCCAGCTGCGGGTTCTGGTGCAGGATACCTCCCGCGCCGTGCGCGAGGGCCACTGCCTGTTGCGCCTCGCCCAGCACCTGTCGAGCAGAATCCAGATCCGCATCCCGGGGCCAGACCACCGCGATTTCAACGAAGCCTTCCTGGTCGCGGACACCTGCGGTTACATCCGTCGCCCTGCCGCGGATCTCTACGCCGGTGTGGCCGAGTTCAATGCCCCGTTCGAGGCACGCAGACTGTTGCAATACTTCGAGGAGGTGTGGGAACGTGCCGATAGTGATCCGCAGTTGCGTCGGCTGTTCATCTGAATACACGAGGTTCGCCATGAATCGCCTGTTCGGCCTTGTTCTCCTCGTCATCGCCAGCGCCGCCCTCGCCGCACCGGCAACGCGCACCATCGAATTGCATCACCGGCCGGCAGATGCGATGGCGGCCACACTGCGCCCCCTCGCCGGCGACAGCACCGTGATTCCGGCGGGAAATGCGCTCATTCTGCGCGGCGAGCCGGCCGTGCTCGATGAGCTCGCCAAGGTCATAACGCGCCTCGATGTGGCGCCGCGCCAGCTGCGCCTCACCGTACGCCAGGGCGGACGGGCCGCTTTGCTTTCAGAAGGTATCCATGCCACACCGGGCTCCCGCGTCTACAGTACCCGTGATCGCAATGCGCCGAACCTGGTGCAGAGCGTGCGCGTGATGGAGGGCGGCTGGGCGCGCATCAACACGGGGCGTTCCATCCCCCAGCCGAACCAGACTGTCACCATCGGCCCCGGTGGCGCCGTAGTGCAACAGTCCACCGAATACCACGACGTGGACAGCGGCTTCGAAGTACGCCCGCAGATCATCGGTGATACGGTACATCTGGCGGTGCGTGCCTACCGTGGCGACGTGTCGCGCCGGCACGGTGGTGTCATCGACACCCAGGAAGTGACAAGCACGCTGCAGGGCGCGCTGGGTGAATGGCTGGTCATCGGCGGTCAGGACAGTGAATCCCGTGAAGCTGGCAGCGGTATCGTTTACTCCACCCGTTCCCGCGCTGTGGAAGCGCGCAGCATCCAAATCAAAGTCGAGCTCGTACCCTGATGACGGTCCACTATCGCCTCGCCCCCGAACCCACCACGCATCTTTACCACGTCACGCTCACGATCACGGACCCGGATCCGGCGGGTCAGGTACTTTCGCTGCCCGCGTGGATTCCCGGCAGCTACATGATCCGCGACTTTGCCAAGAACATCGTGCGGATCGCTGCCGAGGCCAACGGCCCTGTCCGACTCACCAAGCGCGACAAACACACCTGGCAGGCCGCACCTTGTGACGGTCCGCTCACGGTGCGCTATGAAGTGTATGCCTGGGACCTGTCCGTGCGTGGCGCGCACCTGGATACGACCCACGGCTATTTCAACGGCACCAGCGTTTTCCTGTGCGTGCACGGTCAACAGGCGGCGCCCTGCACCGTTGACCTGGTGGCGCCGGCGGGCGGCGATTACGGCCAGTGGCAGATCGCCACCACCTTGCAGCGTGACGGCGCCTCACCTCACGGCTTCGGCGGTTATCGCGCCGCCGATTACGATGAGCTCATCGATCATCCGGTGGAGATGGGCGCGTTCACCCTGGCGTTCTTCGAAGCGGCGGGCGTACCCCATGAAGTGGCCATCACCGGCCGCCACCGCGCCGACACGGCGCGCCTCACCCGTGACCTGCAACAGGTGTGCGAATACCACATCGGTCTTTTCGGCACACCCGCGCCCATGGATCGTTACCTCTTCCAGGTAATGGCCGTGGGTGAGGGTTACGGCGGGCTGGAACACCGCAGCTCCACAAGCCTGCTATGCAGCCGCAACGATCTGCCGCGCGCCGATCAGACGGAAATGAGCGAGGAATACCGTACATTCCTCGGCCTGTGCAGCCACGAATACTTCCACACCTGGAACGTCAAACGCATCAAGCCTGCCGCCTTCGTGCCTTACGATCTCTCGCGCGAAGTGCACACGCCGCTGTTATGGGCATTCGAGGGCATCACCTCCTATTACGACGACCTCGCCCTGGTGCGCACCGGGCTCATCAGCCATAAAGACTATTTGGAACTGCTCGGCCAGACCATCACCCGCGTGCTGCGCACACCCGGGCGCTTCAAGCAGTCTGTGGCCGATTCCAGCTTCGACGCCTGGACCAAGTTCTATAAGGCCGACGAAAACGCGCCCAATGCCATCGTCAGTTATTACGCGAAGGGCGCCGTGGTCGCCCTCGCCCTCGACCTCACCATCCGCGAACACAGCGGCAGCGCGCGTTCCCTGGACGACCTGATGCGCGCGCTGTGGGAACGGCACGGCCGCGTCGGGAAAGGTGTCAACGAAGACGATTTGGAACAGCTCGCGGCGGACATCGCCGGCACGGATCTCGGCAGCTTTTTTGACACCTACGTGCGCGGCATCCAAGACCCGGATCTCGCCGCGTTACTCGCCCCGCTGGGCGTCGACATGCACCTGCGCCCGGCCGAATCTGCCGCTGACAAAGGCGGCAAACCCGCCAAAGATGAGGCTAAATCCGCCCGACAGGTCAGTCTCGGTGTGCGCACCACCGACGACGCACTGGGGGCGCGCCTGCTGAACGTCTATGAGGGCGGGGCTGCCCAGCAGGCCGGCCTTTGCCCGGGTGACGTGCTGGTCGCGATCGACGGCCTGCGTGCCAGCCACGGTAACCTGGAGAAACGGCTCGCTGCCTACCATGCAGGCGAGCCGGTAATCGTGCATGCCTTCCGCCGCGACGAATTGCGTCTGGCGGAGGTTCGCCTGCAGTCCCCACCCGCAGATACCTGTTATCTGATCCTGCGCGAAGACGTGGAAGACGCGGTACGGCGACGCAGGGCCGCCTGGCTCGGCGCGAACTGACCGACCGCGGCCAGTCGTTCTACGCTTTGCGCAGGGGGATGACCCATGCGCGAGAACCCGCTTTACCGTGTACGCTGGTCCGGCAGCCGATCGATCGACGAGGTGCGCGACAAACTGATGCGCTACGGGCGCGCGGAAATCCAGTTGCCGCCCGATTATCACCACGCACTCTACCGCCGCTTCCACGCCGGCGGCCATGGCGCCGCTGCGGAGTTGCTGGAAGTCCGCGACGGCGCCGATCTGGTGCACCGCATCATGGAAGTCAACGGCCTGGAGGATTTGGTCAAGGTCGAAGACCTGGCGCGAGAAACCGGCGCGCACGTGGAACTCGTGAGCCCGGTACCGCTCATCACCCTGCACGTGGACGCATCGCCGCCCGAAGCGCATGCCTGAGCTCCCGGACGTGGAGGTCTTCCGCCGCTACCTCGAACGCCACGGGCGTGGCCAGACGATCCGTGATGTGCACGTATTTAATCCGGAACTTTTGGACGGTATCGAACCGCGCCGTTTCCGTGAGCGTCTACGCGGCCAGGCCATTACGGGGACGCACCGGCATGGCAAGTACCTGCTGGTGGCACTGGGCAACGGCATCGAGCTGGTGCTGCATTTCGGTATGTCCGGCTATCTGCAATACCTCCCCGAAGGCGAGATGCCCTCGCCGCACACCCGGGTGCTGCTCGCGTTGGAACGCGGCCAACTGGCCTACGTGGTGCCGCGCAAACTGGCACGCGTCGGGTTGGTGTCACACCCGGAAGAACTGATCGAAAGCAAACAGCTGGGTATGGATGCCCTCGACAAACACCTCACCTTCCCGGTGTTTCGGCAGTTGCTGGCCGGACGCGGCACACTCAAGTGCACACTCATGAATCAGTCGCTGATCGCGGGGATAGGCAACGTGTACTCTGATGAAATCCTGTTCCACGCCCGCCTCGATCCACGCCGCAGTTTCACCAGCCTGGACGAGGGGGAATGGCGTCGGCTGTATGCGTCCATGCACAGCGTGCTCAGGGAAGCCATCCAGCGTGGCGCCAACCCGGAACGCCTGCCCAACGAGTGGCTGTTGCGCCATCGCCGCGCCGGGCAGCATTGCGAATGCGGCGGCATTACGGAACACCTCAACCTGTGTGGTCGTTCGGCCTACTTCTGCCCCGCGTGCCAATCGTAGTCCGGCTAACGTGCAGCGCAATCCGGACAAGGTACTACGACGCATCGCGGATTCCGCTGCGCGCCATCCGGGCTACATTTTTTGTTGAACCCGGGACGACACGAGGAAGCCATGGCCGGCGCCAGTACCAGCTTGCACGAATCCGCGGACGTACTCTCCCAGGCGACGCTCGACCTGCACCGCGCACTGGTGTCCATTCAGGAAGAACTGGAAGCGGTGGACTGGTATCGACAGCGGGCCGAGGCCGCCGCTGACACGGAGTTGCGCGAGATTCTTTTGCACAACATGCGTGAGGAGATCGAGCACGCCACCATGCTGCTCGAATGGGTGCGCCGTCACGAGCCGCACGCAGACCTGATGTTCCGCACCTATTTGTTCACGGAAAAACCCGTCACCGATGTTGAGGAGGAAGCGGAGCAAAGAGGTGCTCCGGAGCAGGCCGATCGTGCGGTACCTCCGCTGTCCATCGGTACGTTGAAGGGAGACTGACGTGGACTATCTCAACCGCGCCGTATCAGGTATCAGCGATGAGATTTGGCAGCGCATCGACCAGACAGCCGTTGAGGCCGCACGGGATCTTCTCACCGCCCGTCGCTTCCTTCCGGTGGAAGGGCCCTATGGCCTCGGGCTGACCTCCATCGAGGTGGGTGACGACGGCTATTGTCGTGAGCCGGGGCCCGACGAAGCGGGCGCCGTGATCAGCCGGGCCATTTCCATCCCCATGCTGCGTAGAAGTTTCCGCCTCAGTATCCGGCGCATCGAAGGCCACCGCCAGTTGGGCCAGCCCTTGAGCCTCACGGCCGCCGCCGACGCCGCCGAGGCCATGGCCCGACGTGAGGAGGAATTCATTTACTACGGTCGCGAGGACTTCCATCTGCCCGGCCTGCTCTCAGTGGATGGCCGTGCCGTGCATCGCATCGGCGATTGGGCAAACACCCAGCAGGTGCTGGACGATGTGCTCGCCGCGGTGAACACGCTGGACGGCAACGGCTTCCCCGGACCCTATGCCCTCGCCCTGGCTGCGCCGCTCTACAATGCATTGTTTCACCGTTATGAAGACACTGACATGCTCCAGCTTGAACACCTGCGGCGGCTGTGTGAGCTGGGTGTGTACAAGACCGCCATCAAGGGCGGTGTGCTGGTGGACGCGCGTGTCGGTCGCATCATCATCGGCCAGGACATGATGGCCGGTTACGCGCGCCAGGACGGCATTCATCATGAGCTTTATCTTTCAGAAAGCCTGGTGCTGCTCATCGAAGCACCGGGGGCCGTATGCGCGCTGGAAGGGGACGAGTGACCCACCTTGACTCGTCCGCCCCCTCACCTAGTCTCAGCCATATCGCTGCACATCAGGTGACGCGGAGGATGCCATGACCGAGATCTGTATGGACATTCCGTTGGTTGAGCAGTGTGTGGTTACCGATTGTGTCTACAACATCAACAAGGGTTGCCATGCACGCGCGATCACCGTGGGTGATGCCACAAATCCTGATTGCGACACCTACATGGGCTCCTCCAATCACGCCAAGCCAACACAGGTGAAGGCCGGTGTGGGCGCCTGCAAGGTAACCGGTTGCACCCATAATGACGATTTCGAATGTATGGCCGAGCACATCAACGTCGGCTATCGCGGCAGCAGCGTCCACTGCCTGACGTTCATGAAGCGTTGAGCGCTCATGCTCGGCCGAAGTCCTTCAGCAGGTCCTGCAGGGTGACCACGCCGGCCAGCTGGTGACCATCGGTGACCACCAGCCGGCTGTTGCCCGTACGCAGCATGAGTGACAGTGCCTGCGCTGCATCGGAATCTGCGGTAACGGTGGTATCCGGATCGCAGCTGCGCGAAATGTCGGCCACGGTACGCCGTTCCCGCTGGTCGGCCGATATCCCGGTCAGCTGCCGGGCATCGATACAGCCCACCAGGTCGTTCCCGTTCTCCACGACGGGATAGAGACGGTGGTGATACTTGTAGACGTACTGCTCGAGCAGTTCACGTAGAGTGATGTCGGGCGGTACGGTCACCAGCTTTTCGCTCATATAGCGCCTTACCGGCACGCCCGCCATGCGCTCGCGCAGCAGAAGTTGTTTGTACGAATTCCCGGCCGCAAAACGCAGGAACATGCCGATAAGAATCCACCACAGTCCACTCACGGCGTAGCCGCCGAATGCCGTGAGCAAGCCCAGTACGATCAATCCCAGGCCGAAGCCGCGGCCAATCAGTGCGGCGATGTACGTCGCCTTGTGGATATCGCGCCGCCATGCCCACAGACCGGCGCGCAGCATGCGCCCGCCATCCAGAGGATAGGCAGGCACCAGATTGAAGATCGCCAGCACCAGATTCAAATACGTCAGATAAAACAACAGAGCCGTCAACCAGAGTGGCCAGCCCTGCTGGCTGCCCGCGGACTCCAGGGTGCCGAACAGCCCGGCGAGCATGAAACTGGATATCGGGCCGGCAACCGCCATGAGGAACTCGGCCTTGGGCGCCGGGGGCTCATCCGTCATCTCGGCCACGCCGCCGAACAGGAACAGACTGATGCCGCCGATGGGCAGCCCGAAGCGCCGAGCCACCAGGGAGTGGCTGAACTCGTGCACCACGATGGAAACCACCAGTCCGATCACACCGGCAACGCCGAGCAGCCAATAGCTGGCGACCGCCAGGCCCGGGGCATAGACCGGAAACAACCCCTGGGCAAGACTCCACGCCACCAGCAGGGCCAGGAAGATCCAACTCGGGTCGATGCGCACCTCGAACCCGAACAACCGGAAGATGGTGAATCCGCGCCCGAACATGATCAGAACCTAGTCCATAAATCCGGGCACCAACAAACGCGAATTCCGAAACCGCATTTGCGCTTCGTTCAGGGTGCGCGCACCGCCTCCACCAACGGTGTCGGCAGGACGCCCAGGAACACGATGGCGACCAATAGCGCTACCAGCACGCCCGCTGCCGCGCCGACCGCGCGCGGTGCGTGCACACCCGCCGCCGCAGGCAGCGCCGCGAACAACGCGGCGAGCAGGCGCAGGTAGAAATAAAGACCGATGGCGCTGCTGGCCACCAGGATCATGAGAGGCCACCAAAGCGCACCCCGCACGCCAGCGGCAAACACGTAGAACTTGGCCATGAAACCCGCTGTGACCGGGATGCCCGCCAGGGAGATCAAGGCGACGGCGAGCACTGCCGCCGGCAGAGGACGACGCCAGAACAATCCGCGATAGGCCGTCATATGGATGGCTTCCTCGCCGGCCGTACCGTCGGAAATCACGCCCACCACCCCAAACGCCGCCAGCAATGTTAGTGCATAAGCGGCGGCATAGAACATCACGGCTTCACCGGCGAGCGGCCCACCTGCTGCCAACGGCAGCAACAGATATCCGAAGTGCGAAACGGATGAATAGGCGAGCAGCCGCTTGACATTCTCCTGGGCCAGGGCGAGCAGATTACCCACCAGCATGGACAAGGCGGCCAGCACCGCGAGCACCAGCGGAATGGACGGCAACGACCAGACCCCGCCGCTCTCCAGAAACCGCAATAGCCACGCGGCCGCCGCTGTTTTCGAGACGGTGGCAATGTACGCGCTCACCGGTGCCGACGCACCTTCGTAGACGTCCGGCGTCCACATGTGGAAAGGCACCAGCGACATTTTGAAGCCGATACCCACCAGTACCAGCGCTGCACCACCCAGCAGATAAGGGCCCGCACCCGGTGCCTGCATGTGGGTGCGCAAACCTTCCAGGGTCAGCGAACCCGTGGCCGCATAGAGCAAGGCCAGGCCGAACAACAGCAGACCGGATGACACGGCGGCGAGCACCAGGTACTTCACCCCGGCCTCGAGCGCACGCCCATGTTCGGCCTCATAGGCGAGCAAGCCGAACAACCCCAGGCTCAGTAGTTCAAGGCCGATGAAGACCGCCGCGAAATGACTGGCAGCGGCCAGGGTCATGGCGCCCGCCGTGGCCAGACCCAGCAGCACATAGAACTCCCGGTGATGACGCTGGCCACGCACCGTTCGTTCGGCGAAATAGGAGAACGCAAGGATCGCCACCAACAGGGCGGCCGTAAGGATCAGAAACCAGAAAAACAGACTGCGCGCATCGAGGGTGATGAGTCCCGTGATGTCACGCGGCGCCAGCGGTGCCACGGCCACAATCGCAATCAGCCCCGCTGCGAGCCCACCGCCGACAGTCGCCGCCATCGCGCGATACGACGGGACGAAACTGCCCAGCAGCAGGGCCACCACAGCAGCGAAGGCCGGCAAGGTGATGGGCAACAACGCGAGCAGATCCTCCGCCTGCATCTAGCCTCCCGCACCTGCCAGGGTTTGCAGCGGACCTGCCGCCAGATCGAACACCGGTTGTGGCGCAAGACCGAGCCACAGCAGACCGATGGCCATCAGCGCCAGCACACCGGTTTCGCGCCTGCCCAGATCGCGCACCACGTGCGGCCCGGGCGCCCCGTGAAACGCGCGCTGTATCAGCGCCGTCGCATAGACCGCCGACAACACCATACCCAGGGCCGCCACCGCCGTGATCACCGGGTTGGCGCGGAACGCACCCAGCAACGACAGGAATTCCCCGATGAACGTGCCGAGTCCCGGCAACCCGAACGCCGCCACGGCGAAGAACATACCGAAGGCCGCGAGACGCGGCACCTTGGCGATCAACCCGCCCATGGCGTCCAATTCGCGACTGTGCACCCGCTCCTGCAGTGCCCCGGCGATCACGAACAGCGCACCAGTGGCGAGCCCGTGAGCGAGCATTTGTAACACGGCCCCCTGCCACGCGACGGTGTTCCAGGCGAACACGGCGAGCAGCACGAAACCCATGTGGCTCACACTGGTGTATGCAACCAGGCGCTTCACATCACTTTGACCAAAGGCCAGCACGGCGCCATAGACGATGCCCAGCGCGCCCAGCCCCATGAACCAGGGCGCCCAGGCCAGGGTGGTCTCGGGAAACAACGGCAGCACGAAACGCAACAATCCGTATGCGCCGGTCTTGAGCAACACCCCTGCCAACAGCACGCTGCCCGCCGTCGGCGCCTGGGTGTGCGCATCGGGCAGCCAGGTATGCAGCGGCACGGCCGGCAGTTTCACCAGAAAAGCGGCCAGGAAACCGGCAGCGAGCCAGGGCGCAGCGGGGCCCAGCGGCGTCCCTGTCAGATCGCGATAGGCGAAACTCAATTGCCCCCGTACGTCGCCCGCCACGAACGCCAGGGCCACGATGGCCGTGAGCAGCAACAATCCGCTCGCCTGGGTGAAAACGAAAAATTTGGTCCCTGCGCGCTGGCGGTGTTCATGGCCCCAAAGGGCGATGAGAAAGTACATCGGCACCAGCATCACTTCCCAGAACACGAAGAACAGAAACAGGTCGAGCGCACAAAAAACGCCCACCATGCCTGCGAGACTCCACAGCAGGTTGAACTGGAAAAATCCCGGGCGCTCGCGAATCGGCCAGGCGATCGCGATGGCGGTCGCGCCAAGCACCAGCGCAAGCAGGATGAGTGGCACCGAGAGCCCGTCCGCGCCCAGGTGCAGACTGATTCCGAAACGTGGAATCCAGGGCAGTCGCAGCTCCGAGCGCCATGCGCCATCGCTCGCCCACAAGGTGAGCCCGAACAGCAACGACAGCAGCACGGTCAGGAGCGCGACCCACCTGGGCCAGCGTTTGTCCCCGTGTTCGCTCCACCAGGCGACCACGCCGCCAAGCAGCAGCACGATCAGCATCACGGCCAGGGTCATGGCAGCACCATGGCCAGCAGCACCGCCGTACCCGCCGCCACGGCGGCGGCATAGCGCCGCAGTTGCCCGTTCTGGCTGCTGCTGAGCAGATGCCAAAGCCGGTAACTGCCGTGGCCTAGACCGGTGAAAGGACGATCCAGCGGGTCGCCGGACAGTCGCGCAGCCAGTCGTGCATAGGGGCGACGCAGCACACGCTCGTAAAGGGCATCGAAGCCCCAGCCATGGAACCACCACGCCGACAACCGCCCTGCCGTCGCGGACGTGCGCCACGCCGCGCTCCACGCCGGACGCACGCGCAGCAGGTACCAGGTCATCCCGATGCCGAGCAGCGGGGCGAGCACCGCCAGCATCGCACCCCACCCGCCGTGGCCGGCGTCCGCAGCGGCGGGCAACACCGGGGCCACGAGGTCGCTGAACAGGCGCGCGCCGCCCGCACCGATGGGGAGCTCGAACACGCCCGCCGCCAAGGTCGGAACGATCAACACGGCCAGCGGCAGGTGCATGCGCCCGTCGGTTTCACGGGTGATGCGTGTGCAAGCCTTGCCCAGAAAGCCGATCACGAAGGCGCGGGTGATATACGCCGCCGTCAGCAGTGCACCCAGCCACCCGGCAAACCAGAGCGCACCGCGTCCCCGTTGCCACACCTCGGCGAGGATCAAATCCTTGCTGAAAAATCCCGCGCTTACGTACGGCAGTGCCGCCAGGGACGCGCTGCCCGCAAGGAATCCCCAGAAGGCCCAGGCCTGGCGCGTACGCAGTCCGCCCATACGCCGCAAATCCCTTTCGTGCCCCAGGGACAGACTGGCCACACCGGCGGCGAGGAACAGCAGGGCCTTGAAGAAGGCGTGTACGAACAAATGAAACATGGCCGCCGTCCAGGCGCCCACCCCCAGGGCCATGAACATGAAACCCAACTGGCTGATGGTCGAATACGCCAGTACGCGCTTGATATCGGTCTGCACCAACGCGCTGACCGCCGCGAGCAACAGGCCGGCGGCGCCGAGCCAGGCGATGAGGCTCAACACGCCGGGCGCCAGCACAAACAACGGGTGAAGGCGCGCAATCAGATAGACGCCCGCGGTGACCATGGTGGCCGCGTGGATCAGTGCGCTGACCGGCGTCGGGCCGGCCATGGCATCGGGCAGCCAGGTCTGCAACGGCAGTTGTGCCGATTTGCCCACGGCCCCCGCAAGCAGCAACAGCGCGAGCGTGATCGGCAACGTCGTCGAATCGGTCCAGGTCGCGGTCGCCTGTTCCATCAGCGCGGGTATCGCCGTGACCCCGAAATGTGAAAACAACAGCAACAGTCCGATCACCAGCGGCAGATCGCCGGCCATGGTCATGATCATGGCCTTGCGTGCGGCCGCGCCGTTTGCCGCATCGCGATACCAGAAACCGATGAGCAGGTACGAACACAGCCCGACCCCTTCCCACCCCAGGAACAGCAGCAGGAGATCGTCGGCGAGCACCAGCACCAACATGGCGCCCACGAACAGGTTCAACCAGGCGAAATAGCGTGCGTAGCCCTCCTCGCCCGCCATGTAGCCACTGGAATACAGGTGAATCAGGAATCCGACGCCCGTAATCACGACGGCCATGATCAGGGAAAGCCCGTCCAGACGCAGGGCGATGCGTGGTGTCACACCGTCCGCGTCGAACCAGACCCACAGTGTCTGCAGTTGCGGCACCGAATCAACGAAATATGCGCTCCCAAAAAGACACACCAGTGCCGCCGAAAGGCCAACGCTGCCGCAGGCGATGACCGCACACCACAGGTCATTCAGGCGACGCCCCGCAAGCCCGAGCAGCAGCGCACCGAAGAGCGGCAAGGCGGGCACAAGCCATAGCAGTCCGGCGACACCTTCGTTCAAGGGTTCCGTCCCTCAACATTTTCAGTCCGTGTTTGCGCACCGCTGCGCTCAATCGCGCAGCGTGCGGGCCGCGTCGATATCCAGGGTGCCGAAATGACGTTCGATGCGCAGCATCAATGCCAACGCCACGGCCGCCTCGGCGCCCGACACGCTGATGATGAGCAGAAACATGATCTGGCCATCCGGTTGTGCCCAGTGAGCGCCGGCGGCGATGAAAGCCAGTGCGGCGGCATTGAACAGCACTTCCACCGAAATAAGCATGAACATGAGATTGCGCCGCGCGAGCACACCGGCAATGCCCACCACCAGCAAGGCCGCCGCCAGGGTGAGCAGTACGGGAGTTGCGGTCACTGCTGTTCTCCGATACCACCCTGGCCCACATGCCACGTCACTATCAGCGCGACCAGCAGCAACAACGAAGCGAGTTCCACGATCACCAGATAGGGACCGAACAACACGGTGCCTACGGCCTTCGCGCCCACGACGTCGGCCGCCCCCGACCCGATGCCGTTCATGATGATGAACACCGTCTCCACGAACAGCAGCAGTGCCAGCGCCACCGGGCCGCGCCAATGCCCGGGTGCCAGCCACTGGCGTTCACAGATCTCGGCCGACACGCCAAGGTTGAGCATCATCACCACGAATACGAACAACACCGTGATGGCGCCTGCGTAGATGATGACTTGCAGAGCCGCGGCAAACGGGGCACCCGCGATGGCGAAAATCACCGCCATCCCGAGCAGGGCGACGATCAGGTAAAGGAGCGCATGCACGGCATTGAGGCGGGTGACCGCCATCACTGCCGCGATCAGGGTCAGTGCCGCCGCAAACAGGAACTCCGTTTCCATGGCCATGATCCCGTGCTTCAGGGCAGCAGGCTGCGTACATCCACGGGCGGGGATTCGCCCTGTGCCTCACCCTTGGCCTTGCCACCGACCGCCACACCGGCGACACGGTAAAAATTGTAGCCGGGATACTTGCCCTGCCCATCGATGAGCAGATGCTGCTTTTCATACACCATGTTGGCACGGTGATATTCGCTCATCTCAAAATCGGTGGTGAGCTGAATGGCATAGGTCGGACACGCCTCCTCACAGAATCCGCAAAAAATGCACCGTGAGAAATTGATGCGAAAGAACGCCGGATAACGCCGCCCGTGGTTGTCCTGGGTCGCCTGCAGCGCGATGCAGTCCACGGGGCAGGCAACGGCGCACAGATAACAGGCCACGCAGCGCTCCGCGCCGTCCGGATCCCGGGACAGGATGATGCGCCCGCGCCAGCGCGGCGGGATGTTCGGCTTCTGTTCCGGATACTGCACCGTCTCACGGCGGCGGAAGGCGTGCAGGAATACGTACCACAGCGTCGCGAGGGCGTTTGTCATAGCCTGCAGCGCCATACGCGTCGCGGTGGCAAATCGGCGGACGGGTGGGTTCATGTCAGTTCCAGGTCACGACGGCGCCGGTCACCAGAAGATTGACCAATGAAAGCGGCAGCATCAGCTTCCACCCAAACGCCATGAGCTGGTCATAGCGTGGGCGCGGCAGCCCCGCGCGCAACAGCACGAAGAAGCCCATAACCACCAGCACCTTGAGCGAAAACCACACCAATGGCGGCAGCCACGGTCCGAGCCAGCCGCCCAGGAACAGGGTGACGGTCATGGCGGACACCAGCAGCATGCCCAGGTATTCCCCCACGTAGAACAAGCCGAACTTGAGACCGGAATATTCCGTGTGGTACCCCGCCACCAGTTCGGTTTCGGCCAGCGGCAGATCAAAGGGCAGGCGGTGCGCCTCGACCGTGCCCGCGATCAGGAACAGGACAAAACCGATGAACTGCGGCACCACGAACCATACGCGGCGCTGGGCTTCCACGATGTCGGTGAGATTGAACGAGCCGGCCATGATCACCACGCCCATGAGCGACAGCCCCAGGAAGACTTCGTAGCTGATCACCTGGGCAGAGGCCCGCAGACTGCCCAGCAAAGCGTATTTGTTGTTCGACGCCCAGCCGGCAAAAATCGCGCTATACACACCCAGCGCGGACATGGCGATAAAAAACAGCAGACCCAGCGACATGTCGCTCACCACCACGCCCGGCGCGAACGGCACCACGGCAAAGGCCATCAAGGTCGAGGCCACCACCACGGCAGGCGCCAGCACGAAGACCACGCGATCGGCGAAGGGCGGCGTCCAGTCGTGCTTGGTGAAGATCTTCACCATGTCGGCGACGACCTGCGCCAGGCCGAATGGGCCCACACGATTGGGACCGTAGCGATCCTGCCAAAGCCCGAGCAGACGGCGCTCGAACCAGATGGCCAGAGCGGCAAGGGTGAGCACGACCACCAACACCGCCAGGGACAGGATGAGGCTGGTCAGCAATGCGCTCATCGGACGGACTCGATGGTCAGCGGTACCGGCAGGCTGAGGCCGCACACCGGGCCCATGTTCACCGGCAGCCCGACGACGTCCGCGGCCATGTCCGCAAACCGCACGGGGAGCACGAACCATCGGCCGCTGATATGCACTTTGACCAAATCGCCTTCCGTGAGCTGTTTTCGCTCGGCCGTTTGCCGCGCCAGAAGCAGATGGGGCACGGGTATCAGCGACGCCACCGCCGGCGCCTGTGACGACAGCTCCTCGCCACCGAACAGGTGATGGACAGGAACGCCAACCAGGTGGTCGCCCCTCGCCTCCTCCGGCAGGGGCAGATAATCGCCGGGCACGGGTGTGGAATCGAACAACAGTACGCCCGCTTCCCCACCCTGGAGCGGCCCGTTGATCTCCCGCTGATAGAACGTGAGGGCCTGCGGTGAATTCCAGCCGGGCACCCAGTAACGCGGCTCCAATCCCGCCGGGGGCGGTCGACCATAGCCTTCCATGGAAAATCGCAGCGGCGCATCGACATCGGTGGGTGGCGGCGGCTCGAAAACCGTTGCATCGGCCCACATGGCCGTGCGCCCGCTGTAACGCAGCGGTTGGCGGGGCACCGCGCGGTGCGGCGCGCGTCCCACGTCGGCCGGTGCCGCTTCGCCGATGCGCGCGAACACCGGCTGTCGCGCGGCCAAATCGGCCTGCAGTTCACTGAGTCGGGTAAAACCGAGCGGCCGCCCCAGCTGCTCGCCCAATGTCAGCATCCAACGCCACGTAGCGCGCCGCTCACCGCCAGCGGGCAGGGCGGCGAAACGGCGCTGCGCGCGCCCTTCGTGGTTGATCAGCGTACCGGTATCCTCGGCGAAACCGGCCGCAGGCAACACCAGCTCCGCCAGTGCGGTGGTACGGTTTGCAAGCACATCGACGGCCACCCGCTGCCCCGCGGCATTCAGCGCGGCGTGAACAGTCTCTTCCGGCACGCGGCGAAACAGATCGTTCTCCACCACCAGCAGCGTATCGCACTCGCCACGCTGTACTTTGGCGAGTGCCGCCTCCACACTCATGCCGCCCAACAGGGCGGCGCCCACGGTATTGCACTCGGGCACCGTGCACACGAATCCGGCCCTGGGCCGGTGCTTGACCAAGGCACGCGCCAGATTCGCGGCGGCTGTCAGCACGGCCGCACTCCCCTGCCCGCTGCCCGTCACCACCAGGGGGCGCTCTGCCTGAAGCAACGCGCCCGCAATGGTTTTCACCAGCGCCGGATCTGCCGGGCCCTCACCGCACCGGGGTGCCTGCTTATCCAGCCGGGCGGTGACGGCACAGGCGATAGCGGCGATCGCCGCCGGGGCGACTCGCAGGGTGGTGCTGGCAAAACGATCCAGGGCGGTGGCCACGGGCGTAATCACGAACAGCGGACTGGTGATGCCGCGGGTGGCGTCACGCACCGAAACGTCCTGCCAATCGGGAATCCCCAGCCGCTCGGCCTGCGCCTTTCCCTGCTGGCGCAACGCCTGACGCAGCGCCAGGGACAAACGCGGAGCGGTCTGCTCCACGTCCTCCCCGAGTACGATAACCGCATCCGCGCCGGCGGCCTCCGCGAGGCTGAACAAGGGTGCGGGCGGCGCCCGCAAGAATCCGAGCACCTGTTGTGCCAGCGCCAGTTCTGCCTCATTCAACCCGGGACTGAAGCCCTCCTCGCCCACCAGGGCGCGCAGGGCGTGGTTCGCCTCCAGGGTGGCACGGGGCGAACCAATCCCGACCAGTCGCCCGCCCTTCACCGTGGCGAGCCCCTGTTCGGTACCGGGTGCAGTGAGCATTCCGTCGCGTTTCAGCGAAACCGTCTGCAGACGGTGCTCCGCGTTCAGGTGCTCGTAACCAAAACGGCCGCGATCACAGAGGAAGTAACCATTGATGCGCGGGTGATAGCGATTGCTGATGCGTCGCACAGCGCCATAGCGCTCGCCCACGAAGGTGTTGCAGCCCACACCGCAATGCACGCAAACGGAGGGGGCGGATTGCAGGTCCCATTTGCGTGTGTAATGGCGCTTCAGGGTTTTGTCCGTGAACACACCGGTGGGACAGACCTCCACGAGATTGCCGGCGAACGGACTTTCCAGCACCCCGCTTTCGCCCCGTCCGAAATACACATGTTGCTTGCTCGCAAAGGCGTCCAAATCGGTGCCGCCCGCGTAGTCGCGATAAAAGCGCACACAGCGATAACAGGCGATGCAGCGGTTCATCTCGTGCGCCACGAAGGGGCCGAGGTCCTGGTTCAGGTGGGTGCGTTTGGGAAAACGGTGGCGACGATAAACATGCCCCGTCATCACGGTCATGTCCTGCAGATGGCACTCGCCGCCTTCATCGCAGACCGGGCAGTCATGGGGATGGGTGGTCATGAGCCACTCGATGATCGAGCGCCGAAAGTCCCGTGCCTCCGCGTCATCGATGGAAAAGCGTCCGGCGTCCTGGACCGGCGTCATGCAGGCCATCACCAACCGACCACGGGTATCGTCGGCGTCCTTGTATTGTTTCACCGCGCACTGGCGACAAGCCCCCGCCGAGCCCAGCGCCGGGTGCCAGCAGAAATAGGGAATCCCGAGGCCGAGCGACAACGCCGCCGCCAACAGGTTGTCGCCGTCCCTGACCTCGTACTCGCGACCGTCGATGGTGATCCGTGCCATGCGTTCTAAGCGTAGGCACGCCGGCGCATGACTGCGGCCCATAGCGCATCGGACACGTCCGCGTATTTAGAGTGAAAGGTTTTTCTCTCGCCAGGACGCCAAGAGCGCCAAGGGAAGAAGTTGTGATGGAATCAGGACGGCAGGTTACGGAGCCGATTTTCGGTCCAACCCCTGGGCCCGGTGGTGAGCCATCCGCCTCCCACCTGTGCCTTGGCGTTCTTTGCGTCTAGGCGAGAGAACATTCCCACGTTCATCCTTCCGCTGTGTAAGGACAGCCCTCGCGCAAATGACGTTCGAAGTCGTCGCGAAACAGTACCAGGCCGGTTTCCAGCGGTGCCATGGCGCCCGGCGCGAGGGCGCAGAAGGTGTGACCCATGCCGAGAAAGCGCGTGTGCAAATGGAGCAGCGCCAAGTCCTCCGGTCGACCACGCCCCTGCTCAATGGCGAGCAACAATTCTTCCACCCACGGCAGTCCGTCACGACAGGGCGTGCACCAACCACAGGATTCCTGGGCGAAGAAGTGTTGCAGGTTGTGCAACACGCCAATGGGACAGGTCTGGTCGTCGTACACCATCACCGTGCCGGTCCCCATGCGCGAATGGATGCGTTCCGGGGAATCGAAATCCATGGGCACGTCCAGTTCTCCCGGCGCCACGAATCCCGTGGACGCGCCGCCGGGCTGGACTGCGCGCAGCCCATAGCCCGTGCGCATGCCGCCGGCGTGTTCCTCGATGATGGCGCGCAACGGTGTGCCCATGGGCAGTTCGAACCAACCGGGCCGGTTCACACGCCCACTCACGGTGTAGACCTTGGTCCCGCCATCCACGCCCCCGCGTTTCGAGGGGGGACCGACACCTGCCGAGACGAACCACTCGGCACCGCGCGTGATGATGTGCGGTACGTTGCACAGGGTCTCCACGTTGTTCACCACCGTGGGCCGACCCCACAAACCGGCGGTGGTGGCGCGTGGCAACGTGGCGCGTGGAACGGCGCGGCGGCCTTCCAGGGCATTGAGCAGCGCCCCTGATTCGCCACAGATGTAGCGACCTGCACTGGTGTGCAGGTGCAGATGGAAAGACCAGCCCGATCTGAGGACATTGGCGCCGACATAGCCGGCGCGCTCGGCTTCCGCCAACGCCGCGGCCAGGCGTCGTGCGGCCACCTGATACTCATAACGCAGGAAAATGAAACCGGTGTCGGCCTGCACGGCGTGAGCGGCGATGATCATGCCTTCGATGAGTTGATGGGGATCGCCTTCCATGAGCACCCGGTCCTTGAAGGCCCCCGGTTCCATCTCGTCCGCATTGGCAACCACATAGCGCGATCCGTCGTCGGGCGGGGCCATGGACTTCCATTTGATGCCCGCAGGGAAACCAGCGCCGCCACGTCCGCGCAGATTGGCGCGCACCACTTCATCACGCACCGCGTCCGGCGTCATCCCCAGTGCCTTGCGTAGCGCCTGATAGCCGCCGGCCCTTTCATAGGCCTTCAGGGAAACGGCCGCGCCATCGGATTGAAAGCGGCCCGTCAATGGATGGGCGTCGAGGGGAGTCACGACAGACGCGCCAGGATCCGGTCCAGGCGTTCGGGCGAGACCTCACCTTCCGGATTGCCGTTGAGGAGCAGTGCCGGTGCGCGATGGCAGAGACCCAGACAGGGCGCGACAAGCAAGGTCAGCCGACCGTCCTCCGCGGTGCCCCCCACTGCGAGCCCGTGGTGCTCGCGCAGGTGTTTCTGCAGCGCAGGCGCACCTTGCATCCAGCACATCACGCCGTCACACACATGCAGCACATTCTGTCCCACCGGGTGTCGGAAGATCTGGTTGTAAAAGGTGGCCACGCCGTCCAGCTCCGCAGCACTCATGCCAAGCGCATGGGCCACGGCCGCGAGGGCTTCGTCCGACACGAACCCGCGGTGGCGTTGCACGACTTTCAAGGCATCCACACAGGCTGCGCGCGGCTCAGGATAACGGCTTGCCTCGACGGCGATTTCCCTGCGTTCTTCCTCGCTCAGCATGTCAGCGGTCCACGTCGGCCATGACGAAATCGATACTGCCGAGGATGGCGATGAGATCCGGCACCATCAATCCCCGACACATCATCGGCAGCATTTGCAGGTGCGGGAATGACGGGGTGCGTATCCGTGTGCGATACGGATTCACGCCACCGTCGCTCACCAGATAGTAACTGTTGATGCCCTTGGTGGCTTCCACGGGCACTTCGGCCTCACCTGCAGGAATGACCGGCCCCCAGCTCACGCCCAGGAAGTGATGGATGAGGGTTTCGATATCACGCAGCGTATATTCCTTCATGGGCGGTGTGGCGAGCGGATGGTCCGCCTTGTAGGGGCCTTCCGGCATGTTGTCCAGACACTGCCGCACAATGCGCAGGCTCTGACGGATTTCCTGGGCGCGCACCACGCAGCGATCGTAGGCATCCCCGTTCGGTGCCACTGGAATATCGAAGTCAAACTGCTCGTAGCCTGCATAAGGCCGGCACTTGCGCAAATCGAAGGCAAGCCCGGTGGCACGCAGCCCGGGGCCCGTGACACCCCATTCCACCGCGGTGCGCGTATCGTAAGCGCCGATGCCCACGGTGCGCGCCTGGACGATGCGATTGTCCAGCACGAGCCGATCGTATTCATCCATGCGCGCCGGGAGATAATCCACAAATTCCTTCACCAACCTGTCCCAGCCTTGCGGCAGGTCCTGGGCGACACCGCCGATACGGAACCAGTTTGGATGCATACGACCGCCGCAAATCGCTTCGATGATGCCGAACAGGCGTTCACGGTCGGTGAACATGTAGAACACCGGTGACAACTGACCGATGTCCTGGGCGAAGGTGCCGTAGAAAACCAGGTGACTCGCAATACGAAACAGCTCGCAAAGCATGATGCGAATCACCTGGGCGCGCGGCGGCACCGCAATACCTGCAAGCCTTTCCACCGCGAGCAGATAAGGCAGGTTGTTCATGACCCCGCCCAGATAATCCACCCGGTCGGTGTACGGGATGTAGGTATGCCAACTCTGACGCTCGGCCATTTTTTCCGCCGCGCGATGGTGGAAGCCGATGTCCGGCACGGCTTCCACGATCTCTTCACCATCCAGTTGCAGCACGATGCGGAACACCCCGTGCACACTGGGGTGATTGGGGCCGAGATTCAGAAACATGTAATCGGTGGGACCATGGGAACGGGCCAGCCCCCACTCCTCCGGCCGGAAGCGCAGCAGTTCCTCGTTGGTGACCTGGGTTTCGTCGGGGAGCGAAAACACCGGGTTTTCAGTGGCCCGGGCGGGATATTCCTTGCGCAAGGGATGCCCTTCCCACCACGGCGGCAGCAGGATGCGACGCAGGTGCGGATGGCCTTCGAAGCGGACGCCGAACATGTCGAACGCCTCACGCTCGTACCAGTCCGCGGCAGGCCACAGATCCACCACACTCGGCGCCCGCAGGGCGGTATCGAACAGCGGCAGTTTCAGGCGCACGCTGGTGGCCGGTGCCAGTGAAAACAGGTGATAAACCAGGGTGAAATCGCTTTCCGGTTGACCTTCGCGGTGGGCACGCAGACGTTCGTCGACCAAGGTCAGATCGTAGAACATGGGATAGCGCGCCTTGAGCCCGGAAAGCACAGGTCGCACCTGTTCACGGGTCAGCCAGAAGGTGGGCACACCGTCCACGGTGGATTGCGCCGGCACCGATGCGCCCGCCAGTCGCGCGATCTCTTCCGTGAGCGTCACTGCGTCCATGGAGCAAAGCTTAGAGCCGCCAGTGACGGTTGTTCAGGAAAAAAGTGATGCCGTGCCGGCGTCGCGCGACGACGAACCGTCGGTCACACGGCATCCGGTCCTGGCAGGTCAGTGGCACGCAGGCGCGCGGGACTGAGCAGGTCGCGACGGCTCGGCAACGGCGCTGCCCGTTCCACACCCCGGGGACCGACTACCCACGACAGCGGGCGACGTTGACTCCCCACCGCGTCCTGCAACAGCAGCAAGCCCTCGAGCAACGCCTCCGGGCGCGGCGGACAACCTTCCACATACACGTCCACGGGAAGAAAGGTATCCACCCCCTGTACCACGCTGTACACGTCGTACATACCGCCCGAATTGGCGCACGATCCCATGGAAATAACCCAGCGCGGTTCCATCATCTGTTCGTACAGACGGCGGATCACCGGTGCCATTTTGTTGAACACCGTCCCGGCCACGACCATTACGTCGGCCTCCCGGGGGCTGGCGCGCAGCACCTCCGAACCGAAGCGGGCGATGTCGAAGCGACTGGTAAAACTGGTGGCCATTTCCACATAGCAGCAGGACAGACCGAAATTGAACGGCCACAGGGAATTTTTGCGTCCCCAGGCCACCAGATCCGCCAGACCGGCGAGTAACACGCTGCGCCCGACGCCCTTGTCGAGCCCGGCGGTGGTGGTGGCGGGCGTCAGGTTCCAATGCATCACTCAACCCGTTTGCGCAGTGACGTCCACTCCAGGGCGCCGACACGCCAGAGGTAAACCAGTCCGCCGAGCAGCAGCAGCACGAACACCGTCACTTCCGCAAACCCGAGCAGTCCCGTCTCGCGCGCCGCCACGGCCCAGGCAAACAAAAAGGCGGCCTCAAGATCGAAAATGACGAAGAACACAGCAATGAGATAAAAGCGCGCCGAGACACGCAGCCGCGCATCGGAGACTACCGCCACACCGGATTCGAAGGGCTGCCCCGTGGCCCGTCCACGGGTGCGCTCGCCGAGCACCCAGGAAAGCCAGAGCATCGCGGCGAGCATCAGGAACACCAGCGTGCCGTAGACCAGCACCTCCATAATCGGTCCTCACTGATGAAGCCGCTTTGGGCTCACACGTTTTTCCTGCCGTGCGGGGACCCGAACCGTACTAGGTTCAAGATAGCCAAGGCCGCCGCCGCCGACCAATGCCGAAGGGAATGCACGGCGAGACACCATGCCCTCCAGTTCGATCCTGAATCCCGGCCAAAACTGCTGGCGCATCGAACACGCCGAGCGGCTGGCATTCCTGGTGGACGGCGACGCGTATTTCCGCGCGGTACGCAACGCGCTGTTGCAGGCGAGGCAGGCGGTTTACATTTTGGGCTGGGACATCGACTCGCGCCTGCATCTCACGCCCGAAGGCGGCGGTGACGGCTATCCGGAACGGCTGGGCGACTTCCTGAACGCACTCGTACGGCAGCACCGCGATCTGCACATCCACGTGCTGGTATGGGATTTCGCCATGATTTATGCACTGGATCGCGAATGGATGCCGGTGTACAAGCTGGCCTGGCAAGGACATCCACGGCTGCATTTCCATATGGACAGCCGCCATCCCGCCGGCGCATCCCAGCACCAGAAAATCGTCGTAATGGACGACAGGGCCGCTTTCCTGGGCGGCATGGACTTATCCAAATGGCGCTGGGACACGCCGGAGCACCGCCCACGGGATCCCCGCCGTCGCGGCCCCGAAGGTCACCTTTATCCTCCATATCATGACGTGCAGGTGTTGGTTACCGGTGCGGCGGCCTCGGCGCTGGGAGAACTGGCCCGCGAACGCTGGTGGCGTGCCACGGGCGAACGTCTCAACGTGCCGTCACCGGATGGCGAGGTATGGCCGCAAGGGCTTGAACCGGACATGGAGGCGGTGAAACTGGGCATCGCCCGCACCTTCCCGCGCTACAACGGCTGGGACGAAGTGCGCGAAGTGGAACGCCTGTTCGCCGACATCATCCGTTCGGCCAAACGCTACATCTACATCGAAAATCAGTACTTCACCTCCAGTCACATTCGCGATCTGCTGGCGGCACGCCTGGCGGAAGAGCACGGGCCGGAGATCGTGCTGGTGCTGCCCAAGCGCTCCGACGGCTGGCTCGAGCAACACACCATGGACGTGCTGCGCGCACGCGTGTTGGAGAGCTTGCGCACCGCCGATCGTTATCGACGCCTGGCCGTTTTCTATCCGGACCATCCGGACGTGGCGCCCCATTACATCAACGTCCACGACAAGGTGATGGTGGCCGATGAAGACCTGCTGCGCATCGGCTCGGCCAATCTCAGCAACCGTTCCATGGGGCTGGATTCCGAATGTGACCTGGTCCTCGAAGCCAACGGCGATCCGCTCGCCCGGGCGCAGATTGCATCGTTTCGGAACCGCCTGCTTGCCGAACACCTGGAAACCACGCCACGCCAGGTGAGCGAGACCCTGGCCCGCGAAGGTTCCCTGTTGCGCGCCATTGCCAGCCTGCGCCGCCCCGGGCGAACCCTGATGCCCTTCGACGCAACACTCACGCCGGGTATCACGGAATGGGCGCACGACATCGCCTTGGTCGACCCGGAGCAGCCGGTGGAAGCCGAAAGCCTGATAAGGCATTTCATCGATGAAGAGGAACGTACGCCGGCCCGCCGCCACATCACGCGCAACATCGTGCTGCTCACGTTGCTGTTGGTGCTCGCGCTGGCCTGGCGTTTTACGCCGCTGCGCGAATACCTGGACGTAAACACCCTGCTGGCAACCATTCAGATGCTGCGTGATCTGCCCGCTGCTCCGCTGCTGACCATTGCCGGTTTCGTGGTCGGCGGTTTGATTTCGGCGCCGGTAACCTTGCTGGTGGTAGTCACCATCATCGCCTTTGGTCCTGTGTACGGATTCCTCTACGCGTTCACCGGCGCCATGCTCAGCGCCTTTGCCACCTATGCGGTCGGTCACTGGCTGGGGCGTGATCTGGTGCGCCGTTTCGCCGGCGCACGTATCAATCGCTTGAGTCAGCGGCTGGCGGAGCGCGGCGTTCTGGCCATGGCCGTGATCCGTTTCCTGCCCATTGCCCCTTATACCGTGGTCAATATGGTCGCGGGCGCCTCGCACATCCGCTTCCGCGACTTCGCCCTGGGCACAATGCTCGGCATGGCGCCCGGCATGCTCGCCATCACCATTTTCGTCGACCGCATCACCGCCAGCCTGGAAAGCCCGGAACCGGTCAATCTGGTGGTGCTTGGCGTGGTTGCGCTGGTGATCGTGGTGGCCGGTTTCGCATTGCGACGCCTGTTGCGAAGGCATGCGCCCCAGGAGCAGGACACGGGCACGCCGCAATGAGCATCGTGCTCGCCAGTTACAACATTCACCGCTGCATCGGCATGGACGGGCGCTACGACATCGCGCGGGTGGCCGAGGTCATCCGGAGCCTGCAGGCGGACGTGATCGCCCTGCAGGAAGTGGAATTTCCCTTGGGAGGCCCCGGGGTCGACCTGCTGGATCTCATTGCCTACGAGACCGGTCTGGTGCCCATCGCCGGGCCGACCCTCTATTCGCACACGGGCCATTACGGCAACGCGTTGCTCACGCGCGCCGAGGTGCTCGCGGTGCGCCGCTTCAATCTTGCGCAAGTGGGCCGCGAACCGCGCGGGGCACTGGACGTGGACTTGCGTATCCATGGCGTGCGCTTTCAGATCGTCGCCACCCACCTGGGCCTGCGTCCGTTCGAACGACGCAACCAGATTCAGCGCATACTCACGCTGTTCCATGCAGGCCGGAATCAGCCCGCCGCGCTGCTGGGCGATTTCAATGAATGGTTTCCCTGGGGTCGACCGGTGCGCTGGATGCACCGCTACTTCGGCAAGCCGCCCGCACCGGCCACGTTTCCGGCCTTTTTGCCCGTCCTTTCCCTGGATCGGGTGTGGGTTCATCCGCTGCGCGCGTTGCGCAGGATCCAGGCCGTGACGGTGCAACCGGCTCGCCAGGCGTCCGATCATCTGCCGGTACGCGCGGAAGTGGAATGGGACAGGAACGCCGAGCTGGCGCCGCAACGCTCAAACCGCCGCAGCGTCGCGGAACTTCGCGATACGTGATGCCGCCACCGCCACATCGTCCACCCGCGCCAGGTGAACGAGCGCCTCGCCCTCGTGCACCAGCGGCAGCCGGGACATACCGATGACCACCGCGTCGAACGGTGCGCGCAACGCCGTTTCGGCCGCATCGAACGGATGGGCGATGATGCCCAGTGATGCGCCTTTCTCCAACGCGTGGCCAAGGCGGACGCTCGGCAGGAACAGCCCGCTTTCCGGCGCCCGGACCCATTGGCTCGCCAATGCCGTGATCGGCGCGGCCACGTGAACCTTTTCCCGCAGCATCTCGAGGGAACCCATCACCCGGCAAATGCCGCTCACCCCGGTGGTAATGGCCTCCTCGTCCAGTCGCATGCCCTCGCCACCCTCATAGAGCAAAACGGGCAGACCTTTGTCGCCTGCCGCCTGGCGCAAGGAACCGTCGGGCATATCCGCATTGATGAGCACCGGCGCACCGAAACTCTCGGCCAACCGGCGCGTGGGTTCGTGGGAAAGATCGGCGCGGATCTGAGGCAGGTTGACGCGGTGGGTGGCAGCCGTGTGCAAATCGATACCGTGACTCGCCTTCGCGACAATCGTCTGCATCACCCGATGCGCGACCCGCGCCGCCAATGAACCGCGGCTGGAGCCGGGAAAACTGCGGTTCAAATCGCGCCGGTCGGGAAGATAGCGTGAGCGTTGGAGGAAACCGTGCACATTCACCACGGGCATGGCAATCAAGGCGCCGCGAAGGTCCTCGGTGCGCAATTGCGCGAGCAAACGGCGAATGATCTCCACGCCGTTGATCTCATCGCCATGAATGGCCGCACTGACAAACAGCACCGGGCCGGGCTTCGGGCCATTGACGACATGCACCGGAATGGACAGCTCGGTGTGCGTGTAAAGCCGGGTGACCGGCAACTCCAGGGTAACGCGCGAGCCGGGCGGCACCGGGGTGCCGTTGATGCGTAATGATTCCATGGGTGACGGGATCGCCAGTGCGCGGGGGGTTTCGGGAGGCGCGCCCAGTTAAAGCTAGCAGGCCGATGCCGAACGGTGCCCAGACGAAGATTTTTTCCGTCCAAAGCATCGCGGCCTGAAGCCGCGCCTACAGGGGGAATGGCGCATCGTTCGTTGTTTCGTTGCAGAAGCCCAGTCCCCTGG
>JAWLCT010000018.1:0-57209 GCA_041687015.1 Gammaproteobacteria bacterium
AACTATATGTAGGCGACCTATTGGCCGCCTAAAATCCCGCGCGCTCGATGCGCGCATCTCGTTTTTACAGCTTGAACAACACGTTAGCAACCTTCGGTCGACATGACGAGAGGGGAAATAGGCGGCTGGGTTGCCGCGTAAGGGCGGGAATGGATTATGCGCGGCCTAATGGCGGGGGTGGGGAAGCCGATATTTGGCTTGGGTTCAAGGGGTTACGTGAAACGGGGGGTGAATAGGCGGCGCGGGGTTGTGTCGGGGTCGTTAATGGTGTAATTACGTACACCATTGATGTGAGCAAAGGAATGTTCGCCATGACCTCCTCTCCAGTCCCGGAAAAAGCCCCACGCCTTCTGCAGCAGGTTCGCGATCGGATTTGCGCGCTTCATTACAGCTACAGGACAGAGCAGGCGTATATCTACTGGATTAGAAACTTCGTTTTGTTCTCAGGAAAACGCCATCCGCGAGAATTGGGCAAGCGAGAGGTTGAGCGATTTCTTACCTGGCTCGCCACGGAAAGGCGAGTTTCCGCTTCGACGCAGAACCAGGCCTTGAGCGCGCTGCTCTTTCTCTACAAGCAGGTGCTCTCAATCGATATCGGTTGGCTTGACGACGTCGTGCGGGCGAAAACGCCGGCAAGGGTGCCGGTGGTGCTCACGCGCGAGGAGGTGGCCGCTGTGCTGAGTCGTTTGCGTGGCCGTTATTGGCTCATGGCAAGCCTGATGTATGGCTCGGGCCTGCGGGTGATGGAGTGTTTGCGGCTTCGGATCCAGGACGTGGATTTCGGTTATCGGCAGATCATCGTTCGCAGTGGTAAGGGCGGGAAGGATCGCTTCGTACCGTTACCGGATCGACTTGGAGAGTCGTTGCGGCAGCAGATTGCGGAGGCCATGAGAATTCGCGACGCCGATATGCGGGACGGTTTTGGTGAGGTGTCGCTTCCGCATGCGCTCGCAAGAAAGTACCCGAACGCGCCCTTCGATGTGGGCTGGTGGTATGTGTTTCCGTCATTGGCGCGTGCCGCCGATCCGTATTCCCGTCGCGAGAAACGCCATCACATGGACCCGAGCCCGATTCAGAAAGCTTTCAAGGAGGCGGTTCGGCAGGCCGGGATTCGCAAGCATGCAACGCCGCATACATTGCGGCACAGCTTTGCGACACATCTGATTGATGTCGGCTATGACATCAGAACCGTGCAGGAGCTGCTTGGACATCAGGACGTGAAAACCACGCAGATCTATACCCATGTCTTGCAACGGGGCGGAGCGGCCGTGCGGAGTCCTGTGGATAGCCTCGCTGTGGAAGTGCCTGCTTGCGTTCCGGTCTGAAGGGGTCGGGGTGAGCAGTGTTGCTTCGTTTGCGTGATGTGTTTTTGAGCGCGCAGCATCGCCCACGGAGTGGGCGCCTACGGGGGTTGGGTGGTTTGGGTGAGGGTGGCGAGGTTTTGGCGGCAAACCGTGTCTGTGAGTGCAGGAAAGGCATCGCCCACGGAGTGGGTTCCTACGGGGGTTGGGTGGTTTGGGTGAGGGTGGCGAGGTTTTGGCGGCACACCGTGTCTGTGAGTGCAGGAAAGGTATCGCCCACGGAGTGGGCGCCTACAAGTTGGTGAGGGTGGCGATGTATTGGCGGCAGGCCGTTTCTGTGACGTCCAGAAGTTTTTTCACGCGCGGGGCGAGGTATTCGACGTCGCCCCAGAAGACGATGAAGTCCTTGCGATAGCGCGCGCCGATGTAGGCGCGGTCGAGGCGTTGCCAGCGTTCGCGTTCTGTTTCGGTGGTTTGCGGGAAAAGCTCGCGCCAGACCGGCGCGAAACGTGAGGCGTCGTAACCCAGGAAGTCGAGCAGGTGTTCGTGGGGGCAGTAACCGGTGAAGACCAGGAGGATGGCCTTGTAGGCGGATTCGGTGGCTTGGTTGAGGTTGAAGATGGCCATGCGGAGTTGGCCATCTTTATAGGCAAACTCATACATCCGATAGAAACTCCGCGCGGCACCAAACCAATAGTCGAAATCCGCCTGTGCTATGCGCTGTTTTTCTTCCGGCGTGAGTTCGCGCGGTTCGGCCAGGGTGAGGCGGCCGGAATCGTAGAGCAGGCGGCCTTCGCGTTTGACGTCGGTGAAGAAATAGCGGCCTTCGGCCAGATTCTCGTTCACGTCTTCGATGTCGTGGACGATGGGGTTCACGCGGGCGGTAAAGCCTGGGGCGTTGGTAGCGTCGCGCAGGTTGGCGCGGTAGGTGGCGCTGGCGGCGGTGGCCGGATCGGCCACGATCACCAGGATGTCGTAATCGGAGGCGTGGCCGGACCAGCGGTCGCGCGGCAGGTCTTTTTCTTCCTTCCAGTCGCCGCGGGCGTAGCTGCCGAACAGGATGATCATTTCCACTTCACCCTGAGCACGGATGATTTGCGCGACCTGTTCCAGCTCGCGCTGCTTGGCTTCGGGGAGGTGGTGGATGTCCGTTTGCATCTGGCTGCTTTCGTCGTTCAGGTCGTCCCTTCGGCAGAACATAGGCGAAATCCTTTTCGTGTGCGCATTGACGGCGGTTGCGGTGCTCAGCGCATGCTACATGGATTGTTGGCTTTGGGACCAGTCGGGTGGTTTTGCAGTGGGGATCTGGATTCTGCTCTGGGCCATCCGGGGTACGCGTCGCTGGCGATGGATTCCGGCTTTCGCCGGAATCACGTGGGGAGGCGGTCTCCGTCTCGGAGGAGTTTATAGGTCGAGCTGGTCCCAGAGTTCGTCGATGCGGTGCTTGACGTTTTCATCCATGCGGATCGCCGTGCCCCATTCGCGCTGGGTTTCGCCGGGCCATTTGTTGGTGGCGTCCAGGCCCATCTTGGAGCCGAGGCCCGAAACGGGGGAGGCGAAGTCGAGGTAGTCGATGGGGGTGTTTTCGATCATCACCGTGTCACGCGCCGGGTCCATGCGCGTGGTGATGGCCCAGATGACGTCCTGCCAGTTGCGCACGTTCACGTCATCGTCGGTGACGATGACGAACTTGGTGTACATGAACTGGCGCAGGAAGGACCACACGCCCAGCATCACGCGCTTGGCGTGACCCGGGTATTGTTTTTTGATGCTCACCACCGCCATGCGGTAGGAACAGCCTTCCGGCGGCAGGTAGAAGTCGACGATCTCCGGGAACTGCTTTTGCAGGATGGGCACGAACACTTCGTTCAAGGCCACACCCAGCACGGCCGGTTCGTCGGGCGGACGGCCGGTGTAGGTGCTTTGGTAAATCGGCTGCTTGCGGTGGGTGATGCGCTCGACGGTGAACACGGGGAAGCGATCCACTTCGTTGTAGTAGCCGGTGTGATCGCCGAAGGGGCCTTCATCGGCATATTCGTCCGGGTAGATGTGGCCTTCGAACACAAACTCGGCGCTGGCGGGCACCTGCAGGTCATTGCCGATGCACTTGGTCACTTCGGTCTTGCTGCCGCGCAACAGGCCGGCGAAGGCGTATTCGCTCAGGGTGTCGGGCACGGGCGTGACGGCGCCGAGGATGGTGGCCGGGTCGGCGCCGATGGCGACGGCCACGGGGAAGGGTTTGCCCGGGTGTTGCTGCTGGAATTCGCGGAAGTCCAGCGCGCCGCCCCGGTGGGACAGCCAGCGCATGATGACTTTGTTTTTGCCGATCACCTGCTGGCGGTAGATGCCCAGGTTCTGGCGTTCCTTGTGCGGGCCACGGGTGACGGTGAGGCCCCAGGTGATGAGCGGGCCGGCGTCGCCGGGCCAGCAGGTCTGGATGGGCAGCTTGCCCAGGTCCACCTCGTCGCCTTCCAGGATCACTTCCTGGCAGGGCGGGCTGTTCACGGTCTTGGGCGCCATGTTCAACACCTGCTTGAACACGGGCAGTTTTTCCCAGGCGTCCTTCATGCCCTTGGGCGGCTCGGGCTCCTTCAGGAAGGCGAGGGTCTTGCCCACTTCGCGCAGCGCGTCCACGGAGTCTTCGCCCATGCCCAGGGCCACGCGGCGCGGCGTGCCGAACAGGTTGGTGAGCACGGGCACGTCGAAGCCCTTGGGATTTTCGAACAGCAGGGCGGGGCCGCCGGCGCGCAGCACGCGGTCGGAGATCTCGGTCATCTCCAGGTGCGGATCCACTTCCGCGCGGATGCGCTTCAGTTCACCCATGGCTTCGAGCTTGTCGAGGAAGTCGCGGAGGTCTTGGTACTTCAAGGCTGCTTTTCCCGGTAGGAGCGGCCTCAGGCCGCGATGTTTTCTTGCGCCAGGTTGAAACCCGTTTTCGCGGCCCGAGGCCGCTCCTACGGGCGGTGCCCGGATCGTTTTCCCGGCCGCACAGTGACCGATGCCAGTTGGCGTCGGCGATCAGGGCGGGTGCGCGTTGGCGCAAGGATACCAGAGGGTTGCCCAGGGGCGTGGTGGTAAGATTCGCCAGCCATTTCCCGGGGGATCCATGTCTTACGTCGCCGCGCCCACATTTTCCGCCACCCGTTTCGAAATCGTCCGCTGGTCCGTGTTCACGGTGCTGGTGGTCGCCTACATGTCGGTTTACTTCCATCGCATGGCGCCGGGGGTGGTGTCGGGCGAGCTGATGGCGTCGTTCCAGACGACCGGTGCGGCGCTTGGGTCGCTGGCGGCCATGTATTACTACATCTATACGGCCATGCAGGTGCCGGCGGGGGTGCTGGCGGACACGGTGGGGATTCGCACCGTGTCGGCGCTGGGCAACCTGGTGGCCGGGGTGGGCTCGATCATTTTCGGGCTGGCCGAGAGTTTCGAAGTGGCGTCGGTGGGGCGCTTTTTGGTGGGCCTGGGCGTGTCGGTGATCTTCGTCGGGCTCATGAAGAGCAACACGGTGTGGTTCAGCGATCGCCGCTACGGGCTGGTGAGCGGCCTGACGTTGTTTCTCGGCAACATGGGTTCGGTGCTGGCGGCAGGGCCGTTGGCGTTCGCGCTCACTCTGTGGAGCTGGCGCGAGGTGTTCGTGGCGCTGGGCATCGGAGCGTTGGTGCTGGGCGTATTGTCGCTGCTCATCGTGCGCAACCGCCCCGAGGATGCGGGCTTTCCCTCGCTGCGGCAGATGGAGGGCAAGACGGCCCACGCCGCACGCGGGCGGCACTGGTGGCAGGAACTCAAAGCAGTGCTGGCCACGCGCGCCGTGTGGCCGGGTTTCTTCGTGAATTTCGGCATGGCGGGCGGGCTGTTCGCCTTCGTCGGCCTGTGGATCATTCCCCTGCTGCGCGACAGCTACGGGCTGGCGCGCGCCGAGGCCGCCGAGTACGCCACGCTGACGCTGTTCGCCATGGCGGTGAGTGCGCTCACCATGGGCTCGCTTTCCGATCGGCTCGGTCGCCGCAAGCCGGTGTTGCTGGCGTGTTCGTTGCTGTATGCACTGGTCATCGGCGTGCTGATTTTTGCGCCCTGGCAACCGGGCTGGGGTGCGAAGCTGTTGTTCGTTCTGCTCGGCTTTACCGGCGGCGGTTTTCTGATCACTTATCCCTGCGCCAAAGAAGTGTGCCCGCCCGCGGTGTCGGGCATGGCCATCAGCGTGGTGAATACCGGGTTGTTTCTGGGCGCCGCGCTGATGCAGCCGCTGTTCGGCTGGGCGCTGGACCTGGTGTGGGACGGCGCTCTGCGCGAGGGCGTGCGCATGTATGTCGCCGGGGATTACCGCTATGGGCTCGGCTTGATGCTGGGCTATGCGCTAATCGCGCTGGCGGCAGGCACGCGCATCACCGAAACGCGCGGAAAAAATCTCACGGTGGCGGAATGATCAGCGCGAACCGGGCTCGTCGAAACAGCAGCGGTTTTTGCCCTGGGATTTGGCGCGGTACATGGCCTGGTCGGCGCGGCGGATGAGCTCGTCCGGTGTGGCACCGCTGATGGGGTAGAAGCTCGCGCCGATACTCACGCCCACGGTCACGTGGCGGACACCGACATTGATGGGCCGGCTCAGCACATCGATGAGCTTGTGGGCCACCACCTCGGCTTCAGCCGGGCCCGACATGTCGTCGAGGATCACCATGTATTCGTCGCCGCCGATGCGCGCCACGGTGTCCACCCGACGCAGTTGTTTGCGAATGCGCCGCCCGGTTTCCACCAGCACGCGGTCGCCGGCCTTGTGTCCGTACCTGTCGTTGACGGGTTTGAAGTCGTCCAGGTCCAGGTACAGCAGCGCGAAGGCGCGGCCATGGCGTTCGGCGCGCGTGATGGCGTGGTCGATACGTAAGTCGAAGAACAAGCGGTTGGGCAGGCCGGTAAGCGGGTCGTGCAGCGCCAGTTGTTTTTCGCGCTCGCGCTCGGCCAGCAACACATAGGCAAACAGGGACAGCACCAGCGCGGTCGCAAAGCCGATGACCCGCAGCCGCGATTCGCTGGCCCAACCGTCGGCGGGCATCACCGCCAGTTGCCATTCGCCGCCCGGCAGATTGAGCGGCACCACCACGGCGTCACGGCTGAACAATTCGCGCGAGCCGAACAGCAGCGGCGGCGCCGACCCATCCGACACGACCCCGCGCATGGCATAAAGCGTATTCCCACCCAGGCGCAGGCCGGCGGCATTCAGCAGGGCATCCACGTCCACCACCGCATGCAGCCATCCCCACAGTTCGCCGTCCACGAACACCGGCGAGAATTGCACAACGGCGTTCGCCGACGGCGTCATTTCGAAGGGCCCCGCCAGCACGGTCTGGCCGGTTTTCATGGCGTGGTGGACGGCCGCTTGCAGGGAAGCGTCGGGGAGTGGAGGGGCCTCAAGAGCGAGCAGTGATTTGACCAGCGGCGGCTCGTCGCCGCGTTTGAGCACCAACGCCCGGACGGGGCCGTTGTCGCGCAGGCTGGCGCCGAGCAGGGGGTTGAAACCGGCCAGGGGCGCTTGGGGTTGAGCACTTGCGTAGGCGGTCACACTGCTGACCAGCACGTGCAACCCTTCCAGTTGGCCCTCAATGCGTGCACAGACCGCGTCCGCCTGTGCGCTCAGCAGTTCACGTTGCAGGCCGCGCTCGTGTTCCTCCACCAACTGGGTGACGCCGTCGGCAACCAACAGGCCGCCTAACAGCACACCGAAGGTGATCAGCAGCGTGAGCGGCTTGGTGAGGAAGGAGCGGTTCATGGGCCGCACCGTATGAGGGTTTGGCCCGAGTATACCGCCGTGGGGCGGTTTTCAGCGTGATCCAATGAACTCTGCCAGCAACGGGGCATGGTCGGAAGGCCGCTGTGCAGCGCGGGGGTGAGTGTCCACCCGGGCGGCGACACAGCGTTCGGCCAGCCCGGGGCTGGCGAGGATGTGATCGATACGCAGGCCGCGGTTGCGGCGGAAGGCGTTGAAGCGGTAGTCCCACCAGGTGTAGATGACCGCATCGCCGTTTTTCGCGCGCAGCAGGTCCACCAGGCCAAGCTGCAACAACCGTTGAAAGGCGGCGCGCTCGGGACCGGAGAACAGCACGGTGTTGGCCCACAGCACCGGGTCGTAGACGTCGCGGTCGTCGGGTGCCACGTTGAAGTCGCCCAGCACGATCAGTTCACGCCCCTCGGCGAGTCGTTCGGCGAGATAACGCCGCAGACGCTCAAGCCAGTCGAGCTTGTAATCGTAGTGTTCACTGCCCACCGCCTTGCCGTTGGGCACGTAGACGTTCACCACCAGGACATTGCCGATGTCGGCAGCAACAACGCGCCGCTGCGGGTCGGCGACACCGGGCAGCGCCGTGAGCAGCGGGCCCTTGACCGGCGCGTGGGTGATGAGGGCGACGCCGTTGTAGCCCTTTTCACCCGTGAAAATGGCGTGGTAACCGGCGGCGCGCAACGCCTCCACCGGAAAGTCCTCGTCGGAGACTTTGGTCTCCTGCACCGCGAGCACGTCCGGACGCGCGACGGCCAGCCAGTCGAGCACCTGCGGAAGCCGCACGCGCAGTGAATTCACGTTCCAGGTCGCGACTTTCATACGCTCGGGAACGGGGTTTCAGTGAGGAAGGGCGGCTGGTCCATAGCCTGGCGCGGGATCAGATGCGGAAACCGCCGTGACGGACACGGATGCGGTGGTCGAGCCAGAGGGCGCCGAGTACGAAACCGAACAGCAACGTGACCGTGCCCACGGCCACCATGGCCCAGACGGACGTGGTGCGCCGTTCGCCCTTGATGCGCTCCAGCTCGGCCTGGGTGCGCTCCTGTTGTTCCTGCAGCTTCAGCACCAGTGCCATGGCGGGCGGCTGGTCGGTCAGCAGGCGCCGCTCCACCCAACCTTCCGGGACGCCCGGTGCCTGAATGCGCGCCAGTTCGCCGCGGGTTTCCAGCACTTCGACGGTGGTGCCCGTGGGCACCACGCCGACGGGTTTGCCCCTGGCCGCGGGGGTGGCATGCACCTCCGCCAGTACGCGATCGGTGACGTACAGCGTCTCGGCGAGCGCGCCCGGCGCGAGTGCGCAGAGGCAGAACACCAGGGCGAGGCGGGCTGAGGTCATAGGTGTGTCAGGCGATACCGCTGTGCCGCAGCAAGGCCTCGATCTCCGGCTTTCTGCCACGGAATTCCATGAACAGCTCCATGGGATCGCGCGCACCGCCCTGTTCGAGCACGGCGGCCAGGAAAGCGGCGCCCGTCCCGCCGTTGAAGATACCTTCCTCCTCGAAGCGGGAAAAGGCGTCGGCGGATAGGACTTCCGCCCATTTGTAGCTGTAATACCCGGCCGCATAACCGCCCGCGAAAATGTGCGAGAAGCCGTGCTGGAAGCGGTTGTACTCGGGCGGATGCACCACCGCCACCTCGGCGCGCACTTCGTCGAGCACCTGCTGGATGCGCGCACCGTCGACCGGGTCGTATTCGGCGTGCAGACGGAAATCGAACAGCGCAAACTCCAGCTGCCGCACCATTTGCATGCCCGCCTGGAAATTCTTCGCGGCGATCATTTTTTGATACAGCGCAGCGGGAATCGGCTCGCCGGTTTGGTAATGGCCCGAAATGAGATCGAGGGCCTCGCGCTCCCAACACCAGTTCTCCATGAACTGGGAGGGCAGTTCCACTGCATCCCAGGGCACGCCGTTGATGCCGGATACGCCCAGCCAGTCCACGCGCGTGAGCATGTGGTGCAGGCCGTGGCCGAATTCGTGGAACAGCGTCTGCACTTCGTCGTGGGTGAACAACGCCGGCTTGCCATCCACCGGCGGTGAGAAGTTGCAGGTGAGATAGGCCACGGGCACCTGCGCCTGGCCTTCGCGGGTGATGCGCCTGCCGATGCAGTCGTCCATCCACGCCCCGCCGCGCTTTTTCGGGCGCGCGTACAGGTCCAGATAAAAACGCCCGCGCAGTTCGCCCTGGTTGTCGAAGATGTCGAAGAAGCGCACCGATGGGTGCCACACGGGCACGCCCTTGACCTCGCGGATGTCCAGGCCGAACAAGCGGCGCACCACCTCGAACAGGCCACCCAGCACGCGGTCTTCCGGGAAGTAGGGGCGCAGGATTTCCTGCGAGATGGCGTACTTCTCCTCACGCAGCTTTTCCGCGTAATAGCCGATGTCCCAGGCCTGCAGATCATCCAGGCCGCGGGTCTTGGCGAAGGCGCGGATTTCTTCCAGATCGCGCCGCGCCAAATCGAGCGAACGGTGCGCCAGATCGCGCAGGAAGCCCAACACCTGCTCGGGGCTTTCGGCCATTTTGGTGGCCAGGGAACGTTCCGCAAAGCTGGAAAAGCCGAGGATCTGCGCCAACTCGTGACGCAGGGCGAGAATGCGCTCCATCACCGGGCCGTTGTCGTATCGCCCACCGTGGGGGCCGCGCTCTGAGGCGCGGGTCACGTAGGCCTCGTAGACCTCCTGACGCAGGGCGCGGTCGTCGGCGTAGCTCATCACCGCGTAATAGGCGGGGAACTCCAGGGTGATCACATAGCCGTCCAGGCCGTCGCGCTCGGCGTTCTGGCGCAGCAGTGAGCGGCTGTTCTCCGGAATACCGGCGAGCGTTGCCGCGTCGGTCACCTGCTTGCGCCAGGCGTTGGTGGCGTCGAGCACGTGGTCTCCGAAGGTGGAGGTGAGTTGCGACAGCGCCTCCTGAATGGCCTTGAAGCGCGCCTGCTGTTCGGCCGGCAGGTCCACGCCCGAAAGCCGGAAGTCGCGCAGGATGTTGTCCAGCAGACGGCGCTGGCCGGGGGCGAGAGTGGCGTATTCGGGGCCGTCGGCGATGGTCTTATAGGCCTGGAACAAGGCGGCGTTCTGGCCCAGCTCGGTCTGATAGGCGGAGAGCTTGGGCAGGCAGGCGTTGTAGGCCAGGCGCAGCGCCTCGGAATTCATTACGGAATTCAGGTGGCTTACCGGCGACCACAGGCGGTTGAGCCGATCTTCCAGTTCCTCCATGGGCACCACCAGGCTGTCCCAGGTGAAACGTTCCGTATCGGCCAGCAACGCGGCGATGCGCGCACGGTTCTCGGCAAGCACCGTGTCGATGGCAGGTTCCACGTGTTCCGGGCGGATGTCGCCGAAGGGCGGCAGCCCGGTCATATCCAGCAGCGGGTTGGGCATGGGTCGGTTAGGATGAGTGGCATACACACCTTTAGACGCACTCTATCAGTGATTTCCTCAGAAAACAAAAACATCCATCCCTATCAGTCGCTTACGCCCGAGCGCGTGCTCGATGCGGTGGACAGCGCCGGGTTTCGAAGCGACGGGCGCCTGCTTGCCCTGAACAGCTACGAGAACCGCGTCTACCAGGTGGGCATCGAAGGCGGCGCACCGCTGGTGGCCAAGTTCTACCGTCCGGGGCGTTGGAGCGATGCGGCGGTGCTGGAAGAACACACGTTTGCACGCGAGCTGGTGGAGGCGGACGTACCCGTGGTGGCACCGCTGCCGGGGGCCGACGGTTCGACCCTGTTGCGCTTCGAGACGTTCCGCTTTGCCCTGTTTCCGCGCCGCGGCGGCCATTGGCCCGAGCTGGAAGACCCGGAGGTACGGCTGCGCCTGGGACGTTTTCTGGGGCGCTTGCACGCCGTCGGTGCCGTGCACCCGTTTGAACACCGGCCCAGCCTGGACCCCATCAGCTTCGGCCGGGACCCGGTGGCCTGGTTGCTGGACAACGGCGCAGTGCCGCGCGAATACGAGGCAGCCTATCGCGAGGTGACCGATCGTCTGCTGGGCCTGGTGGACGAGACCTACGCGGGCGTCGGCGAGGTGAAGCGCCTGCGCCTGCACGGGGATTTCCATCCGGGCAACATCCTGTGGACCGACCAGGGTGCCCACCTGGTGGACCTGGACGATGCGCGTACCGGTCCGGCGGTGCAGGACCTGTGGATGCTGTTGTCCGGCGACCGGCCGCAAATGACCTTGCAGCTTTCAGATCTGCTGGAGGGTTACGAGGAGTTCAACGATTTCGACCGGCGTGAGCTCAGGCTGATCGAGCCCCTGCGCGCCCTGCGCCTGGTGCATTACACCGCCTGGCTGGCCCAGCGCTGGGACGACCCGGCCTTCCCGCGCGCCTTCCCGTGGTTCAACACCCCCAAGTACTGGGAAGAACACGTGCTCACCCTGCGCGAGCAATGCGAACGCCTGACGGCGCCGCCGCTCGGTCCGGTGTGAGTGGGAACAAGAGAAAACCACTGGCCACGGAAAAGCCGTAGGTCGGGTTAGCGCAGCGTAACCCGACGCTGCTGAGGCCGCTCCCACAAACGGTGAGCCTCGACAATTGCGCGAACATGAGGCTACCGGGCCTAAAGGGTTTACGGTAGCAAGCCTTTGATTATCTGAGGAATCCGGACGGAAGTCGCGTTCCGAGAGAGCAGGCAAAAAAATGGAGGGCTGGGGAAGCCCTCCATCAACAGGGGTGTAATCAACGTCTGCGTCGAGAATGACTCTAATAATCCCGAGCGCAGATGTCAAGATTAGATAAGCATTTTCCTCGTTGCGCCGCCCGTTTGCTTCGTGGGTATAGTCCGGGCACGGATTCCACCCGCTCATGGAACGAGCTGTGTACGCTGCTTTCTTTACCCCTTCGGCGCAGTGCCTTGCCGCAACGAACCGCCCCGCCTCGGCAAGGGCTGCCGGCCGCGCCCTGCTGCTCGGCCTGTTGCTCTCCGGTTGCCAGGCCGCCGTGCCGGAGCGGCCGGTCGATTCGGAGCACCTGAAGCGCCCTCCGGCCGAGACAGGCGCCATTCCCGACATCGTCGAGCCCACCGCGACGCCCGAACCGGGGCCGGTTTACTCCGTGGTGGCCGAGGACGCGGCCGTAAGAGGCCTGCTCGCAGCCCTCGCGCGCGACGCGGGACTCAACCTGGACCTGCACCCACAGGTGCGCGGCACGGTCACCCTCCAGCTCACCGATCAACCCCTGGCGCGCATCCTCCATCGCATCGCCCGTCAGGCGGACCTGCGTATCGAGCTGACGGGTTCGCAGCTCGTCGCGCGGCCCGACACGCCCTACCTGCGCAGCTATCACGTGGATTACGTGAACCTCGCGCGCCGTTCGGAAGGCACCGTCAGCGTCGCCACGCAGATCGCCACCACCGGGAGCGGTGCCGTCGGCGAATCGGCACGGGGCGGCGACAACACGTCCACCACCACCGTCGTGCAGGCCTCCAACAACGCCTTCTGGGAAACCCTGGTCGGCAACGTGCGCGATCTGCTCGGTGCCGGTGAAGACGCCCCCGGGCGCATTCTGGTGAACAGGGAAAGTGCGTTGCTGACGGTGCTGGCCAGCGACCGCCAACACGAGGCCATCGCCGCCCTGCTGGACCAGGTGCTCGCGCGCGCCCGCCGGCAGGTGCTCATCGAAGCCACGGTGGTGGAAGTAGAGCTTTCCGATCGTTTTCAGGCGGGCGTGGACTGGTCCATGTTCGAGGAGGACAACGGTTGGCATTACCAGCAGCAACTGCTGGGCGCCAATCTGGGCGCGCCGCCCGTCGCCACGCTGACCCTCGACCGGCCGGGCGCCTTCAATCTGCTCGCCACCATCAAGCTGCTGGAACGCTTCGGCGATTTGCGTGTGTTGTCGAGCCCAAAGGTGATGGCGCTCAACAACCAGACCGCCATGCTCAAGGTGGTGGATAACCGCGTTTATTTCACCATCGACGTCGACATCCAGGCGCCGACCGCCAACAGTCCCGCGATCACGACGTTCGAAAGCAACGTCCACACCGTGCCGGTTGGCTTCATCATGGCTGTGACACCGCAGATTGCCGAGAACCGCGAAGTCACGCTCAACGTGCGTCCGACCATCACGCGGGTGCTCGGCTTCGTGCGCGACCCGAACCCGGCGCTGGCCACGGCAGGCGTGGTGAGTGAAGTGCCCGAGATCCAGGTACGGGAGATCGAATCGGTACTGAAGGTCGCCAGCGGGCAGATCGCCGTGCTCGGCGGCCTGATGCAGGACAGCAACAATCAGCGCCGCAATGGCGTTCCACTGCTCTCGCGCACGCCGTTCATCGGTCCGTTGTTCAGTTACCGCGACGATGAGGTACGCAAGACTGAACTGGTGGTGTTCCTGCGTCCAACCGTGGTCACCCAGGCCACGTTGCAAGAAGACCTGCGCCGCTTCGGCGAGGCTCTGCCTCCGACCGGCGGTCAGCGCCGGGAGCGTGGTTCATGAACCTGGCGCTGAAAATCGCCATTGGCAACACCAGGCGCGCCGCCGGCCGGTCCGGTGACCACCCGCCCGCGCCAAGCGCAGGCCGTCGAACGGGCGAAACGGATCTGCGCCATGCGCGCTGGGGCGCACGCACGGTGATTGCACCGCAACATGTCTCTCCTGCGCGACGCGCGATGCATCCGCATGTGCTCGACGCCGCTGTCGTACTGCTGCTCGGCGCCGGCGTGGGCCTGGCGCTGTCTGCACCGGGCGACCAGATGCCGCAAGCAATGATCCCGACGCCCCGGGCCGAACCGCAGATTGCGCGTTACGTCCCGCCGCCGGAAACGATCATCGAGGCCGCGCCGGGCCCCTCGACAGCTTCGGTACCTGTCGCAGTGCAACAATCCGCGTCCCGTACGCCTGCATTCCGCATCGCGCGCGGGGCGCAGGTGCAAGCACAAACGGTGACGAATGCCGCCGGCCATTTCGCTCAAGGCAGAGCGCATGCCCGGGCGGGCGACTGGACCGCAGCCCACCGGGCCTTCGCCCGGGCTGTCGAACTCGATGCGCGTCCCGACCATGTGTTCAATCTGGCGGTGAGTCTGGAACACCTCGGCCGCTCCGCGGACGCCCTCGGCCACTATCGCGCCGCGCTCACGATTGCCCGTCAGCGGCCCGCGGGCTTTGACCCTCGCGTGGCCCTGGAGCGGGTTGCCGTCCTGGCCGTGTCACCGGGAGCCGCGCCGTGAACAGCAACCGTATCGGCGATCTGTTGCTCGCGAGAGGGCTGATTTCCGCAGACCAACTGCGCATCGCGCTCATCGAACAACAATCACGGGGTATGCCATTGGGCCGCGTGCTTGTCGCGCTGGGTTTTCTTGGCGAGGCCACATTGCGCGACGCCCTCAGCGAAACGTTGGCGCATGCCAGTGTGGATCTGGACAGTGTCGTGCCCGATCCTGAAGCGATTGCGATGGTGCCGCTGGGGGTGGCGCGTCGCTACCATGTCGTACCGCTGGCATTTCATGCGGATCGCAAAGGCCTGGAAATCGCCACCGCCGATCCCTTCGACGTGGTGATGCTCGATCAAATCGGGGCGCAGCTCGATCGCTCCGTGCACCTGGAACCGGTGCTCGCCGGCGAAGCGGAAGTCGCCCGCGCCCTCGATGTGTTCTACGGCTACGAATATGCCCTGGAAAAAATTCTCCACGAGCTCGAGGCCGGGGACACGCCGAATCCCGCGGCAGCGGGCGATGCGCGACACCCCCTGGTCCGGCTGGTCGATGCGCTGATTGCCGAGGCGGTGAAACAGGGCGCGTCGGACATCCACCTGGAACCGGAAGCGAGTTTTCTGCGCGTGCGTTATCGCATCGATGGTGTACTGCGCCAGGTGCGTAGCCTGCACCGTAAATACTGCCCGGCGATTTCGGTGCGCGTGAAGGTCATGGCTGATCTCAACATCGCCGAGACCCGCGCCCCGCAGGATGGACGCCTTGCGCTTTCGCTGTATGGGCGGCCGCTGGACGTGCGTGTCTCCACGTTGCCGACGCTGCACGGTGAAAACATTGTGCTGCGCCTGCTCGATCGACACACCGGCATCGTACCCATCGAGGGCCTCGGGCTGGGCGACGACGCCGTATCCACGTTGCGCCTGATGATGGCACGACCGGAAGGATTGTTCCTGGTCACCGGTCCGACCGGCAGCGGCAAGACCACCACGCTTTACTCCATCCTCGGCGCCATCAACACCGAAGGGGTCAACATCATGACCCTGGAAGACCCGGTCGAATACCCGATCACCGGGCTGCGTCAGTCCGCGGTCGGAGAAGCCAGCAAACTGGACTTCGCGGGCGGCGTGCGCGCATTGCTGCGCCAGGATCCGGACGTGCTGTTCATCGGCGAAATCCGCGATCGGGATACGGCCGAAATGGCACTGCGCGCGGCCATGACCGGTCACCAGGTTTTCGCCACGCTGCACAGCGCGTCTGCGCTCGCGGCCATGCCGCGATTGATCGATCTTGGCCTCTCGGCCGCGCTGTTGGCGGGCAACCTGATCGGCGTGGTGGCGCAACGGTTGGTGCGGCGGCTGTGCGTGCATTGCCGGACCCAACACACGGCCGATGAACGCGAGCGCCGCATTCTGGGCAGCGAGACGCCGATCACCGTATGGCATGCGGTGGGTTGCAGCCGCTGCGATCACACGGGTTATCGCGGCCGGCTGGCGATCATGGAACTGGTGCGATTCGACCCGGCCCTGGATGAACTGATTGCGCGCAACGCCACGTTGCGTGAACTGCGCCAGGCGGCAGTGAGCCGTGGCTTTCGGGACCTTGTCGAAGACGGTGTACAGCGCGTCCTCGCCGGCGATACGAGCCTGGAAGAACTGGCCCGTGTGGTCGATGTCACGGGAAGGTTGGTCTGAGCATGGCCCAGTTCGCCTACACGGCCATGGATGCATCCGGTCGCCTGCAGCGGGGTCGCCTGCAGGCGGCCCACGTCGAGGAACTGGAAGCGCGCCTGGCACGCATGGGCCTGGATCTCATCCGATACCGGGCGACGCGGCTGCAGCTACACAACCGTAACGTCGCCCGCCGCGATGTGATCCACGTGTGTTTCCAGCTGGAGCAACTGCTTCGCGCAGGTGTGCCGCCGGCGCAAAGCCTCCGGGATTTGGCTGAAGGCATGGAGCACGCGCCCATGCGCGACCTGCTCCTGCTGCTGGCCGAAGGCGTCGAGCGGGGTCGACCGCTGTCGGAGGGATTGGCAGCGCATCCCCGGGTGTTCGATAGCGTGTTCGTTGCCCTGGTGCGCGCCGGCGAGCACAGCGGCCATTTACCCGAGGCGCTGGCGGACCTGGGTGAGGCACTGCGCTGGCAGGACAGCCTGACCACACGTATCACGCAGGTGCTGCTGTACCCCGCGGTGGTCGTTGCGGTCATGATCGGGGTGCTGGTGTTTCTCATGATGCACGTGGTCCCTCAATTGGTCGCGTTCATCACCAGCCTCGACGGCGAACTCCCCCTGGCGACACGCGGGCTGCTCGCCACGTCGGACGCGGTGCTGGCTTACGGTCCCTGGGTGCTCGCAGCCGCGGTGATCGTGTCCGTTTTCTTCACACGCAAAGTGCGCCGGGACGATGACTGGCGACGGCGTTGGGACGCCTGGCGACTGCGCCTGTGGGTGACGGGCCCGATCCGCCACGAATCCGAGCTCGCGCGCATCACCCGCGTGATGGCGTTGATGTATGGCGCCGGGGTTCCGGTCCTCGATCTGCTGGCCAGTGCCACCGCCGCCACCCGCAACAGCGCTGTGGCCCATGCCATGGTGCGGGCGCGCCTTGCCGTCATCGACGGCAGCGGTTTGGCTGCGGCCTTCCAGCAAAGCGGCCTGTTCCCACCCTTGGTGGTCCGCATGCTGCACGTGGGCGAAAGCACCGGTGCGCTCGATGCCGCCCTGTTGAATGTGAGCGGTTGGTTCGAGCGGGACGTGAGCGTGAGGGTCGAGCGCCTCGAGCGCGCCCTCGAACCGGCGACAACCCTCATCCTCGGTGTGTTGGTCGGCTGGGTGGTGCTTGCAGTACTCGGCCCCGTTTACGATTTGGTGGGAGCAATCCAGTGAGCACGCTCACCCGCGTTCTGTTGATCACCACGGCGGGGGCCACTGTGTACCGCCTGCGCCGGGCGCAGGTGTACGAGGCATTCTCGTTTGAAGACAGCCCGACAGGGCACGATGGCTTTGCGCGCTATGTCGCGGAGGACCCGGGTGCCCCGGTGGGTGTGCTGGTGGATCGGCCCGACGAGGCGTTTCGGCTCGAACAGGTTCCCCATGTGCGCATGGATCGCGGCAACCTGCTCAACCGTCATCTCGCCCGTCTGTTCCCCGATACCGGCTACCGGCATGCACTCGTGCTCGGGCGCGCGACCCAAGGGCGACGGGATGATCGGGTGCTGTTCTCCGCTCTGCTGCGTCCCGATACCCTGCAGCCGTGGCTGAGCCGTCTTGCCGAGGCACGCGTCCCGGTGGCGGCCGTCACCTCGGTGGCCTTCATCAGTGCGCGGCTGCTCGAGCCTCTGGGATGCACCGGTGATGCTCTGATTGCCTCGTACGGGGAGGGCGGCCTGCGCCAGACGGTGTTCATCGGCGGCGAGTTGCGCTTCAGTCGTCTGGCACCGCTGCCGGACAGCTCGGCGGATCACCTGGCAGATACCATGGCCGCCGAGATCGCGCGGACCATTCAGTACCTGCAACGCCCCGATGATGCGAAGCAGATCGACCAGATCAGCACGCATCTCGTCGCCGGCCCGGAGCTCCACAGCGGAGCGGCAACAGGCAACGGCGCACTGCGCCTGCATGCAGGTTCGCAGCTGGCAAGGGCCATGGGCTGCAGCGGCCACGCAGGACGCGACTCCTACGTACTGTTTGCCGAACTGTTGGCGCGTGGTGAACCGAATCGTTATGCCGGACCCGCGGAGCGGCGGCATTACGTGCACGCCCTGGGATTGCGCGCCTTGCAGCTGACCTGTGTGGCCCTCGCATTCGGCATGGCGCTGGCGAGCGCGCGCAATCTGTACGCCACCCTGGCGGCCAACGAGGCCACCGCAGCGGCGCGGCATGCGCTTGCCGCCGCAGCGCCTGAACCCGGTGCGGCGGTCGATATTGCCGAGGCGGCACGCATACGCGATCTGGTCACCACGGCCGACCGCCACCTTGCGACGCGTCTGCATGCGCGACCGCTGCTTGAACGCACCGGTGCGGTGTTGGCGCAGTTTCCGGAGTTCCAACTGGAGGATCTGAGTTTCACGATCGAAACCGATCCACCTGCCGATCCAAACGGCGCCATCACCTTGCATGGACACATCGCCGGCTCCACGGGCGATCGTCGCACGCTCACGCAACGCTTCGACGCGCTGGTCGCCGCCATGATGCAGGTGCCCGACGCCGAGGGTGTGGAGATCCTCGAGCGTCCGTTCGACGTGCAGGGACGGATCGCGGGCAGCGTCGACGATCAGCCTGAAACCGCGCCAGGTTTCCGGGTGCGATTGAAGGTCGCGGCCTCATGAACGGACTGCGGGGATCCCTCGCCTTCCTGGTCCTGGCGGCGCTCGCCTGGGGCGGGAGCCTGTTCATCTTGCATGGCGCGACGGCCATGCAGCGGCAGGCCGCCGCAGACCTTTCGCAGGCCCTGGAGAAAGGGCGGGAGGCACAAAGGGCACGACAGACGTTGGCCATGTACCGGGACCGGCATGCACTGCTGACCACGCGCGGCATCCTGGGCGAGGCTCGTCGCATGGACTGGATCGAGGCGATACGGGCCACAGCGGGGAGCACCGGTGTATCGGCGCGCTATGAGCTTGCGCCCACCCACCGCGTCGGCGACGCGGTGGTGACGGAAACCACACCCGTGCACCTCTCGCTGACGCTGCGGCACGAGGGTGAACTCCTGTCGTTTCTGGAGACATTGTCGCGCCAGGCACCGGGTGTTTTGCGGGTGACAGGTTGCCGACTGGCGATCGATGCCGATCAGCGCCTCAACGCGGGCTGCGATCTCCAGTGGCTCACGGTCCACAGCCAAATGGAAGGGCAGGGTACATGAGCCGCTACCTGGCGTTGATGATGCTGCTCCTGGCAGGTACGTGCGCTGCCGACGAACTCGGTCGGCTGTTCACCACGCCGGCGCAACGCGCCGCGATGGATGGCGCCAACACCCGCACCGAAAACGCCCCACGCACCCTCGCGGTGATGGCGCTGATTCAGCGCAAAGGCGGCGTACCTGTCGTCGTGTTTGATGCGGAAAAAGTCCGGGTGGGGGACCAGACCCGGTCGGGGGTGCGCGTCATGGCAGCCGACCCCACGGGTGTCGTACTGCAGGTTCCCGGCGTCCCGGACACAGTGACGCTCAAACCCGGCGCGCAGATCGTCATCGCACGCGAGGCGGCGCTGTGAACCGGCAATCGGGTGCGGCGCTGCTGTTGCTGGTTCCGCTGCTGATTGCCGGCGCGGGCATGCTGCTGGTGGCACAGTCGCGTGGCTATCAAGCGCCCGCGCGCGCCGCAACCGATGCGGCAGTGCTCGCCTTGGCCAAACAGATGATCATGGGTTACGCACTCGCCAATCCCCGCCGACCCGGCGAGTTGCCGTTTCCCGACAGGCACACCGACGGCAATGCCGATGGCAACGGTGACTGCGTGTCCAGTTGGGACGACGTGACGGACAGTCATCTGCTCGGACAGTTTCCGGGCTATCTCGAACAGGGCTGTGGCCCGGACCGCGCGGCCTTCGGGCTGATGCCGGAAGACGGCGGCGGGCATCGGCTCTGGTATGCGGTGGCGCGCAGTCTCACCTACCCCCGCGACAGCCTGAACAGTGCAACCAACGACGGCTGGCTGCGCGTGTTCGGCCCGACCGGCGTGGTGGCCGAGCAGGCGGCGTTCATCGTGTTCGCGCCGGGTGCGCCCGTCGGCGATCAGCAGCGCACCGGCCTGGCGCAGCCGGCGCAGTATCTCGACGCGACGGCGCTCCAGGGCATCACCCACGACAATGCCGATGGCGACGAACAGTTCGTCATCGCCCCGCACCATGCCGAGTTCAATGATCGCCTGCTGGTGGTGAGCCGTGCCGCGTTCATGGAGGCGGTTACACGCCACGTCGCGCAGCGTTTGTCTGCCCGTCTGCAAAGCTTTCGCGCAGCCTACGGACACTTCCCGTATGCCGCGACTGCCGCCGGCACCTGCGTCGACGGACACGTCGACGGTGCGTATCCCCTCACGGTGGGTGATTGCGTCGGCGTACCCGGCGACCCGCCCGCGTGGTTCGAGTCACAGTGGCTGTCGATCACACGCTATCGCCGCCTCGCACCCGACGCGGCGAGCCTGGCGTTCGAGGGATGCAGCACGATGTTCGCCGTCACACCCGGGGCGGTTGCCGTCTCCGCGGAGAGTTGTGCGTGAGGCGATGCACGACAGGTTTTTCACTGCTGGAACTGGCGGTGGTGCTGACCATCGTCGGCATGGTGCTGGGCGGCCTGCTCGGGCGGTTGGGTGCCTCGCACGAGCAGCGTCAAATTGCCCGGTCCGACGCCGCGCTCGCTCTCGCCTATGAGGCGCTCATGGGGTTCGCGGTCACGCACGGTCGACTGCCTTGTGCTGATCAGGACGGTGATGGCGCTGAGGACTGCCCCGGGGGTGCCGAGGGTGACCTGCCGTGGCGCAGTCTGGGACTTACCGTCGCACAATCGCGCGACGCCTGGCACACCCGTTTGCGTTATCGGGCAGATGGCGGCTTCAGCATCGCCATCGGCGATCCGCCCGCAACCGTCGACGGGTTGCGCGTGAGCGATGCCGATGGCAACCCGCTCACCGCCGGAAACCCGATGGCACCTGCAGCGATCCTGTTGTCCCTCGGCAAGGATGGCACAGGCAACGGGGCGAATGGGACTCCCGATACCCACTACACCCAGGCGTCGTGGTGCACCAACGGGTGCGTGGGGTATTTCGACGACAGGCTGCTGATCGTCTCCGGCAATGTGTTGATCGCCCGCCTGGCGGCGGCCGGGCGCTGGCCTTGATTCGCAACAAAGAGGAACAAACATGGACAAGGAAAGGGGATTCACGCTGATCGAAATCGCCATCGTCCTGGTGATCATCGGGTTGCTGCTGGGCGGCATCGTGAAAGGGCAGGAAATGATCGAGAATGCCCGCATCCGCAAGTTGCACAACGAACTGGAAGGCGTCGCGTCAGCGGTGTACGCGTATCGCGATCGCTATCAGCGTCTGCCGGGCGACGACGAACGCGCGACGCGCTGGAACGGCGCCAGTGCCGGCGATGGCGACGGCTACCTGGAGAGCCGGGTGGATGCCTTCGATTTGGGTGTGATGGGTAACCACGAACGCCGCTATTTCTGGCAGCACCTGCGCCATGCGGGACTGCTCAAGGGCGACCCGACGGAGGTGCGCCAGCCGCGCCATGGCTTCGATGGGCAGCTTGGCGTGGTATCGGGCAACGGTGATCAACCACTCGGGCTCAGTGGCACCGTGCTGTGCGCTTCCATGGTACCGCTTAAAGCCGCCGAGGCCCTGGACCTGCAACTGGACGACGGCCGGCCCGACAGCGGCGCGCTACGTGCGCAGGCACAAACCAATGCAGGCGCCAATCTGGGCAACGCCGCTGCAGTAGCGAACCAATACAGCGAGGCCAACGGTGCCACCTATGTCGTGTGCCGCGCATTGTGACGGGGATTCCCACACTGCTTCTGGCGGTACTGTGTGTGCCATGGCCTGTATACTCTGGCGCTCGTGACGAATCAGACGGTTAATTCATGAAGCATTACGACCTCATCGCCATCGGCGCGGGCAGTGGCGGCCTCTCGGCAGCCGAGCGCGCCGCCATGTACGGCAAGAAAGCGGCTGTGATCGAAATGGGCCGCCTGGGCGGCACCTGTGTGAATGTGGGCTGCGTACCCAAGAAAGTCATGTGGAACGCCGCCGAGGTGGCGAGCGCACTGGCCGACGCCAAGGGCTACGGTTTCGATGTGTCGGTGAACCGCTTCGACTGGGCCGCCCTGGTGGCAGCGCGCGAGCGTTACATCGGTGCCATCAACGAGTGGTACGAGAGCTACCTGACCGATTCCAACATCGACACCATCGTGGGCCGCGCACGTTTTGTGGATGCTCATACGCTCGACGTGGACGGCGAGCACTACACGGCGGATCACATTGTGATTTCACCAGGCGGCAGCGCCGTGGTGCCCGCCGTCCCCGGTGCGGAGTTCGGTATCACCTCCGACGGCTTTTTTGCGCTCACGGAACAGCCCAAACGGGTCGCCGTGGTGGGCGGCGGTTACATCGCGGTGGAATTGGCCGGGTTGTTGCGCGCGCTCGGCAGTGAAGTGGATCTGCTGCTGCGCCGTCAGCACTTCCTGAAGGACTTCGACGTGATGCTGCGCGAAACGCTCATGGAAGAAATGGTGGACTGCGGCGTGAACATCCTGCCCAACATCAGCCTGGAACGCATCGAGAAAGGCGGTGACGGGCAGCTCACCCTGCACTGCCAGGGAGGCCACGTGCTCACCGGTTTCGATGCCCTGGTGTGGGCCATCGGCCGCACGCCCAACACGGCGGAGCTCAACCTGGAAGCGGCCGGCGTGGCCGTGGACGAGGGCGGTTACATCTGCACCGATCTCTTCCAGAACACCCGGGTGCCGGGCGTGTACGCGGTCGGCGATGCCACCGGCCGGGCGCAGCTCACACCGGTCGCCATCGCCGCGGCGCGGCGCCTATGTGATCGCCTGTTCAACAATCAACCGGAACGCCGGCTCGACTACGACAACATCCCCACCGTTATCTTCAGCCATCCTCCCATCGGCTCCGTCGGGCTGTCCGAGGAGGAGGCACAGGAGATTCATGGCGTGGAATCCGTGAAGGTGTACACCACACGCTTCACGCCCATGTACCACGCACTTACCGAGCACAAGTCGCGCACGGCCATGAAACTGGTCTGTGTGGGTGCGCAGGAGAAAGTGGTGGGCTGCCACGTCATCGGCCGCGGCGCCGACGAAATGCTGCAGGGCTTCGCGGTCGCGATCAAATTGGGCGCGACCAAACAGGACTTCGACAATACTGTCGCCATCCACCCCACCAGCTCGGAAGAGCTGGTCACGATGCGCTAGTTCATCGCAGGTAGTCAGAACCAGAGGGCGCCGAAGGTGACGCAAAGACGTGCGCGTTCAGCCGATATCGAGCGGATGCAAGTCGTCGTCGCCTTCGCCGCGCCCTCCGCGCCTCCGCGTCCTCCGCGTTGAGATCCCCACCCATGCTACGTTCCTTCAAAGACAACAACCCCACCGCCGACCCCAGCGCCTACGTGGATGAGACAGCCGTCGTGATCGGCGACGTGATCATCGGGGCCGACAGTTCCATCTGGCCCATGGCGGTGCTGCGCGGCGACGTGAATTTCATCCGCGTGGGGGCACGCACCAGCATTCAGGACGGTTCGGTGCTGCACGTCACCCATGATCACGCCGAGGTGCCGGGCGGGCATCCCTGCATGGTGGGCGACGACGTGACCGTGGGTCACAAGGTGGTGTTGCACGGCTGCACCATCGGCGATCGCTGCCTGGTGGGCATGGGCGCCATCGTGCTCGACGGTGCGCGGCTGGAGCCGGAAGTGTTGCTGGGCGCCGGCAGCCTGGTACCGCCCGGCAAGGTGCTCGAAGGTGGCTATCTGTGGCTCGGATCGCCGGTGCGGCGTGTGCGCGCACTGAGCGCGGCCGAACGCGAGAAGCTGCGCTACTCGGCAGCACATTATGTGCGACTGAAAGATCAGTACGTGACGGGCGACAGGTGACGCGTAACGGTCATGCGTCACCCGTTAGCTTTCACGCACCACCTTCAAAGCCGTCTTGTTCTTGCATTTGCACCACCATAAGCAACACTAGATACAAATCCCCTTGCAGGTGATGCGCGATGGAAATCTTCATCGGCAATCTGCCGCGCTATGCTGCTGTATCCCACCTCAACCGTTTCTTCCTCGGCTTCGGTCACGTCGCACATTTCCGCATCCTGGAGAAGGTGCGCGAAGATGGTGAAGTGGAGCGGTTTGGCCACGGCGTCATCGAGCCCGATGTGGCTGCGCAACGTGCCGTCGAACATCTCAATGGGAAGCGCCTGCTGGGTGAGCCGGTGGTGGTGCGTGAGTATGTGCACCGCGCGCCCAGCGACAGGCGCAGCGGGTCACGGGTGAAACGTTCCAATGGGGAGGCGCGCCCGCGGGAGGACAGGCGTTTGCGTGGCCGCTTCCGGCCGGCACCGCTCAGCTGGCGCTGAGCGCCTCGCGCAAAGCAGTGATCACGGGGGCAGTCTGAGGACGGACGCCACGCCACAGCAGGAACGATTCGGCAGCCTGCTCCACCAACATCCCCAGGCCGTCGACGGGCCGTCCGCCGTGGGCCAGCGCCCAGTTCATGAACACGGTGGGTTGCGCGCCGTACATCATGTCGTAGCACCACGCACCGGGGGCGAGGATCTGATCGGGCAGTGGGGGCAGGTCACCCTGCAGACTGGCCGAGGTGCCGTTGATCACCACGTCGAACTGGCCGGTGAGGACTTCGAAACCGCACGCCTGCACAGCACCCCGTTCAGCAAAGGCGCGCGCCAGTTCCGTGGCACGCGACACCGTCCGGTTGGCGATCACCACGGTCGCCGGGCCCTCCGCCAGCAGCGGCCCGAGCACGCCGCGCACGGCGCCGCCCGCCCCCAGGATCAGGATACGTCGCCCGCCGAGCGCTACACCGTGGTTGTGCGTCAGGTCGCGTACCAGGCCGACGCCGTCGGTGTTGTCGCCAAAGCGGCTGCCGTCAGGCCGGAACACCACGGTGTTCACCGCACCCGCCATCTGCGCGCGCTCGCTGCGCTGGTCCATCAGTCGCCAGGCCTCCTCCTTGAAGGGCAGGGTGACATTGCAGCCCTTGCCCCCGTGGGCCTGGAAATTGCCAAGCGCCTGCTCGAAACCGCCCAGGTCCACCAGAATGGCCTCGTAGCTGAGACGCTGGCCCGTCTGGCTGGCGAACAGGCCATGGATGCGCGGTGACTTGCTATGGGCGATGGGGTTACCCATCACCGCATAGAGGTCGGGCTTGACGTCGAAATCGAGCAGGGACATGTCAGCCGAACACCGCGCGCAACACGTAGAAGAAGAAAATGGACAGGAAGGCCCCGGCCGGCAACGTGACCACCCATGACATGAAGATGTTGCGCACCACTTCCATGTTGAGCGCCGCAATACCGCGCGCCAGACCGACGCCGAGTACACCGCCCACCAGGGTGTGGGTGGTCGACACGGGCAGTCCGGCGGCCGAGGCGAACACCACGGTACCGGCGGCGGACAGCGTGGCGGCGAAGCCGCGGCTGGGAGTGAGTTCGGTGATACCGCTGCCCACGGTCGCCATCACCTTGTGACCGAAGGTGATCAGACCCACCACAATGCCAATGCCGCCCACGAAGAGGATCCAGATGGGCATGGCGCTCTTGGCCGCCACCAGGCCGGTCTGGGCCACGGAGACCACGGCGGCGAGGGGACCGACCGCATTGGCCACGTCATTGGAACCGTGGGCAAAGGCCATGGCGCAGGCGGTCACCAGCATCAGCACGCCGAACACCTTCTCGACGTTGGCGAAGTGGAAGTCGATATCCGCGCTCGGATCCAGGCGCAGGCGCATGATGGCCAGGTTGCCGATGGCCATGATGAGCGCACCGAACCCGGCTGCGATGAGATAGGTTTCGCTGCCGTTGAGGTGCAGACCGACGTGCTTGAGTCCCTTCTGCAGCGTCACCAACGCCACGACGAAGCCCACGATGAAGATGTATACGGGCACCCAGCGCCGGGCGGCTTTGAGCGGATTCTCATTCTCCAGAATCAGCATCTGCACGCTGCGGAACAAGGCGAAACCAATGATGCCCGCCAGCGCCGGTGATACCACCCAACTGGCCACGATGGAACCGATCTTGGCCCACTTCACGGCCTCGAATCCGATGCCCACGGCCGCGAAACCCACGATGGCGCCCACGATGGTGTGCGTAGTGGACACGGGCCAACCGAAGTGGGAAGCCACCAGCAGCCAAATACCGGCGGCAAGCAGCGACGCCAGCATGCCGTAGACCAGCAATTCCGGCGTTTCGGCGAGCAATTGGCTATCGATCATGCCGTTACGGATGGTCTCGGTAACGGCGCCGCCGGCCAGCACCGCGCCAACGAACTCAAAGGTGGCCGCGATGAGAATAGCCTGGCGAATGCTCAGCGCACCCGAGCCCACCGAGGTGCCCATGGCATTGGCGACGTCATTGGCGCCGACACCCCAGGCCATGAACAGGCCGAAGACGCACGCGAGCAGGATGTAAACGGTTGCGTAATCCATCGGGGACCCCTCAGCGCGCCAACATCAGCTGCAGGCGGCTGCCCACGCGCTGCGCAAGATTCCCGAGGTCGCCAATCCATTCGATGACCCGGTAAATGAACATCACATCCACCGGGTGCAGTTCCTTTTCGCGCACGTACAGCAGTCCGCGCACCTCGACCTGCAGCTTGTCGGTGTCGCTTTCGATGGCATCCAGCTCCCGGAGCATGGATTCCACCAGCTTCACCTCACCGCCGCGGAAACCCGTCTCGACCAGTTCATCCAGCTCGTTGGTGGCGCGCTGGGCTTGGGCGGAGGCATCGATGCTGCGCTTGATGAACTCGAGCAGCTTCGGGCGCATGTCCGCCGGGAAATCCATCTTGCGACCCAGCACCAGGCCGGCGATGTCCTTGGCCTTGTTGGCGATCTGGTCCTGCACGGTCAGCACTTCCAGCACGTCGCGGCGCGACATGGCCATCATCCAACCCGAGGGCAGATGCAGACGGAGTTCTTTTTTCAGGGTGTCGGCTTCGTTTTCGAGGTCGGAGATGCGGTGCTGAAGGCGTTCGGCCCCGGCCCAATCGCCGGCAAACACCGCATCGAAGAACGGCAGGAGTTCGGCGATGGTCACCTGCACCTTGGCCATATGATGCTGTAACGGCCGGATGGGCGAGGCACCGAACAGGCTGAAGATGTAACTCTTCGGCATATAGGCTCTCTTGGTCCTAGAAAGGCGGGCGATTATACCGCCCGCCCCCGGGAGCCGCCCACAAAATGTGACCACAAGCACACTGTAGCCGTGCCGGGTGTCGCAGAGAAAGCATCAACCACGGGGGACACGGGGGACACGGGGGACACGGGGAAAACAATTTCAGGCGTCACGTTGCGAAGCTTGGTGACATTTCCACCCGCGCCAGTCACGTAACGCTACACGCCAGAGTGACTGCAGGTACTGCATACCACACCGGCCCCTTTTTGGATTCCCCCCGTGTTCCCCGTGTTCCCCGTGGTTTTGGCTTTTTTCTTACAGCCTGAGCCAGCGCGCCGCGTCGCGGGCGAAGTAGGTGAGGATGCCGTCGGCGCCCGCGCGCTTGAAAGCGAGCAGGGATTCGAGCACCACCGCCCGCTCGTCCAGCCAGCCGTTCTGGGCCGCGGCCTTGAGCATGGCGTACTCACCGGACACCTGATACACGAAGGTGGGCGCGCCGAACTGGTCCTTCACCCGCCGCACGATGTCCAAATAGGGCAGGCCGGGCTTCACCATGACCATGTCGGCGCCCTCCTCCAGGTCCAGGGCCACCTCGCGCAGGGCCTCGTCGGAATTGGCCGGGTCCATCTGGTAGGTGGACTTGTTGCCCTTGCCCAGATTGCCGGCGGAGCCCACCGCATCGCGGAACGGACCGTAGAAGCTGGAGGCGTACTTGGCCGAGTAGGCCATGATGCGGGTGTGGATGTGGCCGGCGGCCTCCAGGGCGTCGCGAATCGCCCCGATGCGTCCGTCCATCATGTCCGAAGGGGCCACCACCTGGGCGCCCGCCTCGGCGTGGGACAGCGCCTGTTTCACCAGCACCGCGACGGTTTCCTCGTTCATCACGTAGCCGGTCTCATCGATGAGTCCGTCCTGGCCGTGGGTGGTGAAGGGGTCCAGGGCCACGTCGGTCATCACCCCCAGCGCCGGGAATTCCTTGCGCAGGGCGCGCACAGCGCGCTGGGCCAGACCGTCGGGGCTATAGGCCTCGGCCGCATCCAGGCTCTTGGCCTCCGGGGGTGTGACAGGAAACAGCGCCACCATGGGGATCCCCAGCTTCACCAGCGCCTCGGCCTCTTTCAACAACAGGTCGATGGACACGCGCTCCACACCCGGCATGGAGGCTACCGCCTCACGCTGATTGCTGCCCTCCAGCACGAACATGGGGTAGATGAAATCGTCCACCGACAAGGTCGACTCGCGCATGAGCCGGCGCGAAAAATCATCACGACGCATGCGGCGCATCCGGGTACGGGAGAAGTTGCCACGGGAGGTTTCTGGGCGGCTCATGGTTGCTGCTCCGAAGGCGTTGTGAAAAAACGCAATTTACCACAGGACCGACAGGCACTTCGGCGTGTTGTTCCCCGCCCGGATATTGATATAGTCGGCGCCATATCTCTCACGGTTTCAAGGACGACACCCGTGCCCCGGACAGGACCGCCGACTTCCCCCTCAGACAAACACCCTGCCTGCCGCGTTCCCGCGGCGGGTGCATCCATTCGCCGGCGGTTTGCCGGTGCCTCAAGCCAAAGGAGAAACCCATGAAGGAAAGCATCGCCTCGCGCGTTGCACGCCTGGTCAGCGCCAGCCTGCACGGCATGATCGACAAAGTGGAAGGCCTCGCCCCCGACGCCGTGATGGAACAGGCGCTGCGCGAAATCGACGGCGCCGTGGACGAAGTGCGGGCGGAACTGGGCCGGGTGATCGCGAACAAACACCTGGCGGCCAAGCGCCTGGCCGAGGAACAGCAAAAGCATGCGGAGCTCGCCGAACGCATGGCGCTGGCCGTGAAACAGGGCCGCGATGATCTGGCCGAGGCCGCCATTGCCCGACAGATGGATATCGAAGCCCAACTGCCGGTGTTGGAACAGGCCCTTGCCGATTTCGGCAGCCAGGAAAAGGAGCTGGAAAGCTACGTGGCTGCCTTGCGTGCCCGCCGCCGCGACATGGAAGACGAACGGCGGGACTTCGTTGCCGCTCGGCGCAGTGCCGCGGGCGACGGCATCCTGCCCGGGGACGGTGGTGAGCAGCCGAGTGCAGTAGGGGACAAGGTCAGCAAGGCAAGCGCCGCTTTCGATCGTGTGACGAATGCCGAGGGCGTGCCGGGCACGGGCAAGGCAGCGCTGAAAACCGCCGCGCAGCTGGCTGAACTGGAGGAACTGGCGCGCAAGAACCGGATCCAGGAGCGCCTGGCGGCACTCAAGGCGGGTAGCCGCTGATGGCGTTCCTGTTCGCGGACGGAAACCTGCCGTTCACGATCGCACTGGCACTTATGTTGGGCATCGCCCTGACCGAACTCGGCGCACTTCTACTCGGTGGAGGCTTGTCCCAAAGCCTGGACGATCTGCTCCCGGCGGAGGTCACGGCGGAAACACCCGGCGTGGAGAGCGGCCCGCTGTCACGCCTGCTCAGCTGGTTGCGCTTCGGGCAGGTGCCGGCCCTCATGCTGCTGGTGGTGTTTCTCACCGCCTTCGGACTCATCGGCCTCGCCGTGCAGATGCTGGCGGGCAGTATGCTGAGCGTCCTGCTGCCCGGCGGGTTCGCCGCGGTGCCCGCGTTCGCGCTGGCACTGCCCGTGGTGCGGATCGCAGGGGGTGTGCTGGCGCGCGTGATGCCCCGGGACGAAACCGAATCGGTCGCCGAAGCGAGTTTCGTGGGCCGGGTGGCGGTGATCACGCTCGGGCAGGCACGGCACGGGCACGCCGCGCAGGCCCGGTTGCGTGATCAGCACGGGCACGCCCATTACGTCATGGTCGAACCGGATGACCCGGCAGGCACTTTCGCCCAGGGCGATCAGGTCCTGCTGGTCCGGCGTGAGGGCGCCCTGTTCCGGGCCATTCCCAATACCAGCGCGGCCCTGGTGGACTGACAACGACACGGAAGACAGAAAACATGACTCAGAATCTCTTCGATACCCTGGCCATCGCCGGCCTCATCCTCGTCGCCCTGCTCACGCTGGGCCTCATCTTTGCGCGGCTTTACAAGCGCGCCTCCAAGGAAGTGTCCTTCGTGCGCACCGGGCTCGGCGGACAGAGGGTCATCATGAACGGCGGCGCACTGGTGCTGCCGGTGCTGCACGAGATCATTCCGGTGAACATGAATACGCTGCGGCTCGAGGTGCGGCGTGCCAACGAGCAGGCGCTCATTACCCGCGACCGCATGCGCGTGGACGTGACCGCCGAGTTCTATGTCCGGGTGAAGCCCACCGACGATTCCATCGGCAACGCGGCGCAGACCCTGGGCATGAAGACCATGCACCCGGATGCCCTCAAGGAACTGGTGGAAGGCAAGTTCGTGGACGCCTTGCGCGCCGTGGCCGCGGAGATGGCCATGGAGGAACTGCACGAACAGCGCGTGGACTTCGTGCAAAAGGTGCAGCAGGTGGTCTCGGAAGACCTGCTCAAGAACGGCCTGGAGCTGGAGTCGGTGTCGCTCACCGGCCTGGATCAGACCGGCTTCGAATACTTCAATCCGCAGAACGCCTTCGATGCCGAAGGGCTCACCAAACTCACCGAGGCCATCGAATCGCGCCGCAAGAAGCGTAACGACATCGAGCAGGACACCCACGTGGCCATCGCTCAGAAGAACCTGGAGGCGGAGCGGCTCAAGCTCGAAATCGCGCGCGAAAACGAATACGCACGCCTGCAGCAGGAACGGGAGATCGCCATCCGCAAGGCGGAACAAACCGCCGAGATCGCGTCGCAGGAGGCGGCCAAGCATCGGGAAGCCGAAGAAGCGGAGATCGTCGCCCGTCGCCAGGTGGACACGGCCCGCATCACCGCCGAACGCGCCGTGGAAGAAGAGCGCATCGAAAAGGAACGCCTGCTGAAGGAGCGCGAGGTGCTCAAGCACAAGGCCGTGGAACTGGCCGAACAGGACAAAGCCATCGCCGTGGCCGAGAAGTCGCGGGCACAGTCGGAGGCGCAGGCCGACGCGGACAAAGCACGCGCGGCAGCGGTCAAGGCCGAGGAAGCCGTGGTCACCGTGCGTGAGACCGAGCGTGCGGAGCGCCAGAAGCTGATCGAACTGGTGAAGGCCCGTCAAGCCGCGGAACAGGATGCCATCAGCATCACCGTCGCGGCCGAGGCCGACAAACAGGCCGCCGAGGACAAGGCCGAGGCGGTGCGCACCCTCGCCGTGGCGGATGCCGAGAAGATCCGCATCGCCGCGCAGGGCGATGCCGAAGCGGAGGTGCTGCGCGCCGACGCCGCCGCCAAGCGCTATGCGGTCGATGCCGAGGGCCGGCGCGCCCTGCACGAGGCCGACAACGTACTGTCGCCCGAGCAAATCGCCATGCAGGTGCGACTCGCCGTCATCAAATACCTGCCGGAGATCATCCGCGAAAGCGTCAAGCCCATGGAGCGCATCGAGGGGATCAAGATCATGCAGGTGGAAGGCCTTGGCGGCGTGGGCGGCCTGTCAGCGCTGGGCGAGGACGCCGGCGGCGGCAACCTGGCGGACCAGATGGTCAACAGCGCACTGCGCTATCGGGCCCAGGGCCCGCTGGTGGATTCCCTGCTGAACGAACTCGGGCTCGAGGCAGGCAACATCAACGGCCTGACCGCCATGCTCAAGGAGACCGGCGGCAATACGGCGACGTAGCGGCACAGCCAAAACCACCGGTTCGTCGGTGGCTGCAGCGGTGTCCATGCTTGGCACATGGAAGACGCGAACGCGCGGTTGCTGAGCATCGACGGGAGTCTCGGCGAAGGCGGCGGACAGATCCTGCGTACGGCGCTGGCGCTGTCCGTTTGCCTGCGCCGGCCGTTCCGGATCGTGAACATTCGCAAGCAGCGCAAGCATCCGGGATTGCAGGCTCAGCATCTGGCGGCCGTGAACGCAGCCGCAGCCATCGCCGATGCGATGGTGGAGGGCGGCCAGACAGGGTCACTGGCGTTGACCTTTCGGCCCGGAAAGCTGACCCCCGGCGACTTTCATTTCACCACCGGCACCGCCGGGAGCACCACGCTGGTGTTGCAGACCGTGCTGCCCGCGCTGCTCACCGCGACGGGCCCCTCGCGGCTGGTACTGGAAGGCGGCACCCATAACCCCCTCGCGCCGCCCTTCGACTTTCTTGTGCGGAGTTTCCTGCCGCTGGTAAACCGCATGGGCCCTCATGTGGAGGCGCGGCTGGAACGCCCCGGGTTTTACCCGGCGGGCGGCGGAAGGCTTGAGGTGAGGATCACGCCGGTCGATCGGTTGCGACCCCTGCACTTGCCCGCTCGCGGTGCGCTGTGCGAGATCGATGCCCGTGCACTCATCGCCCACCTGCCGGAGCACATTGCAGAACGGGAACTGGCTGCCCTCGGCCAGGCGCTGAACCTCAGCGAGGATCACCTTGAGCGTGTCCGCGCGGACACGGCGCTCGGGCCGGGTAACGCGGTGATGGTGGCGGTACGCAGTGCGCATGTGACGGAGGTGTTCGCAGGTTTCGGTGAACGGGGCGTGCCGGCGGAAACCGTGGCGAACAGCGTCGCGAGACAGGTGAAGCGCTACGTGCGCGCAGGTGTGTCGGTCGGCGAGTACCTGGCGGACCAGTTGCTGATCCCGTTGGCATTAGCGGGCGGCGGCAGTTTCGAAACCTTGCGTCCGAGCCTGCATTTCCGCACCAACCTCGAAGTGATACGGCGTTTCCTGGACGTGGCGGTGAACGTTCAAGCGCTTGAGGCGGATCGCTGGCGGGTCGATGTCACTTCCAGGCGTTGATTGTCGTCGCTGAGGGGCCGGATCCTGGGTCAGCTCGTCGTGAAACGGGCGAGCAGGCTGAAGCGGTGGTCCAGATCCGGAAGAGGAATGCGCACGCGCCAGCCGCCGCCGGGGACCTCCTCCAGGCGATTGCCGTCCAGGTCCTCCATATGACCGAGGGTGAAGATGCAGCCCTGGGTCGGGTGAATGAGTTCCAGCCGATCACCTATGGCGAATTTGTTCTTCACATCGATGACCGCCAGCCCCGTGACCGCGTCGTAATCCACCACTTCACCCACGAAGCGCTGGACGTCGCTGTCGGAGCGGCCGGTGTCGTAGGTCTGATAATCCTGTGGTGCGTGGCGCTGATAGAAGCCGCTGGTGTAACCGCGATTGGCGAGGCCGTCCAACGCGCCCAGGAGGCCCTCATCGAAGTCTTGGCCGGCGCAGGCATCGTCGATGGCGCGTCGGTAGATCTGCGCCGTGCGGGCCACGTAGTAGTGGGATTTTGTACGTCCTTCGATCTTGAGCGAGTCGATGCCGATCTCCACCAAGCGGGCCACGTGCTCCACGGCACGCAAGTCCTTGGAATTGAGGATGTATGTGCCGTTCTCGTCCTCTTCCATGGGCATCAGTTGACCGGGTCGGCTTTTCTCCTCGAGCAGGTACACACCTGCGGTGGGCTGCGTCACGGCGTCGCCGCTCACGTCCTGACCTGCGGGATGCAGGGCGTAGTCCCAGCGGCAGGCGTTGGTGCAGGTGCCCTGGTTGGGATCGCGGTGATTGAAATAGCCCGACAGCAGGCAACGCCCGGAGTAAGCGATGCATAGTGCGCCATGCACGAAGACTTCCAGCTCCGTATCGGGGCACTGCTGACGGATCTCGGCGATTTCCTCCAGGCCCAGTTCGCGAGACAGGATCACCCGGGTGACGCCCTGCTGCGCCCAGAAGCGCACGCTGGCGGCGTTCATGGTGTTGGCCTGTACGGACAGGTGGATGGGCATGTCGGGCCAGCGCTCGCGCACCAGCAGCATCAATCCCGGATCCGCCATGATGAGTGCGTCGGGGCCCAGGGCCACGATGGGTTCCATGTCACGCACGAAGGTCTTCACCTTGGCGTTGTGGGGCATGACGTTGGCGGCCAGGTAGAGCTTGCGCCCGAGGGCATGGGCCTCGGCGATGCCTGTGGCGAAATTGGCCAGGTCGAAATCGTTGTTGCGCACCCGCAGGCTGTAACGCGGCAGACCGGCGTACACGGCGTCGGCCCCGTAGGCAAACGCGTGACGCAGGTTTCGCAAGGTCCCCGCGGGGGCAAGCAGTTCGGGTTTTTTCATGGTCGTAGTTTTGAGAGGCGTGTCAGTGTATCGCGATTGCCTGGCGCTGGCGCGTCGGCGAGAATGCATTCACGCCCTGGAACCCGGTCCGCCATGAAAACCGTCCTGTCGTCCTTCCTCTTCGCCGTCGTGCTGTCGTTCGCCCCGCCCGGCGCACATGCGGCCCCCGCACCGCACGAAGTGCTGACGACCGCCACGGACGACATGTTCGCGGTATTGCATGCGCATCGGGAGCAGCTGCGCTCGCGCCCGCAGGCACTTTACGGCCTGGTGGAGCAAGTCCTCAGTCCGCATGTGGATTTTCCACTTATCGCGCAGCTGGTACTCGGCAAGCACTGGCGCACCGCCGACCAGGAGCAGCGCGCACGTTTCATGACCGAGTTCCGGACGCTGCTGGTGCGCTTCTATGTGGGCGCCTTGCTGGAGGAGCCGCGGAAACTGGACGAACTGCTGGATTTCAGCGACACACTGATTCAGTTCCGCCCGGCAGAGACCCAGGGCGACGCGCGCAGGGCGTTGGTGCGCGCAGAGGTGCATCTGCCGGCGGGCAATATCGTGCCGGTGAGTTTCAACCTTCACCACAAGGGCGAAGCCTGGAAGGTGTACGACGTGGTGGTGGAGGGTGTGAGCCTCGTCACCAACTACCGCAGCAGCTTCGCCAGCGAAGTGCGCCAGGGCGGGCTGGATGCCCTCATCGAACGATTGGCCGCCCGCAACCGTGCCCTGCTGGAGCAGAACAGCGCGCGGGTGGATTAGGGAGAAGGAGCTTCAACCACGGAGTTGAGGAATTTCCTAATCCTCTGGTATGTACTGGTTGGCGCCCGGTCTGTCCAACATCCTGTGAACAGGGTGAAGCGTTGCGCCGAAGGCGCATGAATTCGATCATCTCCGTTCGTGGCCTCCGTGCTTGATCTTCTCCTCCCCGCGCAGCCAACGTGTAAACTTTCGTTTTCAGTCTCAGGAGTCCCCATGGAGCAGTTTCACGGCACCACCATCGTGTGCGTGCGCCGTGGTGACCAGGTGGTCATCGGCGGCGACGGCCAGGTCACGCTCGGCAACACCATCATGAAGGGCAATGCCCGCAAGGTGCGCCGCCTGTACCACGACAAGGTGGTGGCCGGCTTTGCCGGCGCCACGGCCGACGCTTTTACCTTGTTCGAGCGCTTCGAGGGCAAGCTGGAGAAGCATCAGGGGCATCTCACCCGCGCCGCGGTGGAACTGGCCAAGGACTGGCGCACCGATCGCATGCTGCGCCGCCTGGAGGCCCTGCTCGCCGTGGCGGACAAAAGCGCCTCGCTGATCCTATCCGGGACGGGCGACGTCATCGAACCCGAGGGCGGCCTCATCGCCATGGGCTCCGGCGGCCCCTTTGCCCAGGCCGCGGCCCGCGCCCTGCTGGAACATACCGAGCTGTCCGCCCGCGAAATCGTCGAGCAAAGCCTCGGCATCGCCGCCGACATCTGCATCTACACCAACCGCAACATCACGCTCGAAGAACTGGAGTGTTGAAGAAGAAGACGAACGCTTTTTCTTCGGAAGATCGAACATGAGCCCAATGACACCTCGCGAGATCGTCCAGGAACTGGACAAGCACATCATCGGCCAGGCCGCCGCCAAGCGCGCGGTGGCCATCGCCCTGCGCAACCGCTGGCGACGCAGCCAGGTCAGCGATGCCATGCGCAACGAAATCACGCCCAAGAACATCCTGATGATCGGGCCCACCGGCGTAGGCAAGACCGAGATCGCAAGGCGTTTGGCGAGACTCGCCAACGCGCCCTTCATCAAGGTGGAGGCCACCAAGTTCACTGAGGTCGGTTATGTGGGCCGCGATGTGGAATCCATGATCCGCGACCTGGTCGACGTCGCCATCAAGATGACCCGCGAACAGGAAATGGCCAAGCTGCGCTTCCGTGCCGAAGAGGCCGCGGAGGAACGCGTGCTGGACATCCTGTTGCCGCCCGCGCGCGCGGGGTTCGCCCAGGAACCCGCCGAGTCGGAACGTGACAGTGCGACCCGGCAGAAATTTCGCAAAAAGCTGCGCGAAGGGGATCTGGACGACAAGGAAATTGAGGTGGAAGTGAGCGCCGCCGCCATGGGCGTGGAGATCATGGCGCCGCCCGGCATGGAGGAGATGACCAGTCAACTTCAGGGCCTGTTCCAGTCCCTCTCGGGCAAGCGCACCAAACGCACCAAGATGCGCGTCAAGGAGGCCCTGCGCCAGCTCACCGAGGAAGAAGCCGCCAAGCTGGTCAACGAGGACGAGATCAAGGCGCGCGCCGTCCAGACGGTGGAACAGAACGGCATCGTATTCCTGGACGAGATCGACAAGATCACCAGCCGCAGCGAGCAGGGCGGGCGCGGTGCCGATGTGTCGCGGGAAGGTGTTCAGCGTGACCTGCTGCCCCTGGTGGAAGGTTCCACGGTGACCACTAAATACGGCATGGTGAAGACGGACCACATCCTGTTCATCGCGTCGGGGGCCTTCCATCTCTCGAAGCCCTCGGACCTGGTGCCCGAGCTGCAGGGCCGTCTGCCCATCCGGGTGGAGCTGGACGCCCTTTCCGTGCAGGATTTCGTGCGCATCCTCACCGAGCCGGACTGCTCCCTCACGGACCAATACAAGGCCCTGTTGCGCACCGAAGGCGTGGACCTGGACTTCACGGCCGAGGGCATCGCGCGCCTGGCCGAGGTGGCCTGGCAGGTGAACGAACGCACCGAGAACATCGGTGCCCGGCGCCTGCACACGGTCATGGAGCGCCTGCTGGAAAGCCTGTCCTACGAGGCGGCGGACCGCGGCGGGCAGACCGTGGTGATCGACGCGGCCTACGTGGACCGCGAGCTGGGCGAGCTGGCCCAGAACGAAGACCTGAGCCGCTACATTCTCTGATTCGGCGGGAAAAACCCCACACCCCCACGCGTTGAATTCGACGGAACAAGTCGCCATCGTGTGGGGGCACTTTGCGGTGCATCCACCTCACTGTATGCTTAAGCACTCTTTTCGGAGGGACTTTTCCCCATGACCCAATTCCTTCCCACCGAGATTCATCTTCACAAGAAGAGCCACATTCTCGAGATCCGCTTCGAGGACGGCAGCCAGTTCCGCCTGCCTACCGAGTACCTGCGGGTCTATTCACCCTCGGCCGAGGTGCGTGGCCACGGCCCCGGCGAGGAAAAGCTGCAGGTCGGCAAGGAAGACGTGAACATCGACAAGATCGAACAGGTGGGCACGTACGCCATTCAGATCCATTTCGATGACGGTCACAACACCGGCATCTACGCCTGGGACACACTGTACGACCTGGGCAAGAACTACGACGCGTACTGGCAGGAATACCTGCGCCGCCTGCAAGAGGCCGGCTATACGCGCAAGGAAACCCTGAACGGTTAAACACCATGTCCGAGCACGATACGACCCATTTCGGCTTCCAGCAGGTGCCTGTCGGCGAGAAGGCGCGCAAGGTGGCCGAGGTGTTCCACTCGGTGGCCGGCAAGTACGACCTCATGAACGATGTGATGTCCCTCGGCATCCATCGTCTGTGGAAACGCTTCACCATCGAGCTGGCGGCGGTGCGCCGCGGCCAGCGGGTACTGGACATCGCAGGCGGCACGGGCGATCTCACCGCCAGGTTCGCTGAGCAGGTGGGGCCCGAGGGCAAGGTCGTGCTTGCGGACATCAACGCGTCCATGCTGGAGGTGGGCCGCAGCCGGCTCACCGATCGCGGCGTGGTGGGCAACATCGAATACGTGCAGGCCAATGCCGAATGCCTGCCTTTCCCCGATAACCACTTCGACGTGATCACCATCGCCTTCGGCCTGCGCAACGTCACCGAGAAGGACAAGGCGCTGGCCTCCATGCACCGGGTGCTCAAGCCTGGCGGCAAGCTGTTGGTGCTGGAGTTCTCCAAGCCTGTGGCACCGGGCCTTGGCCCGGTGTACGACATGTATTCCTTCAAGCTGTTACCGCTCATGGGCCAGCTGATTGCCAATGATCGGGCCAGTTACCAATACCTGGCCGAATCCATCCGCATGCATCCGGATCAGGAAACGCTCAAGGGCATGATGGAGACCGCCGGCTTCGTGCGCTGCGATTACTTCAATCTCACCGGCGGCATCGTCGCACTGCACCGGGGCTACAAGGCATGAGCGAGCCGCGGTACGCCGGCTTCTGGCGGCGCACCGCCGCCCACGTGATCGACACGCTCATTTATCTTCCCATCGCCCTCATCCTGCTTTACGGCGTTTACGGCGACGCCTATTTCGCGGAAAACCAGCAACACGCCTACGGCTACCACGGCCTCTGGGACGTGTTCGTAAACCAACTGCTGCCGCTGCTGTTGATCGTCCTCCTGTGGGCCCGCTACGGGGCGACCCCGGGCAAGTACCTGATGCGCTGCCGCGTGGTGGATCTGCGCACGGGCGGCCATCCAAGTCTGGCGCGGTCTGCCTTGCGCTACGTCGCCTATCTGGTCTCCATGCTGCCGTTGATGCTGGGCTTTTTGTGGGTGGTCTGGGACCGCCGCAAGCAGGGATTTCACGACAAGATTGCAGGAACCGTGGTAGTGGTCGTCAGCGAGGACGAGGCCGAGAAGTCTCTTGAACAGCTCATGAAGGAGGGGGGCGTGTGAGCCTCGATCCCACCTTTTCCACGGCGGCGCTCGCCGCCTTCGAAACCGCCCTGAACGGCGCCCTCGCCCTCGACCCGGACACCCTGCAGCGCCTCCAGGCGCTCGAAGGCAAGGTGGTCGCGTTTGAAATCAATCCGCCCGGTCTGACCCTTTTCATGGCCCCCTCGGCCGAAGGCCTGCGCCTGATGGGTCACTTCGGCGGCGAACCGGACACTATCCTGAGCGGCAGCCCGTTTGCCCTGGCGCAACTGGCCACGACCCCCAAGGGAACGCCGGCGCCACAGTTGTTCTCGGGCGAGGTGATCGTGCGGGGCGATGTGGATCTGGGGCGCCGGGTACAGGACATCTTCAAGCGCGTGGACCTGGATCTCGAAGAGCACCTTTCCCGTCTGACCGGCGATGTAGTGGCCCATCAGGTGGGCGACCTGGTGCGCGGTCTGTTTGCCTGGGGCCGCCAGGCCGGCGAAAACCTCGGGCGCGATGCCGCGGACTATCTGCAGGAAGAGGCCGGCCTGACCCCGACCCGCGGTGAAGTGGAAGACTTTGCGGCGGCCGTGGAAGCGGTTCGCGAGGAAACCGATCGTCTGGTTGCGCGGCTGCGCCGGCTGCAGGCGACCCTGGAAGGCGGCACATGCTGAGACCCGGTCAGGCCCTGCGCCTCCTTTACATCGGTTGGGTGCTGCTCAAGAACGGACTGGACGAGCTGGTCTTCGCCATTCCGCTGTTCAAGCCTTTCTATTTCCTGCGCTGGTTCATGTGGTGGCGCTGGCTGCGCCCGGATCGGCCGCGCGGCGAGCGTATCCGCCGCTCCCTCGAGCAGCTCGGACCGATTTTCGTCAAATTCGGGCAGATCCTTTCCACCCGCCGCGACCTGCTGCCGGGAGATATCGCTGATGAACTGGCGCGCCTGCAGGATCGGGTGCCGCCGTTCTCCGGCAAGCTGGCCCACAAGATCGTCAGCCAGGCCTACGGGCGCCCGCTGAGCGAGGTCTTCGCCGAGTTCGACGAAACGCCCATCGCCTCGGCCTCCATCGCCCAGGTGCATGCGGCGACGCTGAAAGACGGCAGAATCGTCGTGGTGAAGGTGGTCCGTCCGGACATCGCACCGGTCATCCGCCGCGACATCAGTCTGCTGTATATCTTTGCCGACAAGCTGCAGCGCTTCTGGTCCGAGGGACGACGCCTGCGCCCGGTGGAGGTGGTCGCAGAGTTCGAAAAGACCATCCTCGACGAACTGGACCTGCTGCGCGAAGCCGCCAACGCCTCGCAACTGCGGCGCAATTTCCAGGGCTCCGAGGCGCTTTACATTCCCGAGGTGTACTGGCCGCTCAACCGCCGCAACGTGATGGTCATGGAGCGCATCAGCGGCATTCCCATCGCGAACGTGGAGGCGATCCGTACCGCCGGCATTAACCTGAAGGAGTTGGCCGAGCGCGGTGTGGAAATCTTCTTCACTCAGGTGTTCCGGCACAATTTCTTTCATGCCGACATGCACCCGGGCAATATCTTCGTCGGTCCGAGCGGCCAGTACCTGGCGGTGGACTTCGGCATCGTCGGCAGCCTGAGCGAGGACGACAAGACCTATCTGGCCGAAAACCTGTTAGCGTTTTTCAAGCGCGATTATCACCGCGTCGCCGAGCTGCACGTGGAATCGGGGTGGGTACCGGCCGGCACACGCGTGGACGAGTTCGAGGCGGCCATCCGCACCGTATGCGAACCCATTTTCGAACGCCCGCTGGCGGAGATCTCCTTCGGCCAGTTGTTGCTGCGCCTTTTCCAAACCGCGCGGCGCTTCCACATGGAGGTTCAGCCGCAGCTGGTGCTGCTGGAAAAAACGCTGCTCAACATTGAAGGGCTGGGGCGCCAGCTCTATCCGGAACTGGACCTGTGGAAGACCGCCAAGCCCTTCCTGGAGCGCTGGATGAGCGAGCAGATCGGCACCCGCGCCTTCCTCAACCGGGTGCGCGAACAGATCCCGGAGATTGGCGAGAAGCTGCCCTTGCTGCCTTCGCTGGTGCATGACGTGTTGCAGCAGGCCAAGGACGGCAAACTGCGCCTGGGCGACAACAGCGACGAGCTGCAACGCCTGCGCAACGATTTGCGACGCGCCAACCGCCGCACCATGAGCGCCATCGTTGGTGGCAGCCTGGTGCTGTCCGCCGCAGTGATTTTCGGCTTGGACGGTTATCAGCCCACAGTGGTGGGCGGAGCACCGTTCATCTCCTGGGTACTCGGCCTCATGGGTGTCATGGCCTGGCTAATGGCCTGGCCTAGGGATTCGGATTAACAAGGAAGAAAAAAATCATGCCCGTCTCGACCAGCCTGCGCATCGGTGTCTTCGTGGATGCCGAGAACATCCGTTACAACGGCGGCTACCAGATGCGTTACGACACCCTGCGCCGCTTCGCCGGCCGCAGCGGGGGGACGCTGCTGCGCCTCAATACCTACGTGGCCTTCGATCCCCAACGCGCAGAAGAAGATGCCGACTACTACAAGCGTGTCACCAGCTACCAACAGCGTGTACGCGACTTCGGCTGGAAGGTGATTGCCAAGAACGTCCGTCGTTTCACCGACGACGAGGGCAACGTGACCATGAAAGCCAATGCCGACCTGGACATGGCCGTGGACGCCATGCTGCAGGCGGAAAACCTCGATCAGGTGTTGCTGGTGACCGGTGACGGCGATTTCCTGCAGGTGGTCAGCGCGCTGCAAAACCGCGGCTGCCGCGTGGAACTGCTGGCCTTCAAGAACGTCTCCCGCGAGTTGCAGCGGCGGGTGGACGACTTCTTCTCCGGTTATCTGGTGCCCGATCTCCTGCCGTTCAGCGGTGAGGGCAAGAACGAGTGGGGCCAGGTAGGTTCGTGCGTGCGCGGGGTGTGCAGCAAATGGTTCCCGGAAAAGGGTTACGGCTTCCTGCGCTATCTCAAACGCATGGATTCCAACATCTGGATCACCGACCCGCGCGACCCGGAGTCACCGTGGGAAGGCGTGTTCTGCCACGCCACCGAACTGGCCAACGTGTCTGTCGAACAGCTCCTCAATCGCGAATCGGTGTTCGAATTCTGCCTCAAGGACAGCGATCAGAAGGAAGGCGGCCGTTCGGCCATCAACGTCCGCCTGATCACCTAGCAAGATAAAGCGGGGACCACGGAGGAAAAGGCATCATTTCTCCTTCTCCGTGGCCTCCGTGGTTGATGCTTCTGCCTTTGGTCCATGTGGCGTGGCTCAGGCCTGGCCTGGCCGCACCAGGCCGCGCTCCACTTCCGCCCGCTTGTCGACGCCTTCCAGGATCTCGATCAGCGCCAATGCAAAATCCATCGCCGTGCCCGGGCCGCGGGAGGTGATCACCTTGCCGTCCTGAACCACGCTGTCCTCCGCCAGGGTCACGCCCGGCGGGGCGATGCGGTCCAGCACGCCCGGGAACCCGGTGGCGCGGCGGCCTTCGAGCAGGCCGGCACTGGCGAGCACCTTGGGGGCGGCGCAAATGGCCGCAGTGTACTTGTCCGCATCGGCCATGCGCTTGAGCAGGCCCAGAATGCGCGGGTCTTCATTGAGGCGATCGGAACCAGGCCCACCGCCCGGCAGCACCACCATGTCGAATTCCTGCCGCAGGGCATCGTCCAACGTGGCATCGGGCAGCAGCACCACACCGCGACTCGCATGAACCGGGCCATTCTCCAAACCGGCGCTCAGCACCTCGATGCCGGCGCGGCGCAACAGATCGATGATGGTTACGGCTTCGAGTTCTTCGCAGCCGGGGGCGAGGGGGACAAGGACGCGTGCCATAGGTCGGTACTCCCTTGAGATTGTTGTTTGGCGATCAACACGGACGCGGGCACCAGGCGCAGGCCGTGTGCGGACAGCCTCGGCAACTCCCGTTCGAGCAGCGCGAGGGTTTCGGGGTAAGGATGGCCGATGGCGAGCGCATGGCCGTGCCTGCGTGCGCGGGCGAGCAGGCGCTCCCATTGGGTTCGAATCGCCGCGGGGCTCGGATCCGGGTCGAGAAACACGTCGCGCGTGATGCTCGGCACGCCGTATTCGTGGGCCACCGGCAATGCCACGCTGGCCGGGGTGGTGCGGCTGTCGACGAAGTAGAGGTCACCGCGGCCACGCAACTCGGCCATGAGCCAGCCCATGTGTCCGGGATGCAGGGTCAGCAGGCTGCCCATGTGATTGTTAACGCCGCGCACATGGGGAATGGCGGCCAGATTGGCCTGAACGCGGCGGGCGAATTCGGCCTGCCCCATGTGCAAGGTGACGCCGCCGGGCCCAAGCGGGCGCGGCGCCACGGATTCCATGGGCAGGTGCAGCATGATTTCCTTGCCGCGTGCATGGCCCTCGCGTGCGAGGCGCGCTGCATAGGGTGTGTGCGGGAGCATGGAAAGGGTGACCGGGCCGGACAGCGCAACGGCGCGACGGCCGTCCTTCAGGCGATCACCCAGGTCGTCAATGATGAGCGAGACCAGGCCCTCAGCGAGCGCGGCCGCAGAAAACAGCAGGGCCGCGGCTCCGGCGAGGAGGCGCGGCCCTGACAGGCGCGTCGAGATAAACAGTCCGGTCCCTTTCCTGTTAATTGCGGGCCTGGAGGATGTAAAGACCCTTCAGCAGGTTGAGCGCCTCGTGCAGACCGTAGTCTTCGAGGTCTTCATCACCCTGCGCGGCCGCGCCGGCGGCCCCCGGCTTGGTGTCATCCTTGGTCTTGTTGCCGTTGCTCAGGTGGCCCGTGAGATCGGCCTCCTTCACCTGGGTGAAGTCTCCCTCGTCGGCTTTCGCGAGTTTCAGGCCGGCCAGGCCGATGTCAGGGTCGATGCCCTCGGCCTGGATGGAGCGGCCCGACGGGGTGAAGTAGCGGGCTGTGGTGAGCTTCACCGCGGTGTCATTGCTCATGGGAATGATGGTCTGCACCGAACCCTTGCCGAAGGTGCGGGTGCCCATGATGATGGCGCGCTTGTGGTCCTGCAGGGCGCCCGCGACAATTTCGGAGGCGGAGGCCGAGCCGCCGTTCACCAGCACCACGATGGGCGCACCTTCCAGCACGTCTTCAGGCGTCGCGTTGAAACGCAGTTCCGAATCCTTGGCGCGGCCCTCGGTGTAAACGATGGTGCCCTTCTCCAGGAAGGCATCGGACACGGACACCGCCGCACCGAGCACGCCACCCGGATTGTTGCGCAGGTCGAGCACCAGACCGTTCAGTACACCCTTCGACTGCTTGCGCAGCGCATCGATGGCCGCCACCACCTGCTCACCGGTCTGGGTCTGGAAATTGGTGACACGTACATAGCCGTAACCGGGTTCGAGCAGCCGGCTCTTGACGCTCTTCACCTTGATCACGTCGCGGGTGATGCGCACCGTCAGTGGCTTGGCTTCACCCTCGCGCACGATGGTAAGCACGATGTCGCTGCCGGGCTTGCCGCGCATGCGGCTCACCGCTTCATTGAGGGTCATGCCCTTCACGGGGGTGTCGTCGAGACGAATGACCAGGTCACCACTTTTCACGCCGGCGCGCTGGGCCGGGGTGTCGTCAATGGGTGAGATGACCTTGACGAAGCCGTCTTCCATGCCGACCTCGATGCCGAGGCCGCCGAACTCGCCGGTGGTGCCCACCTGCAACTCCCGGAATTCCTTCTGGTCCAGGTAGTTGGAGTGGGGATCCAGCCCGCTGAGCATGCCGCGGATGGCGTTCTGAAGCAGGACCTTGTCGTCCACCTGCTCCACGTAATCGCTCTTGATCTTGCCGAAGACCTCGGACAGGCCCTGCAGCTCTTCCAGCGGCAGTGCGCCGCCATCGGTTCGATTGGCTAAGGCGCCACTGCCGAGGCTCAGGGAAATACCCATAGTGAGGCCGAGGCCGAGCACCAAGGCGTTACGAACAAAGGCTTTCATGAAGTGCTCCCGGGTCGAAGACAAAGCGGGCCATAAGCCCTGGTTGCTGTAAATAGACAGCAGCCTGGAAGATATTACTGCAAGCGCGCGGCGTGTCCATCCTAACCAAACGCCCTGCCGGTTGGTGTCCCAAGGTATTTAGCGCCGCGCCAGCACCCATTTGGCCGGATCGAGCGGTTTACCGTTGTGACGAATCTCAAAATAAAGCGCCGCATGGTCGCTGCCGCCGCTGTCGCCGACGGTGGCAATCACCTGCCCGGGCTGCACCCAGTCGCCCACTTCCGCGAGCACGCTCTGGTTGTGCCCGTACAGGCTCATGTACCCGTCGCCGTGGTCGATGATGAGCAACAGGCCGTAGCCGCGCAGCCAGTCGGCGAAGGCCACCCGCCCATGGGACACGGCCTTGACCTCCTCACCTTCGCCGGCACGGATGAGCATGCCCTGCCAGCGCAGCCGACCGTAAGCCCGGTCGGCACCGAAACGGGCGGCCACACTGCCGCGGGTGGGCCAGGGCAGGCGCCCGCGCAATTTGGCGAAAGGCTGCGCGGTCTGCGCCACGGGCAGGTCATCCACCGCGTCGGCGAGTCCCTCCAGCAGCCGTACCAGGTCGCGCTCATCGCTGAGCAGCTGCTGCAGGCGTTCATCCCGGGTGTTGATTTCTTTACGCAGCTTGGCCACCACGACGGTGCGCTGTTGGCGATCGGCCTCCAGACGCTTGAGTTCGGCGGCGCGATCGACGCGCAGCGCAGCCAGCCGCTCGGCTTCGACCCTCAGCTCGGCACCCAGGGCTTCCAGCCGCGCCATGCTATCGAGCAGCTTGCCGATACGTTCGCTGCGGGCGCGGTTCATGTAGTCGTAGTAGGCCATGACCCGCCCCACGGCCGCGGGATCCTCCTGGTTCAGCACCAGCTTGAGGTATTCCTGGTGGCCCATGGCATGGGAGGCACGTACCTGTCGGGCGAGGTGTTCGCGCTGGGACCGTACCGACGCGCGCAGACTGGCCTGTTCCGCGCTGAGCCGGGCGAGGCGTTTGCGCTGCGCGGAAATCTTGCCGTCGAGGGTGCGGAGATTGCGGGCGAGACGGCCGATGCGCCGCTCGGTGTCGCGCAGTTCCTTGCGCGCCGTGGTGAAGCGTCCCTGGGCTTCATCGAGCGACTGACGCAGACCGGCGATGCGCTCACGCAGTGTGGCCAGTTCCGCTTCCTTGAGCTCGCGCTCGCCGGCCGATGCCGGCACCGCCAGCAAGGCGGCGCACAGCAGGGCCAGGCAGGCGCGGACGGGTTTCACGCTTCCGCCACGGCCTCCAGGTTCACCAGGGAGGTGCCGGTCATCTCTTCGGGCTGCGGCAGGTCGAGCAGCGCGAGGAGCGTGGGCGCCACGTCACACAAGGCACCCGTGGCGGCGAGCCGGGCCGGGCGACGGCTCACGTAGATGAACGGCACGGGATTGGAGGTGTGGGCGGTGTGGGGCTGTCCGGTATCCTCACCGGCCATTTGTTCGGCATTGCCGTGGTCGGCGGTGATGAGCATTTCGCCGCCGGCGGCCCGGACGGCGTCGTGCACGCGCCCCAGGCACGCGTCCAGCGCCTCGATGGCGCGGATGGTGGCGGGCATGTCGCCGGTGTGGCCGACCATGTCCGGATTGGCGAAGTTGCAGATCACCACGTCATACCGGCCCTCGTCGATGGCGGCGACCAGCTTGTCGGTCACCTCCACGGCGCTCATCTCCGGCTTCTCATCGTACGTGGCTACCTGGGGCGAGGGGACCAGGATGCGGTCCTCGCCCGGGAACGGCTCTTCGCGGCCACCATTGAAGAAGAAGGTGACGTGCGCGTATTTCTCGGTCTCGGCGATACGCAGCTGGTGCAAGCCTGCGTTGGCGATGTACTCGCCGAACACGTTGCGCATGCGCTCCGGCGGGAACGCCACCGGGATGTCGAAGTCGGCGCTGTATTCGGTGAGGGTCACGAAGGCGGCCAGTTGCGGGTAGCGCGCACGGGGGAAACAGTCGAATTCCGGCTCGATGAAAGCGCGCGTGATCTGGCGGGCGCGATCGGAGCGGTAGTTCATGAACACCACCGCATCGCCATCCTCAATCACCACCGGGGCACTCCCCGCAGGCACGATGCGCGTGGGCTTCACGAATTCGTCGGTCTCACCGCGAGCGTAAGCCATCTCCAGGGCGCTGAGGGCATCCGGGGCTTCGTAGTCGGCGCTGGCGGACGTGATGAGGTCGTAGGCGGCCTGCACGCGCGGCCAGCGGTGGTCGCGGTCCATGGCATAGAAGCGGCCGACGACGGAGGCGAGGCGGCCGCCGCCGATGGACCCTAACTTTTCTTCCAGCAGCCTTAGCGAGGCCTCGGCGCTCTTGGGCGGCGTGTCGCGGCCGTCCAGGAAGGCGTGCACGTAAACCTTGGCGGCGCCGCGCTTTACCGCCAGTTCCACCATGGCGTGCAGGTGTTCCTCATGGCTGTGCACCCCGCCGGGCGAGAGCAGGCCCAGGATGTGCACCGCCTTGCCGTGTTCCTTGGCGCGGTCGACGGCCTCGGTGAGGGTGTCGTTGGTGAAGAAACTGCCGTGGCGGATGGCCATGCTGACGCGGGTGAATTCCTGATAAACCACCCGGCCCGCCCCCAGATTCAGGTGGCCCACCTCGGAATTGCCCATCTGATCGGCTGGCAGACCCACTTCGGCGCCGGAGGTGCGTATCAGGGTATGCGGGTACTCACTCCAAAGCCGATCCCATACGGGCGTGCGCGCTTTTGCGATGGCGTTGGAGGGACTGGTTTCGGAATACCCCCAGCCGTCGAGAACGATGAGGACTACGGGTTTCGGCCTGCCATTCGGGGACATAGGACTCAAGGAGAGTGGGAAGTCGGTTTTTTAGACGAATTCTATCGGGAATTCCCGAAACACACCATGACCCGATGCTGACGGCTCACGGGGGAATGCATGAGCTATTTAAAGTATTAGAATAGAGGGTGCTTCTCAAAAACGCTGACATTGTATATTGTTTTCCCGGTCCAAGCAGCTCAAAAGAGAGACTATGGTCAACGCGGGCAACCGTTCATGCCGGACTCATCCTGCCTTTGAGGACGAGGACACCGAAGAATTCACCTTGATGACCAGGGATGAGGATATCGAGCGTGCTTCACGTTCCCTCAAGGCCATGTCCCACCCGCTGCGTCTCAAGATCCTCTGCACCCTGGGTGACCAGGAGGTCAGCGTTCAGGAAATCGTCGATCGCGTCGGCACTTCCCAGAGCAACATCTCCCAGCATCTGGCCATCCTGCGCGACAAGGGCATCCTGTCTGCCCGCAAGGACGCCAACCGTGTGTACTATCGCGTCGAAGACGCGCGTACCCTGCGGCTCATTGGTATGATGCGCAACGTTTTCTGCAGCATGTCCGAGTGAACATCCGGCCGCGCCGCGCAATTTAGAGTTTGCTAATATACGCGCGGTCTGGCTTGAGGAATTTTCGGAGAATTGTGCAATGACCGTTGAACGCGTCGTCCGTATCGTCGCAGGTAGCTTCATTCTGCTGAGCCTGGCGCTCGGGGTTGAGGCCAGCCCGTTGTTTCACAACGTGAACTGGCTGTGGTTCACCGCCTTCGTGGGCGCCAACCTCCTGCAGAGCGGTTTCACCCGTTTCTGCCCCCTCGACGTCATGCTCAAGAAGGCGGGCGTACCCACCGCCAGCCGCTGAGCTTCACGGCGCTGCCCGTCCGGGCAGCGCCGCGCCTTCATCACGAGATCCGTACCCATGCATCGCTTTCCCGAGTTTTTCCTCAATCACTGGGACCTGTTCCTGGCCCTGGGCATCATTCTTGGCCTGATGATCTGGCAGACCTTCCGCGGCAAGATCAGCGGCTTCAACGACCTGAGCCCCACCGAGGCGGTACAGGTCATCAACCACCAGGACGCCCTGGTGCTGGACGTGCGCGAAGACAACGAATTTCGCGACGGCCACATCGTGGACGCGCGGCATATTCCGCTGGGCGCCCTGAACAAGCGCCTCAACGAACTGGACGCCTTCAAGGACAAGCCGGTCGTGGTGAGTTGCCGCTCGGGGCATCGTTCCGCCAGCGCCTGCGGCCTGTTGAAGAAGGCCGGGTTCACCAATATTTACAACCTGCGAGGCGGCATGATGGCCTGGCAGGGCGCCGGTCTGCCGGTGAGCAAAGGTACGGGTAAGAGGAGCAAACGATGACTGACGTGGTGATGTATGCCACCGGTGCCTGCCCCTATTGCGTCCGGGCGCGCAAGCTGCTGGACAAAAAGGGCGTGAAATACACCGAGATCCGGGTCGACCATGATCCTTCCCAGTGGCCGGAAATGGAAAAGCGCTCCGGGCGCAGCACCGTGCCGCAGATCTTCATCGGTGAGACCCACGTGGGTGGTTTCGACGACCTGTCGGAACTGGATCTCGACGGCAAGCTGGACCCGCTTCTGGGCCTGGAGTGACTGACATGGCCGATGCCCTGCACGTCGTCTGTCCGCATTGCCACAGCGTCAACCGCTTGCCGGTGGACAAGCTGGCGGCGGGCGGCAAATGCGGGCGTTGCCATGGTGCCCTGTTCGAGGGGCACCCGGTCGAGCTGGATGACGCCAGTTTCACCACCCACGTGGGCCGCAGTGATTTGCCGGTGCTCGTCGACTTCTGGGCACCCTGGTGCGGCCCCTGCCGCATGATGGCTCCGGCCTTCGCCCAGGCCGCCGGTAAGCTCGAGCCGCACCTGCGCCTCGCCAAGGTCAATACTGAAGAACAACAAGCCCTCGCGGCACGCTACGACATCCGCAGCATTCCTACGCTGGTCCTGTTCAAGCAGGGCCGTGAGGCGGCGCGCAGCGCCGGTGCCATGGACCTGCGGCAGCTGCTCGCGTGGACACAACAAAACGTCTGAGACACAAGGAAATCCCATGGCCGAAAACGAAGGCAAGCCGCAGCAGCAACTCGCCATTCAGCGCATTTACGTGAAGGACCTGTCCTTCGAGGCCCCGGGCAGCCCTGCGGTGTTCCTGGAAAAGTGGGAACCCCAGGTGACGGTGGACCTCAACTCCAAGGCAAACCGGGTCAACGACGGCGTGTACGAAGTGGTGCTGTCCCTCACGGTCACCGCCAAGGCAGGCGAAAAAACCGCCTACCTGGCCGAGGTGCAACAGGCGGGAATCTTCACGGTGGCGGGCTTCACCGATGCCGAACTGGGCCCGTTGCTGGGCAGCCACTGCCCGAGCATCCTGTTCCCCTATGCCCGTGAAGCCGTGTCGGACCTGGTGACCCGGGGCACCTTCCCGCAGCTCATCCTCAACCCGATCAATTTCGACGCCTTGTACCTGCGCCACCAGCAACAACAGGCAGCCGCCCGCGGCGAAGGCTCCACCGCCCACTGATGACCACCACCGAGCGCAGCATCGCGGTCCTCGGCGCCGGTTCCTGGGGGACCGCGCTGGCCATCCTGCTCGCCCGCAACGGGATGCGGGTGTCGCTTTGGGGGCGGGATGCGGAACAGCTCGCCGCCATGGGTGCGGTGCGTCGCAACGATCGCTATCTGCCCGGCATTGCCTTTCCTGACGGTCTGGAGCCGTGTGCCGACCTGCAGAAAGCTGTGGCGACGGCGGACGACGTGCTGCTGGTGGTACCCAGCCATGCCTTTCGCCACACCTTGAACGTCATCGCCGACGGGCTGAAATCCGGCAGTCGTGTGGCCTGGGCCACCAAAGGCCTGGAGCCGGGCTCCAAGAAACTGCTGGATCAGGTGGTACGGGAGACCCTCGGCGCCGATACCGCCATGGCCATCATCTCCGGGCCGACCTTCGCCCGCGAGGTCGCCCGGGGCCTGCCCACGGCGCTCACCGTGGCGGCCTCGGACGCGGCGACCGCGGGTCACTTCGCCCGCATGCTGCACAACCAGACCTTGCGTGCCTACACCTGCGAGGACTTGGCGGGCGTGCAGATCGGTGGGGCGGTGAAAAACGTCCTCGCCTTGGCCGCGGGTATCGCCGACGGCCTGGGCTTCGGCGCCAACACCCGCGCGGCGCTCATCACCCGCGGCCTGGCTGAGATGATGCGCTTGGGCGTGGCGCTCGGTGGTCAGCAGGAAACCTTCATGGGCCTCACGGGTTTGGGCGACCTGGTGCTCACCTGCACCGACGACCAATCCCGCAACCGCCGCGTGGGCCTGGCACTCGGCCAGGGCGTGCCGCTTGCCGAGGCACTGGCCCAGGTGGGTCAGGCCGTGGAAGGCGTCAAGTCGGCACCGGAGGTACGCGATCTCGCGCGCTCCCTCGGCGTCGAAATGCCCATCACGGAACAAGTCTGCCGCGTTCTCCTCGAAGACATGCCGCCTCAGGAAGCCGTACACGCGCTGCTCACGCGTGAACCCAAGCCCGAGCGGGTTCTGACGTAGGTCGGGTTAGGCCAAAGGCCGTAACCCGACGGGCACAGCCGCAACCAGGCAACGGTGCGCCGGAACATCGCCGCCCAAATCCCTTTTATCTCCGCGTCCTCTGCGTTCCGCTCCTACTCCCCCCCGTCAAAGCCAAACTGCCGCCAAGCCTCGTACACCACCACCGCCACGGCATTGGAGAGGTTCAGGCTGCGGTTGTCCGGGCGCATGGGGATGCGCAGGCGGTGTGCTTCGGGGATGCGGTCCTTGACCACGGAAGGCAGGCCGCGCGACTCGGCGCCGAACACCAGGGCGTCTCCCGCCTGAAACGCCACGTCGGTGAAACGCCTGCTGCCGCCGGTGGTCAGTGCGAAGCAGCGCGCCGGCCGTACGGCCTGCAGGAAGTTTTCGAAGCTGGTGTGCACGCACAGGCTGGCGTACTCGTGGTAATCCAGTCCGGCGCGCCGCAGTTTGCGGTCGTCGAGCTCATAACCGAGGGGCTCGATGAGGTGCAGCCGCGCGCCCGTGTTGGCGCACAACCGGATGACGTTGCCGGTGTTCTGCGGGATCTCGGGCTGATGAAGGACGACGTGGATCATGGGCCGTTGTGGGTGAGAGCCGGTGTGTGACGCGGGAAGATACCGCAGGTGATGGCCGATCGGTTACGCTTATCGCCCTTCGGTGAAGGCCTCCCACTCAACGCGCAACGTCTACGCCATGAATTCCGATGATATGAAAATGCTCGCCGTCGATTTCTGCGGCATGAACTTCGACACCCCGCTGGTGCTGCTTTCGGGCTGTGTGGGTTTTGGCGAGGAATACACCCGCGTAAGCGGTTTTTCCAATCGCGACGCGGGTGCGGTATGCCTGAAGGGCACCACCGTGGAGCCTCGTCTGGGCAATCAGCCCCACCGAGTGTGCGAAACGCCCATGGGCATGCTCAACGCCATCGGCCTGCAAAACCCCGGTGCGCGTCACGTGGTGGACAAGATCCTGCCGAACCTGGACTTCACTGAGACGCGCTTCATCGCCAATATCGCCGGCTCTACACTGGATGACTACGTGGAGGTGGCGCGCATCTTCGATGACTCGCCGGTAGACGCCATCGAGATCAACATCTCCTGTCCCAACGTGAAGGCGGGCGGCGTGGCCTTCGGCAACGATCCGGACATGTCGGCGCGCGTGGTAAGCGCCGTGCGTGCCGTCACCAGGAAGCCGCTGATCACCAAGCTCTCGCCCAACCAGACGGACATCCAGCACAGCGCGCGGCGCTGCATCGAGGCAGGCACCGACGCCTTCGCGGTCATCAACACCCTCATGGGCATGGCCATCGACATCGAGTCGCGCAGCCCTGTGCTCGGCAACAACCAGGGCGGGCTGTCCGGCCCGGCCATCAAGCCGGTAGCCGTACTGCGCACCCATCAGGTCTATCAGGTGTGCCGTCCCCACGGCATTCCCATTATCGGCCAGGGCGGTGTGACCACTGCTGAGGATGCCCTGGAGTTCTTGATTGCCGGCGCCAGTGCGGTGGGCGTCGGCACGGCCCTGTTCTACGACCCCCTGGTACTGCCCAAGATCAATGCAGGCATCGTTGACTACCTGAAACGCCACGGCATGAGCAACGTCGCCCAGCTCACGGGCAGCCTGTCCCTGAACCAGAACAAGCCCGCCTGCACCTGCTGAGTCGCTGACGTCGCCCGCAGTGGAACCCGGGGGATCCACCGCCCCCGGATTCCGCTTCGCTCCCTTTGTGCTGCGGGCCGGGACCACATCGCGGCCTTGGGCCACTCCTACGGGTGTCGCGAGCCACGGCGGTGTACGCAGGCGTTCCTCGCAATTCACGGCAAAATTGCCGCGCTAACCTTTAATTTTGCGCGCTTTTCTGGTTATGCTGGACGCGGTCAAGAAACCACCTAACCGGCCCGACCCATGATCCCGCGCAAGAAGATCCGCATCGGCGACCTGCTGGTCGAGCACAAGATCGTTTCCGAGACCCAGCTGCACAATGCGCTGGCGGAACAAAAGAAAACCGGCCACAAGCTCGGGCGCACCTTGGTTGCCCTGGGCTACATCAGCGAAGACCAGTTGCTGGACTTCCTCTCGCGCCAGTTGCAACTGCCCTTCATCGATCTCAAACACTACAAGTACAGCCCGGAAACGGTGCGCCTGCTGCCGGAGACGGTGGCGCGCCGCTACCGTGTCATCGCCCTGGATGCCTCGGGCGAATCCGTGCTGGTGGGTATGGCGGACCCCACGGACATCTTTGCCTACGATGAAATTGCACGCGTCCTGCGCCGGCCGCTGCGCGAGGCCGTGGTACGTGAGAGCGATCTACTGCGCACCATCGATACGGTGTATCGCCGCACGGAGGAGATCAGCTCCCTCGCCGAAGAGCTGAGCGAGGAGCTCTCCGATACCGATTTCGACCTGGCGCAACTGGCCGAATCCACCGACGTCAGTGAGGCGCCGGTGGTGAAGCTGCTGCAGTCATTGTTCGAGGATGCGGCGCAGGTGGGCGCCTCGGACATCCACATCGAACCGGATGAGTCGGTGTTGCGCATCCGCCAGCGTATCGACGGCATGCTGCACGAGCAGGTGATGAAGGAAAAACGCATCGCCGGTGCCCTGGTGTCGCGCCTGAAGCTCATGTCGGGCCTGGACATCTCGGAAAAGCGCCTGCCCCAGGACGGCCGCTTCAACATCCGCGTCAAGGGCCGCACCATCGACGTGCGCGTCTCCACGATGCCCATCCAGCATGGCGAATCCGTGGTCATGCGTCTGCTCGATCAGGCCGGCGGCATGCTCGACCTGGATCATTTGGGCATGCCCGCCGATGTGTTGAAGCGCTTTCGCCACAGCATTCACCGACCGCACGGCATGGTGCTGGTCACTGGTCCCACCGGCAGTGGTAAAACCACGACGCTGTACGGCGCCTTGAACGAACTCAATCTGCCTGAGGTGAAGATCATCACGGTGGAAGACCCGGTGGAGTATGACTTGCCGCGGGTGAACCAGGTGCAGGTGAAGCCGAAGATTGGGCTGGACTTCGCCACCGTGCTGCGCACCGCGTTGCGACAGGACCCGGACATCGTGCTGGTAGGCGAGGTCCGTGACAACGAAACCGCGGAAATCGCCCTGCGCGCCGCGATCACTGGTCACCTCGTGTTATCCACCTTGCATACCAACGATGCAGTGAGCACCGCCATTCGTCTGATCGACATGGGCGCGGAGGGCTACATGGTGGCCACCGCATTGCAGGCCATCATCGCCCAACGTCTCGTGCGACGGATCTGCATCAGCTGCGCGACCGATCATCACCTGCAGGCGCGCGAGCAGGCCTGGGTCGAGGGCCTGCTGGGCGAATCGGTCAGCGATGTCCGCTTTCGGCGCGGCACGGGTTGCCCGCACTGCAACAACACCGGTTATCGGGGCCGCGTCGGTGTGTACGAGTTCCTGGAAATGACGCCGGAACTCACCGATGCGCTGCGTCGCAACGACACCGCCGCCTTCGCACAGCTGGCGGAGCAAAGCGCAGGCTTCCGCTCCCTGGCGCGAAGCGCCCTGGATCACGCCCGCGAAGGCACGACCACCCTGGAGGAAGTGCTGCGCATCACCGGCAGTACCGATCTCGAACTCGATGTTTCGGCACAGGCCGCGCAGCGCGCGACGGGTTAACGAACCATGCCCCAGTTCCGCTACCGCGCCCGCAACAACCGAGGCGAACTCGTGCAGGGCATGATCGAGGCCGGCTCCGCCGATGCGGTGGCCGCCCAGTTGCTTAACACGGGCGTCACGCCGGTGGACATCAGCGAGGCAACGCCGCAAACCGATGTGTTGCAGCAGCTGCGCGCGCGCATGGGCACCGGGACGCCTTCACTGGATGACCTGATCCTGTTCTGCCGGCAGATGTACACCCTCACCCGCGCCGGTGTTCCCATCATCCGCGGCATCACCGGCCTGGCGGAGACCACGCGTCATCCGGCCCTCGTCGAGGTATTGAAAAAGCTGCGCATCGAGCTGGAAGCCGGGCGCGAACTGTCCACGGCCCTGGCCCAGTTTCCCAACATCTTCAGCTCGCTCATCGTCAGCATGGTGAAGGTTGGCGAGAACACCGGACGCCTGGAAGAGGCGTTTCTGCAACTGTCCCGCTACCTGGAACTGGAGCGGGACACGCGCAACCGGGTGAAAGCCGCACTGCGCTACCCGACCCTGGTACTGGTGGCCATTGCCATTGCCATCGGAGTCGTGAACGTTCTGGTCATTCCGGCGTTCGCCCACGTGTTCGCCAGCATGAAGACGGAACTGCCCTGGCAGACCAGGCTGCTCATCAGCACCTCCGATTTCTTCGTAACCTGGTGGCCGGCCATGCTGCTTGCACTGGCGGCGGCGCTGGTCGGCTTCAACTATGGCATCAAAACCGAAAACGGCCGTTACCGCTGGGACCAGTTCAAGCTGCGCATCCCCATCGCCGGCGGCATCATCCAGCGCGCATTGCTGGGGCGGTTCGCACGCTCCTTCGCCATGACCATGCGCTCGGGGGTGCCCCTCATCCAGGGCCTGACCGTGGTTGCACGCGCCGTGGACAACAGTTACGTCGCCCAGCGCATCGTCGCCATGCGCACCGGCGTGGAACGCGGCGACACGCTGAGCCGCACCGCGGCGGCAGCGGGGATGTTCACACCGCTGGTGTTGCAGATGATGAGCGTCGGCGAGGAAACCGGCGCCGTCGACAGCATGATGGAGGAGGTGGCGGACTTCTACGAGCGGGAGGTCGACTACGATCTGAAAAACCTCGCGTCGTCGATCGAGCCCATTCTCATCGTTGCGGTGGGTATGCTGGTGCTGGTACTGGCACTGGGCATTTTCCTGCCCATGTGGGACATGTACCAGTTGGCCGGCCGCTGAGTGAAACGCGACGATTTCAGCGCGTACCGGCGCACCTACGAAACCGTGCTGGTTGTCGTACTGGGCCTTATCTTCATGTTCATCGCCACCCAGCGCATTGGCCAGCTGCGAGCCGCTGCGGAAGAGGTTATGGTGGCGCAGACGGTCAGTGCCATTCGCACCGGACTGAGTCAGCGGCTGATCGAATTGGCCCTACGCGGTGAACTCGACGCACTCGCCGCCCTGGACGGGGCAAACCCAATCGAATTCCTCGATAGGCCGCCTGCGCACTACCACACCTTGAAGACACCGCTGCCACCAACTGAAATGGTCGGCTACCGCTGGTACTTCGACCCGGCCACGGGCGTGCTCACTTACCGGGTGGCCAATGAAGACGCTCTGATCACCGAATTGGGGCGACCCGCCCGGCTGCGCTTTCAGGTACGGGTGGCCTTCACCGACACGAATCGGAACACACGGTTCGACGCACATGTCGATTCCGTGACCCATGTCGATCTGGTCGCGCTGGAAGCCTACCGCTGGCGAGGCGTAAAGTAGGCGCATGGACATACCGGAATTGGCAATCAGAGCGGGCCTGTTGCTGCTCCTGTTTTCGGCCCTCGTAGGGCTTGGCTTGCTGGTGATGCCGGAGGCCATGGCTCGCCTCGGCTCCGTTCAAGGCGGCTGGACTCCGCTCTCCCGGCTACTCGTGTCCCTGGATCGCATCTACCGCATAGAGCGCTTTTTCTACCGTCACCATCGGGTGTTCGGCGCCTTTCTCCTGGCCGGCAGCGCCTACACCTTGGCCCAGACACTGCTGAATCCGGGGGTGCTGACAGGCGCCCGCGCATGGGGAGCGCTGGGGGAAACAGCCATCTGGGCTGTGCTGGGGGGAAACCTGTTAGGCCTGTTGCTCGGCCTGGTCGTGCTGGTACGTCCCAGCCTGTTGAAGGAGCCGGAGCGCCTCAGCAACCGCTGGATCAGCATCGCCCCCGTTTCACCGCTGTGGGGCGCCGGCCCTGACGCGATACTCCCGCGCCAACCGCGCCTCGCCGGGGCCTTCATCCTGGGAGGGTCGGTATATGCCCTCATGATCTTACTTCAGTACTTTTAGAACCTCCCCTAACTGTCAGGTACGTCAGGTTTTTTGCTCCTCAGATCGTTGCGTGGCGGCGCTGGAATGTGTTATCAGTGGCGCGCGAATGGACTTGCTCTAACGACACGGATGCGCCTGCGGGGGCGGTCGTTTCAATCAGAGGCTGCGGCCTCCCACCAAGAGGAATTTAC
>JAWLCT010000019.1:0-54026 GCA_041687015.1 Gammaproteobacteria bacterium
GCAATCCTTCATTGCCCAAAGGAAGCGGGAGTTGAGCCGAGCAGCGGGAAATGTCGCCATTTCGGTTATCGAGCATGCCATCGAGTCTGCCCAGCGCGTTGCTATCCGATGGGTACAAGAGCAGGTCACCAGGTACCTGTCCCCCCTCCATGGGTTTCGCTAGATGCCTCGGCACGTGGACAGTCAAAATACTCTAGTGCTTTATGGTGGACTGACTATCCTGTCCCTGGTTTCCGTTGTAGCGCTATTGTATTTCGCCTATGTTTCCGCAGTTACCATCCAGGATATGGCAACGCTCCCCGCCGTCATATCCTTTGACAAAGGCGCGTTCTATTTGCTGGGGGCAGGCGCTGGCCTCTCGGCTCTTATCGTCGCAGGCATCTATGAGTCCTGCCTCGGACGACAGCTATCAAAACGCACGGCCAGCATCATCACGAAGGTTGCATTAGGCGGATTCATAGTGATGCTTGCCTTGCCGCACGTCACGGATTATTTGGTAAGCGGTTTTCTGAGCAACCAAGGATATGTGGTTTGCCATGACGCTTCTCGTCAGTGGCTTCATTCCACAACAATTGTGTATGCGAGGAACAATCGCACCTGCTTGGAGGCGCCCGAAGAGGAGACAACTCCGTAAGCGCGGTACGACCAGGGGGCGAGGCAGCCTACGTAAGTAGCTTTCATTTAATATCACAGCCATTCTTGGATGCCGGACCGTCGCCCTGATTTGTCGCCACTGGCAGCTGCACTCTGAACCGCGCCCCTGCCCCCGGCTGGCTGACCACGTCTATTCGGCCGCCCATTCCCGCCACGACGCTTTGGACGATGGACAGGCCCAATCCGGTGCCTTCGCCCGGCGGCTTGGTTGTGAAGAACGGGTCGAAGATCTTTCCCTGCATGTCCTCGGGAATGCCCTCCCCGGTGTCGCTGACTTCGACAAGCACGCTGCCGTTGGCCGCAGACGCGCTTAGTTTCACCTGTTTTTCCTGGACGTTCATTACCGCATCGCGGGCATTCAGGAGCAGGTTCAGGAATACCTGCTGCAGAGGCCCCTCCTGACCGCGCACCGCCGGCAGGGATTCGGGCGTTTCCTGAATGAAACGGATCTGCTGGGCCCGAAACTCCGCCGCGAGCAATTCCACGGTACGCGCAAAGACCGTCGCGAGCTCGACCGCATGGAGGGGCCCGCTGGAGGGACGCGCAAAGGCGAGCAGATTTTTGAGCAGGTTCTGCATGCGCGTCAGTTCCTGGTCCGCCCTTTCCAGGGGATGGGCCAACACCGGATCCTGCACGCGTCGCCGGATATAGTCCAAATAGCTGAACACGCCCATCAGGGGATTGTTGAGTTCGTGGACCACGCCGGCGGCCAGGGTGCCCAGAGCGGCGAGTTTCTCGGACTGGATCACCTGCTGCTGGGTGCGGCGCAGTTCTGCGAGGGTGTGTTCCAGTTTTTCGTTGGTCCGACGCAGCGTCTCTTCCGCAAGCTTGCGTTCGGTGATTTCGCGGGACACGGTGATGATCGTGGCGACCTTGCCGTCCGGCCCAACCTCCGGAACCGCGCGCGTGTCGAAGAAGGCCTCGCTCCGTTCGGGTAAATGAATACTGAATTCGAGTGCGGCATCTCGCCCATCGTTGAGCACGACACGCAGGGTCCGAGTCCATTGCTCCTCCGCGGTATCCGACAGGCCCAACGCACCGATCCCTCTGCCGATGAGGAACTCCGGATTCATTCCCGTGAATGTCTCGATCGCCGGATTCACATACACGTAGCGCAGTTCGCGATCGAACCGTGCGACGATGTCCGGCGATCGCTCCGCCAGGGCGCGAAATTCCTGCTCTCTTTGAAACAAATGCTCTTCCGCCTGCTTGCGCCGCGCGTTTTCCTCCCGCAATTCCGCCGTACGCTGTTCGACGCGTTGCTCCAGGGTGGCATTGAATTCTTTCAACGCCTCCTGCGCCTGGTTCAGTTCGAGGTTTTTTTCGACCGCGGCCTCGTAGGTGGAGGACAGCAGGTCGAGAATCTGCTCCCGATCGGCGTTGATCACATACGGTTCGCCTTTGTAGACGATCTCTATGGGTGGCGCCGGTTTGCCGGGCTTGCGCAGTGTGGGACTGCCGAGCACGAAGCGAATACGCGAGATGAGATAGTCTTCCTTGTACGGTTTGCTGATGAAGCCGTTGGCGCCACATTCGAGACCGCGGAACACATCGCTGGGGTCCGAGAGCGCGGTCAGCAAAATCAGTGGAATGTGTGCAAACGCTGGGTCGGACTTGACCTGTTGACACAGTGCGTACCCGTCCATCTCGGGCATCATGATGTCGCTGAGGATCAGTGTCGGACGGCGCGCGCTGAGACTGGCCAGCGCTTCGCGACCATTGGAGGCGACTTCTGCATCGAAGCCGTGCTGTTCCAGCAGGTAACGCAACTGCTCTGCCTGCGTGGCGCTGTCCTCAACGACGAGAATATCCACCTTACGCTGTTCCATGCCGTTGTGGATTCACTCCGTCTGTTTTCCTGGTTGGGTAAATTCAACCAAAGCGGCAGGGATCTGCTCGATGGGCAGCTCGTGGGTCACTGTGCCCATCCGTACGGCTTCGCCCGGCATACCGTAGACGATGGCGCTGTCGGCGTGCTGGGCGATGGTCACGGCACCGTGTTGACGCATGAGGCCCAGCTCCGTCACCCCATCGGCCCCCATCCCCGAGAGCAGGATGCCAATGGCATGTCGCCCGTAAACCGCATCCACACTGCGAAAGAGGTAGGAAACCGCGGGACGCAGCCCGTCCTCCGGCGGCGCGTCGGAAAGGACGATACAACCGTCGTGCGCAATACCCATGTGGCATCCGCTGGGGGCAAGATAGGCGTGCCCGGGGCGCGGCCGTTCGCGATGGGTTGCCACGCTCACCGCAAACCCGGTGACCTGGCGCAGCCAGGCGGCAAAGCCTTCGATGAAACCGGCCGCCATGTGCTGCACGATGAGAATCGGTACCGGCAAATCCTTGGGCAGAGCCGCGAGAAGATACTTGATGGCCAGTGGTCCGCCGGCCGACGCACCGATGGCGACCACGTACACAGGCGTTCTGGGCCGCGCCAGGGTCACCGTGGGTGGCGGCGCGGGCGGTTTCACGTTCGGAGGCAGAATCCAGCGATGGACGACTTTCACTTCGGACATGGCCTTGAGTGTTTCCAGCAAGTCCGCCACCGCCGCCGCATGCTGCGGATGCCCGAAACCCGGTGGCGTCGCGACCAGGGCCAGCGCCCCCATTTCCAGGGCGCGAAAGGATTTCGCACCTTCCCGAAGATACGAGGCACTCGCCGTGACGATGACGATGGGGGCCGGGCAGTTCGCCATGATTTGCCGTGTCGCGGCGAGCCCGTCCAGGTTCGGCATGTAGACGTCCATGGCGATGACATCGGGCCGCTCGACGCACGCCTTTTTCAAGGCTTCCGTGCCGTCGCGGGCCACCGCCATCACCTCCATCTGCGGGTCGGCCTGGATGATCTGGCGCAGCAACTCCAGCTCTGCCGGCGAGTCGTTTACGATCAGAACGCGTATCGGTTGCTGTTCCACCCGTTGATCCCGTCCCGGCCATCCATTCACCGGCCCCGCTTTCATTACAGAGCACTTTTCGGCACCTTGCCGGGCTTATAGCAGGCGCCGGATGGTTTCGAACAGGTTGCTCTGGTCGAACCGGCTCTTGACGATGTAGGCGTTGGCGCCAACCCTGACCCCACGCTCCCGGTCCTCCCGCGATTCGAGTGCGGTCACCAGGATGACGGGCAGCGCGCTCAGCTGTGGGTCCGCCCGGATGCGCGCAGTCAATTCGAAGCCATCCATGCGCGGCATGGCCACATCGGAAATCACGGCGTCGAACTGGCCCTCGCGCAATTGTTCCAAGGCATCCACGCCGTCGACGGCGGTTTGCACGGTATAGCCTGCGCTCTCCAGAATGTTCCTCAGCAGCGTGCGGGTGGTGATGGAGTCCTCAACCACCATCAGCGAGCGGGGCACCACCGGGGTGACCTCCGCCGCCATGCGCGGTGCGCCCCCCGCGGCACGCTTGACGGCCGAGATGAGCAAATCCTGCACGTTAAGAATCGGCACCACGTCACCGGTGCCGAGCAAGGCCACGCCGCTGACATTCCTGACCCGGGCCAGCTGTTTGCCGAGCGGCTTGACCAAAACCTCCTGCTCACCTTCGATGGCATCCACCAGAAAGGCGATGCGACGGTTTGCGGCACTGAGAATCACGACGCGTAGTTTGTCGGCCGCTGCGGGCAGCGGTGTCTCGGCCAACTCGAGGGCGTCGGCCAGCCCCACCAGAGCCAACACCTGACCGGCGGCGGCAAGGGTGGTTCGGTTCTCGACCGATTTCACGGCCGCCCGATCCGTACGCAGAACCTGTTCCACATTGGCCGTGGGGACGATGAACAGGCGCCCGGCACAGCGAACCACCACACCGCGAAACGTGGAGAGGCTAAGCGGCAGGATCATCCGAAAGGTGGTTCCGGTGTCCAGACCTGTTTCGAAGTCGAGGACGCCGTTGAGCTTCAGTACCTTCTCCTGCACGATGGCCAGGCCCAGGCCACGCCCGGAAACATCGGTCACGATGGCGCTGGTGGTCACACCGGGTCGCAACGCCAGTGCGAGCACGTCTTCCCTGGCGAGTTTCTCCGCATCTGCCGCAGCGACCAACCCGCGACGCACAGCTGAGGCGCGGATCCTGTCCGCGTCGATACCGGCGCCGTCGTCCGACACGGTAATCTCCACCTTGCCGACGTCCTTGGGTGCAATGCCCACAAGCAAGCGCCCACGTGCCGATTTTCCTTTGGCCTGTCGCGCCTCCGGCGTCTCGATGCCGTGGTCGATGCTGTTACGCACCAGATGGATGAGCGGGTCCTTCATGTCATCGAGCACCCGCTTGTCGATGGCGATGTCACCACCCGCGACCGTGAGATCGATCTCCTTGTCTTGGGCGCGGGACAAGTCACGCACCATTTTCGGAAACAGCTCCAGAAGTGTGGCCGCCGGCAGCATCAACACGCTCTTGATGTCGTCGAGCAGATTGCCGAGCGACGTGCCGAGCGCGCGCAAATTATGTTCAGCAAGTCTTTCCAGTCTGCCGAGCTTTCCTTCCAGCACCTTGAGACGGTGGGCTTCTTCCTGGAGCCACTCGGTCGGGGCGGGACCGGTCCCCCTGGCGGCAGCGGACCGGAATCGGCCCAGCGCCTTCCGCCAGTCGGCGATTTCCCGATTTATTGTGTTCAGCTCGGCCACATAATGCTCCTCGGCGAGCCTGGTCGAGAGTAGCTGTTCCGCTTCCAGCATCAGCGCACTGAGTTTGTCGGTGGCGATGCGGACCGTTTCCCGCGGCAGCGGCGTTTCGGTCACTCTGGCCCGAGCCGTCTCCGGCGGTACCCCCCGTTCGGCTGCAGGTGCGGCGGTCTCGGGTGGCGTCTCCGCGACCGGCGGGAGCACCTGTGCGGTGGGTGGCCGCTCGGCTGCTTCCGGTGGCTTCGCGGCCGCCCGGTCCAGGGCGTCCGTCAAGCGGCGGACCGTATCACCATCGGCATCCATCGCCGGTGACTTCAGCAAGCCTGCCACGCCATCCACCCCCTGGTGCAAGGCGTCGAACAGCGTCACGGAACCCGTCAGTTCGTGCTGGTGCAGCATGGACAGTACCCGCTCCAGTGCCTTGGCGACCGCTTCGATACTCGACACGCTCACCGCACGTGCAGCGCCCTTGAGGCTATGCGCCTCACGTACCAGGACCTCGAGGATTTCCCCGCGGCGGTCGGGCTGTTCGGCCTTTTCCAGTTCGATGAGCCCGGACGACAGCGCAGCCAGGCGCTCCTGCGCCTCGACACGGAAGATGGCCACCAACCGCCTTTGGGCCTCTTCGTCCGGATTGGCCATGGTCCAGTGCCTCCTTGGCCGTGCGGTTCAGCTGCTGGCCACCCTTGCGAGCTTCCCTTGATTGACGGGGGGCTTGTGGCGCTGTGCTTCTTCGCGTTGTTCGCGTCTTGGCGAGCACCCTGGGTGCCCCGTTCGGTTGATCCTGTTCAGCCCTGGTAGCGTTCCACCAACGCCCTGAGCTTCTGGCTCAGCTCATGAAGGTTCTGTGCCACGCTCTCCACCTGCTTGGTGCTTTCGGCGTTCTGTGCGCTTGCCCGGTTGATGTTCTCCATAGCGATGGCCACCTGGTCTACGCCGCTCAGCTGCTGCTGACTGGTGGCCACGATTTGGTCGGAGGCGCGTGCCACTTCCACCGTGGCCGCCACGGCCACGCGAATGGACTCCCCCGCCTGGCGTGATTGCGCCACACCGCTTTCCACCACCTTCCCGCTTTGTTCCGTCGCCATCACTGCGTTACCGATGGCCTTCTGGATCTCAGCCAGCAGACCACGCACCTGCGTGGTGGCCTGCTTCGACTGCTCCGCCAGGCTCTTGATTTCCTGGGCAACCACGGCAAAGCCCTTGCCCTGCTCGCCCGCCTTTGCGGCTTCAATGGCCGCATTGACGGCCAGAAGATTGGAACGTTCCGCCAATTCGCTCACCGTGCCGGTAATCTCGCCGATGGCCTGGCTCTGTTCGCTCAGGGTGACAATGGTCTCTGCGATGGAGGCCATCTGGTCGCGGATCCGCGTCATCTCGGTAACGGCTTCCTCCACATTCTTCTGCCCGGCCTGGAGTACCTTGGCGGCGTTCTTTCCGCCGGCCGCAATGTCCCGCGCCTTCTGGTTCGAAAGCTGCGCTGTCTGGCGTACTTCTTCCACGGTGGTCGTGGTTTCACTGACCGATGCCGCGGCTTCTGCCGCCCCCGACGCCAGCTGACTGATCACCGTAAGGATTTCGCTGGCGGAACCGGACAACACGTTGATAGCCTCCTGGGCCTCCAGCAACACCTTTTCCAGACGCGCGGTACGTTCCTGTACCTTGCGCTCCAACTCCTTGCGTTCGGTGATGTCGCGCGCCGCCGCAAACACGCCCTGCACCTTGCCTTCCGGATTCTTGTACAGCGACGCGTTGTAGATGACCTCCGTTATCTTGCCGGAAACATGCCGTAGCGCCAGAGGGTAGTCACGCACGAAACCTTCCCTGAGCACACGACGATAGCCCTGGCGTGCCTTATCCGGTTCAGTGAAGTAGTCGGCAAAATCGCTGCCGATGAGGCGATCACGGGTCACGCCGGTGGCCTGTTCGGTGGCCTCGTTCACATCGGTGATTTTCCCGTCGGCGCTGATGGTGACCATCGGGTCCAGGCTCGCCTCAATCAGGCTGCGTGCGTACTGGAAGGCTTCTTTTTGTGCCGTGACATCGCGCGCGGCCGCAAACACACCGAGGACCTTGCCTTCCGTGTCCTTGTAAACGGACGCGTTATACAGGACATGCGTCAGCTTTCCGGAAACGTGACGGATCGTGAGCGGATAATCCGTGACGAAGCCCTTTTCAAAAACCTTGCGGTAACCTTCCCGCGCCTTCACGGGCTCGGTGAAATAATTGGAAAAGTCCGTGCCTATCAGCGCCTGGCGCGACACACCCGTGATCTTTTCGGTGGCCTGATTGACATCCGTGATCTTCCCTTCCGCGCTGATGGTCACCAGCGGATCGAGACTGGCTTCGATCAGGCTTCGTCCATACAGAGAGGCGTAGCGCAGCTGCTCTTCCACCTGCTTGCGTTCGGTGATGTCACTGCTCATCACCAGATAGCCAACCGGCTGGCCCGCGGGATCGTTACGGCGAGTGACCACCACGTTTGCCAGGAAACGGGAGCCATCCTTTCGCACACGCTGATACTCGCCTTCGGCCATGCCATCGTCGTAGGCGGTCGCCATGAGTCGGTCCACGGCCCCCGATGCCACATCCTCCGGGCCATGCAGGATGTTGGCGCTCTTGCCGACCACATCTTCGGTGGTGTACCCGTAATTCCGTTGCGCCCCCTTGTTCCAGGACAGGATGCGCCGCTCGAGATCCATCCCGATGATGGAGTACTTGATGGAACTCTGCAGGATGTTGTCGAGGAAATTTTTCGTCTCGACGAAGTCGCGCATGGCGCGCTTGGTTTCGGTCACGTCGCGGGCGGCCGCGAACACGCCCAACACCTTCCCTTGCTCATCGCGGTAAACCGAGGCGTTGTACAGCACGTCGGTCAACTGGCCATCCCGGTGCTGAATCGTGAGCGGGAAATCGGTGATAAAGCCTTTTTCGAACACCTCCCGATAGCCGGTGCGCGCCTTTTCCGGTTCGGTGAAGTAGTCGCAAAAATCTGTACCGATGAGATTTTCCCGCGAGACACCCGTGGCCTTGACGGTGGCTTGATTGACGTCGGTGATGATTCCCTGCGGACTGATGGTCACCATGGGATCGAGTGCGGCCTCGATGAGACTCCGGGCATACTGCGAGGTGCGCTTCTGTGCCGTGACGTCCCGCGCCGCCGCAAACACGCCCAGCACTCGCCCATAGGTGTCCTTGTATACGGAGGCGTTGTACAGGACGTGGGTCAGCTGGCCGGAGACATGCCGAATCGTCAGCGGGTAATCGGTCACGAAACCTTTTTCGAACACCTCCCGATACCCTTCCCGGGCGTTCTCCGGTTCGGTGAAGTAGTCGGAGAAATCCGTGCCGATGAGTACTTGGCGCGGTACGCCGGTCATCTTGACCGTGGCCTCGTTGACGTCGGTGATCTTTCCTTCCGGACTGATGGTGACGAACGGATCGAGACTCGCCTCGATCAGGCTGCGTGCATATTGGGACGCCTGCCTTTCCGAACGCCTGAAGCGCCTGAACCAGTCCATGCCGGCCTCTCCCCGCCGCCCCTTCCTTGGGCGACCGTTGGTGTCGATGCCCTCGCGACGGCCGCTATTGCTCCACGTGCTCGTCGACCACAATGTTTCTGTCTGACAGCAGGCGTGCTGCGTCGAGCAGCACCAGCCCGTGTTCCGTAATGGCCTTGATATAGGCCTCGCGCATTCCGCTGAGTGTCGGTATTACCGGGTGAAGTTCATCGGCACGCAAGCTGCGTACGCCCTGCATGCTGTCGACCAGGACACCCAGTTCCATAGCATTGGATTTCAGTAAAATGATCTTGCCGCTTGTCGGGGGCGCCTGTGGGGGCAAGTCGAAAAACGCCCGGAGATCGATGACCGAAGCGATCTGCCCACGCACATTGATGAGCCCGAGCACGAACGCCGGAACACTGGGCAGGGCTGTGATCACTCCCAGGGGGAGCACCTCCCGTACATACGGTAGTTCGATGCCGTAGTGCTCCTCCGAAAGGACGAAACTCACCACGTCGATGATCTTCTGGTCGCGTCTCGCGCCTGCCGGCTCCGCCGCCAGTGCCTGTGCGCGCGCGTGAAGTATGCGATGCACCGCCTCCGCTGTCGGTGTCCCACCGCGTTCGAGTGCCTCACGCGCGGCATCGACCCGACGGTGCACCTCGCGCCAGTCGATTGGACGTCTGCTTTGTCCGGCTGTCATGGCTCCACTTCCGGTGACATGAGCCTTATGGCCTGCCGCAAGCGCCCGGCGGTCAGCCCCTCGCCGTAGGGCACCGGCGCATCACGGGGAAGCGGCGCCAGCAACGCCGCCGCGATGCGGAAATGGCGTGTGGCTTCCTTCACCCTGCCCAAGCGCTTGAGCAGACTGGCCAGGGCTACATGGCTCACCACCATGTCGGGGGCCAGGTAAAGTGCACGCCGGTAGGCCTCGAGCGACTCGGCCTTCCGACCGACTTCTTGCAGTATGGACGCATGCAAGTGATGGAAAACGGCCTGTGTGGCATCGATGGCAATGGCTTTCTCGCACGCCGCCAGCGCCTGCTGCAAGGCGCCGGTGTTTGCCTGAATACGCGCACGTAGCGCATGCGCTTTCGCATCCTGCAGGGGCTCGAGAAGCTGTGCAGCCTCGCTGTATCGTCCACGCTCGTACAAACCCACGGCTCGCGCGTAGGCATTTTGTCCAGGCCGGTCGATTCCGATCCCCGGCCTCGGGATCGATGGAATCGTTGCTTGTAACTCAGGTTGCGGGATAGCAGGGGCCGACTGCGGTGTGTTGCGGGCGATTCGCGCCATGGCGTCGATGTCCAGGGGTGGTCGGCGAAATAACAGCGCCCCTCGGGTGATGGGTTCGAACTGGGGGTACAGGGCCGGTACCGCCTCCGCGCTACCGACGATCAACCAGCCCCCGTCCAGCAAGGACCGGTAAAAACGCTCCACCACCTGTCGACGCATTTCCTGGGTCATATACATGAGCACGTTGCAGCACAGGATCACATCCATCGCATTGGTATTGTTGGTGAGCGACGGGTAGTTGTCTTCCGCGAGGTTGTGATACGCAAACGTCACAACGTTCTTGATTTTCGGCAGGATTTCAAACTCGTCGTGGTCGCGCACACGGAAGTAATCCCGTTGCAGCCAATCCGGCGCTCCGCGGAACGACCAAGGCCGGTACACACCTTGTTCGGCGATCTTCAAAGCACGGGTGTTGACGTCGGTCCCCAACACCGTCACGTTCCAGTCCTCGAGGCGGGCAGACAGACGGTCAAGCAGGATGGCGATGGAGTACGGTTCTTCGCCCGTTGCACAGCCCGCGCTCCAGATCCTGATGCGGCGTTCACCCTCATCGCGCGCGGCGACAATCTCCGGGAGGATGTGCCTTTCGAGCGCGTCGAGAAAGATCTGTGCGTCGCGAAAAAAGTAGGTTTCCGCGACCGTCAGATGACGGGCAAGCGCCTGGATCGGCCCCTGTGCGGGTGGGGTTTCCGTCAACCAGCGCATCAGTTGCTGTAGGTCGTGAAAGTTCAGCTCGCGCGCCGCGGCCCACAGTCCGCGCTCCAGATCACGGGACCGGTTGTCCGGGAAATCCAGCCCGAGATGGGCCGCCACGTAGTCGTTGAAGCGGGCAAGCAGGGGCGTGGGAATCACGGCAGTTCCGGCCCGGTGTTCAGCGAGGCCTTCCCGTACACGCGCTCGTACAGTGTTTCCAGATCGTCGACGAACAGCAGCCCCTGGGGCGTCTTGACGATGGCTTTCGTCATGCCCGCCTCACCGACATTGTGACCGCCACTCACGCGTTGTTCCGACGGGAAATCGATAACCCCTTCCACATCATCAACCCACAGCGCCATGAGCCGATCCTCGCTTCGTGTGATGACGAATTTGTCCGTGAGTTCGAGGTCCTTTCCCGGCAACCCCAGGCTAAGCCGCATGGCAACCACCGGCATGACCTGGCCGTGGAAGTTGATCACGCCGACGCTCTCTGGCGTCACACCCGTCGCGGGGGTAATCTCCACCGCCCGAATGACACGCTCGACGGCTTCGAGGTTTACGCCATGACGTCGGTCATGCACTCGGAAGCTCACCACGCGCATCGGCGGTTCTCCCATGTACGTACTGGGTCAAGGTAAAAATGGCCCATGGTTGGGAATCCGCTTACTCGCGCCGCCGCTGCTGGCAATTCAACCAAGTTCGATGCGTCGCATCAGTGGTGCCCGAGGGGGATGAAACAACCGCACAGGTGCGGATGGCGCCGTTATGCACAGGGGGTGGTAGACACAAGGCACTCGGCCGGTTCACGGCTCGTCTTCGATCACCCCTATCTTGTGGCGATAGGCCAGCTCGCCGCCGGCCCAGCCGGTGATTAACAGAAGCCCCGTCATGACACCCGACAGGACAAGCCCGGTCCAGCGCACCGTGTCCGCCGGCGCGTCCCAGGAGTAAAGCGCCCGCGTCAGGGCGAGTATCAGCACCAGTGCATTGCCGATGAAGTGAATCCAGGCCATGCGATGGTGACGTACTTGCGGGAGTGTCACAAAATCCGTGAAGCCGACCATTGCGGCCGCCACCCCGGTCACCAGCCCGGCGACGGCCAGATACACCGAGGACTGCGCCCAGTACGGGTTTCCAGTGCCCAGAAAAATGAGGTCCGTCACCAGAACACCCACCAGAAACGCGATGGGAAACGGTACCAACATGGGATGGACAGGATGACCGGCAATGGCCACCCGACTTCTCACGGCCTTATGCGAGTGTGCCTGCATATTTCACCTCGCGACGCCCGGCGGCGTGCAGCAGCGCCGAGCCCATGGGCTTGCTGTGATTGGTCAATCTGAATGTAGTGCTTTGCTCCCTTTCCGTCTCTTTCAACCGTGTTCACGCACTTCAGGGCCCGACAGTACGCTGCGTGTGATTTCCAGAATGTCGTCGGCACCGAGGGGCTTCCTGGCGATCTGAAACCGTATCCCGTCAGCTTCAAGCGCCTTCAGCGGTTCGAAGAACTCCTGATAAAACGCCGTCACGATGTAAACAGGCGTATCGGGATGGACACGTCGAAAGCGGCGCAGGGTTTCCACGCCGCCCATGCCGGGCATGCGCAAATCGAGGAACAACAGGTCCGGCTTCTGCTGCGCCGATTTCTCGAGGGCTTCTTCGCCGGTACTGGCCGTGTCGACGTCATAGCCGCTGTCTTCGAGCGCCAGAAGGAAGGCATCCCGGATCCCCTCTTCGTCGTCCACTGCGAGCACACGCTTGGCCATTCCACGCCCCGAATCCGCCATGTTTTCCTGGGAAGAGCCTAGCAGGCGGCCCCGCGCACCGGGCGCGACAGGCTGCCCACCCGCCCGATGGCGCCGCGTCGAACCGGGAAGGCCGACAACCGGGTTCGGAGCGCCCGTCGGCGGCGGCAGGCGCACCTTCGGGGCGACGGCATAGCGCCGCCGCCCAGCGACTCGCGCTCACGCGCCGATTGGCCGGGCCGCTGGTCTGGATTATTCTAGCGGCCCCCGACCAGCCTCTCCTGACCACCATGCTGACTGCCTTCGCCCTGCACGACCAGCGTCTGATCCAGATCCCCGCTGAAGAGTGCAATGCCCGCCTGAACAGCGCCTTGTGGGTTGACCTGGTGGATCCCAGTGACGACGAACGCGACCTGGTGGAGGCGCGTTACCGGCAGCACCTGCCGGAGCCGGACGAGGTGGAGGAAATCGAGGCCACCGCGCGTTTCTTTGAGGATGAGGATGGCCTGCACATCCATTCGCTTTTCCTCCATGACGTGCAGGGGCACCCGCGCAATTCCACCGTGGCCTTCACCCTGGGCCCCGAACGTCTGGTGACCCTGCACGATCACCCCGTTCCCGTATTCCGCCTGCTGCGCCTGCGCTCACGTCGCGAGGCCGGTCTGGTACACAACCCGCTGTCCATTTTCCTGGCGCTGTTTGAGACCAAGGTCGAGGATTTGGCGGACGTGCTCGAGCAGCTGTACCACGGGCTGGAGAAAGTCAGTCACCTGGTGCTGGAGGACAAGGAGGCGGACCTGGAACATATCATCGACCAGCTCGCCCATCATGAGGACGTCAACGGCAAGGTACGCCTGTGCCTCATGGATACCCAGCGCGCGCTTTCCTACCTGCTGCGCAAAGGTCGCCTCGACGCCGAGCAAGCCGATCATGTGCGCGAAATGCTGCGCGATGTGGAGTCGCTGCTCCCCCACAGTGCCTTCCTGTTCGAGAAGGTGAACTTCCTGATGGATGCCACCCAGAACTTCACCGCCATCGAACAAAACAAGATCATCAAGATCTTCTCCATCGCCGCCGTGGTGTTCCTGCCACCGACGCTGGTGGCGAGCATCTATGGCATGAACTTCCACCACATGCCGGAACTGGACTGGACCTTCGGCTATCCACTCGCGCTGGGCATGATGGTTCTGGCCGGCCTGGCCCCGTATTGGTACTTCAAACGCAAGGGCTGGTTGTAGCAACTGGATGTGCCACGGCAGGCGCAAAGCGGAACGAGGTGCGGAATGTCCGGATAGGTCTAGCCTTCAGGGAGACCATCCGGGTTTCTCAAGGAGCTGGCCATGTCGGCGGTGCAAAGGTGGGCACCCGCACTCCTGCTCTGGCTGACGACAGCCGGCTGCGGCACGCCTTTGGCCCAGGCGCAGCCCGATTTCACCGCCCTGGTCGATCGCTACGGGGCCGCGGTGGTGAGCGTAAATGCGGAGACCCCCATCAGCGGCTACGGACAAATGCCTTTTCCGGAGGACAGTCCGTTTTTCGATTACTTCCGACGCTTTTTTGAAACCCCGCCGCAAGGGCCGCAGATGCGCCCCGAAGTCTCCATGGGCTCCGGGTTCATCATTTCGCGCGACGGCTTCATTCTCACCAACGCCCACGTACTGGAAGGCGCGAAGACCGTCACCATCGGCCTGAAGGATCACCGGGAATTCAAGGCGAAGGTGATCGGTTTGGACCGCCCCACCGACATCGCCCTGTTGAAAGTCGAGGCCGAAAACCTGCCCGTGGTGCGGCTCGGCAACTCCAACCAGTTGCGTGTGGGTCAATGGGTGCTCGCCATCGGCTCGCCGTTCGGGCTCGAACAGACAGCCACCCAGGGCATCATCAGTGCGCTGGGGCGTTCCCTGCCGGGTGATTCCTACGTCCCTTTCATCCAGACCGACGCGGCGGTGAATCCCGGCAATTCCGGCGGGCCGTTGTTCAATCTCGACGGTCGGGTGATCGGGGTGAATTCGCAAATCTACAGCAACAGCGGCGGCTACATGGGCGTGTCCTTTGCGATCCCCATCAACGTGGCCATGGAAGTGGTCGATCAGCTGAAGACCACCGGCAAGGTGGAGCGCGGCTGGCTGGGTGTGCTGGTACAGGATGTCACGGCCGAACTGGCCAAATCCTTCGGCCTGGAGAACGCCGCAGGCGCACTGGTCAGCCGGGTCCTGGCCGAAGGCCCGGCCGGTAAGGCCGGCATCGAGGTGGGTGACGTGATCACCGCTTACAACGGTGAACCCATCCGGCGCTCCAGTGACCTGCCGCCGCTGGTGGCGCGCACGCGGCCAGGCGATACCGCCACATTGACCGTGGTGCGTGGTGGCAAGGCCCGCGATGTGAAAATCACTGTCGAACAGCTGCCGGAAGCACCGGAGGCGCAGGCCCCCGCTGAACCTCCACCGGGCCGGCTGGGACTCACCGTAGGCGCACTGCCGCCGGCCATCGCCGGTGAAATGCAGGGCGTGCTGGTGCTCGGGGTGGGCGAAGGACCGGCGGCACAGGCCGGCATTCGCGAAGGCGACATCATTCAGCGCATCAACAACACGGCCGTGAACTCGCCCGAGGAATTTGAACGTCTGGTGGAGAAACTGCCCACGGGACAGCCCATCCCGGTGTTGATCGCACGGGACGGGGACAGCTATTTCGTTACCCTGACGCTCCCACCGACACCTTAGCGGAACGTAAGCGGACATAAAGGCAAAAAGCATTAACTACGGGGGACACGGGGAACACGGGGGCATCGATTTTTCTGTAGGAGCGGCCTCAGGCCGCGATGGCGCAGTATCCGACGACAATCGCGGCCTGAGGCCGCTCTACAGGTTAAGGGAGACCATTGAGGGGTTTCCCCCGTGTCCCCCATGGTCAAGCTTTTCTCTTTTCTCTTCTCTCTTCGTCCGCTTGCGTTCATTTGCCGGACGTCGCCACACCGTCCCTGAGTTGATACTGGCTACGTGTTGAGGCGGCCGTAGATTTCGGCCATGCGGCGCAGGCGGCCCGCCAGAGTGGGCGGGATCTGGTCCCAACTGAAGCGCCATTGCCAGTTGCCGTTCTCGGTGCCCGGCGTGTTCATGCGATGTTCGCTATCGAGGGCGAGGATGTCCTGCATGGGCACCACCGCCATGCGCGCCACCGATGCATAGGCCGCCGTGATGAGCGGCCAGGGCATGGGTTCGCCCGGCCGCCCCAGGTATTCCATCACGTAATCCCGTTGTGCCTCGTCCAGGTCGCTGTACCAGCCCAGCGTGGTGTCATTGTCGTGGGTGCCGGTGTAGACCACGCAGTTCTGCTCGTGATAATGGGGCAGGTAGGGATTGGCGGGGCCGCCGTCGAAGGCAAACTGGAGGATCTTCATGCCGGGCAGCGCCCATTTCCTGCGCAATGCCTCCACTTCGTCAGTGATGATGCCCAGGTCTTCCGCCACCACCGGTAGCGGGTCGAAACGCCGATGCAGGGCTTCAAACAGGGCGTCACCCGGGGCCTCCACCCAACGTCCCTTGATAGCGGTTTCCTCCGAGGCCGGCACCTCCCAATAGGATTCGAAGCCTCGGAAGTGATCCACGCGCACCAGGTCGAAGAGATCGATTTGGCTTTCCATACGCTGCAACCACCAGGCGAATCCGTTCGCTGCCATGGCATCCCAGTCGTAGTGCGGATTGCCCCAACGCTGACCGGTGGCGGAAAAATAATCCGGCGGGACGCCCGCCACCACCGTGGGGTGTCCTTGAGGATCCAGTTGGAAATACTGCCGCTGCGCCCACACGTCGGCACTGTCATGCGCCACAAAAATCGGCATGTCCCCGAAAAGGGTGATGCCGTGCTGGTGTGCGTAAGCCTTGAGGGTGTGCCACTGGCGGAAAAACACGAACTGCTCGAAGCGCACATCCTCCACCGCCGCCGCATATTTGCGATGCGCCTCCTCGATAGCGGCGGGATCGCGGTCGCGCAGCGGTGCAGGCCATTCGGTCCAGGCCGCCTGCCCGAAGGCCGCCTTGAGTGCCGAGTAGAGTGCAAAGTCATCCAGCCAGGCGACATTGGTCTGCTTGAAGCGCGCGAATTCCATCACCTCTTCAGGACTGTTGCGCTTCTTGAACAGGGCATGGGCCTGCCGCACCAGATCCAGACGCGCATCGACATCCGGGCGTGGATCGCTATCCAGCCAGCGCCATTCGCGCAATTTGTCGGCGCTGATGAGTTGCGGATTGCCGGCATGGGCGGAAAAACATTGATATGGGGAGCCGCCGTTGGTGGGCCCGAGCGGCAACAACTGCCAGATGCTGAATCCGGCCGCGGCCATGAAATTGACGAAGTTGTAAGCTTCTGCCCCCAGATCGCCGTTGCCCCAACGCCCGGGCAGCGACGTGGGATGCAACAGCAGGCCCGCATGCCGGCGCAGCAGGGGGCTGTGCTCGCTGGCGCGACGCCGTTCCAATCAGGACTCCTGACCGCGGCGCATCACGCCGCCCATCTGCGGCGATCCACCGCCTTGCGATATGGGCCGGGTGAGCGAGTCGGGCGGCTCCACCCCGATGAGGCTGTAAAGGTCGGCGAGGTGCATGCGGTAAAGGCGTTCGAAGTCGCGCACGGACTCCGACGGATTATAGTCGCCAAACCACCAGAACCAGTCTGATCCCTCGCAGATGGCGAGCTGCCGTTCGGCGCGCGCGAGCCGCTCGCCCGTCAGGCTGCCCGAGGCAACCGCCGCGTCGAAGACCTGCTTCGCCTCGACCAGCAGGTCCCAACCGCGATTCTTGTCACGCTCGCCGATCCAGGTGGAAAACGTGCCGTACACCCAACTGCCTGCCACCAGGTTCGGCAGTTCGGTGGCCGTCGGACGACTCGCCAAAAATTCGCTGAAGGTGACCAGTTTCAGTTTGGGGTGTTCGGCCAGGCGGCGATACAGTGCCGTGAGGAAGTGATAGCCGTTTTCGGGGTAGTACTCCCAGGCGTTTTCACCGTCCAGGATGATGGACACCACGCGTCCCGGTTCGCCGGCGCAGGCCTGCCCGATGCTCTCAAGATGATGCACGAGATTGTTCACTGCATCGTCTGCGTGCCAGTCCGCGTAGGTGAAGCCGATGAGATCGGACAAACCATCGTCACGGAAAAAGCAATCGAGATCGATCCCCGTGACACGGTAGCTGTGGTGAATGCAGTTACGCCCCTCCAGACCCGAGCGATGCAGGCTGTTGCGCAACACGCCACCGCCGGTGGCAGCCCATTGGAAACCGGCATCGGCCAGCACGCGCAAGCCTTCCTGGCTGACGCCCCCTTCCGCAGGCCAGCAACCCTTGGGGCGAAATCCGAAGTGGGCTTCGAATACGCGCAGGCCCTCTTCCACATGCCAACGTGCCCGTTCCACACCGCGCGGATATTCGGCTGCCAGAGGCATGACGGCATCCGGCATGGCATCACGGGCAGTTTGCAGGTTGATGAGCAAGGGCAGAATAGGGTGTGCGTAAGGCGTCACCGACAGCTCAATCTGGCCTCGCTCGGCCAGACGCCGGTAGCGCGGAAGAACGCCTTCGAGCAGTTCAGCGATCACGTTCAGCAGCGTGCGCCGATCATGCTGATTGAAGAACCGCCGCTTCGCGATCAGTGCTTGCACACGCGGGTCTTCGCGGCGCACGGTTTCAGCCAGCCAGGCGAGGTGGTACCAGACCAGCAAGTCCACCAGGAACTGCTCGTCGAAATAAAGCACCGCCCGGGTGTTATCGGCGACGCAGTCCGCCATGCTCGCGAGCAAATGGAAAGGCGGAAAGCGATCGATCAATCGCTTGCGGTTGGCGCGCAGGCAGGCTTTGACCAATGACGCCCGATGTTCTGCTTCGGTGGGCAACACGGGTGCAGCCAGCGCCGCGAGCAACGGATCGCGGATGACCTTGCCTTCGTCGAGAAATTCACGCACCTGGCGCGCGTAATCGTCCAGTTGCTCCAGCAGAATGGGGGCGAAATTGACCACGGCGCGCGCCTCGGGGACCTCCCCGATAATCGCCGCCATATCCACATAGTCCTTGATCGCGTGGAGGTAAGTCCAAGGCAGCTGGTAGTCCCCGCCCTCCCGTTCCTGGTAGTAGGGCTGATGCATGTGCCAGCACAGTACGACCGGCAGGCGCCCATCACCGGACATGGTGCAAATCCTGGCCAAGCATTTCGGGACATACCAGCACCACACCGTTCTGGGTGACGTGGAACCGGCGCGCATCCTCTTCCAGGTTTTCGCCAATCACCGTGCCGTCCGGAATGATGCACCCCTTGTCGATCACCGCCTTGCGGATACGGCAGCGCTGTCCGATGGTGACGTTGGGCAGCAGCACCGAATCGTAAACCTCGGAGAAGGAGTTGACGCACACGTTGGAAAACAGCAGCGAGTGGCACACGTAGGCGCCGGAGATGATGCAGCCGCCGGAAACCATGGAATCCACCGCCATGCCGCGGCGGTCGTCATCGTCGAACACGAATTTGGCCGGCGGCAGCTGTTCCTGGTAGGTCCAGATGGGCCAATCGGTGTTGTAAAGGTTCAGCTCGGGTGTGACGCCGATGAGTTCCATGTTAGCGGCCCAGTAGGCGTCCACGGTGCCCACGTCGCGCCAATAGGCCTGCTCGCCGGTATGCGGATCGCGGAAGGGATAAGCCACCGCCTTGTAGCGTTCGATGACCCACGGGATCACGTCCTTGCCGAAGTCGCGCGAGGAACGCGCGTTATCCGCGTCCTCGATGAGCCGGTCGTAGAGGAATTCCGTATTGAATACGTAGATACCCATGGAAGCCAACGCCACGCCCGGCTTGCCCGGCAGCGGGTCAGGATTGGCGGGCTTCTCGAGAAACCCGGTGACGTTCCACTGATCGTCCACTTTCATCACACCAAAGGAGCGCGCGTCGGCCACGGGCACTTCCAGACAGCCGATGGTGATGTCAGCATCCCGTTCCACGTGGTAGGCAAGCATGGGACCATAGTCCATCTGGTAGATGTGGTCGCCGGCCAGGATCAACACGTACTCCGGGCTGTGGGAGCGGATGATGTCCAGGTTCTGGTAAATCGCATCGGCGGTGCCTGCATACCAGCAGGCGTCGATACGTTGCTGGGCCGGCAGGAGTTCCACGAATTCGCCCAGCTCAGCGCGCAGAAAGCTCCAGCCCTGCTGCACGTGGCGGATCAGCGAATGGGACTTGTACTGGGTGAGAATGCCGATGCGGCGGATGCCCGAGTTAAGACAGTTGGAGAGCGGAAAATCGATAATGCGGAACTTCCCGCCGAACTGGACAGCGGGCTTGGAACGCCACTGGGTCAGACCTTTGAGGCGGGTACCACTGCCGCCTGCGAGTATCAGGGCGAGGGTATCGCGGGTCAGGCGGCTTACGAAACGGGACGTCTTGGTCAAAGGCATAGGTACTCCCTTCCTCCTGGCAGGCAACTGCGCCACGGTAGCCTCATCTTATCCGCGCACAGTATTTTTGACTAACGAGTTATAGATGTTATTTTGCGATTAGTTTCACTCAAAGCGAGGCGGCAGTGAACGCATTGATTTCCCCATCCGAACCTCTGCAACGGCTGCTGGAAGCACGTCACCACGATCCCTTCCAATTGCTTGGCAGGCATCCTTCCGGAGACGACGTGCTGGTGCGTGCGCTCATCCCCGGTGCGGCGTCCGTGCATATCCACGGTACGCAGGCCCGTCTGCCCATGCAGCGGGTCCACCACTCCGATCTCTTCGAATGGCACGGACCGGACGAAGCCGTCCCGCCGCGCTACCGAATCGAGGCGCAGGATGGCCATGGCCATACCTGGGAGTTCTACGACCCCTATTGCTTTCCTCCGCTCGTGGGTGATCTGGATCTGCATCTCTTTGCGGAGGGGCGACACCGCCACTGCCATCGTTTTCTGGGCGCAAGAGCCCTGAGTATAGACGGCGTCGACGGCGTGTTGTTTGCCACCTGGGCCCCCAATGCGGAACGGGTGAGTGTGGTCGGTGACTTCAACCGCTGGGACGGGCGCAGCCACCCCATGCGCTCGCGCGGCGGCAGCGGTGTGTGGGAGCTGTTCATCCCCGGCCTGAATACCGGCGATCTCTACAAGTTCGAGCTGCGCCATCGTCAATCCGGTGCGGTGGCGGTGAAGACCGACCCGTACGGACGCTGGTTCGAGCTGCGGCCGAGCACGGCGGCGCGAGTGCCACCGGCCGCCACCCATACATGGCGGGACCAGGCCTGGATGGAGGCGCGTGCCCGCAACGAGTGGCTGCACGCCCCGATGAGTATCTACGAGGTGCACCTGGGCTCGTGGCAACGGGACCATCACGGCGGCTTTCTCGATTACCGCGAGATTGCCCACCGGTTGGTGGAATACGTGAAGACCCTCGAGTTCACCCATATCGAACTCCTGCCCATCACCGAACACCCCCTGGATGCCTCGTGGGGCTACCAGACCACCGGCTATTTCGCCCCGACCAGCCGTTTCGGCGATCCGGACGGGCTGCGTTATCTCATTGATTATTGTCATCAGAACGGCATCGGCGTGTTGCTCGACTGGGTGCCCGCCCATTTTCCCCGCGACGCCTTCGCGTTGGCCCGCTTCGACGGTAGCCCGCTCTATGAACACGAAGACCCCCGACGGGGTGAACACCGCGACTGGGGCACCCTCATTTTCAACTACGGCCGTGCCGAGGTGTGCAGTTTCCTGATCTCCAGTGCGGTTCATTGGCTCGAGGACTATCACTTCGATGGCCTGCGCGTGGATGCGGTGGCATCCATGCTGTACCTGGATTACTCCCGCGATCACGACGATTGGGTACCCAACGTGCACGGCGGAAGGGAAAACCTGGAGGCCATCCATTTCCTGCGCACGCTCAACACCGTCGTGCACGAAATGTTCCCCGGCGCGCTGGTGGTTGCGGAAGAGTCCACCGCCTGGCCCATGGTGTCACGTCCGGTGGACGGCGGCGGCCTGGGCTTTTCCATGAAATGGAATATGGGCTGGATGAACGACACCCTCGAATACATGCACAAGGAACCGGTGCACCGGCAGTATCACCACAATCAGCTCACGTTTGGGCTGCTGTACGCCTTTTCGGAAAATTTCGTACTGCCCTTCTCCCACGACGAAGTGGTGCACATGAAGCGCTCCATGCTCGACAAAATGCCGGGCGACGACTGGCAGCGCTTTGCCAACCTGCGCCTGCTGTACACCTATATGTTCACCATGCCGGGCAAGAAGCTGCTGTTCATGGGCAGCGAATTCGCCCAGGGACGCGAATGGAACCACGACGGAGCGCTGGACTGGCAGCTGCTCGAATACCCGCAGCACCAGGGCATGCAGGGGCTGGTGCGCGATCTCAATCATTTGCATTGCCGCCTACCGGCCATGCATCGCCATGACTTCGAGCAAGAAGGCTTCACCTGGCTGCACTGCGATGACGCGGCCCACTCGCTGCTCGCGTTTGCCCGGCGCGCCGGTGATGATCTGGTGGTGGTGGTGCTGAACTTCACCCCCGTGCCGCGCAACAGCTATCGGGTGGGGGTGCCGTTGCCCGGATCCTATGAGGTGGTGGTCAACTCCGACTCCGGCTATTACGGAGGCAGCAATGCCGGGACCGGTGGCCATCGCCACACCGACCCCACCCCCTGGATGGGATACGACCATTCACTGCACCTGAGCCTGCCTCCGCTCGCCGGCCTGGTTTTGCACCGGCGTCGTCATTGAAGTCGGCACCCGGCCCCAGGCAGGACTGACCCCGCCCCATCGGCTACGCTGAGCCGAGATGATCGCCGCGGGGAAGGTCGGTGGAAGAGGTTCTAACGCGGATTATCCAGGGGCTGGTGCTCACGATCGAGGCGCTCGGTGCAGGGATAATCGTGTTCGGCATTGTGCGGGTGACGCTGAACTATGTGCGTCAGCGCAAATTGCCGGACGCCTACAACACGTTGAGGGCGGACCTTGGCCGCGCCATTCTGCTCGGCCTGGAGTTTCTGGTCGCCGCGGACATTATCGGCACGGTGACCATCGCCCCCACCTTCACCAGCCTGGGCGTGCTTGCGGGCATCGTCGCCATTCGTACCTTCCTGAGTTTTTCCCTGGAGCTGGAGATCAACGGCCGCTGGCCCTGGCAGCGCCCTTAGGCCGCGCCCGTGGCGACGGGCTCGAGTGCCCGGCGCTCGAAGCCGGCTTTCCAGGCCAGCACGAACTCTTCAATGGACGCGATGAAATCCGGATCGTGTTCCTGCCGATTGATGGTGCAGTGGATCACGACATCCTCCGGCCGCGGGGCGAGACCGGTGGTGACGGTCCAGGCCAGCGCATTGGGGCAGGTGGGCAGGGAGAAGCGCAACCCGCCTCGGATCACCTCACGCCGCAGCGGAAATTCACCCCAAACGCAGTAAATGACGCCATGCTCGCCTTCATCCCGCAGGACGCGGTCAATGGAAGCGCAATACTGAGGCAGTGTTTCGATGGTCAATGTGCGCTGCAAGGTCGACGCATCGACGGAGCCAACGGCATTGGCAAAGAACTCCATGGAAATACCAGAACCTGGGAAACGGGGAAGATAACTTTACCCAAGCCTCCCCCTCGCCTCAATGCCGACAGGGCGGATCGCCTGGCGCTCTGGCGAGATACATCCATCTCGCAAAGACGCGAAGACGCAAAGGGATGCCTGGGCGAAGTACATCCGCGTCTGCGCAATGCCCCTTAGACGGATTGCTCACCCGCCTTCGTCACATGCATTTTGGTTCCTTGGCGCTCTTGGCGTCTTGGCGAGAGACATGCCTTTCCGCTCGATGACTGGCGAGAGATGCTTTTGACCTGCGCTCATCCGGCAGCGCGCACGCGTTTGTAGTGGTTGATGAGCCCATTGGTGGAGGCATCGTGCGATGACACGGGCGTGACGTCCGCCAACTCATCGAACACGGTCTTGGCCAGTTGCTTGCCCAGTTCCACGCCCCATTGGTCGAACGAGTTGATGTTCCACACCACGCCTTGCACGAAGATCTTGTGTTCGTACAGCGCAATCAGCATGCCCAGGGTACGCGGCGTAAGCTTGTCGAGCAGAATGGACGTGCTGGGCTGGTTGCCCGGAAACACCTTGTGCGGCAACAAGGTCTCCAGCGCCTGGCCCGACAGTCCCGACGCCTCCAACTCGGCACGTGCCTCCGCTTCGGTACGGCCCCGCATGAGCGCCTCGGTCTGGGCAAAAAAATTCGACAACAGAATGCGGTGGTGATCGCCGATCGGGTTGTGGGTCTGCACCGAGGCGATGAAGTCCAGCGGGATCAGCTGGGTGCCCTGGTGAATGAGCTGGTAAAACGCGTGCTGGCCATTGGTGCCGGGCTCGCCCCAGATCACGGGCCCGGTGGCGTAGTCCACCACCTGGCCTTCCCGATCCACACGCTTGCCGTTGCTTTCCATGTCCCCCTGCTGGAAATACGCCGGAAACCGGTGCAGGTACTGGTCATAGGGGAGAATGGCATGGCTGCGGGCGCCGAAGAAGTTCACGTACCAGATACCGAGTGCCGCCATAATCACCGGCAGATTCCGCTCCAGCGGCGCAGTACGGAAATGGGTGTCCATGGCAAAAGCGCCTTCGAGCAGGACTTCGAAATTATCCATCCCGATGAACAACGCGATAGGCAGGCCAATGGCCGACCACAGGGAATAACGCCCGCCGACCCAATCCCAGAATCCGAACATGTTGGCGGTGTCGATACCAAAGCCTTCCACCGCCGCCGCGTTGGTCGAAACAGCCACGAAGTGGCGCGCCACCGCGGCACCGGGGCCCAGCGCGTCCACCAGCCAGCGACGCGCGGTGTGTGCATTGGTAAGCGTTTCCTGGGTGGTGAAGGTCTTGGAGGCCACGACGAACAAGGTGGTTTCCGGATCACAGCGCTTGAGTGTCTCGGCGATCTGCGTGCCGTCCACATTGGACACGAAATGCATGGTGAGACCGGGCCGGCCGTAGGGGCGCAGGGCCTCGCACACCATGTAAGGGCCCAGGTCCGAGCCGCCAATGCCGATGTTCACGACGGTAGCGATGGGTTTTCCGGTATGGCCCTTCCATGTGCCGCTGCGCACCTCCTCAGTGAAACGCCGAATGCGTGCGAGCACGGCATGGACTTCGGGCATCACATCCTGCTTGTCGACCTGCACCGGTGCGCCGGAACGGTTGCGCAGCGCGGTATGCAGCACGGCGCGGTTTTCGGTCCAGTTGATGCGCTCGCCCCGGAACATGCGTTCCCGCCAGGTCTCCACCTCGGCGAAACGCATCAGGTCCATCAGCAGGTCCATGGTGCGCTGTTCGATGCGGTGCTTGGACCAATCGACCAGCATACCTTCCAGGGCCAGCGAAAAACGTTCAAAGCGCTGCGGGTCGGCGGCGAACATGTCGCGCATGGCGCGCGATGCGATTTCGGCGTGATGCGCCGCGAGGGCCCGCCACGCGGGCGACTCGGTCAGTTTCGACATGGATTCTTCTTCCTTCCTTGTGCTTCCGAACAGCGGCTAATCTGACGTTAGTGTAGTGGCAGTCTAGCCGTTAAAAAGCCCTGCGGAATCGGATGCGGCCCGAAAGCTATTCCTCGCGTTCCTGGTCCTGGCCTGGCTCGACGGAATGGCGCCAGGTCTGATCTTCCCGGTCGAACAGCCGCAGGGCTTCGGCCGGGCCCCAGCTCCCTGCCGGGTAGGTGTGGATGAAGTCGCGCTCCATGGACCAGACCTTAAGGATAGGATCGACGACACGCCATGCCCAGCGCACTTCGTCGTAGCGCAAAAAAAGTGAGTGGTCGCCTTCGATGACGTCCAGCAGCAAGGCCTCGTAGGCATCGAGCTTGTCGGTGGCGGGCGTGTCGATGGTCGCGTCCAGCACCGTGGTGCGCGTGCGCATTTCCAGACCCGGCACCTTGATTTGAATTTCCGCACGCAGGCATTCCTTGGGCTGGATACCCAGGATCAACCAGTTGGGCTTGAGCGCCTCGATAGGGGTTTTGCGGAACAGTTGCTGGGGCGGATGTTTGAAGCGGATGGCGATCATGGAAGTGTCTTCGGCCAGCCGTTTGCCGGTGCGGATGTAAAACGGCACGCCACGCCAACGCCAATTGTCGATATAGAGCTTGATGGCCGCATAGGTCTCGGTGGTGCTGTTGGGCGCCACCCCGGGCTCCTCGACATAGGCCGATACCTTTTCGCCGTTCACGGTGCCGCGCCGGTACTGGGCACGGAAGGCGTGGGCGTGCACGGCGCTGGGGGGGATGGGGCGGATGGAACGCAGCACCTTCACCTTTTCGTCGCGCAGGGATTCGGCGTCGAGCATGGCCGGCGGTTCCATGGCCACCAGGGTCAGCAGCTGAAGCAAATGGCTCTGCAGCATGTCGCGCAAGGCCCCCGCACCGTCGTAATAGTCGGCGCGCCGCTCGATACCCTGTACTTCGGAGTGGGTGATCTGCACGTGGTCGATGTAGTTGCGGCTCCACAGCGGTTCCATGAGCAGATTGGCAAAGCGGAAGACCAGCACGTTCTGCACCGTGCCTTTGCCCAGGTAGTGATCGATGCGAAACAGCTGCTCCTCGGTGAAATTGCGATGCAGGCGTTCCTCCAGCATCTGTGCGCTTTCAAGGTCGTAACCAAAGGGCTTTTCGATGACCAGACGGCGCCAGCCGCCGTTTTCGTAATTGAGTGCCGCCGCCGCCAGGTAGTCGCTCACGGTCGCGAACTCCGAGGGACGGATAGCCATGTAGAACACCACGTTCTGCGGTAGATCCGGGGCGTTCTCGATGAAATGCCGCAACCGGCCGTAGGCCTCGTACTGGTTGAGGTCGCCGGAAAAAAAACGCAAGCGGTTGCGGAACCGGGCGAAGGTTTCCGGATGCAGGCCGCGGCGTGCCTTGGGCGTGAGGGATTTTTCCACGGCGGCGCGCCAGCCTTCGTCGTTCCAGTCGCGACGCCCGAAGCCCACGATGGCAAAACCCTCGGGCAGCCGTTCCGCTTCTTCCAGGTGATACAGGGCGGGCAACAGCTTGTTCACCGACAGATTGCCGGTGGCGCCGAAAATGACGAAGGTGCAGGGCTCGATCATGAATCCCTCCGCACGGACGCGTGCCGCTGTCCGCCAACGGCCACAGCCGTTTTACGTCTCACATTCAGGCCTTGTGGCCCCCGAATCCGTAGCGCATCATCGACAGCATCCGCCCCTGGAAGCCATCCTGATCCTGGCTCGCAAAGCGCATCTGCAGGGCGAGGGTGATCACCGGCAGCGCCACGCCCTGCTCAACCGCTTCCACGGCAGTCCAGCGCCCTTCCCCTGAATCGCCGACCACGCGACTCATATCCGACAAGGCCTGGTCGCGGCTCAGGCCCTCGGCGGTGAGATCCAGCAGCCAGCTGCGCACCACTGAACCGTGGCGCCAGAGCTCGGCAATGCGCGCGAGGTCGAGGCCAAACTCCTGCTTCGACTGCAGCAAATCGAAACCTTCTGCAAAGGCCTGCATCATCCCGTACTCGATACCGTTGTGGACCATCTTGGTGAAGTGGCCGGCGCCTACCGGGCCCACGTGCGCCCAACCACGATCAGGTGACGGCGCCAGGGCACGCAGCACGGGCTCGATGACCGCAATGGTGTCGGGTTCGCCGCCCACCATGAGGCAATAGCCGTTCTCCAAACCCCACACCCCGCCCGAGGTCCCTGCATCCACGAAGCGGATGCCGGCGGCAGACAACAGGGCGCCGCGGCGCTGCGAGTCGCGGTAATTGGCGTTGCCCCCGTCGATCACCACGTCGTCCGGCGACAGGCGATCGCGTAGTTCGAGGATCTGCGCCTCAGTGGGGGCCCCCGCGGGAAGCATGAGCCAGACCACCTTGGGGCTGGGAAGCTGTTCCAGCGCCTCACCAATATCCGGCGCGGCGATCATGCCTTCTTCATCGGCGATCTTACGGGCGACCTCGAAGGTCCGGTTGTAGCCGACCACTTCAATACCCTTGCGACACAGGCGTCGCGCCATGTTGCCGCCCATCCTGCCCAAGCCAATCATCGCAATCCGCATGGGTTCACTCCGCGAAGATGTCGAATGCATTAATGTAGTATGCGAGGCTTATTCTGCGAGCCCTTAGCATAGGGACGTCTATGATTTGTGTAGCAGCCAACGGTTACGAGTAACAGTATGTCGAAGATCCTGTTTGTCAGCAGCGAGGCGCACCCGCTCATCAAGACCGGCGGCCTGGGGGACGTGAGCGGCGCCCTGCCCGCCGCGCTCAAACGCCTGCGTCACACCGTACGCCTCGTGTTGCCGGCCTATCAACAATTACTGGCCGGGGCAGGCAAGCTGAAGCCTGTGGCGACCGTGTCGGTGACCGGCAGTCTGGAACCGGTGCGCATCCTGGAAGGGACGATGCCCGATTCCCGCGTGAAGTTGTGGCTGGTGGACGCGCCGCATTGTTTCGACCGTCCCGGCAATCCCTACCTGGGCGCGGACGGGCGTGACTGGCCCGACAACGCAGAACGCTTCGCCACCTTCTGCCGGGTCGTGGTGGAACTGGCAATGGATCGCGCCGGCCTGGGCTGGCGCCCCGACGTCGTGCACTGCAATGACTGGCAGACCGGCCTGGTGCCGGCGCTGCTTGCTCGTGAGCCGGACCGGCCCGCCAGCGTCTTCACGGTGCACAACCTCGCCTACCAGGGCCTGTTCCCCTGGACCACCTTCGCAGGGCTCGGCCTTCCGGCCGACCTGTGGCACATGCAGGCCATGGAATTTTACAACCAGTTCTCCTTCATCAAGGGGGGCTTGGTGTACGCCGACTGCATCACCACGGTGAGCCCCACCTATGCGCGGGAGATCAGCCGTCCGGAATTGGGCTGTGGGCTGGATGGCCTGCTCCGGCATCGTTCCGACCGCCTGGCGGGCATCCTCAACGGCGCCGATTACGACACCTGGAATCCGGAACAGGACAAGCTCATTGCCCACAGCTACTCCCCAGCCACCCTGCACCACAAGTGCGCCAACAAGGCGGCCTTGCAAGCCCGTTTCGAGCTGCCGCAGTCGGGCAGGCCGGTGGTGGGCCTGGTCGGCCGCCTGGTGGAACAAAAGGGCATCGACCTGGTGCTGCGCGCCCTGCCTGCGCTGGTCAAGCAAGACGTGCAGGTGGTCGTACTGGGGACTGGGGACCAAGCCTTCGAGGACGCGCTGCGCGACCAGGCCGCCCGCTACCCGGGCGCCATCGGCTGTCACATCGGCTACGACGAGGAACGGGCACACCTGATCGAAGCCGGCGCCGACATGTTCCTGATGCCCTCGCGGTTCGAGCCCTGCGGGCTCAACCAAATCTACAGCCTCCGCTACGGGACGCCGCCCATCGTGCGCCGCACCGGTGGCCTGGCCGACACTGTGGTGGATACCAACACGGAAACCCTGGCCGCAGGCACGGCGACCGGATTCGTGTTCGGCGAGGCCACGGAACAGGCCTTGCTGGAAGCCGTCGGCCGCGCCGTGAAGCTGTACCGCCAGCCCAAGTCCTGGAAGCGCCTGATGACCACGGCCATGGCCCAGGACTTCAGTTGGGACACCAGCGCCCGACAGTACCTGCGTATCTACACCAAGGCCCGGAGCTACGCCGGATAAGGTCCCCCGACGAGCCGGACCGGGATGCCTCGGCGGGAGGCACCCGGCGCGCGCCGCCGGGGCCCCTGCAACCCTCGCGGCACGACCTGCCGCGGGGACATTCGCCCCGCCAGTCTCCACCAAGATACGGCGAAACAAGCAATTTCCACTGAACGCGCGCTATAATGGCCCGCTTTTTCCGCGTGGGCGTCATGCCCGTCCGCGCGTCCCTACACCACCTCGAAAAAAACACAATAGTGAGCGACAAGAAGTTACGAGCTCGGGTCAAGCTCTTCGGCAACCTGCTCGGGAACGTGCTGACCACTCACGCCGGTCCTGACGTCCTTGCTGCCGTCGAGCGGCTCCGCAAAGGTTTCATCCGTCTGCGCAAGCGGCCGGATCCCCGCGAGCGTGCGCGTCTCACGCGCCTCATCGAATCGCTGGATACCGAAACCCTCACCCACGTGCTGCGCGCCTTCAGCGCCTATTTCAGCCTGGCGAACATCGCCGAAGAGGCCTTCCAGCATCGCGAACGCCGACGTCAGGTGCGCATCGGCGGCCCCCTGTGGCGTGGTTCGTTCGACGACGCCCTGCGCGAGTTCAAACGCGACGGCATCACCCCCGAGCAGCTGCAATCGCTGCTGAACCGGCTGCGCTTCATGCCGGTGTTCACGGCCCATCCCACGGAAGCCAAGCGCCGCACGCTGATGGAATGCCTGCGCCGCATTTTCGTCATGGGCGAGAATCTCGATGACCCGCGCATCGGCGCCGAGCAACGTGCGGAAATCTTCCAGCAGATCGAAGGCGAGATTCAGATCCTCTGGAAGACCGACGAGGTGCGCAGCGAGCGCCCCCAGGTGCGCGACGAGATCAAGAACGGCCTGTTCTATTTCCGTGAGAGCCTGTTCACCGCCGTTCCGGAGACCTACCGCAACTTCGACAAGGCCGTGCGCCGCATCTACGGCGCCGATTGCGCGGTCTCCGTACCCAGCTGCCTGCGCTTCGGATCATGGATAGGCGGCGATCGCGACGGCAACCCGTTCGTGACGCCGGAAACCACCGCCATGGCGGTGCGCCTGCATCACCGTGAAGTGCTGCGCGTATACCTGCGTTCGGTCACCGAACTGGGCCACATCCTTACCCATTCGCGCGTGCTGTTCACGCCCTCGCCGGCCTTCGAAGCCGGGCTCGCCCGCGACGAGGCGGCCCATCCGGACGCCTTTGTGGGCCACAAGCGCAATCGCTTCGCCTCCGAACCCTACCGCCGCAAGCTGTACTTTATGCGCTATCGGCTGCACGCCAATCTGCGTGCCGTGGAAGCGCGCATGGATGGCCGCGAGCCGGAGAACAACGAGGGTTACCATTCCGAAAACGAATTTCTCAACGACCTGCGGACCATCCACGATTCCCTGGTCAGTCATGGCGATGAAAAACTGGCCAATGGCCGTCTGACCGATCTCATCCGCCTGGCGGAAACCTTCGGTTTCTTCCTGGTGCATCTGGACGTGCGCCAGGAATCCGGACGCCACACCCAGGCCGTCAACGATGTACTCGCGCAGCTCGGCATGGACTACGCGGCCATGGATGAAAACCGCCGTATTTCGGTGTTGGGCGAACTCATCGGCCGCAGCAGCGCCCTGAGCATCGATCGGGCAGCGCTGACCGAAACCACACGCCAGACCCTTGAGGTGCTGGACGTGATGGAACGCATGCGCCGCGAAGTGAGTCCGTCAGCCTTCGGCAGCTACGTCATCTCCATGACCCACGCCGCCAGCCACGTGATGGAAGTCATGTTCCTGGCGCGCCTCGCGGGCCTGGCCGGTCGCCGCGGCGACACCTGGTTCTGCCACATCCACGTGTCCCCGCTGTTCGAGACCATCGAGGACCTGGAACACATCGAGCCGGTGATGCGCACGCTGCTCACCGATCCCTGCTACGCCACGCTGCTCAAGGCCTCGGGCAATCAACAGGAGGTCATGCTCGGTTATTCCGATTCCTGCAAGGACGGGGGCATCCTGGCGTCCTCGTGGAATCTTTACAAGGCACAGCAGAAAATCGCTGTCCTGGCACGGGAATTCGCCATCGACTACCGCCTGTTTCATGGCCGTGGCGGCACCATCGGCCGCGGCGGCGGGCCGACCCATGAAGCCATCCTGTCGCAACCGGAAGGCACGGTACACGGTGAGATCAAGTTCACCGAGCAGGGTGAGGTGCTGTCCAACAAATACAGCAACAGCGAAACCGCCACCTACGAGCTCACCATGGGCCTCAGTGGTCTGCTCAAGGCCAGCCGCTTCCTGGTAAGCCCGCCGCGCGGGGACAATCCGGACTACGCGGCCATCATGGAAGAGCTGGCCCATTCGGGCGAACAGGTTTACCGCGATCTCACCGATCGCACCGATGGCTTCCTCGATTACTTCTACGAGGCCACACCGGTCAGTGAAATCGGCTTGCTCAACATCGGCTCGCGACCGTCACACCGCACCAAAGGCGATCGCTCCAAGGCATCGGTACGCGCCATCGCCTGGGTGTTCGGCTGGGGCCAGTCACGTCACACCCTGCCCGCCTGGTACGGCATCGGCGGCGCGCTGGAGCGCTGGAGCGGCGGCGATGCGGAACGGGAGGCCAAACTACAGGCCATGTATGCGGATTGGGCGTTCTTCCGGGCGTTGCTGAGCAATTCCCAGATGTCGCTGTTCAAGGCGGACATGGATATCGCCGCCGAATACGCCAAGCTGTGCAAGAACCAGGTCATGGCACAGTCGGTCTATCAGCGCATTCGCGACGAATATCACTGCACGGTCCAACAGGTACTCACCACCGCGCAGCAACAGGCCTTGCTGGACGAAAATCCCACCCTGGCGCTGTCGCTGGGCCGCCGCAACCCGTATCTGGATCCCCTTAACCACATCCAGATCACGCTGCTGAAACGCTACCGCGACGAAAGCCTCGACGAAGAAGAACGCCAGCGCTGGCTCGCCCCCCTGCTGCGCTCCATCAACGCCATTGCAGCGGGCATGCGAAATACGGGCTAACGGGAACAATGCGATGACCACGGAGGCCACGGAGGGCCACGGAAGCGCATTTTTGCGTTCTCCCTCCGCTGGTCATGGACCTATCGCGGCGCTCAGGCAGTGCGGGCGCGCTAGCCGCACCCACCACTATCTTCCGTGCCTCCGTGATTCCTTCTTTGCTTTTTCCCGAATCGGGAAATCCTCGGTAGAAACGGCAAACCTCCGGTCTATAGTTAGGCTGGTCGAGAGCAACCCGGCCATCGGAGGACTGTCATGAAAATCCCTGAAATCCGCGCCATTGCCCGCGATCGCGGGCTGAGATTGGGTGTTGGGGGCAAAGCCGCCCTCATTCGCGCCATTCAGCGCGACGAGGGCAACTTCGATTGTTTCGGCCGCGCAGACAGCAATTACTGCGATCAGGAGAGCTGCCTGTGGCGCACGGACTGCCTGCCGGCGGCCCATAACAAGGATTGAGTTTTCACGCTTGGTGGCAGGCCCCGTTGAAGTGCAGGGGCGCACTCATGCCACCCGCGGAGTCGCCTTGCCCGGGTGCTTCGGGGCAAGCGTGAAATACATGACCTCTCGCCAAAAACGCCAAGCACCACCAAGCGTGCCTTTCGGCTCAGGCCCCTGGCGTTCTCTGCGTCTTGGCGAAAGTGTCGCGGTTCGGAACGGCTGTTCAGGCCGCCTGCACGGGAATGGCGTTGGCGCTGCGGATCACCCGGTTTTCCTCATCCAGATAGATGAGGGTCGGCTTGTAGGTGGCCAGTTCCTGCTGGCTCAGGCCGACGAAAGCCGCAATGATCACGATGTCGCCCGGCGCCGCCTTGTGGGCAGCTGCCCCGTTCACCGAGATCACCCCGGAACCGTCTTCCGCACGGATGGCGTAGGTCACGAAACGTTCACCGTTGGTGACGTTGTAGATGTGGATTTGTTCGTACTCGCGAATCCCTGAAAGATCGAGCAGTTTGCCGTCAATGGCGCACGAGCCCTCGTACTCGAGCTCCGAGTGGGTCACCCGGGCGCGGTGCAACTTGGCTTTGAGCATCATGGACTGCATGGAGAAGGGCCTCTTAGGTAACGGTAAACCGTCGCATTGAACGCGATATTATGGGGCCTACCTGCCCACTATTTCAATGAAACACCTGCACAACAATCAGGGTGTTTCCCTCGTTAACCCATACCAATCAATAAGTTGTCTATCAAACGGGTAGTGCCCAGTCGAGCGGCCGCCAACGCCACCAGGTGATTGTCCGTGGCCGTGGGCGCCGCCAAATCCGCCGCACGCCGGATGCTCACGTAGTCCGGCCGGAACCCGCTCCGCTCCAGTTCGGCGACTGCCTGCTGTTCCAGGGCGGCATAGTCGCGCCGCCCTTGCCGCAGCAACGCCCCGGTCTCGGACAGGATCCGGTAGAGCGCGGGGGCACGGGCGCGTTCCTCCGGGGACAAATAGCGGTTGCGTGAGCTCAACGCCAGGCCATCCGGCTCGCGCGCCGTGGGCAGCCCCTCGATGGCGATGGGGAAACACAGATCCTCCACCATCCGACGTATCACCACCAGTTGCTGGAAATCCTTCTCGCCGAACACGGCCACATCCGGCTGCACGATGTTGAACAGCTTGCTGACCACCGTCGCAACACCGCGAAAATGCCCCGGGCGGAATGCGCCACACAGGAGGTCGGAAATCGTCGGCACCTCGACCTGAGCCACATCGGCCTGGCCACGCGGATACATCTCCGCCACGGTCGGCATAAACAGGAGATCGGCGCCGCCTTCACGCAGTTTCGCCGCATCCTCGTCGGGTGTCCGCGGGTAGGCGGCCAAATCCTCGTTGGGGCCGAACTGCAACGGGTTGACGAACACGCTCACCACCACGCGCTCAGCCAGTTCACGGGCACGGGTGACCAGTGCCAGATGGCCGGCGTGCAGATTGCCCATGGTGGGAACGAAGCCGATCCGGTCGCCGGCGGCACGCCAGGCGCGGACCTGTTCGCGCACGGCAGCAATGGTAGTTACGTTATGCATGGCAGGGTTGTCCAAAGCGCATGGGTCACAGGGAGCAAGGGAACATCAGGCGCAGAGAGTAATCACCCGATCACGGAAGTACCGGCATCTGCCGCCCGGAAATGCGCGGGATGCGCCGTGCCCCAGTGGGTGAATCCTCTCATTCGAAACTGTGTTCGGCGGCAGGAAAACTGCCGTCTTTGACGGCAGTGGAATACGCCGCCAGCGCCGCCGGGACGCTGCCCGCTTCCGCGAGGAAATCCTTGGAAAACTTCGGTCGCCTGCCCGGGGTGATACCAAGCATGTCGTAGGACACCAGCACCTGCCCATCACACTCAGGGCCGGCGCCGATACCGATCACGGGAATATGCAAGGTGCGGGTGATACCCGCCGCCAGACTGCGCGGCACACTCTCCAGCAGCACCACGTCGGCGCCGGCCTGCTCGAAGGCGATGGCGTTCTGAAGCATGGCCTCCGCTTCCTGCTGTCCACGTCCCTGCACCTTGTAGCCGCCGAGCTTGTGCACGGTCTGGGGCAACAGCCCCAGGTGTGCGCACACCGGCACGCCGTGACGCGCAAGATGCGCGACGAGGTCCACGTCTTCGACCGTGCATTCCAGCTTCACCATATGCGCTCCGCCCTCCTGCATCAGCCGTCCGGCATTGCGCAGGGCCTGCTCGGTGCTGGTGTAACTCAGGAAGGGCATGTCGGCCATGATGAGCGCATTCGAGGTGCCACGCCGCACCAGGCGCGTGTGATAGACCATGTCGTCCATGCTCACCGGCACAGTGGATTCCTGCCCCTGCACCACCATGCCGAGCGAATCCCCCACCAGCAGGACTTCGATACCGGCGTCATCCATGAGCCGCGCGAAACTGGCGTCATAGGCGGTGAGCGAGGCAAATTTCTGCCCCTGTTCCTTGAATTTTCGAAGCTGTGTGACGGTGATGCTCATGGGAATCACAAACCGATGGGCAGGGGATTGAAGAAGTGCCGCCCGCTACGGATCGACTTCACCTGGGCGAGCAGTTGCTGGTAGTCGCGCTCGCCGGAAGCCAGATCGATTTCCGCGGCATTCACGATGAGCAGAGGCGACTTGTCAAAATGGTAGAAGAAGCGCGCATAGGCCTCCACCACGCGTCCCAGGTAATCCGTACTGATGCTGCGCTCTTCCGGGCGCCCGCGCTTGGCAATGCGCGCCAGCAGCACATCCACCGGGGCCTGCAGGTAAATCACCAGATCGGGCGCGGGCAGTTCCAGGGTAAGGTGCTCATACGCCTGCTCGTAGAGCCGCAATTCATCGGCTTCGAGCGTGAGTTCAGCAAACAGCTGATCCTTGTCCATGAGGAAATCGGACACCCGCACCGGCGAAAACAAATCGGCCTGGCGCATGGCCTGCAGCTGGCGCGCACGTTGAAACAGAAAGAACAACTGGGTGGGCAGTGCCGCGTGGCGCGGTTCCTGGTAGAACCGCTCCAAAAAGGGATTTTCTTCGGCCGCCTCAAGCACCAGCTCCGCATTGAAGGTGTCCGCCAGACGGCGCGCGAGCGTGGTCTTGCCCGCACCGATGGGACCTTCAACGACGATGTGACGCAGCGTGTTGTGTGCCAAAGGAGTCTGCCGTTGCTCGGAAACGGCGCAAGGATATCATGCCGTCCCGCTGAGCCGCCGAACTCCGCGGCGATCGCAGGCGTCGGCAAGCGCGGCCACAGCACGGCCGTCGGGGAGCACCCGATCGGGAGCGACCTCCGCCAGCGGGAGCAGCACGAAGGCGCGCAGCGCCAGTCCGGGATGAGGTACGGTGAGGCGCGGGTGGTCGATGACCCGGTCGCCATAAAGCAGCAGATCCAGATCCAGGGTCCGCGGCCCCCAGCGCTCGCCGTCCCGGGTACGCCCGTGCACCGCCTCGATGTGCATGAGTGCATCCAGCAAAGCGAGCGGTTCAAGCGTGGTCTCGAGCACCGCCACCGCATTCACATAATCCGGCTGCCCGGCGGGCCCCATGGGGGCGGTGACATAAAGCGACGACGCCGCCAACCGCTGCGTGTGCGGCAGTTCAGTAAGCGCCTCGAGAGCGGAACGCACCTGGCGTTCCGGACCGTTCAGGTTGCTCCCGAGCCCCACATAGGCCCGGACCGCGCTCATGCGGTGCCCTGATCCGCCGGTTTGCGTTTGCGCCGGCGCGGCCTGCGACGCTTCTTGGCCGGTTGCCCGGTGCTTGCGGCCATGCTGTGGCGGCCGCTTTCATCCTCGCTCTGGAAACAGGTCCACCAGTTTGCCAGTTCCGCGACATCCTCGCCGCACTCGGAACGCAGCAGCAACAGGTCGTAACCGGCGCGGAAACGCGGGTGCCCCATGAGGGTTTCGGCACGCTTGCCGCCGCGGCGCTTGAGGCGCTCCTGCAAGGTCCAGATCTCGCGTGCCTGCAGGGTGAAACGCTTGGGAAAGGCCACATGCTTCACCTGGCGCGCCACCACGGCATCACCGGCCACCTGCATGGCTTCCAGTTCGCTCATGCCGCGTTCGCGGTTGCGTGCCGCCTCGCGCGCCACAGACTCCCACAGCAATGCCGCCACCAAAAAGGACGGCGTAATGGACTTGCCCTCCTCCACGCGCCTGTCGGTGTTTTCCAGCGCCTTGGCCACGAATACGCGCGGGAACTGGTTGCGCTCCTGCTGCAGCTGGGCGTCGGTCTCCGGGAACAGGTAACCAAACAGGCCGTAGTGACGCAGCAATTCGTAGGTTTCTGCCGCATAACCGGCCTGGAACATCTTCAGGGTTTCATCGAACAGGCGCGCGGGCGAGATGTCCTCGAGCAGGTGGCCGAGATCAAAAATGGCTTGTTCGCACGCCGAATCGATTCGGAAACCGAGCTTGGCCGCGAAACGCACGGCGCGCAGCATGCGCACCGGATCTTCACGAAAACGCTGTTGCGGGTCGCCGATGATGCGCAGGCGTCCCTGATCCAGATCCTCGACACCGCCGGTGTAATCCACGACCGAGAAATCGCGAATGTCGTAATAGAGTGCATTGACCGTGAAGTCGCGGCGCCATGCGTCGTCTTCGATGGTGCCATAGACGTTGTCGCTCAAAATCCGGCCGTTTTCGTCGAGTACGTCCTCTTCGCTGTCCTCGTCATGTTGGGCACGGAAGGTGGCGACTTCGATGATCTCGCTGCCGAAATGCACGTGGGCGAGGCGGAAGCGCCGGCCGATGATGCGGCAGTTGCGGAACACGCGCCTGATCTCTTCCGGGCGCGCATCGGTGGCCACGTCGAAATCCTTCGGCTCGCGGCCAAGCAGCAGATCGCGCACACCGCCGCCCACCAGATAGGCCTGAAAGCCCGCCTGCTTGAGGCGGTACAAAACCTTCAGGGCGTTTTCGCTGATGTGGGCGCGGGAGATGGTGTGCTGATCGCGCGGAATGATGCGGGGTCCGGATTTCGCGGGCGGCGGATCGTCGTCGGAAAAGAGTCCGAATTTTTTCGCGGATTGCTTGAGCCAGGAAAACATCTGCGTATAATACCACCGCGCTGAGCCGCCCGGCTACGCAATGCTCCCATCGTCTAGCGGTCTAGGACGTCGCCCTCTCACGGCGAAAACCGGGGTTCGAGTCCCCGTGGGAGCGCCACTTCTTCCTTCCCTCCCGTTTCCCTAGAAACGCACCCGTACCGTCGCCGCGAGGGTGTCCTGCGTGCTGCGCGGTTGATAGGCGTAATCGGGAACGACGCCATCCCCATCGAGATCCACCAGTGCACCGTTGTCCGTTATCGGGCCGTCGATGTCCGAGGCCTGGAAACGGTAGCCCTGGTAATCAATGGACAGTTCCAGCATCCGGTTGAAGCGGTAGCCGATACCGATATAGAACCACGGCTTGGGATCGGGTTCCAAATCGATACCGTCATAGAGGTTGACGTGCTCTTCGACGGCCAGAGGTAGCAGCAATCCGCCGCGCGCCGTCCAGCGCTCGCCATCGGTCTCAACGCCGAAGCGCAGGAAACTGAGGGTGTATTCTTCCTCGTAACCGCCGGCCCCGGTAATCTCCCGGTTCCAACTGTCGACGCCCAGCGCGAGGATCACGGCAGCCTTGTCCTCATCCTGGATGCGGGGCCGGAACGCGAAGCCACCCTCGGCGGAAACGCCCACATACTCGGTGGTCGTGGTGGCGGGCGTGCCGTCCTGGTATTCGCCATCGTAGTCCACTTCGCCGCCGTACAGCTTGCCGCGCGCAATGACGTCGGTACGGTTGCCAATCTTCACCGCCAGGTCACCCACCGCAACCGCCCGGGGTCCGCTTTCATTGAGCAGTTCCCGGTGCGCGAAGTCGTCGTACTCACGCCAGTAGAAGTATTCGATGCCCCCGCCCGCACTGAAACGCACATCGGCCGCGCTGGCGCTGCCCGCGACCAACAACAGTGCGCTGCCGAGCAGGACGCGCGCACGACGCGTGCGCAGACAGGACGGGGTTCTATCAAAAGGGGAGTGGATCACGGCGCGGCTCCTTCGCCTCTTCTTTTTTTCGTGACCCGAGTATCGCGGAACCCGCACACCCCATGCAACAACAGTCATGAGCCGCAGGCGGCCCGGTTTTCCCGGATCGCCCGGGTGTGTTACCGTACCGCCCCCGCCCGGAGGGTCTCCCATGGCACGAGCCGGTAGCCGCAAAACTGAAAACGCCTTTGATCTTGAGCACGCGATGGCCGAGTTGGAAACCATCGTGGAACGCATGGAACACGGCGAGCTCTCCCTGGAACAGGCCCTCAAGGACTTCGAGCACGGTGTGCAGCTGAGCCGCGCCTGTCATCAGGCCCTTGGTGAGGCCGAGCAGAAAGTGCGTCTGTTGCTGGAAAAGAACGGCCTTGACGAGCTGGTTCCCTTCGCGCTGAAACAGGAAGGCGCCGCCGACGAGGATGACGATGACGCTTAAGGTCTTGCTGGGCGAGTGTCAGGCCCGGGTGGAATCGGCGCTGGCCCGCTGGTTGCCTCCGGCCCATGAAGATCCGGCACGCCTGCATGCGGCCATGCGTTATGCCTCCCTCGACGGCGGCAAGCGGGTCCGGCCGGTGCTGGTCTATGCCGCAGGCCGCGCCCTCGGCGCCGAACCCGAGTGTCTCGACGGCCCGGCCTGTGCCGTGGAATTCATCCACGCCTATTCCCTGGTCCATGACGATTTGCCCGCCATGGACAACGACGATCTGCGGCGTGGCAAACCCACCTGCCATAAAGCCTTTGATGAGGCTACCGCCATCCTCGCCGGGGATGCGTTGCAGACCCTGGGTTTCGAGGTGCTCGCCACCGATCCGGCCATGCACGCGGACCCGGCCCGCCGCCTGCGCATGGTGGCGGCACTGGCCCGCGCCAGTGGTTCGCGCGGCATGGTGGGCGGACAGGCCATCGACATCGCCGCGGAAGGCCGCCGTCTGAGCCTCGATGAACTGGCCCAGATGCACCGCCTGAAGACCGGCGCCCTGATCCGCGCCAGCGTGCGCCTGGGCGCCCTGAGCGCGCCGGCTTACACGGACGCCCTCGGCGAGCGGCTGGATGAGTATGCCGCCCACATTGGATTGGCCTTCCAGATCCGCGACGACATCCTGGACGTGGAAGCGGACACCGCGACCCTCGGCAAGACCCAGGGTGCCGACGAGGCGCGCAGCAAACCGACCTATACCTCACTGTTGGGCCTGGGCGGTGCCAAGCACAAGCTGCGCGAGGTACACGCCGCGGCCCTGGCAAGCCTGCAGGATTTCGACGCCGCGGCCGATCCCCTGCGCTGGATTGCCGACTACATCGTCGAGCGCGGGAACTAACCCGGCAGATCCGGAACTCAACACAGCGAACGCAGGGCTTCCATCCGTTCTCTGTGCCTCTGTGTTGGGCTTTTGGTATGCCACCCTTGCATGCGCGGCCCCGCGCCGCCATTATTGAACGCTTTCTCTGCTTGCCCCGGCCGCGATTGAATGCCTGATTCCTCTCAGCCCCTCCTCCACCGAATTGACGATCCGGAGCAGTTGCGCGCGCTGTCGCTCCCGCAACTCAAGTCCCTGGCACAGGAACTGCGGGAGTTCATGATTGCATCCGTGAGCCGCACCGGCGGGCACCTGGCGGCCGGGCTGGGTACGGTGGAACTCACCATCGCGCTGCATTACGTGTTCAACACGCCCGAGGACCGCATCGTGTGGGACGTGGGCCACCAGAGCTATCCCCACAAGATCCTCACCGGGCGGCGTGACCGCATGCCTACGCTGCGCAAGCGCCACGGTCTGGCGGGTTTTCCGAAGCGCGATGAAAGCCCCTATGACACCTTCGGCACGGGTCATTCCAGCACTTCCATCAGCGCGGCCCTGGGCATGGCCCTGGCCGCTAGGCGCAGCGGTTCGCGGCGCAAGGTGATTGCCGTCATCGGTGACGGCGCCATGACCGCGGGCATGGCCTTCGAGGCGTTGAACCATGCGGGTGACCTGGATGCGGACCTGCTGGTGATCCTCAACGACAACGAGATGTCCATTTCGCCCAACGTTGGCGGCATGTCCAATTATCTGGCGCGCCTGCTTTCGGGCCGCTTCTATTCCACGGTACGCGAAGGCAGCAAGAAGGTACTCAAGAACGTGCCGCCCCTGTGGGAGCTGGCGAGCCGCGCCGAGGAACACGTAAAGGGCATGGTGGTGCCGGGCACCATGTTCGAGGAACTGGGTTTCAACTACATCGGCCCCGTAAACGGGCACGACATGGAAACCCTGATCAAGACGCTGCAAAACCTGCGTTCCCTGTCAGGCCCACAGTTCCTGCACATCGTCACCAGGAAGGGCAAGGGCTACGCGCCTGCCGAGCAGAATCCGTGCTTTTACCACGGCGTCACACCCTTCGACCCGGACACGGGCAGCATGGTGTTTAAGTCCTCGGGCCCGACCTATACCCAGGTGTTTGGTGAATGGCTGTGCGACATGGCCGAACACGACCCGCGCCTGTGGGGCATCACCCCCGCCATGCGCGAAGGCTCGGGCCTGGTAGCCTTTTCCGAGCGCTTCCCGGATCGCTATCTGGATGTGGGTATTGCCGAGCAGCACGCCGTCACCCTCGCCGCCGGCCTGGCCTGCGAAGGTATGAAGCCGGTGGTGGCCATCTATTCCAGTTTCCTGCAGCGAGGTTACGACCAGCTCATCCATGACGTGGCCCTGCAGAACCTGCCGGTGCTGTTCGCCATCGATCGCGCCGGCATCGTCGGGCCCGACGGCCCCACTCACGCCGGCACCCTGGACCTGTCCTTCCTGCGTTGCGTACCCAACCTGATGATCATGGCCCCCGCCGACGAAGACGAGTGCCGACGCATGCTGACTACGGGTTTTCTGCACGATGGACCCGTCGCCGTGCGTTATCCGCGAGGTACCGGTCCGGGCGTGGCCATCACGCCGCAACTGGAGCCGTTGCCCGTCGGCAAAGGAGAGGTCCGCCGCTCAGGACACGGCATCGCCCTGCTGTCCTTCGGCAACCTGCTGACCCCGGCGCTGGCCGCCGGCGAGGCGCTGGATGCCACGGTGGTCAACATGCGTTTCGTGAAACCGCTGGATGAGGCGCTGCTGCGCGAGTTGGCCGGAAACCATCGCCTGCTGGTGACACTCGAAGACAATGTGATCGCCGGTGGCGCAGGCAGCGCGGTGGCCGAATACCTGTCGGGCATCGGCCTCGACTGCCCGGTACGCCACCTGGGCCTGCCCGATGCCGTCATCGAACAGGGAAGCCGCGAGGAACTCCTGACCGAATGCGGTCTGGATGCGGATGGTATAATCGCCGCCGTTCGCGCCATGTCCGCCGGGCTTGCTAACGCGCCCGGCCTCACGTAAATTCTTAGCGCTTCTCTCAACAATTCGCCGATGAAACCCAGGTATACCCTCAAGGTCGTGACCGATTTTGCCGCTGCCCACTCCTTGCGGGATTATCCGGGTGAATGCCGCCGGCTTCACGGCCACAACTGGAAGGTGGAAGTGGAGGTGGTGGCGTCCGAGCTGGATCGGCTCGGCATGGCCATCGATTTCAAAGACGTGAAGGCAGCGGCTCGCGCCGCGGCGGGGGAATTGGACCACCAGTTTCTCAACGACATCCCGCCCTTCGATCAGGTGAACCCCACGGCCGAAAACATCGCCGCCCACCTGTTCGAACGCATCGCTGCAACCCTCGACAACGAGCGCGTGCAGGTCAGTGCCGTTACCGTCTGGGAGACGGAACGTGCCTGTGTCCGCTACGCGAAGGAAGGCTGAGAATGACAAAGTGCTGTGAAAACACGATGGCTGACGTGCAGAGCAGCCATGACACCCGCCGCATTCCCATCAACAAGGTGGGTATCAAGGACATCCGCCACCCGGTGCGGATTCTTGATCGCAGCGGCGGCGAGCAGCACACCATCGCGAATTTCAACATGTACGTGAACCTGCCCCACAACTTCAAGGGCACGCACATGTCGAGGTTTGTGGAGATCCTCAATCGCCGCGAACGCGAGCTGTCGGTGAAGTCCTTCAAGGACATGCTGGCGGAAATGGTCCAGGTGCTCGAAGCCGAGGCCGGCCACATCGAGATGTCCTTCCCCTATTTCGTCCAGAAAAAGGCGCCCGTCTCCGGCGTGGAAAGCCTCATGGACTACGACGTGTGCTTCATCGGCGAAATCATCGACGGCCAACCCAGCCTGAAGGTGCGCGTGGTGGTGCCGGTCACCAGCCTGTGCCCCTGCTCCAAGGAAATTTCCGACCGCGGCGCCCACAACCAGCGTTCCCACGTCACCGTCACGGCGTGTTGCGAAGGTTTTATGTGGATCGAAGAGCTGATCGACCTGGTGGAGCAGGAAGCTTCCTGTGAACTGTACGGCCTGCTCAAGCGCCCTGACGAGAAGTACGTGACCGAACGCGCCTACGACAACCCCAAGTTCGTGGAAGACATGGTGCGTGACGTGGCCGCGCGCATGAACCAGGACGAACGCATCGTCTCCTACGTGGTGGAATCCGAAAACTTCGAATCCATCCACAATCACTCCGCCTACGCCCTCATCGAGCATGACAAACGGCGTGGGTGAGCATTAGAGGTGACGCGTTAGAAGTAAACGTTAGAGGTGAGGCGTCAGAGATACCAGGCATCTCACGCTTAACGCGTCACCTCTAACGCGTCACGCTCTAAACGCACCGTCAATGCTTCTGCCGCAACACCATGGCCTCGCCTTCGCGCTGCATCTCAACCCGGCCCAGGTAGGTCATACCGAGCAGTACTTCGTTCCCTGCGCCGTTGCCTTCGAGCACCGACGCTTCCACGTTGCGTAACTGGATGTCACCGACCCGCACGGTATCGAGGTGCACACGGTAGGCACGCACCCGACCATTGGCTGTTTCCACCACGTGGGGCTCGCCGCGGTAGCGGTAATCAATGCCAAGGCGCCGCGCCACCGCTGCGCCCATGGCGACGCTGCTCGCGCCGGTATCCACCAGAAAGTCCACGGTTCGGCCATTGATGAATCCGCTGGTGCGGTACAGGCCGCCGCTCGGCCAGATGCGGACCACACTCTCCTCCGGGGGCGTGTAGGAGGCGCCGATGTGCGAACCCAGGGCATAGCGGCGGGTCTGGCCTTCAATCGCGAGCACGGCAGATTCACTGTCGGCGCTCAGCAGTTTCACGCCCTCCGGGCTGGTCTCGCCGCGGGCCAGTACGCGGCGCTGACCGTCGATGCTCAACACCGCCCGATCCTTGAACAGGCCGAGCACCACGATGTCCGGCGCCGCCCCCGCAAGCAAGGGCCAGAGCAGCAACAAGGGCAGCCAGGGTTTCATGGGGGCAGCTTACCGCATCCCTGCCTGAACCGGTATCAGGCTAACAACCGCGCCGTGATCTGCAGCAACAACAGGGCGGGCAGGGCCGCGAGGGCGTCGTCCAGCATGATGCCGAAGCCGCCCGTGACGCGCCGATCCACCCAGCGGATGGGCCAGGGCTTGGCGATGTCGAAGACGCGGAACAGTACGAAGCCCAACACCACGGCCCAGACGCTGTCGGGCGCCGCCGTCATCACCAGCAGATAACCAACAACCTCGTCCCACACGATGGACGGCGCATCGTGCACCCCCAGCGCCCGCGCGGTACGGCCGCAAAGCCACACGCCGACCGCAAACAGGGCTGCGGTCACGAGCAGATAAACGGCCAGCGGCAGGCCTTTCATGAGCAGGTACAGGGGGATGGCAGCCAGGGTGCCGAAGGTGCCGGGGGCGTAGCGGGCCAAGCCGCTGCCGAAGCCGAAGGCCAGCAAGTGGCCGGGGTCGCGCAGCAGGCGCACGCTCATGCCGACGCGCCGAAATGGTCGAAGCCGCTTTGGGCCAGCGCCAGCGGCTGGCCATCGGGGCCAAGGACCCGCAGGCCGGGCACCGCCTCGATGACGCCCACCGGCGTGCATGGAAACGGCAGTGCGCCAATGCGTTCTGCGAGCGATGGCGGCGCGGTAAAGCAGAGCTCGTAATCGTCGCCGGCGGAAAGGGCCAGTCGCCGGGCCTCTCCGTCACCCACGGTTTCACACAGCGCGACGGATAGCGGCAGGTCGGCAAGCCGCAGGCTCGCCCCGGCCCCGCTCGCCTCGAGGATATGCCCCAGGTCGGCGGCCAAGCCGTCCGAGATGTCGACGGCAGCGGAGGCGATACCGCGCAGCGCGCGTCCCCATGCCACCCGCGGCGTCGGCGCGTCCAGGCGCTGGCGCAGGAAACCGGCAGCGGGCTCAGTCGCGGTCAGTTCGCCCAAGGCGATGCGCAAGCCGGCGCCCGCATCGCCCAGCGTACCGGTGACGTAAACAATGTCGCCCACACACGCCCCATCACGGCGCAACGCCTGTCCGGGCGGCACGAAGCCGTGGGCCTGCAAGGTGATGCTGAGGGGGCCGCGCACCGTATCGCCGCCGGCCAGTTGCACATCGTGTTGTTGGGCGAGGCTGAACAGGCCCGTCGCGAAGGCTGTGAGCCAGGCTTCATCTACCGCAGGGAGGCTAAGCGAAAGCGTGATCCAGGCGGGTTCCGCACCCATGGCGGCCAGATCGGACAGGTTCACCGCAAGCGTCTTGTGGCCGAGCAGCGCCGGATCGGTGCCCTGGGGGAAGTGACGGCCTTCCACCAGGGTGTCCATGGTCACGGCAAGCAACATGCCCTCGGGCACGCGCAGCAGCGCGCAGTCGTCACCGACGCCCAAGGCGACGTCGGCGCGGGTTACCGGCTGGCGGGTAAAGAAGCGCTCGATGAGCTGAAATTCGCCCAGCGCCACGGGATCACTTGCGGGCGCCGGTCTCGGGCTTGCGCAATTTGCGCGCGAGCTTGTCGAGCACGCCGTTCACGTACTTGTGGCCCTGTTCGGCACCGTACACCTTGGCCAGTTCCACGGCCTCATTGATGGCCACGCGGTAGGGGATTTCCGGGTGCAGGGCCAGTTCGCAAACGCCGAGACGCAGAATGGCGCGTTCCACCGGATCCACCGCATCGATGCCGCGGTCGATCACCGTGGCGAGGTGCTCGTCGAAGGTCTTCAGATTGGCAGGCACTTCGTGCAGCAGCGTGGAGAAATACCCCACGTCCACACCTTTCATGTCTTCTTCGGCGATGAACTGGGTCTCCACGTCGGAGACGTTCTGTCCGGTCAGCTGCCATTGGTACAGCGCCTGGACGGCGCGCGCGCGCGCCCGTGAGCGGGGATTCGAGGTCATGTTATTCGGCGCGCAGCTTGCCCAGCACGTTCACCATTTCGATGGCGGACAGAGCGGCTTCCACACCCTTGTTGCCCGCCTTGGTGCCGGCACGTTCAATGGCCTGTTCGATGGTGTCCACCGTGAGCACGCCGAAGGAAACAGGCACGTCGTGGCTCAGCGACACCTGGGCCAGGCCCTTCACGCATTCACCCGCCACGTAATCGAAGTGGGGCGTGCCACCGCGGATCACCGCGCCGACGGCGATGATGGCGTCGTACTTGCGACCGGCGGCCATACGCTGGGCCGCCAGCGGGATCTCGAAGGCCCCGGGCACACGTACGATCTCGATGGCGCTGTCTTCGGCGCCGTGTCGACGCAGCGTGTCGAGCACGCCTTCCAGCAGGCTCTCCACCACGAAGCTGTTGAAGCGGCTCACCACGATGCCGAAGCGGGCGCCGCCCGCGACCAGATTGCCTTCGACGGTCTTCATGCTGCCCATGTCCAGTTCCTTATCAAGTTCGTAAATTCGAAGAAGAAAGCGTCAACCACGGGGACCGGGGTGGCAAGGATGCGGTTTTCCTGTGCTCCCCTGTCTTTGCCCGCGTTTCGCCTGGCGGCTTTCCCGCCCTATTCGTCGCCTTGGAGATAGCCCACCACTTCCAGATCGAAGCCCGACAGGCCGTGCATTTTCTTCGGTGCGCTCAGCACCTGCATGCGTCGCACGCCGATGTCCTTGAGGATCTGCGCGCCGATGCCGTAGGTGCGCAGGTCGGCGGTGGCCTCCTGGCGGGGCGGATTCACGCCACGATCCTCCAGGGCGTAGTCCTGGAGGTGGCGCAACAGGCCTTCGGTGGTTTCAGGCTGGCGCAGGATCACGGCCACGCCGCTTTCCTGTTTGCCCAGATACGCCAGCGCGCGCGACAGCGGCCAGCCGCAATCGCTGCGCAGATTGCCGAAGGCGTCACACAGGGTGTTCTGCATGTGCACACGCACAGGCACGGCCTGCTCCGGATCGATGCGCCCACGTACCAGCGCCAGGTGCAGGCTGCGGTCGATGACATCACGATAGGCCACCAGACGGAAGTCGCCGTGTTCGGTGGGCATGTTGCACTCGGCCACGCGTTCCACGGTGGGTTCGTTGCGCAGGCGGTATTCGATGAGATCGGCGATGGTGCCAATCTTCAGGCCGTGCTCCGCAGCGAAGATTTCCAGGTCGGGACGGCGCGCCATGGTGCCGTCTTCATTGAGGATTTCCACGATCACTGCGGCGGGTTCGAGGCCGGCCAGACGGGTCAGGTCACAACCCGCTTCGGTGTGCCCGGCGCGAGTCAGCACGCCGCCGGGCCGCGCCATGAGCGGGAAGATGTGACCGGGCTGCACCAGGTCTTCGGGGCGGGCGTTGGGCGCCACCGCGGTGCGCACGGTGTGGGCACGGTCGTAGGCCGAGATGCCGGTGGTCACGCCGCGCGCCGCCTCGATGGACAGCGTGAAGGCGGTGGAGTGCTTCTCGTTGTTGTCCGTGACCATGAGCGGCAGGCGCAGTTGCTCGCAGCGCTCGCGGGTCAAGGTGAGACAAACGAGGCCACGACCGTAGCGGGCCATGAAGTTGACGTCCTCGGGGCGCACCAAAGAGGCCGCCATGAGGAGATCGCCTTCGTTTTCGCGATCCTCGTCGTCCACGAGGATCACCATCTTGCCCTGGCGAATGTCCTCGATGATTTCTTCGATACTGTTGAAGGCCATGGATGTCAGGATCACTTCTTCAGAAAGCCGTTTTCGGCCAGGAAATCGAGCGTAATACCGGGTGCATTCGGCTGCGCGGCGTGTTCGCCGAGCAGCAGGCGTTCCAGGTAACGCGCGATGATGTCCACTTCGAGATTCACCCGGCGGCCGACGACGAAGTCGCCCATGGTGGTCTCGCTCAGTGTGTGAGGCACGATGTTGAGCTCGAACTCGGCGCCTTGCACCGCATTCACGGTGAGGCTGATGCCGTCCACGCAAATGGAGCCCTTCTCGGCAATGTACTTGGCCAGTTCGTCCGGCGCGCGGAGGGTGAAGCGCACCGAGCGGCCGTCGTCCCAGCGCCGCGCCACGGTGCCCACGCCGTCCACGTGGCCGCTGACGAGGTGACCGCCCAGGCGCGAGCTGGGTGTCAGCGCCTTTTCCAGGTTCACGCGGCTGCCGATGCGCAGCTCGGAAAAGCTGGTGCGCGCCAGGGTTTCGCCGGACACGTCCGCCCAGAACCCGTCGCCGGGCAGCTCCACGGCGGTGAGGCAGACGCCGTTCACGGCGATGCTGTCGCCGAGCTGCACGTCGGAGAGATCGAGCCGACCGGTGCGCACGCGCAGGCGCACGTCCGCGCCGCGTGGCTCCAGGGCGGCCACTTCGCCTACTGACTGGATGATGCCGGTGAACATGGATGTGGTCTCGAAACGCAGTCTCGCATCATATGCCCGTCATTGCGGGCTTGTCACCCGAGCCGTGACGCGCCAGTCCGGCCCGACGGCGCGTATGTCGCTGATGGCCAGGGGAATGCTCTGGGCCATGGTGGTCAGCCCCGGCAACTCGAACAACCCCCGGGCACCGTGGCCCATGAGCTTCGGGGCCAGGTAGATCACCAATTCGTCCACCAGCCCTGCCGCCACAAAAGCGCCGGCCAACATTGCACCGGCCTCCACCAGCACCTCGTTCACCTCCCGGGCGGCGAGGGCGCGTAGCAGGGCCTCCAGATCCACGCGGCCGTCCTTTGCGGGCACCGGCAGCAAGCTGGCACCGGCGGCCGCGAGTGCTTCATGGTCACCTCGTGCCAGGGTCGCGAGTACGGCGCCCCCCTGCAGGATGCGCGCCTGCGGCGGTGTGCGCAGCTGCGCATCCACCACCACCCGCAAAGGTTGGCGCGTACGGCCTTCCAGGCGCACGGTCATGGCCGGGTCGTCGGCCAGCACGGTGCCGACGCCGGTGACGATGGCGCAGCTGCGCGCCCGCAGGTGCTGCACGTCCTGTCTTGCCCCGGGCGACGTGATCCACTTGCTCTCGCCACTGGCCATGGCGGTACGCCCGTCCAGGCTCATTGCCGACTTCACCCGGACGTAAGGCAGGCCCTGGCGCATGCGCTTTACGAAACCCGGGTTCAGAGCTTCGGCCTGGGCGGCGAGCAGCCCGCTGGCGACGTCGACGCCGGCCTCGCGCAGACGCGCCAGACCATTGCCGGAAACCCTGGGATTGGGGTCTTCCATGGCGGCTACCACCCGTGCCACCCCCGCCTCCAGCAAGGCACCGGCACAGGGCGGCGTACGGCCGTGGTGGGAGCAGGGTTCGAGCGTCACATAGGCGGTAGCGCCGCGTGCCTGAGGGCCCGCCGCACGCAAGGCGACCACTTCGGCGTGCGGGCCGCCGGCGACTTCATGCCAACCCTCCCCTACCAACTGCCCGTCGCGCACCAGCACGCAACCCACGCGCGGGTTGGGACGGGTGGTCTCCAGCCCCCTTGCGGCGAGCTGGATGGCCTGGGCCATGTACGCGTGGTCGGCGGCGGTGAAGGCACTCATGAGCGGGACTTGTCACCGCCGTTACCGATCAGCGGGAGCTGGTTGCGCTTCGCCTCGGCGGACGGTTCATTCTGCATGCGCTCGATTTCCTCGCGGAAGGCGTTTACGTCCTGGAAACGCCGGTACACCGAGGCGAACCGCACGTAGGCCACCTCGTCCATGGCGCGCAGTTCGTCCATGACCCATTCGCCCAACAGATCGGACGCGACTTCGCGGTCACCGGTGGCGCGCAGCTTGTGCTTGATACGACCTACCGCATCTTCGATGGCCTCCATGCTCACCGGGCGCTTTTCCAACGCCCGCAGCAGGCCACCGCGCAGCTTGTCCTCGTTGAAGGGCTCGCGGATGCCGCTGCGCTTGACGATACGCGGCATCACCAACTCGGCCGATTCGAAGGTGGTGAAGCGCTCGCTGCAGGTCAGGCATTCGCGGCGCCGGCGCACCATATCGCCTTCGTTCGCGAGGCGCGAATCGATGACCTTGGTGTCCGGCGCACCGCAAAAGGGACAACGCATGCGTGAGGATCAGGCGTAGACCGGGAAACGCTTGCAGAGATCGAGTACCTTGGCCTTGGCGGCGGCGATGGCCTCCTCGCTGCCGCGGGCGTCGATCACGTCGCAGATCCAGCCGGCCAGGTCACGGCACTCGGCCTCCCCGAAGCCGCGAGTGGTCACCGCCGGGGTGCCGATGCGGATGCCGCTGGTGACGAAAGGCGACTGCGGGTCGTTGGGCACAGCGTTCTTGTTCACGGTGATGTAGGAGGCACCCAGCCAGGCGTCCACGTCCTTGCCGGTGAGGCCCTGGCGGATGAAGCTCACCAGGAACAGGTGGTTGTCGGTGCCGCCGGAGACGATGTCGAAACCACGCGCCATGAATACCTTGGCCATGGCGCGCGCGTTGGTCACCACCTGGGCCTGGTAATCCTTGAACTCGGGGGCCAGCGCCTCCTTGAAGGCCACCGCTTTGGCGGCGATCACGTGCATCAGCGGACCACCCTGGGTGCCCGGGAACACCAGCGAGTTCAGCTTCTTCTCGATGTCCGGGTTGGCCTTGGCCAGGATGATGCCGCCGCGCGGGCCACGCAGGGTCTTGTGCGTGGTGGAGGTGGTCACGTCGGCGATCTGCACCGGGCTGGGGTACACGCCGGCGGCGATGAGGCCCGCCACGTGGGCCATGTCCACCATCAGATAAGCACCGACCTTGTCGGCGATGTCACGGAAACGCTGCCAGTCGACCACACGGGAGTAGGCGGAAAAGCCGGCCACGATCATTTTCGGCTTGTGCTCCAGGGCCAGGGACTCGACCTGCTCGTAATCGATCTCGCCGGTATCGGCGTTCAGGCCGTACTGCACGGCGTTGTAGATCTTGCCGGAGAAATTCACCTTGGCGCCGTGGGTGAGGTGACCGCCGTGGGCCAGGCTCATGCCCAGCACGGTGTCGCCCGGGTTCAGCAGGGCCATGTAGACGGCGGCGTTGGCCTGGGAACCGGAATGGGGCTGGACATTGGCGTAATCGGCCCCGAACAGCTGCTTCACGCGGTCGATGGCCAGCTGCTCGGCGATGTCCACGAATTCGCAGCCGCCGTAATAGCGCTTGCCCGGGTAGCCCTCGGCGTACTTGTTGGTGAGCACCGACCCCTGAGCCTCCAGCACACGGGGGCTGGCATAGTTTTCCGAGGCGATGAGTTCGATGTGTTCTTCCTGGCGGACCCGCTCCTGCTCCATGGCGCTGAACAGCTCGGGGTCGAAACCGGCGATATGCATGTCTTTGGTGTACATCGGCACTCCTGAAGTCGGCTCGGAAGAAGGGGCGGGACGGGCTCCGCGAAAGACGGGAAAGGTTACCTGATCCGGGCCATTTTTGCAGCGGGGGCTTTGGGAAGGGAAAGCGATTAGCCACGGAGGGTCACGGAGCAAGAAACATTTTTTTGACACGGGGTCGCATCGTTGGAGGCGCCATCGTCGGCTGGCAAGCCTGCGTGCGTGGGGATGTGCCTTTCTCCCACCTCCGTAGTTCCTTCTTCCCCTCCCCCTGGACAAAGAAAACCCCGCCTGTGGCGGGGTTATGGGTGGGGTCCTTCCCGGGCAGAGTATTCCAGGCCCTATGCGGGCTTCTTGTTGGTTGTTTAAACGTCCCTGTGATGGCCCATCCCAGGCCGTTCCCTGAAACGGGGCATCCGCATTAGCTGCGGGGTCCAACCTATTCCCAGGAGCTCTTTTTCACTTCGCCGCCGGCGGCCAGGGTCAGGGCGCGCTCGATGGCGGCGGGCGATTCCATGATGTTCATGAAGCTGTTCTTGCCCATCATGGAGAGGTCGGGGAAATTGATGGCGATGCGGAAACGGGCGTACAGGGCGTATACCTTGTTGCCGGAAACCAGCATTTCATACGGCAGGTGCGCCGTGGAACGGACCGGCTTGAAGTCGATCTCGTTCATGATGAACTCGTCATCCTGGTACTTGGCGTCTTTGCCGCCGCGCAGGGCGACGCCGAACACGGTCTCTTCCTTGCCCGGGATGTCGATGCGATAGACCTTGCTCACACCCGACACACCCTCGGCCAGCTTGGCCTCGACCGCCTGCACCGCTGCCTCGTAGCTGTCATGCTCGGCCAGCAGGCTGGGATCGTCGAAGTACTCCATGCCGAACATGTAGTGGTACTTGCGCAGCTTCTTGGGCTCCATAGCCTTTTCGGGACCGTATTCGGTCTCGCGGCCCAGGGCTTCGGCCAGCTTGTCGCTGACGCCCTTCAGGTCGCTTTCCATGCGATAGGCATGGGCCATGTAAGTGGGGTTGGTGTAGGCCACCTGGAGCTCGTCGCCGACCTTGGTGATGGCCACGCGCTGGGCAGCGGCGTAACCGCCGAACTTGGACTTGGCGGCCTCCTGCTTCAGCTCTTCACTGGTCACGGCCAGAACGGTCGCCGTGGCATAGGGGCTGTAGCTTCCCGCAATTTCGAAACCGGCCTGGGTCAGGCGCGATGTGACGGTCTCGACCGTCGCGGCAATATCGCCGGTGCCTTTATACGCCAGCACGAACGGCTTGTACGTGTCGGCCGCCTGCGCCGCAGCGGCGACGACAAACAGGCACAAACCCAGCGCCCAACTCATCCTGCGAGCGTCCATGATGCTCCTCCATTCATTAGTTCGTATCGTTAGTGAAACGGGGGTGCGAACACCCCCGTTTCTTTATAGCCGCTGTTTTTAGAAGCGGTGGCTGTACATCAGCTGGTAGTTAAGCTGAGAATGGCTGATCTCCAGACCATCATTGGCATCGCCATCACCCGTCACTTTGACTTCCGGCGCATACGAGATCGAGAAATTCAGATCGCCGTTGTTGGGGATGTCATACCCGAGGCCCACCGTATAGTGGTTCTCGATAATGGCTGGGAACAGGTAGTGAACGGTGTTGTCAGGAATCGGATTGTCGGAGATATTCGCCCCTGCGCGGACGGTAAGCGTATCTGTTGCCTTGAAACCGAGGCCGAGTTGATAAACCGTCTGATCATCCCAGTCCTGGAACATAACCGCATCCAGATCACCCATATCTGACTCAAAGGTCATCTTGAAATCTTCCATGACCTCAGACCAATTGATGCGCTTTACATCCGCTGCCACCATAAGACGGTCGCTCGCTTGATATGCGACACCGAATCCGTACGTGCTGGGCCACTGAAAATCCTTGATTTTGATCTTGCCGTCTATGGGCATCGTTCCCGTGTTGCCACCACCAGCGTCGAAAGCCATTTCGACAGTGGCATCGCCCTCAAGATCACTGAGGCTCGTTTTGGAATGGTAAGTGGCACCCAGTGACAGCTGCGAATTGACCTTGTACACGACACCCAGCTTGCCAGCAAAACCATCACCTTGGGTTTCACCGCTGTAATCGCTGCTGTCCGAAAAATCGAAATAACCACCGTAAAGCGGCCCAGGCAGACCACCGAGAGCACCAAGAAGCGAGCCGCTCAACGAACCTACGGTGGAATTCGGATTCATCATGTCCATCATGACCGAAGCAGGCATTGCCATCTGCAGGTCAAGCGTTGCCCGCACATAGTCGAGGCTTCCCGCCACCGAGAGTTGCTCATTCACTTCATACGCGAGGGGTAAAATAAAACGCAGGACGCCTACCTCCGAGCGTTCATCCCAACTTGAGACAGGCGAAGCATCGGCACCTGCGCCGATGACAGCCGCTGTGCCAGGGCCGCCGGGCATTCCGAAACTTCCGCCGTTGTATTCGGTACCCATGCCACCTTGAGCGAACGCACCAAATCCGTAAGTGAAGCGACCTGCCTTCTGCGCCCAGCCCACAGCTGGCATATAGAACGCATCAGCATCCGAATCCCAGTCCATAGGCATCGGTTGATCAACAGAAGCCGAAACATCCGGCCGCATCACGCCCAGCGCGAAATCGATGCGGTTCCCCTCACTCATCAATCCCAGCGTCGCCGGATTGTTCATGACCGCAGCTGTACCATTGTCATAGGCCATGGACGCACCGCCCATGCCCGTTGCGATAGGACCGTACCCCTCCATATTCATGCCATTGGTGGCATGCGCGGCAAAAGGAACGCCCAGCGCGATGCTGACGGCGGCCGCAAGCAGACCCTTCGAATTTCTGTCCATGACTTCTCCTCTTGTGGCGAGA
>JAWLCT010000020.1:0-3149 GCA_041687015.1 Gammaproteobacteria bacterium
TGGATGCGCAGGCCCTCGCTGGTGATGTCGAGCAGCAGCTGATCCTTGAAATCCTTGAGCGACGGGGTGCTCTCGATTTGCTCCATGAGCCGGCCGAGCAGTTCATCGAGGCGTGCCTTGTCGGCCTGGGTATCCTCGGCGGTCTCGACCCGCGCGTTCTTGAACGGGTCGCCCTCGCCGCGCGGTACCTCCAGGGCGCCGCCGAACTGGATCATGCTGGTGCTGGCGCCCCCGGCACCCTGCGGCGCCGCGGGATTCTGGAACCATTCCGCGATACCTTCACGCTGCGCCTGCGAAGTGGACCCGAGCAGCCACATGAGCAGGAAGAAGGCCATCATGGCGGTCACGAAGTCGGCGTAGGCGACCTTCCAGGAACCGCCGTGCCCCCCGGCGTGGCCGCCGTGCTTCTTGCGGACGATGATCGGCTGTTTTTTGTCGTCGATGGGCATCGGCGGCGCCTCAGGCGCGCTTCTGTTTTACGTGCTGCTCAAGCTCGATGAAGCCGGGCCGTTCGGTGGAATAAAGCACCTTACGACCGAACTCCACAGCGATCTGCGGCGTGTAACCGTTCAGGGTGGCGAGGATGCAGACCTTGATGCACTCGAGGAACTTCGCCTCCTCGCGTGCGTGGTGATTGAGCGCCATGGCCATGGGCTGGGCGAAACCGTAGCCGAGCAGCACGCCGAGGAAGGTACCGACCAGCGCCGCCGCGATGTGCGCACCGAGGATCTCGGGCGCCTCGCCGAGCGAGCCCATGGTGATGACCACGCCCATAACCGCCGCCACGATACCGAAACCGGGGAAGGCGTCGGCCACCGTGTTCACGGCGTTGCCGGCAAGGGCCGATTCAGTGTGATGGGTCTCGAGTTCCATGTCCATGAGGCTCTCGATCTCGAACGGATTCATGCTGCCGCCCACCATCAGGCGCAGGTAGTCGCAGATGAAGGCCAGCGCGTGGTGGTTCTGCAGGATGCGCGGGTAACGCCGGAAGATCTCGCTTTGCTCCGGCTCCTCGACGTCGTTCTCCAGCGCCATCAACCCTTCCTTGCGGGCTTTGGCAAAGATGTCGTAGAGCAGGGCCAGCAAATCCATGTACATGGCCTTGTCGTACCTCGACCCACCGAGCAGACGGGGAAGCCCCTTGATGACCTGCATGATGATTTTCGGCGGGTTGGCGATGATGAAAGAGCCCAGCGCGGCACCGCCAATGATCATGAGCTCGAAGGGCTGCCATAGAGCCAGCAGGTGTCCGTGAGAAAGCACGTACCCGCCGATTACGCTGCCGATGACAATCAAAAAACCGAGGATGAGCTTCATCCGTTAATCACTTTACTCTTGGGCGCCAAATTCAGCTATCGACAGTAAGCGGGCCACACTTGAGCCGGCTTCGGGCCCCAGATGGTCGCACTCCCGCCTGACGTGCGCAAGCGAACCGGTCCCGTTGCGCGTGCAACGCGCGCCGGGCAAACTGCGCACCATGCACGCGAACCTGGTCACCTGGCTGGACACGCTGGACGATGCCCTTCTCCCTGCGCTAAGTCACAGCGCCGAGCGGCTGGCGCGCCTGGTACGCAACGACAACGCCAACATCCCCGCCCTCGCCTCGGTGATGGAGAAGGATCCGGCGCTCGCCCTCGCCTTGTTGCGACGCACCCACGGACTCAAGGAACGCCGCCTCAATACCCCCGTCACCACCGTCGCCCACGGCCTCATGTTGCTGGGCCTGACACGTGTGCGCGAGTTGGCTTCCCGGCAACCCGTCGTCGACCGCTGCGTGACCGATACGGCGCTCCGGGCGCAACTCTTCACCCTTTACGCCCGCGCCAATCACGCTGCGGTGCAGGCTTACGATTGGGCGCAACTGCGCATGGATCTGGAGCCCGACGAAGTTCAGCTGGCCGCACAGCTCCATGGCCTGGGCGAAATGCTGTTGTGGCTAGAGGCGCCGCAACAAATGGCAGAGGTGGAGGCATTGGCAGGCAGGGCCCTGGAACGGGAGCCGTTCGAGCGCACGGTGTTTGGATTCGCCCTACGGGAATTGAGTGCCGCATTGGCCAGCCGCTGGGGGCTGCCTGAGCTGCTGCACGACAGCCTGCTACCCGAGCATACGGCCAATCCGCGCGTCATGGGCATCGGCCTCGCCCACCAGCTTGCCCGCGTGGTGGAAAGCGGCTGGTATACGGCAGAGACGACCCATGTGCTGGAACAGATTGCCGCCTACCTACGCCTCGGGTTTTCGGAGACGGTAGCGCGGGTACATGCCACTGCTGTCGCCGCAGCACATGCCGGCACGGACATCGACGCGCCACACGCAGCAGCGCTGCTGCTGCAGCCGGCCTGCCCCGAGGCCCAGCCGGAACACATGCCGGCGGAGACGCCCGTTCCCAATCCCGCACTCTACCGCCGGGCGCTGCAGGATCTCGAACGCCCCGGCATGGATCTGGCGAGCATTCTGGCGCTGACCCTCGAAGCCATGCAGCAGGGCGTCGGTTTGTCGCGCGTGGTGTTTGCCAGTCTGAGCAAGGATCGCCACCAGTTGCGTGCCCGACAGGTGATCGGCGGAGAAAACGATGCGGCGTTTCGGCGCTTCGAGATTGGCCTGTCCGGGAACCCTCTGTTCGCGCAGCTCATGGCCAAGCCGCAGGCCGTGTGGGTGTCGCCGACCAACCGCGAACGCTTCGCGCCGCTCTTGCCGGCAGATTTCCGTGCGCTCGCCGGCACGGGCGAATTCTGCGCCGTCTCCGTGTTCGTGGGGGAGCATCCCCTGGGCCTGTTCTATGCGGATCGCCACAGCACGAGCAGTGCGCTGGACGCCGAGGCCTACCACCAGTTCAAACAACTCGCCCTCGCCGCCGCGCGGGCCATGGGAAATTCCCTGCGCCAATAGGCAGGTGGTTGCAGCCACCGGCGTTATCGCCCAGAGGACTGGGCTCCTACAACAAACCACGCAACGCACCAATCCCCTGTAGGAGCGGCCTCAGGCCGCGATGCGCAGGTGGTTGGAACCACCGCCGGTTATCGCCCAGAGGACTGGGCTCCTACAACGAACAACGCGGCATTTCCCCGTAGGAGCGGCCTCAGGCCGCGATGCGCAGGTGGTTGCAACCACCGCCGGTTATCGCCCAGAGGACTGGGCTCCTACAACAAAC
>JAWLCT010000020.1:3249-7246 GCA_041687015.1 Gammaproteobacteria bacterium
CCCTGTAGGAGCGGCCTCAGGCCGCGATGGGCGTGGGTGGCGGAGCACGCGGCCTGAAGCCCGGGCCGCAGTGGCAGCACGGCGCACGCTGAACAGCTCACGTCAGAATCAGATTTCGCGGCGGCCGTGGAAGGCGTGGGAAAGGGTACCGCCGTCGACGTATTCCAGTTCGCCGCCCAGCGGCACGCCGTGGGCGATGCGGGTGACGCGGATGCCGCGGGTGCGCACCATCTCGCCGATGTAATGCGCGGTGGCCTCGCCTTCCACCGTGGGATTGGTCGCCAGGATCACTTCCTTCACCTCGCCCTCGTCCAGCCGTGCAGCCAGACGATCGAGCCCCAGTTCGGCGGGGCCGATGCCGTCCAGGGGCGAGAGCCGGCCCATGAGTACGAAATACAGGCCCTGGAAGCCTGTGGACTGCTCCACGGCCTGTACGTCGGTGGGCGATTCCACCACGCACAGCACAGCACGGTCGCGCTTGGCGCTGGCGCAAATGGGGCAGAGTTCACCCTCACTGAGGCTGCGGCACTGCTGACAATGCCCCACCTGCGCCACCGCCTGCTCCAGGGCCGTGACGATGCGGCGCGCACCGTCACGATCCCGCTCGAGCAGGTGGTAGGCCATGCGCTGTGCCGACTTGGGGCCGACGCCCGGTAGCCGGCGCAGCGCATCGATGAGTTCCTGGATGAGCGGCGTGTGACCCATGCGGTTCCGATCAGAAAGGCATCTTGAAGCCGCCGGGCAGGTTCATGCCCGCGGTCACGGAAGCCATGCGCTCCTGGGTCTTCTGTTCGAGGGTACGCACCGCATCATTAACGGCGGCGGCAATCAGGTCTTCGAGCATTTCCTTGTCATCCTGCATCAACGACGGGTCGATGGAGACGCGCTTCACGTCATGGCGGCCGGTCATGACCACGCTCACCATCCCGCCGCCCGCCTGGCCCGTCACCTCCATGCGCGCCAGTTCCTCCTGCGCCTTTTGCATGTCGGCCTGCATCTTCTGGGCCTGCTTCATCAGGTTGCCAAGTCCACCCTTCATCATGTCTTTTCCTCGCTTGGGAGGCCGCGCCTCCCTTTGATCTTAAGTTTCAAACCGCAAGCGTGCCGTGAGACGTGACGCGTGATGCGCCGAAGGCCAAACCGCCTCACGCCTTACATGTCACGCGTCACGTTCAACGTCTCACACATCGTCCACTGGCCGAATGGCACCGGGCGGGATGCGCCCGTCGAAGTGTTCGATGAGGCTGCGTACCGTGGCGTCACCGTGAATGGCCTCCTCGGCCTGACGCTGGCGTTCCGCGTTGTTGCGCTCGTTCACCATGGCCGGGGTGACGCCGCCGCCCGCGACGGTGATGTTGATCCGCACCGGGCGACCGACGAATTCCTCCAGGCTCTTGCGCAACGTTTCTTCGCGCTTCTCACTGCGAAAGTGCGTGTGGGCCGGATCCAGCGCCAGTTCGAAGCGATCACCGTCGCGGCGCAGCAGTGAGCACTGCTGTGCGAACTGGCGCACGATGGGCGTGAGCGGCAACTGCGCCACCAGCGCGGCCCATTCCTCACTGTCGGTGGTGGCGGGTGCGCTATCCCGCATCACCGGTTCAGACGTTTCCTGTACCGCTGCGGCCGCCTGGGGTGCCGGTGCAGAGGGTTCGGCCGCCGGGGCCACGGGCGCCGCAGCGGGGGCCGGCGGCTCAGCCACCCGGGGCGCGGGCGGCGCACTCTTCACCGGCGCCGATCGCGGCGGCGCGGCCGTCCGCTCAGGCGCTGCGACCGGCTTGCGTCCCCCGGCCTCGGCACTGGGCGCAGTGCCGACGACCTCGGGGGCCGCCGTCCGGTCCCGCCCCCCCCCGCCATCATCGGGGCGGAAGGCCAGCATGCGCAGCATCACCATTTCGAACCCGGCCCGCGCCTCCGGCGCCAGGGGCAGGTCGCGCCGGCCCGTGAGGGCGATCTGATAATAGAGTTGCACGTCCTCAGGCGGCATGCGGCCCGCCAGGGCGCGCACGGCCTCGCCTTCGCCCAGGCTGTCGTCCACTGCCTCGGGCAGTACCTGGGTCAGGGCGATGCGGTGCAGCAGGGAAACCAATTCCGCCAACACCCCGGTGTAATCGGGGGCCTGTTCCTCCAGCGCGCGGCATTCGGTCAGCAGGGCCTTGGGATCGTTGGCGGCCAGCGCCTCCAGCAAGGCGAATACCCGGCCGCGATCGATGCTGCCCAGCATGTCACGCACCTCGCGCGCGTCCACGCGGCCGCCGCCGAAGGCAATGGCCTGGTCGAGCAGGCTGAGGGCGTCGCGCATGCTGCCGTCGGCGGCGCGCGCCAGTTCGTGCAGCGCGGCCGGTTCAGCTTCGATGCCTTCCTGGGTGAGCACACTCGCGAGATGGCCGGCGATGAGTTCCGGCGTGATGCGCTTGAGGTTGAACTGCAGGCAGCGCGACAGGATGGTGACCGGCAGCTTCTGGGGATCGGTGGTCGCCAGCAGGAATTTCACATGCGGCGGCGGCTCTTCCAAGGTCTTCAGCAAGGCGTTGAAGCTGTGATTGGAGAGCATGTGCACCTCGTCGATGAGGTACACCTTGTAGCGGCCGCGAGTCGGCGCGTACTGCACGTTGTCGAGCAGGTCGCGGGTGTCTTCCACTTTGGTACGCGAGGCGGCGTCCACTTCGATGAGGTCCACGAAGCGGCCCTCGTCGATCTCACGGCAGCTGGCACACTCGCCGCAGGGGCGCGAGCTCATACCCTTTTCGCAGTTGATGGACTTGGCGAGGATGCGCGCCACCGTGGTCTTGCCCACACCGCGCGTGCCGGTGAACAGAAAGGCGTGATGCAGCCGGTCGTTGTCGAGCGCATTGATGAGGGCGCGCAGCACGTGCTCCTGGCCGACCATCTCGGGAAAGGCACGGGGGCGCCACTTGCGGGCGAGGACCTGATAGCTCATCGCGACTCTCGAAAGGAAATTCGGGCGATTATACCCGCGAGGTCGCGGGCGGTCAGGTTTGCTGCGGAAGTAAAGGGAGGCGAGCCCGTACCGGCCACACCCCGGCGCCCGAATCGGCTGCTACCGTTGCTCCCTTCCGGGCCTGGCGGGGTTCACAGCCTATCGTCGCGAGGGAACCGGCACGGGTCGCCATTGAACCGGAATGCGCCGGCGGAAAAGCCGGCGAATGAAAAATGTCTTGCCAAGATGGCGGAGAGGGAGGGATTCGAACCCTCGGTACGCTTTTAACGTACACACACTTTCCAGGCGTGCTCCTTCAACCGCTCGGACACCTCTCCGGGAAATTTCACGGGGACCACAGGGGTCCCCGGAAAGAGCGCGCAAGATTAAACCAGAATGCGGCTACACGCAACAACGGCGGTTGTTTGTGTTGGACCTGCGCGGGCCGGAAAGGTGCGGTCGCCGGCTAGCGGGCTTGATCGCGCTGACGCATTTGATCGGAACCGCGCGTCGGGTCACGCTGACGCAGTTGGTCCTGATCACGCGTGGGATCACGCTGGCGCAGCTGGTCCTGGTCGCGCATGGCGCCCCCCTGGGGCTCCTGGCCCTGCTGGCCCATGGGGCCGCCTGTCTGCTCGGAGAACGCCGCAAATTCCGCCCGATCGAGCCTGCCGTCCTGATTGGTGTCCAGCGAAACCCAGCGTGCGCTCAGGCCGCCGTGTCCCTCGGCCTCCTGGGCCGAGATAAACCCGTCGCCGTCCGCGTCCACGTTTTCGAAGCGCAGATCCGCCGCGGCGGCCGGCGGCTGACCGGGCGCACCGGCACTCTCCGGTGGCCCACCGGCAGCGGCATCGGCGATGCGCGTCTGCTCGGCAAGCGTTTCGAAGTTCTGCTCATCGAAGGCCGTGGTGCGGTTGCGCAGTTCGCTGCGGGTCTGCGCCATGGTGGTGATGAGGCGGTTTTCCTGGAACTGGATTTCCGAAAGCGGCACCGCGACCTGGCGCTGGCCGAATCCGAGAAAGCCGCCGATGGCCACAATCGCATTGAGCGAACCATCCT
>JAWLCT010000020.1:7346-38489 GCA_041687015.1 Gammaproteobacteria bacterium
GTCTCCGCCATGGCCCGCTATCGTCCCCCTTCTCCCCCGTCCTCCTGCTACATCACCCCCGATGGGCGCCGACGCCTTGAGGAGGAACTCCATTATCTGTGGCGCACCAAGCGTCCGCAGGTCACCCAGTCGGTGTCCGAAGCGGCTGCGCTCGGCGATCGTTCCGAAAACGCCGAATACATCTACGGTAAGAAACAGCTGCGTGAGATCGACCGGCGGGTACGCTTCCTGCGTAAACGTCTCGAGGTGTTGCAGGTCGTGGACCGTCGACCGGACGACCCCTCGCGTATTTTCTTCGGCGCGTGGGTAAGGCTCGAAGACGCACATGGCGGCGAACACGTGTATCGCATCGTAGGACCCGATGAGTTCGACCCGTCCAAGGGCTGGATCAGTATGGACTCACCCATGGCGCGCGCCCTTCTGCGCAAGACCGTGGACGACGAGGTGGAGGTCCAGCGCCCCGGCGGCAGCGATCACTACCTCGTGCTGCAAGTGGCTTACGACCCGCTCGAACCCTGAGCCGCTCGTCGCCTGCGCCAGTCCAGGCTATAAGGTCCCGCGCCGTGCGCATACAGGAGCGTGAGACCACCGATGATGGTCCAGTTCTTCATGAACTGCGCCATCTGAGCGGGATCACTGAATTGCGTATGGAAATAGCCTGACACCAGCACGGTGAATACCGCCAGGCCCAGCGCAGCCCAGCGCGTCTGCCAGCCAAGCACCAACAGCACGGCACCTGCGATTTCAACGAGGATCGCCAGAGGCAGCAACTGCGGCGCAAGACCGTAGGCCTCCATATACGCCTGGGTCACCTCATACCCGGGAATCTTTTGCACCCCGGAGATAAGAAACATGTGAGCGAGCAGAATACGTCCCAGCAGTTCCGGAACGGCGTAGCCCATGGTGACCTCCTTCTGCGCGACTCGACGGTCAGGCAAGTATGGTTCGCCCCCACCATGGGACCTGCCTCTCGCCCCTCACGGCATCAGCATCATTGCTGATTCGCTCCGCATTCATGAGCAGGAATTGCAAAGCCGCGCGACCTGAACTTGACTCAGGGCGAGGAAAACCATCCTGCGGGCGCTGCGCCCGTGCCAGTGTCAAGAGGAACATCCTATGGAAGCGCACGCAATCGAATCCCCTGCTGTACCGACCAGCATGGCGGTTCGCCGTATCACCATCCCGGCGATCCGATGGAGTGCGATCTTTGCAGGTGCCGTCGCAGGCCTCGCCACCTACATGTTGCTGTCGCTGCTCGGTATCGCCATCGGTCTTACGGCCGTGGAGCCGACAGCTGCCGAGCCTGTGGGCGTGGTGCCCATCGCCACAGCCATATGGAGCGGTATCAGTATGTTGATCGCCGCATTCATCGGCGGCTATGTGGCGGCGCGCATGTCGGGCCTGGCACGACGTACCGACGGTTTGCTGCACGGCTTTGTGGCGTGGGCGACCGTTATGGTGCTGTTTGCCTGGCTTGCGACGACCACCGTAGGCAATCTGCTCGGCGGCACGTTCAGTCTCGTCGCGCAGGGCGCACAGGCCGCGACCGGTCAACAGGCGGGCGGTATCACTCAGCAGGTGCAGTCAATCATCACCGGCACCGAGGGCGGTGAGATCAGTTCGGAGGACATGGCCGCAGTGCAGCAACAGGTCCAGGCCGGCGATCGCGCCGGTGCCATCGATTACATGGTGAACCAAATGGGCTTCACAGAGGAACGCGCCACCACGGTGGTCGACAATCTGATGCCCATCGTCGGCCCCGGCGGTGAAGGTGTCGCAGGCGCCGCGCAAACGGCAGTCGATACCTTGAGTGCGGCATCATGGTGGTTGTTCATCGCCATCGTTTTGTCCTTGATCGTCGGCGTCTGGGGCGGGCTCATGGGCGCGCGCGCCACCAGTGATCGTACGCTTGGCGATCATTCCGACGAACGTCATTACCGCACTTTCTGAACGACGTCATGCCTTCCGAGCGGCGTCTATACTCACACCGCCGACGGCACCACGAGGTGCCTCGGCGGCAACCGCTCAGCATTCAATCACGAGGTAACGGCATGACCAAAGGCACGGTGAAGTGGTTCAACGACGCGAAGGGTTTTGGCTTCATCGCCCCCGAGGAAGGAGGCGAAGACGTCTTCGTGCATTACTCAGCAATCGTCGGCAGCGGCTTCCGCACGTTGACCGAAGGACAGATGGTGACCTTCGATCTGCAGCGCGGCCCGAAGGGACTGCAGGCTTCCAACGTGATGCCCGCGCGCTGAACGTCTGTTGTGTTGAAGGCACCCGGAGAGCCCCGCCGAAAGGCGGGGTCGTCGTTTTGAGGCATGCTTGCAGCAAACGTCACCGCCACCTTCGCGCTTGCACAGCCACCGCCGCCCGGCCCGCCTCACGACGTCCATCGCAACATCCAACAAGAAGTCGGCGATACGCGTTCTATCCTTAAAGACAAACCCGTGCGCCTTCGTGCGCATAAACACCGGCCGCCGAAACGCAAGGGTCCGGCCTCCCGATACCAGAGGCCCGTGAAGAAATCTTGCGAGTACGCTGCCTGAAAAATTCAGGGGTGAATAGCGGGCTGGCCGAGCTTGACTAAACTTCATCCAGGCAACGGGCGAGACATATGACCAGGGATCCAGATAACGAACGGAACAGGTTCCTCGAGTCGCTGGCGGCATTCAGTCGCGAGCACAAGGCCCGCTCTTGGGAAGGAAGCCTGAAGGCCTTTCTCGAGGACATCATGCCCGCGCAGCCGGGCGCCTTCGCGCGCACCAGTCATCAGTACATCTGGGACATGCTGCGTTGGTACCAGACGAAGGAATCGCGGGAAAACCAGAACGACCGACCCACGCGACTGTTCTCCAACGAACTGTTCGGCATCGACGATGCGTTGGCACGTGTGGTCGACTACTTCAAGGCGGCGAGCGCAGGGTCTGAGGTCGGCCGGCGCATGTTGCTGCTGCTCGGTCCGCCGTCCGGCGGTAAGTCCACCCTGGTCATCCTGCTCAAGCGGGGTCTGGAAGAATACAGCCAGACGGACGAAGGTGCGTTGTATGCGCTCGCCGGTTGCCCGGTGCACGAATCGCCGCTGCATCTGGTACCGCACACCATGCGAGGACATTTCCGCGAAAGCTACGGCGTGGACATCCAGGGACAGGTCTGTCCACACTGCCAGACCCGCCTGCATGAGGAATTCGACGGCGACTTCATGCGCTTCCCCGTCGAACGCATTTTCCTCTCGGAAGCCTCCCGGCTGGGCGTCGGCACTTATGCCCCTCACGACCCGACCACGGCGGACATCGCCGACCTGGTCGGTTCCGTGGACTTGTCGAAAGTCGCCGAATACGGTGACGAGGGCGACCCACGGGCCTGGTCGTGGTCGGGCGCCGTCTATGCAGCCAGCCGCGGGCTGTTGGAGATGATTGAAATTCTCAAGGTGAAGCGCGAGTTTCTTTACCTTCTGCTGACGCTCACCCAGGAAAAGAACGTCAAGGTGGCGCGCTTTCCGCTCATCTACCTGGACGAGACCATCGTCGCGCATACCAACCTGGCGGAATTCAACAAATTCGTCCAGGAAAAGGAAAACGAGGCATTGCTCGACCGCATGGTCATCGTGCAGGTGCCGTATACGCTCAATTATGCGGAAGAAGCACGCATCTACAGCAAGCTGATTTCAAATGCCTCCGCCTTTCGTGAAGTGCATCTCGACCCCCACGCGCTACGGACTGTGGCAGCGTTCGCCATTCTCACACGCCTGAAAAAAGGCGAGCGCCAGGACCTCGACATGAGCAAGAAGCTGCGCCTATACGCGGGCGAGGCCATCGAAGGCATGTCGGAAACCGAAGTGGAGCGCATCCGCAAGGAAACGCCGGAGGAAGGACTCACCGGCGTTTCGCCACGCTTCGTCATCAATGCCATATCCAACGCCATTACACGCTCGGAGGTGAGCAGTCTCACCACCATGGAGGTGTTGCTCGCGCTCAAGGATGCCATTGAGGCGGACGCGCGTATGGATGCCAAGCAGAAGCGCCAGTGGATCGATTTTCTCGTGCTCACGCGCAAGGACTTCTACAACCGCTGGGTGAAGGAGGACGTGCACAAGGCACTGTTCACGTCGTTCGAGGGCGAGGCTCAAAGTCTGCTGGAGAAATATCTTGATGAGGTAGAGGCCTCGCTGGATCAACGGCATATCGAGGACCCGATCACGAACGAATCCCGCCCGCCCGATGAACGCTTCATGCGTTCGGTCGAAGAAAAGATAAAGGTCTCCGATTCAGGGAAAAGCTCCTTCCGCCAGGAGGTCGTGCGCAAGGCGATGGTCTCGTTCAAGCGCGGGGAGAAGTTCACTCTCGACAGCCACGCGCGGCTGCACGAGGCCATCAAACAGTATCTGTTCGAGGAACGCCGAGACGTGCTGCGACTGGTGACATCCACGACGCGTCCCGATGCGGATGCCCAGCAAAAGATTTCAGCGGTCCAGCAACGGCTCATCGACGAGTACGGCTATGATCAGCATTCCGCCCAGGAGGCTTTGAACTACGTGACGACGCTGCTTTCGCAGGAATGAGCCAGCCGCGAGGTGTACATGAGCACGAGTCACGACAGCAGTGCACAGGGCAATCGCTGGTACGACCTGTTCTCACGTGGCAGCCGGGACTGGTTGCGTCATAACGAGAAGGTCCGTGAAGCGGTCAAGGACCGCATCATGGATGTGGCGGCCGGGGCCGACGTACTGTCCGGCACCGGAGGCAATCGCAGCGTCCAGGTGCCCGTGCGTTTTCTCGAACACTACCGCTTTCGCCTTGGCGACGCCGAACAACGCAATGGAGTCGGCCAGGGCGAACAGGTGGAGCCCGGTGACGTACTGCGGCAGCCGCAGCCCCGCAACAGCCAGGGCAAGGGTGCCAGCGGCAGCGGTGAAGGCGGCCTGGAGTTCGTCCTTGAGTTCAAGGTCGACGAGATCGTCGAGTGGCTCTGGGAGGAACTGGAGTTGCCGAATCTCGAGCCCAAGAGTGGGACCACCCACGATGACGAATATGTGCGTGAGGGCTGGGATCGCCGCGGGGCGCGCACCCGCCTGGACCGTCGCCGTTCCCTGAAGGAGGCCATCAAGCGGCGCGCCGTTCAGCCGGATGGGCCGGCCTTCACCAATGACGACCTGCGTTATCGGCAGTTGGTGCGCCGCCAGCGTCCTGCCACCCACGCGGTGGTGATTTTCGCACTGGATGTTTCCTCCAGCGTCACCGAGTCTGAGCGTCGCCTGGCGAAAACGTTCTTTTTCTGGGCATTGCAGGGCCTGCGTCGACAGTATCAGCACATCGAAACCGTGTTCATCGCCCACACGGTCAACGCCTGGGAGTTTCCTGAAGAACAGTTCTTCCAGGTGCGCGCCAGTGGCGGCACGGTCGCCTCCACCGCATTCAACAAGACACTCGAAGTGATCGAGGCACGTTACGACCCCAGCCGTTACAACGTTTACATGTTTTACGCCTCCGATGGCGAGAACTTCACCGACGACCGCGCGGCCGCCAGCGAAGCCCTCGACGAAATCGGCCCGCGTACCAGTTTCATCGGCTACCTGGAAACCGGGCGTACCATCCAGTCCATCGATGAGACCGAAACAGCGCTGTTGTTCTACAGGCTGGAAAAGAAGGGTTTCCCGGTAGCCACCTATTCGCTTGGCAAGGAAGAGGACATCTGGGCCGCCATTCGCCACTTCTTCCGCCGCCAGAACGAAGAGGACGACGTCCGCAAATGAACGCCAGTGGACGCACCTAGCCTGTTTGCTATGGTTCTTTTCCTCCCGGTCAGAAATATTTCGCGCTGAATAGCGTTCATTCGCTGACCTCTTCTACTTTCATAGGACTATGAGCGAAAGACTGCGCGATTACATCGGCCGGCTCGAACGTCTGGCCCGTGACATGGGGCTGGACTACTATCCGGTCGAGTTCGAATTGGTGCCGCCCGCCTTCATGATGGAGATTGCTGTCTACGGGTTACCCGTGCGCATGCCCCATTGGTCGTTCGGGGTGCGCTATATCTACCAACTCGTACAGCACCGCATGGGCCATTCACGGATCTTTGAAGTGGTCTTTCCCGGTAATCCCGGGCGCGCCTATTTGTCAGCGGACAACACCGTGGAGGAGAACACTCTGGTGGTTGCCCACGTGCTTGGGCATGCGGACTTTTCGAAGAATAACGTCCTGTTCCGGCGCAGCCAGGAGCAGGTCGGCTATCACATCGTGGAGCAGGCCGCTTCCCATGCGAAGCAAATCACCGCCGCCATCGAGGAGCACGGCCAACGCCGCGTGGAAGCGGTGCTCGATGCCGCTCTGGCCCTCGAACAGAACATCGACATGCATTTGGGTCTGCGACGCGAACGCTACCCGGAGTTCGAACCACCGCACCCGCCGGAACAACCGGACGAATTTCACCAGCGATATGACGCCCTGACCGGACACGCGGCACCGGCATCGCTGCAACCGAGACGCCTGCCGCTACCGCCCCATTCGGAGTTCGACCTGCTGTGGTTCATCGCCAGTTACGCACCGGAACTGGACGGCTGGGAACGTGACATCCTGCTGGCCGTGCGCGAGGAGTCGTTCTATTTCTACCCGGTGTTCGCGTGCCAGATCATGAACGAGGGGTGGGCGTCCTACTGGCACGCACGACTGCTGCGCGACGCGGAATTCCTGCCGCCCGATCTGTATCTCGAAGCGGCGAAGACCCATTCGGACGTGGTGCGACCCTACGCCGGCAGCGATCAGGTCGCGCTCTCGTTGAACCCGTACCACCTCGGGTTTTCCATTTGGGAGCACATCGTCAAAGAGCACGGTACCGAAGCGGCACGGCGCATCATGGAAGAGGAAGATGACTTCGGGTTCATACGCAACTACCTCACCGAGGACATTGCCCACGAACTCAATCTGTTCCGTTTCCACGCGCGACGCGACGGGGAAGTCCTGGTGGATGAGTTCGACATCCATACCCTGCGCGAGTCCATCCTGGCGCCGAAGTTCAATTTCGGTACGCCGCGCATCAGTGTCGACGAGGTGAAGACCGACGGCACCATGAAGCTGCGGCACCATTACGAGATCGATCAGCGCGGCCTCGACCTGGCCCGTGCGCAAAGGGTGATGGAATACATCCAGAAGCTTTGGCGCCGCCCCGTGGTGCTCTATACCATCGACGGTGTGGGGCGCGAGGAAATCCTCCGCGAGGACGGCACCTAGGCGTTGTTGCTCTTGCCCAGAGGCAACGGACGCCAAGGCATGGACGCGTCGGGGTGATGCTCCCGGTGGATTCGCTCACCCTTCGGTGCGATTGCGTCCTGCGGCTTTGGCGCGGTAGAGGGCGGCATCGGCCTGGGTGAGCAGGCTGTTCAGGGTGTCGACGTTGTCCGCCTCGGCCAGTCCGATGGACACGGTCACGGTCGTCTCGGGTGCGGCGTCGGGCAGGAGCGGCGTCGTGCTCACGGCCGTCCGCAGACGTTCGGCGACGGCCCGTGCGCCGGTCTGGCCGATGCCCGGCAACAGAATCGCGAACTCCTCGCCGCCATAGCGCGCCAGCAGGTCGCTGGGGCGCAGGTGTTCGCGCAGGCAGCGGGCCACGCCGCGCAAAGCGGCATCCCCGGCCGGATGTCCGTGCCGGTCGTTGAAGGATTTGAAATGATCCACATCGATCATCAGCAGCGACACCGGATGGGTGTCCTTGCGGGCACGCTCCACCTGACGATGGAAGGTCTCATCGAACCAGCGTCGGTTGTAGAGTCCGGTCACCGGGTCCACCAGCGCCGCCTGCTCCCACTGCCGACGCTCCTCGGCGCCGGCGCGCAGGCGTGCTTTGTCCACCCGCGAACGGCGCGCCAGCATCGCCAACAGATTCTGTGTCACCCCCAGGGAACCACGCATCAGGCACCATAGTGCGGCACGTCCGATGGTGAGCAGGCGGGCCTCGCTGGCCGCGATCACGTAGGCAGAAGTGGTGGCCTCGTCGATAAGGGACAACTCGCCGACGCATTCACCCGGATCGAGGGTCACCAGGGGTTCGGCATCCTCTTCGAGCAACACGTGGAGCCGGCCGTCGGCCAGCAGATAAATGGTTTCATTGGGCTGATCCGGCCTGAGCAACACCTCGCCGGTATCCAGTGACATCTCGGCCACGCCGCTCAGCAACGGCTCCAGTTCGGCCTCGTTCACACCTTCAAAGATGCGCTGGCGGCTCAACGCCTCGAGTACCTTCAACTCATGCCCGCCCATGCCTCACGCTCACGTCAAAAACACACGGCATTTTTCCACGACGGAACCGCGCGGACTGCGCAGGGCGTAACGGAAAATGCCGTGTTCCCGCGCAAAAAACGTGACGTGCCCCGCCCTTCTGCAGCGAGGCGGCTCAGGAGGAAGTGAGCGGCAGGGTGATGCGCACCGTGGTGCCACGCCCATCGGGCCCGGGCTGAAGCGTCAGTTCGCCGGCGTGGGCGCCAACCAGTGCGCGGGCGATGGTCAGGCCGAGTCCACGCCCCGGCTCCTTCGTGGTGGCTGCGGCGGGAATGCCGGGCCCCTGGTCGATGACTTCGATGACGGCCTGGGCCGCGTCACCTCGCAGGCGCAGCGTGATATTGCCGCCGGACGGCGAATAGCGTGCGGCGTTGTCGAGCACGTTCACCAACACCTGTTCCAGCAGCGCGGCATGCACGTAGACGGGCGGAAGGTCCTCAAGGTCGAGCGCCAGGTCGAACCCACTCAGCGGCCCGGCCAGGCGCTCGCGGGCCGCCTCGACGACGGTGCGCAGATCGATGGCCGCTCGGCGCAGCGGCATCCGCTCGTCGCCGATGCGGGTCATGTCGAGCAGGTTCTGCAGGTAGCGCAGCAGCCTGTTGGCCTCGTCGCGCACGGTGCGCATACGCGCCGTGCAGGTCTCGACGCTCGGCGCCTCACCGGTCAGCAGCGCATCGGCGGATTGGCGGATGGCGTTCAACGGCACCTGCAGATCGTGGGACAACGACGTGAGCAGCGCAGCCCGGAGTTGCTCGGTCTCTGCAGCCATTCGCGTGTCTTCCAGTTCACCGGCGAGTTGTGTGCGCTCCAGCGCCACGGCGGCCTGGCCGCACAGGCCCTCGGCAAGTTCGGTCAATTCAGGGGACAGCGAAGGCAGCCCGATGGCGGCCAAGCCCACCGGTCCGCGCGAGGTCTGCAGGCGCAGGAACCGCCAAGGGCCGGGGACCGCCGTGCGCCCCTCCCACACCTGTTGCGCACGGGCCAGGTCACCGGGGGCAAGCTGTACGTCGGCGGCACTGGATGCGCGTTGCACGAGCTTTCCGTCGGGCCCCGGCATAAGTGCCACCGCGGGTCGTCCGAGGGTGGCGGACAGATGATCCACCGTTGCTTCCAGGGCATCCGCCAGCGAGACCATGGCCGCCATGCGGCGGCTGAAATCGTACAGCGCTTCCGTGCGGCGCGCGGTCGCCTTGGCATTTTCGACGGCCGCGCGCATGCGCGCGGCAAGGTGGCCGGTGATGCTGGCCACCAGCAGAAAGATGCCGAGGCGCGCCAGATCCGCGTTATAGGTAACGTGAAAGGTGTAATACGGTTCGGTGAAGAAAAAGTTGTAGACGAAAAAGCTCAGCACGCTCGCGTAGATCGAGGGCCACAGACCCAGCCCAGCGGACACGAACAGGACGGCGGCCAGAAAGATGAGCGCCAGGTCCTGATGGGTGAGATACGGAGCGAAGCGGAAGGCAAGCCCGGTCGCAATCGCCACGCCGAGGGTCGCGAGGGCGGTGGCCAGGAGCGGCGATAGGCGGGCAAGACGGGGCAAGGTGGTCACGTTGACACGGGGGGTGGGCATGGGGCGAACTTTATACCAGTCTCGTCGGCCGGGCCCAAGCCCGCGGGCACTTCAAGTGTCGGAAAGGGCAAATCAGGCGCCAAGGGGCGTGCATTGACGGCGCCATGCAGCGAGAATAGCGCCCTGTTTCGCGGCCCGGCGCTTTTCGTACATGCAGCTGACCATCGTTCTCCGCACCTTCGGCATCCTGCTCGTGCTGTTCAGCGCGAGCCTGCTCCCCCCGGTGCTGGTATCCGCCTATTACGACGACGGCGAGTTGTTCCAGTTTTCCGTGACCTTGTGGGTTTCCCTGCTGGCGGGCCTTGCGCTCTGGCTGCCCTTCCGGCGCGGCCAGCGCTCGCTGCGCAACCGCGACGGCTTCGTGGTGGTCGGGATGTTCTGGCTCATCATGGGCCTGATTTCGGCCGTCCCCTTCATGGTGGGACTGGACCTGTCCCCCTCGTGGGCCGTGTTCGAAGCCATTTCCGCGTTTACCACCACCGGCGCGACCGTTATCGTCGGCCTCGACGAACTGCCCCGCTCCATCCTGTTCTATCGGCAGCAACTGCAGTGGCTCGGCGGCATCGGCGTCATCGTCACCGCGGTGGCCCTGCTGCCCATGATGGGGGTGGGCGGCATGCAGCTGGTCCGGGCCGAAATCACCGGCCCGATGAAAGAGGAGAAACTCACGCCACGCATCAACCATACCGCCAAGGCGCTATGGAAGATCTACGGCGTACTCACCGTCGCCTGTGCACTCGCCTACTGGATGGCTGGTATGACACCGTTCGATGCCATCGCGCACAGCTTTTCCACGGTGTCCACCGCCGGCTTTTCCACGCACGATGCGAGCCTCGGCTATTTCAACAGTCCGCTTATCGAAGCCATCGCCATTGCGTTCATGCTGCTCGGTTCCATCAGTTTCGCTCTGCACTTCACGGCCTGGCAGCATTTCTCCCTGCGTGGTTACCTGCGCAATGCCGAGTTGCGGGTGTTCCTGTGGGTGGTGGTGCTGTTGAGTCTCGTTGCGACCGGCGTGCTCATGGCGGAGAAGACCTATCCCGACGTCCTTCAGGCGCTGCGCTTTGCGAGCTTCGAAGTGGTATCGGTAATCACCACCACCGGCTACGGCATCGACGATTTCTCCGCCTGGCCTGCCATGTTGCCGGTGTTGCTGGTGTTTGCCGCTTTCATGGGCGGTTGCGCCGGTTCCACCTCGGGCGGCATGAAGACCATCCGCTACGTGGTCCTGTTCAAACAGGGCGTCCTCGAGATCAGCAACCTGATTCATCCGAACCTCGTGCGGCCGCTGAAAATCGACAACCGTGTGGTGCCACCGCGGGTCATGCAGGCGGTGTGGGGTTTCTTTGCGGCCTATATCGCGGCCTTTGCCATTTTCATGCTGGCACTCATGATGCTGGGGCTGGACCAGGTCACCGCCTTCGGCGCCGTAGCCGCAAGCCTCAACAATCTCGGCCCGGGCCTCGGCGAGGTCAGCAGCAATTTCACCACGGTGCCCGATGCGGGCCTGTGGCTCATGTCTTTTGCCATGTTGCTCGGGCGACTGGAAATCTTCACCCTGCTGGTGTTGCTCACACCGGGTTTCTGGCGCCGCTGATGCAAGCGCTCTGGGCTACGTTTCCACGGAGGCGACGCTTTCGTGGAAACCGATCTGCTCGAGCTCTTTCCGCACCCGGGCGGCCGTGTCGCCCTGAGGGGCCTTTATCTCGCCCATGCGCTGCGCGCGCGCGGGCCAGACCCTTACGTGTGCAGTAATTTCATCGTTTCACTGGATGGACGCATCGCATTAACCGATCCCGTGACGGGATTGCAGCGGGTGCCGCCGGCCATCGCCAACCCACGTGACTGGCGCCTTTACCTGGAAATCGCCGCGCAGGCGGACGTACTCCTCACCACCGGGCGGCACCTGCGTGCGGTGGCCGCCGGCCGCCATCGCGATCTGCTCGCTGTGGCCGACCAACCCGACCTGCGGGCCTGGCGTCTGGCGCGCGGCCTGCCCTCCGCCCCGGCCGTGGCCGCGCTCAGTGCCACTTTGGCGTTTCCGACCGAAGCACTGGAGCAACTGCCCGGCCCCCTGCTCGTGTTCACCACCGACAGCGCGCCGGTCGCGAGGGAGCGGGAGCTCCGAGCCCGTGGTGTAGGCGTGCAATGCCTGGGCGGGACGTTGCTCGACGGTGGTGCGCTGGTGGCAGCGCTCGCGGGTGCCGGCCACCGGGTGATCTACTCCATCGCGGGCCCGCGTGTGCTGCATGCATTGTGCGCGGCACGGGCACTGCACCGGCTCTATCTCACCCAGGCCATGGCGCTGCTTGGCGGTGAGCCTCTCGTACCGCTGTTGCATGGGCCCGAACTGGACCGGCCGGTACAGGCGAGCCTCGCCGGCTGTTACCTGGACACTGCCGCACAAAGCAGCGCCGGCACCGCGCAGCTGTTTTGCACTTATGACCTGAATCATGCCGGCTGATGGTTGCCCCTTCACCCCGGCCTAACAACGCCGGCATTGCGCAGGCGAAGGTGTCGACTATGCTAAATGCACACAACGGGCCGGGTATCCCCGAAATGCCTGCGCCCGCAAAATAACCCGTTTTCTTTCGCCCGCCATCCTAGTGAAACACTGCGCAAAACGCGCGGCGGGCAGGATTTTCATCGCTATGGCAAGGGAGCACGGATGAACAGGCAAGCGACGGTTGGCACAGAACCGGTTCGACACGATGTCAGTCTGCTGACCGAACAGGACATCTATCTGTTCAAGGAGGGCAGCCACTATCGGCTTTATGACAAGCTCGGTTCACACGTCACCACGGTGGATGGTGTGAACGGCGTGCTGTTTGCAGTGTGGGCGCCCAACGCCCGCAACGTGTCGGTGATCGGCGACTTCAATGGCTGGAACAAACACACACATCATCTGGCCCCGCGTTGGGACAGCTCGGGCATTTGGGAAGGCTTCATCGCCGGGCTCAACCCGGGCGATCTGTACAAGTACCACATCGTCTCCAACCACAACGGTTACGAAGTGGAAAAGACCGACCCCTTCGCGCGCCTGTTCGAAGTCCCGCCCCGCTCCGGCTCGGTGGTCTGGGAGCGTGATTACGACTGGCTGGACGCCGACTGGATGCTGTCACGACGCGAGAAGAATGCCCTCGACGCCCCCGTATCCGTTTACGAAGTCCACCTGAGCTCCTGGCGGCGGGTGCCCGAAGACGGCAACCGTTCCCTCAGTTACCGTGAACTCGCCGATCAACTGGTTTCCTATGTGAAATGGATGGGTTTCACCCATGTGGAATTCCTGCCGGTGATGGAGCATCCCTTCGGTGGGTCCTGGGGCTATCAGACGCTCGGCTATTTCGCGCCGACCTCCCGTCACGGCACCCCCGAAGACATGAAGTTCCTGATTGACCGGCTGCACCAGGAAGGCATCGGCGTGATCCTCGACTGGGTGCCGTCGCACTTCCCCAGCGATGCCCACGGACTGGCGTATTTCGACGGCACCTACATGTTCGAGCACATGGACCCCAAGCGCGGATATCACCCGGAATGGAAGAGCTACATCTTCAATTTCGGCCGTCACGAGGTGCGCTCCTTCCTGCTCTCCTCGGCCATGTTCTGGCTCGAGCAGTTCCATGTGGACGGACTGCGTGTGGATGCCGTGGCCTCCATGCTTTATCTGGATTACGCACGCAAGGACGGCGAGTGGATCCCCAATCAATACGGTGGCAAGGAAGATATCGACGCCATCAATTTCATGCGCAAGCTGAACGAGTCGGTGTATGGCGAACACCCGGACGTGCAAACCATTGCCGAGGAATCCACCGCCTGGCCGATGGTATCCCGCCCGGCCTACGCCGGCGGCCTCGGCTTCGGCATGAAATGGAACATGGGCTGGATGCACGACACCCTGGACTATTTCGCCAAGGACCCTGTCCACCGCAAATACCACCACGACCAACTCACGTTCAGCATCTGGTATGCCTTTCACGAGAATTTCGTGTTGCCGCTGTCCCATGACGAAGTGGTGCACGGCAAGGGTTCGCTGATCCGCCGTATGCCCGGTGATGACTGGCAGAAATTCGCCAATTTGCGCGTCCTGTTCGGCTACATGTGGGCGCACCCTGGCAAAAAGCTGTTGTTCATGGGTGGCGAGATCGGCCAGTGGGACGAATGGAACCACGATGCCAGCGTGCAGTGGCACCTGAACGAGTGGGCACCGCACCAGGGCGTGCAACGCTGGCTCAAGGACCTCAACGCCATTTACCGCAGCGAGCCATCGCTATACCAGGTGGATTTTGAAAACGCCGGTTTCGAATGGGTGGACTTCCACGACTGGGAGGCCAGCGTGATCACCTTCCTGCGCCGTGGCAAGTCCCCGGACGATGTCATGCTGGTGGTCTGTAATCTCACCCCCGTGCCGCGCTACAACTACTCGGTGGGCGTGCCGCGGGGTGGTTACTGGCGCGAGCTGCTGAACAGCGACTCGACCATCTACTGGGGCAGCGGCATGGGCAACATGGGCGGCGTCGACGCCGCCCCCGTGCCGGCGCAGGGCCGCTATCACTCCCTCAACCTCACCCTGCCGCCGCTCTCGGTGCTGTATTTCAAGCCGGCCTGAGATGAGATCAACCACGGAGGTCACGGAGGGGCCACGGAGAAAAATGAAAGGCTCCAACGTGGTCTCAGGGCTCCTTACCGAAGTGGGTAGGTCGCGTTGCGAAGCTACGCGCCTACCCTTGCGCCTGGCGCGAGCGCCTCATTTGCAAGCGAAGCGAGCGCTTCTTGGGTCCCGTATGCCCCCCCCGATTCGGATGACCAATCGGCAGGATTGCCGATTGGCACGCCGCACGCGCCCGAAGGCGGCGGCGCAGGGATGTGCCGCTGTGAGGCCCGCAAGGCACCGCTCGGAGGGCGGCGCGGCATCCGGGCGGATGGCCGCGACGCGGGGCCGACAGGCAGGTGCGGGAGCGGACACCGGGTGGCCCGGTTATGCCTCTGCGAATCGCGGCCACCGGCCCGTCTCCGTCAAAGCCGCTTCGCTCTCGCGCGCCGCGCCACCCTTCCTTTGGTCACTCTTCTTTGGCCACGCAAAGAAAAAGTACCTCGTCGAAGGGGGCGCCCCGTCAATATCAATCTTCGCGCTCAGCACACCCTTCAATTACTGAGGACCGCTCCGTTGAACGGCGGAATGTCAGGTAGGCGCTACGCGTCAACGTGACCTACGGCCTGAAGGACCTTTCCCTCGCTGTCCTCGGTGGCCTCCGTGGTTCATCTCCCCCTGCTACGTTTCTTGGGAGGGAGCGAGATGACCATGACCATCACGGACGGCCGGCAGCGTGCGGTGATCGAGGGCGTACGCCCGCAGGTCGACGGTGGGCGGTTCCCTGCCAAGCGTTGCGTTGGCGACGAGGTGCTGGTGGAAGCCGACGTGTTCTGCGACGGCCATGATTTGCCGGCGGCCACAGTACAGTACCGTCATGCCACCAGCGAAGCCTGGGAGGAAACACCGCTGGAATGCCTGGTCAACGACCACTGGCGCGGGCGGTTTCATGTTGCCCAGGAGGGGCGCTATCTGTTCCGCGTGGTGGCCTGGGTGGATCACTTCCGCACCTGGCGTCACGATTTGGCCCGGCGCACCGATCCCGCCGATGTGGCGGTCGCGCTGATCTTCGGCGCGCAAATGGTGGATGCGGCCGCCAAACGTGCCAGCGGTGCCGACCGCGACCGGCTGCAATTGTTCGCGGCACGCCTGGTAGACCAGACCGACGTGGAGGAACGGCGCCGGCAAGGATTGGATGAGTCACTCGCGGCCCTCATGGCACGCTGGCCCGATCGCACCCTGGCGACGGTGCAGGAACCCGCGCTCGAGGTGAGTGTGGATCGCGAACGCGCCTGTTTTTCCGCCTGGTACGAGCTGTTCCCCCGCTCCTGCGGCGGCGCTGCACACGGCAGTTTCCGGGACTGCGAAGCGCGCCTTGAGTACGTGGCCGCCATGGGCTTCGACGTGCTTTACCTCCCTCCCATACACCCTATCGGCCGTACGCGCCGCAAGGGCCGCAACAACCTGCTGGTTGCCGCACCGGACGATCCGGGCAGCCCCTGGGCGATCGGCGCACCCGAGGGCGGGCATAAATCGGTCCACCCGCAACTGGGCACACTGGAGGATTTCCGCCGCTTCGTGGGCAAAGCCCGGGACCTGGGTCTCGAAACTGCGCTGGATATCGCTTACCAGTGTTCACCCGATCACCCCTATGTGAGTGAACACCCCGAGTGGTTCCGTCATCGCCCGGACGGTTCCGTGCAATACGCGGAAAACCCGCCGAAGAAATACGAGGACATCTATCCATTCGATTTCGAAACTGAGGCCTGGCAGGCACTCTGGAACGAACTGCTGGACGTGGTGCGGTTCTGGATCGACCAGGGCGTGACCATCTTCAGGGTCGATAATCCGCATACCAAACCGTTTCCGTTCTGGGAATGGCTGATTGGTGAAATCAAACGCGACCACCCCCACGTGCTGTTCCTTGCGGAGGCCTTCTCGCGCCCGCGGATCATGCATCGCCTCGCGAAGCTGGGCTTCTCCCAGTCGTACACCTATTTCACTTGGCGCAATACCAAGGATGAATTGACGGAGTACTTGACCGAACTCACGCGAGGACCCGCGGCCGACTACTTCCGCCCCAATTTCTGGCCCAACACCCCGGACATTCTGCCGGAATACCTGCAGCTTGGAGGACGCGCGGCGTTCATGGCGCGCCTGGTGCTCGCCGCGACCCTGAGCGCCAGCTACGGCGTTTACGGTCCGGCGTTCGAACTGCTCGAGGCCGAACCCCACGCACCGGGCAGCGAGGAGTACCTGGATTCGGAAAAATACCAGATCCGCGCCTGGGATTTGAGCCGGCCCGATTCCCTGCGCGACTTCATGGCCCGGCTCAATCGGATTCGCCAGGAGAATCCCGCGCTGCGCCAAAACCGGACCTTGCGCTTCCACACCATCGACAACCCGCGCCTGATCGCCTACAGCAAGGCGTCCAGCGACGGTGACAACGTGGTACTCGTGGTCGTCAATCTGGATCCCGATTACGTGCAATCCGGCTGGCTCACCCTGCCGCTCACAGACTTCGACGTGGACCCGCACCACGGCTACCAGGTGCATGACCTGCTGACGGGAGCGCGCCACCTGTGGCAAGGCGAAAGCAACTTCGTCCGCCTTGACCCGGCTCACACCCCGGCGTCCATCTTTCGCCTGCGGCGACGCGTGCGCAGCGAACGGGATTTCGAATATTTCATGTGATGGTTCGAACAAATGCCACAACGCGGAGGCGCGGAGGACACGGAGGAAACACCAATGGAGGAGCCCGTGTTGTCCATAGCGACTGCGCCGCTATTTGGTCAGCAATCATTTTCTCGGCGCCCTCCGCGCCTCCGCGCCATCCGCGTTGATACAGCCTCATGACGACCGCCTGGCAGAACGATCCGCTGTGGTACAAGGACGCCATCATTTACCAGGTGCACGTGAAGGCGTTCTTCGATTCCAGTGAGGACGGCACGGGGGACTTCCGGGGGTTGGCCGAGAAACTCGATTACATCCAGGACCTGGGTGTCAACACCGTCTGGCTGCTGCCGTTCTATCCGTCGCCCATGCGCGACGACGGCTATGACATTTCCGATTACCGCAACGTGCATCCGGCCTTCGGCACCCTCGCCGACTTCAAACGTTTCGTGCGCGAGGCGCACCGGCGTGGTCTCAAGGTGATCACCGAACTGGTCATCAATCACACCTCCGATCAACACCCGTGGTTCAAAGCCGCACGTGCCGCGCCGCCGGGCTCCGCTCGGCGCAATTTTTACGTGTGGAGCAAGACCAAGATGAAGTTTCCGGAGACGCGCATCATCTTCACCGATACGGAAACCTCCAACTGGGCCTGGGACGACGCGGCGCAGGCCTACTACTGGCACCGTTTTTTTTCCCATCAGCCCGATCTGAACCACAACAACCCCAAGGTGGTCGAGGCGGTCATCCGCGTGATGCGCTTCTGGCTCGACATGGGTGTGGATGGTCTGCGCCTGGATGCCATCCCCTACCTGTGCGTGCGCAGCGGCACCCACAACGAAAACCTGCCGGAAACCCACGCTGTGCTGCGCCGCATGCGCGCCGTGGTCGATGCCCATTACGCAGGCCGCATGTTCCTGGCTGAAGCGAACCAGTGGCCGGAAGATGTGCTCGAGTATTTTGGCGAAGGCGACGAATGCCACATGGCCTATCATTTCCCGCTGATGCCGCGCATCTACATGGCCGTGGCCCAGGAAGACCGTCATCCCATCGTGGAGATCATGCGCCAGACCCCGCCCATTCCGGACAACTGCCAGTGGGCGATCTTTCTGCGCAACCACGACGAACTCACCCTCGAGATGGTCACGGATCGCGAGCGCGACTACATGTACGAGGTTTATGCCACGGACCAGCGCATGCGCCTCAACGTGGGTATACGTCGGCGGCTCGCACCGCTCATGGACAACGATCCGGACAAGATCAAGTTGATGAATTCGTTGCTGTTGTCCATGCCGGGCTCGCCCATCATCTATTACGGCGACGAGATCGCCATGGGCGACAACATCTATCTGGGTGATCGCAACGGTGTGCGCACGCCCATGCAATGGAGCCCCGACCGCAATGCGGGATTTTCTCGCGCCGATCCCCAGCGCCTGTATTTGCCGCCCATCATGGATCCCGTGTACGGCTATCAGGCGGTAAACGTCGAGGCACAATCGCGCGACCCCTCGTCGTTGCTCAACTGGACCCGGCGCATCCTCGAAGTGCGTAAGGCCTACCAGGCGTTCGGACGCGGCGGGCTGGAGTTTTTGCATCCGGGAAACCGCAAGATCCTCGCCTACGTGCGCGCCTACCAGGACGACAGCATTTTGTGTGTGGTGAATCTGTCACGCTCGGCACAGCCGGTCGAACTCGATCTGTCGCGCTGGCGCGGCCGCGTACCCGTGGAAATGATGGGCCGCATTCCCTTCCCGCCCATCGGCGAACTGCCCTATCTGCTCACGCTCTCCAGCTATGGCGTCTACTGGTTCCGGCTGTCGCCCGAGGCGGAGGTACCGGGCTGGCACGTGGAGCAACTGCCCGCCATCGAACTGCCGGTGCTGGTGTTGTTCGAAGGCTGGCAAAGCTTCGGCTTCGTACAAACGGACAGCCGTCATGAGAAGCGCGCCCAGGAATTGCGTGCCCAGCTGGAGCTGGAAGTGCTGCCGGCCTGGCTACCGGGACAGCGTTGGTTTGCCGCCAAGGCGACGCCCCTGCAAGGCATCACCATCACCCGCCTTTTCGAGTGGCACAGCAGCGGTGAGCGCTGGCTGCTGGCGGCGGTCGCCGTGACCGCCGAGGGCAGCAGCCAGGACTACTTCCTGCCCTTGTCGCTGTTTTGGGAGGCCAACTACGAGGAATATCGTGCCCACCTCGTCAACGCCCTGGCCAAGGTGCGCGAGCGCGCCCGGGTGGGGCTGCTTGTCGATGCCTACGCAGACGAACGCTTTTGCCGCGCGCTGGTGGAAGCGACCGGGAGGGGGGCGGACATCGCCGTGCCGGGAGGCGCGCTGAGGTTCTTTCGCACCTCCGCCTTCGAGCGTCTTTGGCCCGTGGACGACGAACCCGCCACCGTGCGCCGCCCCGCCCACGAAACCAGCAACAGTGCGGTGGTCATCGGCGAACGCTTGTTTCTCAAGGGTTATCGCCGGCTCTGCGAGGGCACCAGCATAGAAGTGGAAATCGGCCGCTTCCTTACCGAGGAAGCGCCGTTTCCCAACGTGATCCCGGTGGCGGGCTGGATCGTCTTCGAGCCCAGTGACGGTGCCCCGGTCACCCTGGCGGTGCTGCAGGCCTACGTGGAAAACCAGGGCGACGGCTGGAGCTACACCCAGGGCTATTTGCAACGCTATCTGGCGCAATGCCAGATGCGCCGCCCGGCCGAGCCCATCGCGGAAGCAGCGGAGATCCATGCCACCGATTTGATGATGATGCACACCCTCGGCCGTCGCACCGGCGAACTGCACTGCGCGTTGGCCCGCGACACCGGCAATGCCGCCTTCGTCCCGGAGGCGGTCTCCCCGGGCGAACTCGCCACCTGGCACGCACGCGTCCGGCGTGAGGCCGTCGCCACCCTCGACCAACTGGCTGCGCAAGCGGGGCTGCCCGCACCGGCACGCGATGCGGCCGGCGCGCTGCTCGCCGCCCGTGACACCCTCCTCGCCCTCTTGGACCAGCTTCGCGTGGACGTCGCCGGGATCGTAAAGACCCGTTACCACGGCGACCTGCACCTGGGGCAGGTCCTGGTCGCCGAGAACGATTTCATCATCATCGATTTCGAAGGAGAACCGGCCCGCCCCTACGCCGACCGCGCCGCCAAACACTCGCCCCTGCGCGACGTGGCAGGCATGCTGCGTTCCTTCAGTTATGCGGCTCACGTGGCCTTGCAGCACATTACCAGTGAAAGTCCGGGGGATCTCCCGGCACTCGCACCGTTCGCGCGCCAGTGGGAGCGCATGGCCGGCGAGGCCTACCTGCTGGGTTACCTCGAAGCCGCCGGGGAGCAGGCTTTCTATCCAGCCGACCCGGAGATCGCGCGTCGGCTGCTTGACCTTTTCGTCCTGGAGAAGGCGCTTTACGAAGTTCGCTACGAGCTGGCCCACCGCCCTGACTGGGTGAGCGTGCCGATTACCGGCGTGCTGAATCTGTTGGCCAGGGAGTGAAGGCGTTGACGCGAAGTCAGCGCGAAAGCGCGTCGGAATGCGGCGCAATGCCCTGATAGGTTCTATCTTAATTCGGCAGAACAAGGAGAGTGTATGGAAACCAATCCTGCCAATAACAAGCTTCAGGTCATGAGCCTGGATTCGGTCATCAGCGCCTATCGGCGCTATGCGGGTGTGTATGACGTCCTGTTCGGCCCCATTATGCACCCTGGCCGCAAACGCATCGTCGACGCCCTGCGCTGCCAGCCCGGTGACAATATTCTCGAGGTCGGCGTGGGTACCGGTCTTTCGCTACCGCTCTACTCCAGGGGCGTGCGGGTGACCGGCATCGATGTGTCGCGGGAGATGCTGGACATCGCGCGTCGACGCGTCGCCCGGGAGCTTTTGCCCCAGGTGGAAGCCATCCTGGAAATGGATGCCCAGGAAATGAGCTTCTCCGATGCACGCTTCGACAAAGTCGTGGCAATGTACGTGGTTTCGGTGGTACCCGATCCAAAAAAGCTGGTGGCTGAAATGCGCCGCGTGTGCAAGCCGGGGGGCGAGATCCTGATCGTCAATCACTTCACCTCCAGCAATCCCCTGCTCAGTTCCGTGGAAGCCCTGCTCGCACCCTGTTCGCGGCTGGCCGGCTTCCGTCCGAATCTGGATATGGGCGAATTCCTCGCCAATACCGGCCTGCACGTGGAGGAGATCCGCGGCACCAACCTGTTCGGCTACTGGAAAATTCTGCGCTGCCGCAACGGCCATCCTGCGGAGCAGGCCGCCTAGAAATCCGGCGGCCTTTGGGCATCGGCGACGGGAACCCGGATGTTCAGGGTTCCTTTCTCGTTTGTAGCGGCTCCGACTGCGCGTCATACGGGGGCGTGACCGTAACCCTGCGCAGCGCAGCCGTCGGGAACACCGGTGCGACGCCTCCCGCGCGCCCATGGTCGCCTTTTTTCCCATGTTTTTTGAACACCATCTGCCTGTCCATCGAGGTCTATGCTCTGCATAAGATCCGCTGACCGGCGCGTTTGTCCCTCCCGCGGGAGCCTTTCATGGACAAGCAGAACCGTGTGTTCCGCGTGGGAATTTCAGGATCCTATGGCGGACTGAATTTGGGAGACGAGGCCATTCTCCAAAGCATCGTGGCCCAGTTGCGCGACACACTCCCGGTGGAGTTCACCATTTTTTCCCGCAATCCCGAAGACACGCTGCGCCGCCACGATGTGGAACACGCCGTGCCGGTTCGGCGCCTTGGCCGCAACGACATCATCCCGGTGATCCGCGACCTGGACCTGCTGATCATTGGTGGCGGGGGCATTCTGTTCGATGCAGAAATCCGCATTTACCTGCGCGAGGCCACCATTGCCCAGGAGCTCGGTGTTCCGGTCATGTTTTATGCAGTGGGCGTTGGCCCGCTGGAATACTCCACCGCGCGCGAACTGGTCAGAGCAACCCTCAATCGCGCCGAGCTCATTACCGTCCGCGAGGAAGGTGCGCGTCATCTGCTCGAAGACATCGGCGTGGAGCGCAACATCATCGTGACGGCCGACCCGGCGCTGCTGCTCAAGCCCGAGCCGCTGCCGCGCGGTGCATTGAAGAGTGAAGGCATGGAAGGGCGCGCGCGTCGCATCGCCATTTCCGTACGCGAACCCGGGATCGCCGCCCCCGATCTCGGCGGCCACGCCTATCACGAGCTGCTTGCCAGTGCGGCCGACTACATGGTCGATCGACTCAAGGCGGAAATCGTGTTCGTCCCGATGGAGCGGCGCATGCACGATCTTCAACAGGCCCATGCCGTGATCGCGCAAATGCTGCGCGCCCAGCGGGCGAGTGTGCTGAAAGGCGAGTACACCGCCGGGCAGCTGCTCACACTCCTCGGCCGGTTCGACTTCGCTGTGGGCATGCGCCTGCACTTTCTGCTGTTTGCGGCCCTGCAGAACGTTCCGTTCGTGGCCCTGCCCTACGCACCCAAAGTCAGCGGATTCCTGGATCAACTCGGCCTGTCCATGCCGCCTCCCCTGGGCCAGGTCAACGCCGGCCGTTTGATCGCGCACATCGACGAGTCCTGGGACGGCCATACCGAGATCAAACGCCGTCTTGCGGATCGGCTGCCGGCGCAGCAGGCGGCGGCGCGTGAAACCAACCGCCTCACCGCGGAACTCCTGCAGAAGGTGACAGTCTCAAACAACTGACCATGCCCGCACTACCCCGTCCGCATAAGCGAGACACGCTCGAACTTCCCCCGCGACGCGCAACCATCGCCGCGGAAACCGACGTCCTCGTGGTGGGCGGCGGTCCCGCCGGTCTTGGTGCTGCATTGGGCGCTGCCGATGCCGGTGCAGACGTGGTGCTCGCCGAGCGTTACGGCTTTCTGGGCGGCAACGCCACCGCGGCGCTGGTAATGCCCTTCATGTCCTATTTCACGGAGCACCCGCGGCCACAGCGCGCGGGCACCAAGTATCTGTTACCCACCGATCACGGTCCGGGCGAACCGGTTATCGCCGGCGTGCTGCAACGCTTCATCACGCGGCTCATCGACGAAGGCGGTGCGCTGGTGCCGAACCTGGATACCGGTTACACCGTCCCGTTCGATCCCGAGCTGTTCAAGCACGTCGCCCTGGAAATAGCCGACGACGCAGGCGTGCACTTCCTGCTGCATGCCTTCGCCAGCGGCGTGCTCGGCGACGGGCAGGTGGAAGGCGTCATTTTCGAAACCAAATCCGGGCCGGTGGTCGTGCGTGCACGCACCATCGTGGATTGCACCGGCGACGGGGACGTGGCGGCCCAGGCTGGTGCACCGTTCGAGCTGGGGGACAACGACGGTCTGGTCCAGCCCATGACGCTGCTGTTTCGGATGGCCGATTTCGAGCGCACCGCATTCCAGGCTTACACCCGTGCCCACCCGGACGAGTGGCGCGGCGTGCATGGGCTGTGGGGATTGGTGCGTAGCGCGGTCGCGACCGGCGAGCTCAAGCTGCCCCGTGAAGACGTCCTGTTCTTTGCCACGCCGCGCGAAACCGAAGTGGCGGTCAACAGCACCCGTGTCACCCGCTCAGTACCGGTGCTGGGTACCGACGTGTGGGATCTCAGTTACGCCGAATGGGAGAGCCGGCGCCAGATGCGGCAGATTTCGGCGTTTCTGCGCCGCTACGTGCCGGGCTTCGAAAAAGCCTATCTGGATCAAAGCGGCCTCACCGTGGGTGTGCGCGAGACGCGCCGCTTCATTGGTGATTACCAGCTCACCGAAGACGACGTGCTGTCTGCACGCAAATTCGACGATGTGGTTGCGCGCTGCAGTTATCCCATCGACATGCACAACCCCAAGGGCACCGGCACGGTGCTCAAACGGCTGCCGCCCGGCGAAGCCTACGACATCCCATTACGGTCCCTGCTACCGCAGCAGGTCGAAGGTTTGCTGGTGGCCGGCCGCTGCATCTCGGGTACCCACGAGGCCCACTCCTCCTACCGCATCATGCCCACCTCCATGGCCACCGGCCAAGCCGCCGGCGTCTGCGCCGCCCTGGCCGCCCTGCGCCGTCGTCAGCCCCGCGAAATCCCGGTGCCCGACGTACAGATCGAGCTCCTGCGCCAGGGCGCCGACTTGCGCGGCATCCAGCCTTGAGAGTCACGCGTCACGGCCACGTGCCACGTCTAACACTTCACCTTCCTCCCATCACAATTTCCTTCTCCATCCCCGGCAGTAATCAGGAGCTTATAGAAACACTTTGTGCGAGGCGGTAAGGCCTGATGGAAGGCTAGCTTTGTCGTAAGCGCTGCGTTCCCGTGTTGTCGGGAGCGTTGCAATTCCCAACCGGGAGGACAGAGCCATGGAAATGAAGCCGTTCCGCGTTTCGTTGATTGCCGGCGCGATCGCCATGACGGGTTTCGCGTCGGGTGCGTTCGCTGCCGAGGGGTATGTGGTCAACAGCCGCGGAGAGATCGCCCGCAGCGGCACGGGCGAGTGCGTGCGCACTTCCAACTGGACTTCGCTGGATGCCACCATGCAGTGCGACCCGGACATCATCACCAGCTTCATGCCCGTGCAGCTCGAAGAGCCTATCGATCAGGCACAGGTTGAGGCCGCGCCCGCCCAACCGCCCATGCGTCGCATCTCGCTCGATACGGATACCACCTTCGGATTCGATTCTGCCGAGCTGACCGATCAAGGTAAGGAGAAACTCGACGAAATCGTCGACGCCAGCCGTCGGGCGGAGCGCATGCAGGTACAGGTGAGCGGTCACACCGATCGCATCGGCCCCGAGGAATACAACGAAGATCTTTCCCGTCGTCGCGCCGAAGCGGTGAAGGATTACCTGGTGTCCGAAGGCGTGCCGGAAGAGAGTGTTTCCATCGCCGCGCTGGGCGAGAGCAATCCGATCGTACAGTGCGAAGGCATGTCCGGCGATGCACTGGTCGAGTGCCTGGAACCAAACCGCCGTTCGGAAGTGGAATTCGCGGCCTTCGAGCCCGTGCCGTCGGAACAGCAAGAGGAAAGCGGGGTGATGCGCGAAGGCGAACCCATCCAGAACGGTACGCGCAACCTGCCGGAGTGACGGACGCGCGGAGCCGAATCCCTGACTACCCCGCGCGCTCCGCCGCCTCCAGTCGTTCCACCGCCGCGAGCCAGGCGTCTTCCGCATCGGCCAACGCCTGGTCCGCGGCGGCCTGTTCTTTCAGGAGTTCCTTGAGACGGTCTTTGTTGGACTCATCGTAGAGCGCCGGATCGGCGAGTTTCCCGTCCACGCAAGCCTTGCTGCGCCCGGCCTCGTCCAGCCGACGTTCGCAGCGTTCGACGTCTTTTTTCAGGGGCCGCAGGCGTTCGCGGCGTTCCGCTTCCTCTCGGCGCCGGTCCTTGCGCGCCCCCGCGCTGTGTTCGGCCTTGTCCGCGTCAGTGCTCCCCGCGGCCTGGGCCAGGCGCTGGGTCAGCCAGGTACGGTAATCCTCAAGATCCCCGTCGAAGGGCTGCACCCGACCGTCGCCCACGACCCAGAAGTCGTCCGCCACGCTGCGCAACAGGTGGCGGTCATGGGAGACGAGCACCAACGCACCCTCGTAATCCTGCAGCGCCACGGTGAGGGCATGGCGCATGTCGATGTCCAAGTGGTTGGTAGGCTCATCCAGCAGCAACAGGTTCGGGCGCTGGTAGACGATGAGGGCAAGCGCGAGGCGCGCCTTCTCGCCACCGGAAAACGGCGCCACGGGTTCGAGCGCGCGGTCACCCACGAAGCCAAAGCCGCCAAGGAAATCGCGCAACGCCTGTTCCGTGGCACGTCCATCCAGACGTTGCAGATGCAGTAACGGCGAGGCGGCCGGATCGAGCATTTCCAGCTGGTGCTGCGCGAAATAGCCGATGCGCAGATCGGGCGCGGGTTCGCGCCTGCCCGTGAGGGGCGCGAGGCTGCCCGCCAACAGTTTCACCAACGTCGATTTGCCGGCACCGTTCTGGCCCAAAAAGCCGATGCGCGCCCCCGGGGCGAAGCTGGCGCTGGCGCCGGCAATCACGATGCGCTCCCCGTAGCCGACACTCACCTTGTCCAGCGCGAGCAGCGGATGGGGCAGTTTTTCCGGTGCACGGAAAGCAAACCGGAACGGTGAATCCACATGCGCCGGCGCGAGCAGTTCCATGCGCGCGAGGGCCTTCAGGCGACTCTGCGCCTGACGCGCCTTGGTGGCTTTGGCGCGGAAGCGATCCACGAAGGACTGGATGTGCGCGATCTCGCGTTGCTGGCGTTCGTAGGCCACCTGCTGCTGTGCCATACGTTCCGCACGGCGCAGTTCAAAGTCGGAATAATTGCCTGTTTGCAGGTCTGCCCGTTCCTGTTCCAGGTGCAGGATGTGGTTGACCACCCGATCGAGAAAATCGCGGTCATGGGAGATGAGCAACAGCGTGCCGGGATAGGCGGTGAGCCAATCCTCCAGCCACATCACCGCATCCAGATCGAGGTGATTGGTGGGCTCGTCGAGCAGCAGCAGATCGGAACGACACATGAGCGCGCGTGCCAGGTTGAGGCGCATGCGCCAGCCGCCCGAGAACGAACGCACGGGCAACGGCTGCTGCTCGGCAGCGAAGCCAAGACCGTGCATGAGCCGCGCGGCACGGGCGCGGGCGCCGTAGCCGCCGATGGCATCGAGCCGCGCATGCAACTCGCCAAGTGCATTACCATCGCCGGCCGCCTCCGCCTGCGCAATGGCATGTTCCACCGCACGCAACTCCGCGTCGCCGTCCATCACATAGTCGATGGCAGGCGTATCCACCGCAGGCGTTTCCTGGGCAACGTGGGCAATCACCCAGTCCGGTGGCAGGCTGAACTCACCTGCATCCGGCCCCAACTCACCGCGAATCAGCGCAAACAGGCTCGACTTGCCCGCCCCATTGGCACCCGTGACACCCACCCGCTGCCCGGCATGAATGGAAAAACTGGCGCCATGCACCAACACACGCGTCCCGCGCCGCAGGGAGAGATTGGAAAACTTCAACATGGCGGCGGAGTTTAACTGCGCTGGGGGGAAAAAAGAATTCAACCACCAAGGCCACGGAGGCCACGGAGGCCACGGAGAAAAGAAAATTGTTTCCGTGCGATAGACTGCCTTGCGCCGGGCAAGGGGAGTGTACCTGAGGGATCTTCTCCGTGGCCCTCCGTGGTTTCTGCTTTTTGCTTTCTCGTGGTTCCTGCCTTCCTCTTTGCTTCCCCGTCAACGCCCGAAGATCACGCCGACGCCGAAGTGGATGCGCGGCTCCGTGGCGCGGCGGGTGGTTTCGCGGGGCCACAGGTGCATGCGGTCGGGGTCGACCACGGGATAGGTGTAGGGAGATTCGCCGATTTTGCCCTCGCGCATAGCGGTGATGGGTCCAACCACGGTGACGCGGCGGCCCGGCGCGTAGTCGGCCGTTTCCAGGTAGCCCTGCTCGATGACCAGGAAACGTCCCACCGGGCTTCGGTCGGTCTCCGGTTCCTGGCTGTCGTCCAGCGGGTAACCAAGCACTTCCAGCCGCGTGGCGTTTTCCAGGTTGGTGCCGGAGACAATCACACCGCCCCACAGCACGCGCGTACCGACAATGTCCGCGCCCCGCCCGGGGGCCTCACGGGGCGTCAGGCCGGTGGCCACACCTTCAGTCTTGAACTGCGGGCCGGAGGCACAGCCCGCCGCCAACAGCAGCACCGCAAGAAGCCTGCTCGCGCGCTTCATGGGACCTCCTTACCAGTACGGCCACCACGGGCCGTAGGGGCGGTAGTACGGCCAGGGATAGAACGGATCCCAGGGGTCGTAATAGTAGGGGTACGCCGGTTCCCGCCGCACCGGCCGGGGTGCCCAGACGTGGATCCGCTCCACGTCCACCACCGGATAGCGGTAATCGTAATCGCCGATGCGGCGCGTCTCCGCGCCTGTCACCACCCCGAGTACGCTGATGTCCTTGCCCTGCTCGTAGTCGGCGGGATCCGCAAAGCCCTTGACCCGCGCCAGAAAACGCCCGCGACTGGGCGCGCCGGCCTCGGGTCGGCCGCCTTCCTCCAGGTCGCGGGCGACCACTTCAATCCAGGAACTGTCGGCGCGGTTCTGCACGCCCACGATGGTGCCCCCCCAGCGCACCCGGGCACCGCGCATCGCCTGGGGCGACGCGATGACTTCGGCCACGGTCGGGCTGCCCTCGATCTCTTCACCCACCGGGCGGGGGCCGGCGGCGCAGCCGACCAGCATGCTCAACACCAGCAGAGGCCACACTGCTTTCATGATGCGCACCTCGACAGAGCGCGTTTTGACAAGTTTGGCACGCCCGGGCGGGCGCCTGCACACCGTTCCCTTGGTACTATGCCCCCTGATTTCGTGCATGCTTGTCCAAGAAGAATCACAAAGGAACCCCATGCGCCGTCTGCCACCTGTTCTCCTGTTCCCGGCATTTCTCATGCTCGCCGGCTGTGATGATGGACCCGAGGCCGGCCCCCTGCACCTCACCGGCACGGTGGAGGTGCGGGAAGTGGATCTCGCCTTCCGGGTCGGCGGTCGCATCATGGAACGGGCAGTGGACGAAGGTCAGCGCGTCGAAAACGGCGTAGTGGTCGCCCGGCTCGATGCCGAACCCTACCGGCTGGCATTACAACGCGCCCGCGCCGAGGCTGTTGCGGCCCGTGCCCAGCTGGCCGCCTTGCGCGCCGGGACGCGCGCGCAGGAGTTGCGCGCCGCGGAAGCGGCCCAGCGTCGTGCTGCGCAACAACTGGCCTTTGCGCGCGCCGAGGAAAAACGCGTCGCGGAAATCGCCGCACGCGATCTCGCTTCCGAACAGGCACTGGAACGCGCTCGCCTGGAGCGCCAGGTAGCCCGGGCACAACTGCAGGAGGCCGACGAACGGCTCGCCCTGTTGCGCGAAGGCCCGCGCGCCGAGGACATCGACCGTGCCGAAGCTGAGTGGCAGGCGCGTGAGGCTGCAGCCGCCCTGGCGCAGCAGCAGCTGGACGACGCTTCCCTGGTGGCGCCGGTGTCCGGGGTGGTGAGCGTGCGCCTGGCAGAAACGGGCGAAGTGGTGCAGGCGGGACAGCCCGTCCTGCGCGTGGCTGCCCTGGATGCGCCTTGGGTGCGCGCCTTTTTGCCGGAGCCCTGGCTCTCCCGCGTGCGCCTCGGCCAGGCGGCGCAGGTGCGCGTTGATGGACTGCCGGACACGGTGTTCACCGGCCGCCTCAGTTTCATCGCCCCCGAGGCCGAATTCACCCCGCGCACCGTGGAAACCCAGGAACTGCGCACCGACCTGGTGTATCGCGTCACCGTGGACGTGCAGGATGCGGGCGGTCGCCTCAAGCGCGGCATGCCGGCGGACGTGTACCTGGAGGCGGCGCCTTGAGCGAAGCCTTGATCCACGTCGAGGATCTTGCTTTCGCCTATGCGGGCCCGTCGGTGCTCGAGGAGGTGAGCCTGGAGGTGCGCGCCGGGGAGATTGTCGGTCTGGTGGGGCCCGACGGTGCGGGCAAGAGCACCTTGTTGCGCATCGGCGTCGGCCAACTGGCGCCGGCACGCGGACGGGTGCGCGTGCTCGGCGGCACGCCCAGCGACCTGCGTCTGCGCCCACGCATCGCCTACATGCCGCAGCGCTTCGGTCTGTATCCGGATCTCGCGGTGCTGGAAAACCTGCGTTTTTTCGCCGATTTGCACGGCCTGGCGGCAACCGATGCCAACCCACGCATCCAGGATTTGCTGGCGCGCACCGGTTTGGCGGGGTTCGAGATGCGCCGCGCCGGTCAGCTCTCGGGCGGCATGATGCAGAAACTGGCCCTCGCCTGTGCCCTGGTGAGCGCACCCCGGGTGATGCTTCTGGACGAGCCCACCACGGGTGTGGATCCGCTGTCGCGCCGCGCCTTCTGGCAGTTGCTCGAACAGGTACGCGCCGAAGGCGTTGCCATTCTTTATGCCACCGCCAACATGGACGAGGCGGAGCGCTGCGATCGCGTGGTGGTGCTGCGCGAAGGGCGCGTGTTTCGCGGCGGTACGCCCGAGGCGCTCACCGCCGTCGACGCCGGTCGCTTGCGAGCCGTCACCGGCCCACGTGCGCGGCACCTGCGCCGCGCCGTGCGCAGGCTGCCCGGGGCGGCGTTGGTTTTTCCCGTGGGTGCACGCCTGCACGTATGGCTGGAACCCGACACCGATGAGGCAGCGTTTCGTACTGCGCTGGCCGGATTGGACCCCGACCTCGCCATGGGCACGGTGCGCCCCACCCTGCACGACGTGACCCTGCGCGACCTGTCCCGGGAGCCGGCCGCGTGAGCACACCGGTAATTGACGCCGAGGGCCTGACGCGCCGTTTCGGCCGTTTCACCGCCGTGGACCACATTACCCTCCGTGTGGCACGCGGCGAGGTATTCGGCCTGCTCGGCGCCAATGGTGCAGGCAAGACGACCGCCATCCGCATGTTGTGCGGCCTGTTGCCCGTGAGCGATGGCCGCGTGCGCGTGGCCGGCGTGGACACGGTGCGCCATCCACGCCGCGCACGCGCACGCCTGGGCTACGTGGCCCAGGGTTTTGCGTTGTATGCGGAACTGAGTGTGGAGGAAAACCTGCAGTTGCAGGCGGGACTCTATGGTCTGTCGCCACGCGCGGCGCGTGAGCGCACGAGCGCGATGATGACGAGGCTCGATCTCACGACGCTGCGCACACGCAATGCCGGCGCTTTGCCACTGGGTTTCCAGCGCCGCCTTTCCCTGGCCGCGGCGCTCCTCCATCAGCCCGAAGTGCTGTTCCTGGACGAGCCCACCAGCGGTGTGGATCCGGCCGCGCGCCAGCAGTTCTGGGAAGTGATTTACGACCTGGCCGATGAGGGTATCGGCGTTCTCATCACCACCCATTACATGGACGAGACCGCCTTCTGCGATCGCCTGTCACTCATGCACGCCGGACGCATCGTCGCCGAGGGCACGCCCGAAGACATGCTGGCCCGCCCCCTCGCCACGCCGCTGGTGGAACTGACCGGCCCCGAGGTACGCAGGCTCGCCCCGCATCTGGCAGGCCATCCTGGCGTGCGCGAAGCCATTCCCCATGCCGGTCGCCTGCGCGTCCGTCTCGCCGCCGGCACCGCCACCGCTGACGTCGTCG
>JAWLCT010000020.1:38589-52526 GCA_041687015.1 Gammaproteobacteria bacterium
CGCATCTGGCAGGCCATCCTGGCGTGCGCGAAGCCATTCCCCATGCCGGTCGCCTGCGCGTCCGTCTCGCCGCCGGCACCGCCACCGCTGACGTCGTCGCCGATTTCACCCGCCTCGCCCAGACCCACGGGCTGTCCCTGGACACCGCCGCCCCCACCCCCCCCGACCTTGAAGACATGTTCGTCGCGGTGCTCGAGCAGGCGGAAAGCGGGGCGGTTCGCGGATGAACATGGGGGTGAAGACAGGAACCACGGAGGCCACGGAGAGCCACGGAGACAAGAAGGTTTTGTCCTATCTCGCGTCGGTGACCTCCGTAACCCGTTCCCATCGAAACGACTACCGCGCTCACCGAGGCTATAGAGCCATCTTTGTATTTTTCTCCGTAGCCCTCCGTGGCCTCCGTGGTTTCTGCTTTCTAACTTTCTCCGTGGCCCTCCGTGGTTCGGGCTTTCTTGCTTTCTCCGTAGCCCTCCGTGGTTTCTCTTCCCCCGCCGCGGGTCCGGCGCAATGAACTGGCAGCACGTACGCGCCATGGCGCGGAAGGAATGGTGGCATTTGTTGCGGGATCGGCGCAGCCTGGCGTTGATGTTGCTCATGCCGGCCATGCTGTTGTTCCTGTTCGGTTATGCCATTCGTCTGGATGTGACCGAGGCGCCCATCGGGGTGCTGGTGGAGGAGCTGAATGGTGAGACGCGCGAGTTGGTGGCGCGCTTCGATGCCAGTAATGCCTTCCGGGTGAAACGGGTGTTTGCGGATCGCGATGCCCTTAGCGCGGGCATCCAGGCGGGAGAGGTGTGGGGCGCGCTGGTGATCCCGGCGGACTTCGCCCGCACGCTGCGCCAGGGCGAGGCACGCCTGCAATTGATCCTGGACGGCGTCGATGCCAACAGCGCGCGCCTGGTGCGCAACTATGCCCGCGCACTGCTCGACGAGCTTGCACGCGAACGTGCGCTGCCGCCGTTACGCATCGACGATCGCGTGTGGTTCAACGAGACCCGCGAAAGCCACCTGGCCATCATCCCGGGGGTCATCGCCATCGTCATGGCGGTGATCGGCGCGCTCATGACCTCCCTCACCATGGCGCGGGAAATGGAGTTGGGCAATATCGTCATGCTGCGCACCACGCCGCTCACCCGCGGCGAATTCCTGATCGGCAAGCTCATCCCCTATTTCGTCATCGGCATGGTGGACCTCATTGTGGCCGTACTCGCCGCGGTGTACTTGTTCGAGGTGCCGCTGCGTGGCTCCTTCATCGGGCTGTCCGTGGTATCTGCGCTGTTCCTGCTGGTGGTGATGCTGCAAGGTGCACTCATTTCCATCAGCACCGGACAGCAGGTGCTCGCCAGCCAACTCGCCCTCATCAGCACCTTCCTGCCCGCCTTTCTGTTGTCGGGCTTCGTGTTCGCCATCGAGAACATGCCCGTCGCGCTGCAATACATCAGTTACGCGGTACCGGCGCGCTACTATGTGATTCTGTCCAAGGCGGTATTCCTCAAAGGCCTCATGCCGCTGGTGCTGTGGTCACAGGTACTGGCACTGGCCGTCGTGTTCGTGGTGCTGGCGCTGGCGTTACGCGCGCGCGCACGCCGCCTGGGGCTGGCATGATCAAGCGGCTGCTCGAAGTGCTCTACCGTATGCAGGCGCTGCTGCTGAAGGAATTCCGCCTGCTGCTGCGTGATCCGCGCATGCGCTTCTTCGTGGTGGCGCCACCGTTGCTCCAAATGCTGGTGTTCGGTTATGCCGCCACGTTCGACGTGCGCTATGCGGCCGTCGGTGTGGTGGACCACGCGCACAGCACCCGCGGACGCGCGGTGCTCGACGCGATCACGGCCGGTGGTCATTACGCCCTGGTGCATTACCCCGACATGGCGCAGGCTGCGACGGCCATCACCCGCGGGGACATCCGCGCCATCATAAAACTGCCTGCGGATTTCGAAACCACGCCCCATGTCCAGCTGATTGCGGATGGTACCGATTCCAACAGCGCTCAGCTGGTGCTCGGCCAACTGGCCCAGATCGTCCGCAGCGGCACCGCACCCCGGGATGCGGCGCCGCTGCGCCTGGAGGAGCGCGCTTGGTACAACCCGAACCTGGACGATCGGCTGTTCTTCGTGCCGGGCATTATCGCCACCGTGGTCCTGATCACCACCCTCATGCTCACCGCCATGACCGTGGTCCGCGAGCGCGAGCTGGGTACGCTGGAGCGGCTCGAGGTCACGCCCATCGCACGTGTGGAATTTCTGCTTGGAAAAATGATTCCCGTGGCCTGCGTGGGCTTGTTCGATGTGGCGCTGGTGACATCCGTCGCCATCGGCTGGTTCGACGTACCTTTCCGGGGCAGTTGGGCCGCGCTGATCGTTGGCAGTCTGTTGTTTCTCATGAGCACGCTCGGCCTGGGCCTGCTCATTTCCACCTATTCGAGCTCGCAACAACAGGCGATGCTGCTGGCCGTGTTTTTCGTCATGCCCGCCATCATCCTGTCCGGTTTCGCTTTTCCCATCGAGAACATGCCCGCAATTGCGCAATGGCTCACCTGGGTCGATCCGCTGCGCTACTACCTGGTGATCATTCGCGATCTGTTCCTCAAGGGTGGTGGCTGGACCGGGCATGGGGACGAATTCGTTGCCATGGCGGGGCTGGGCCTGGCGGCCCTCGCATTGAGCGTTTTACGGTTGAGGTGAACGACCCCGCCCGCGGCCGGGTGCGCCCATCGCAGGGGCGGGCTAAGCCCGCGATGCCCGCCAGGCAAAACCATCGCGGCCCGAGGCCCCTCCTACAAGGAAATGGCGCGCCGTGCCTTGTAGCCCCCCAGTCCCCTGCGCGATAACCGGCAGTGGTAACAGCCGCCTGCGCTCACCCCAAGCCGCTCCATTCAATGCCGAGATCCGGACCGACTGATGCGAAAGACGGCATCGACGCTGCCATACCGAAAAAACGTTCTATGCTTGGTGGGGTCATGGATGACCATGAGGAATTTCATGGCGGCACGGATGCTTTGCGCCCTGCTCACGCTGGTCGTGTGCATGGGCGCCCTACACTCGACGCGGACGTTTGCGGCGGTAGTACCTACCGAAGCGCTGTTCGCGCCGGCGCCCGAGGCGCGGGTGCTGTCCCGGATGCATACCCTGCTGGCACGCGACGAGCTTCGCGCGCGGTTGATTGCCCTCGGGGTGGATCCCGCCTACGTGGAGGAACGCCTCGCGGCGCTGACGCCCGAGGAAGCACAACGCCTCGCCGCCCGCATGGATGAATTGCCCGCGGGCGGCGATCTGGCGGGGGCGGTCATTTTCATTTTCCTGGTGCTGCTGATCACCGACATCCTCGGCTACACGGACATCTACCCGTTCATCACGCGCACCGTGAACGGCGAAAAACAAGTCGCCGAGTGCGTGGACACGCCCGGCGAACACGCCCGTTCGGCGGCACGCTGAGCCTCCGGCCACGCTTTACGACAGCCAGTCGTGGTACCAGTCACGCGCCAGTTCGGCGACGGTCTGAAGCGCCCCGGGCTCATCGAAGTTGTGACCTGCGCCCGGCACTAGGGCAATGCGGTTTTCGCCACGCAGAAAAGTCGCGGCATGACGATTCACTTCGAGCACCGTGACATCCCTTTCACCCACGATGAGCAGTGTCGGCGCCTTCACCCAGGGCAACGCGTTCCCGGCCAAATCCGGGCGGCCACCCCGTGACACCACGGCGCCCACCCGCGCAGGCCGCTCGGCGGCGGTCGCGAGTACCGCAGCCGTACCGCTGTCGGCACCGAACAAGCCGACGGGAAGCGATTTCAGCTGCGGTTGGGTGCCGGACCAATCCAAAGCGCCCGTGACGCGATCTGCAAGCAGCCCGATATTGTGCCGCAGCAAGCCGGAACGGGTATCTTCGCGATATTCATCCACCGTGAGCAGGTCGAACAACAGCGTGGCATAGCCGTTGAGGTTGAGCTCCTCGCCCACATAGCGGTCGCGGTTGCTGAAACGGGTGCTTCCGTCGCCGTGCGCAAAGATCACCAGGCCCCGTGCCTTGGCGGGGACGTCCAGAAATCCCTGCAGGGGCGTGCCGGCGGCGTCAAACGCGATTTCGCTCATCAGCGTTCGGTGGGCGCAAAGCCGTTCAGTGCTTCGGGCGGAGCGGCGGAACGAAACCGCATCAGCAGTGTGGAGCCGTCACTGGAATCCACGCGCAGGCCTTCCTCTACCCCCCCTTCTTCCGCCTCCAGAAACATGCGGCGCGGCGCCGGCAAACGGTGACGACTGAGCGCATGCTCGAGTCCGAGCAGTACCGAGAGCTGCTCTCCTTCCGTACGAACTTCCAGTTCCATGCCTTCGAACACGGCGTTTTCGGCCACCAGGTGGGCCTCGGCTTCGATCACACGGCGCAGCACTTCGGTGTCGATGACACCCAGGGTGACCAGCCAGCCATGGTGACGCCGGCTGAAGTGCTCGAGAAACGGTCGCCAGGATGTGCGGGCGATCTCGGTACGCTCCATCATGTCTCAGTATGCCGGAGGTGCATAGATATTCAGGGTTTCGAAGGGGCGTTCACCACGGCAACGCACCTCATGGCTTTCTCCCGCCTCAATCATCAGCAGGTCACCCTCGTCGAGCGCCACATCATGTCCCTCCACCACGGCTTCGCCTTGGCCCGCCACCACGTACATCCACTGGTCGCTGCCGTGGCGGTTGTCAGGTCCACCTGTGGATTCGCCCGGCTGCAGGATCATGGTGGCCGCCTCCGAGCGGCCGGTTTTTGCGATCACCCGGAATCCGCTGTTCGTTGAGGTGACAGGCACATGCTCCATTTCGCGGCCCTCAGAGGGTTTCTCAAGCAAAGATAGTCGCCGTCGGACGGCTCACGGGTTCACGAATTTTTTGAGCTGCAGCGCATTACGCACCGCATGCCCACCGAGATCGTTGTTGAAGTAGGCATAGACATCCAGGCCACGTTTCTGACAGGAACGGATGAATGCCGCCTCGTGGGAGAGCTGGGAGTCGGTGTAGGCGCCGGTCTCCTCCGCCCCGCCGTGGTAGCGCAGATAGACCCAGTCGGTGGTGATTTCGCGCGGATGATCCTTGATGTGGTCGTGGATACAAAGCGCCGCCTTGTGCCGCTTCAGCGTGGCGTAAACGGCTTCGGTGAGCCAGCGTGGGTCGCGCACCTCCACCGCCCAGCGATAACGCCTCGGGGCGAAAGCGAGAAAGGCGTCGAGCCGCTCCACGTTCACGTCCCAGCGAGGCGGCAACTGCACCAGTATGGGTCCGAGCAGACCGCGCAACCGTTTGGCAACGTCGATGAATCGGGTCACGGAATTCTGGGGATCGTTCAGACGCCGTCGATGCGTGCCGTAGCGGCTGAACTTGAGGGCGTAGAGAAATCCCGGCGGCGCCTGGGCGTGCCAGTGATCGAACACCTGCGGGCCAGGCAGGCGGTAGAAGGTGTTGTTGATCTCCACCGTATCGAACGTCTGCGCATAGGTCTCGAACCAGCGCCGCTTGGGAAGCCCCTCCGGATAGAGAACACCGCGCCAGTGATCGTACTGGTAGCCCGACGTGCCGATGCGGATTGCACTCATGAGGCAAGTCTAAACGGTCCACACCAAGCCACAGAGCCGATCCGCCCGGGCCACACCCGCCGGGGTATATACCTGGCGATTCCCGTTCTCTTCAGTCCGCGCCGACCGAAACGTGGCTTTATTTCACCGGCCGCTTCATGGCGTTGCGCCGGTCCGCCCCCGAGACTCCCCAAAGGCCCGTTCAGGGGAGGTTGCTCGATGGCTCTGGACATTCTCAGTGAAAAGGGCGTGCCGCTGGCGCGACAGAATTTCTCCTGGCGCGATATCGTGCGCGTGCCCTTCAGCAAGCTCGACGACGATGCATTTACGCGCGTTCGTGTGATTCTCATGAACGGCATCGAGGCCGAGGCGATCCGCTTTTCGCACGCCTGCTCGCGGATGAACAAGGATCTGCGTGTGCCCCTGGCCAAAATCCGCCGCGTAGATCAGCACCAGCAAACCATGGTGAATTGGCTGCTACCCCCGGACCAGTCACCGCTGGAGACCACCATCGGTTACGAACAAGTGGCCGTGGAAGTGACCGCCTCGGTGGCGGCGCACGAACCCGACCCATACCTGCAGCAGGTCTACCGTTTTGGCCTCCTGGAGGATTTCGATCACCTCTATCGCTACAGCGCCCTTATGGATCGCATCGAGGGCAAAGATGCCAACAACATCCTGCAAAGCTACACGGACATCGTCCCGGGGCGTCCCACGTCGGAGGAACACCGTGCCCCGGAAGACGATCTGCGCAACTGGTACGACCGCAAGAAGGCACAACCCATCAGCAAGCTGAACGCGCTCACCATCATGGCCGGGGAATTCCAGACCCATGACTACTACATGAACGTCGGGCCGACCTTCGCCGATCCCGTGGCGCGCCAGTTGTATGCCGAAATAGCCTCCATCGAGGAACAGCACGTCACGCAATACGAATCCATCGCCGACCCGGACGAAACCTGGATGGAGAAATGGCTGCTGCACGAGGCGACCGAGGTCTACAACTACTACAGCTGTCTGCAGACCGAATCGAATCCACGCATCAAGGAAATCTGGCAACGTTTTTGCGATTACGAGCTGGGCCAACTGCACTTCGTCATGGACCTGTTCAAGCAGGTGGAGAAGCGCGACCCGGCGGAGATCCTGCCGAACACCCTGCCTGAACCCATCAAATACGAAAGTCATCGTGATTACGTACGTCAGGTGCTCAGTAAGGAAATGAATCTGCGCGCCGTGGGTTACCGCTTCATCGACGGCACGAAGGAAAAGGAAAGCGACGCCACGCTGACGTATCGGAAGCACCTCAACAGCCACGGCAGCCCCAGCGACATGGTGGCGGCGGGCTACCGCTGGTACACGGGCACCGAGCTGGGCAAGCAGGCGCGCGCCAGCTAACAGGAGGTCATATGGCACAGGCAACCGACATGGGCATGAATCGCACGGGCATCGGCATGGCGCCGCGCCTGAGCGAAGAAATGATCCGCGATGCGGAAACCAGCATCCCGACCTCGGGCGGCGACGGTCATCAGATCGAGCGCGTGCGTCGGGAATACCTGCACAATTCGCCGCCGCTGGGCAGCACGCCGCCGCCCGCCACGGCCAAGGGCGCCGCCAAGGCCGGCATGCACATGCTCAAGGGCCACCGGCCCTCGGTGTTTCTCGACAAACTGGGTGAACGGCTCGCCTTCGAGCGCACCGGTACACGGCTGTATGAGGCATTGATTGCCAAATTCGACGAAGTGGGCACCTGGGAACAGGGACCCACGCGCGATCAACTGATCGGTTTCCACAACGAGGAGCTGGCGCACTTCGAACTGGTGCGCGAGGCCATCGAATATCTGGGCGGCGACCCCACGGTGGTGACCCCCTCGGCGGACGTCAGCGGCGTCACATCGATGGGCCTACTGCAGGTGATCACCGACCCGCGCAGCTCCCTCGCCCATTCCCTGCAGGCCCTGTTGGTGGCGGAACTGGCCGACAATGACGGCTGGCACATGCTCATCCGTCTGGCCGAAGCCTTCGGCCAGAACGATTTGTCGCGGCGTTTCCATCAGGCGCTCGCCGACGAAGACCGGCATCTGCAATCGGTGCGTGGCTGGCTGAGCGTGGAAATGGAACAGGACCTCAAGGGCGGCGTGCAAGCCCAGAAACCCCATTGAACCCGTGCCCCGCCTCCGCTCGCGAAGGCGGGGCGCAACATCGGGCGGCGCCCGGCACCGCTTCTACACTTCAACCATGCCCACGGCACTGGTCACGGGAAGCAACCGCGGAATCGGCTTCGAATGGGTGCGACAACTGGCTCAGGAAGGTTGGCGAGTGTACGCCAGCTGCCGGTATCCGTCCGAGGCCACGGGGCTGCACAGCCTTGCCGCCGATAACCACGATATCGTCATCACGCGCCTGGACGTGACCTCGGCGGAAGACGCCTACGCGGTGCGTCATGCGCTCGGGGGCGAATCGCTCGACCTGCTGGTCAACAACGCGGGCATCTACCTGGAGAAGGGTTCGGTAGGTCTCGGGGCCCTGCGTTTCGACGACTGGCTGCACACCTTCGCCGTGAACACCCTGGGTTCCGTGCGGGTTATCGAGGCTTTGGTCGATCACGTGGCGCGCAGTGCGCGCCGGCAGATCGTGGTCACCACCAGCCACATGGGCAGCATCGCTGACATCAGCTGGCCCGGCGACTACTACTACCGAAGCAGCAAGGCCGCCCTGAACGCCACGGTGCGCGGCCTGGCCGAGGAACTGCGCCCGCGCGGCATCAATCTGAGCCTGCTGCATCCCGGCGCCGTCGCGACCCGCATGGGCGGGCCGGAAAGCAGCCTGAGCGCCGAGGAAAGTGTGCGCGCCATGCGCCGCCTCATCGATCGCCTGACACTCAAGCAATCAGGCCGTTTCTACCGCTACAACGGCGTGGAGCTACCCTGGTAAGTGGCGACCTCGCGTCCCATCGCCTAGCCTTTCCTATGGTCCCGGGGGATGCCGGGCACGACTATGCACGGAATTTGCTGCTATGCATGAAGAAAGAGAAGAAGTCTCCGCTGAGACATTGGTTCCCGGCGATGTCGCGGCCCTGCGCCGCCCTGCACGCATCGCTGCCACCCACCTGGAGCGCGCGGTATTGCGTCGTTTCCTGGGATTGGTCGGTGATCCGTCCGTGACCGTCCGTCTTTGGGACGGCAGCGAGGTCCAAAGCGGTGCGCCCCCCCGCGCCGAGGCCATCATCGCCGACCGCACCGCGCTTTGGCGGCTGATGCTCAATCCGTCCCTTTGCTTCGGTGAGGAATACAGCACCGGGGGCATCGAGGTGGATGGGGGATTGCTCGATTTCATGCGCATCATCCTGCGTGCGCGACCGGCTGGCATGGATCGGCGCTTTCCCCTGGCCCGATTGCTGCGCCGCCAGGTCAACAGCCTGAACGGGTCCCGCCAGAACATCCATCACCATTACGACATCGGCAACACGTTCTATGAACTCTGGCTGGATCGGGAAATGGCCTACACCTGCGCCTATTACCCTGCAAAGGACACGAGCCTGGAGCACGCCCAGTTCGCCAAGATGGACCTGGTGTCTCGCAAGCTCAACCTGCAACCCAACGAGACCGTGGTGGAAGCGGGCTGCGGCTGGGGCGGCCTGGCCCGCCACATGGCGCGTCACTACGGCGTGAGGGTGAAGGCCTTCAACATCTCGCGCGAACAAATCGCCTACGCGCGCGAACGCGCGCGCCGCGAGGGTCTGGATGACCGTATCGAGTACATCGAAGACGACTACCGCAACATCCGCGGCCAGTTCGATGCCTTCGTATCCGTGGGCATGCTCGAGCACGTTGGCGTGGAGAATCTGCCGGTGCTGGGTGAGGTGATCAACCGGTGCCTGCGTCCGCAAGGGCGCGGGTTGATCCACAGCATCGGCCAAAACCGCAGTGAACCGCTCGGCGGCTGGATTGCACGCCATATCTTCCCGGGCGCCTATCCTCCGACCCTGCGCGAGATGATGAACATCTTCGAGCCGCACTTCTCGGTGCTGGACGTGGAAAACCTGCGCCCTCATTACGCACGCACTTGTGAGCAGTGGCTGGAGCGCTTTGACGAACACAGGGACAAGGTGCGCGACATGTTCGATGAGCGTTTTGTGCGCACCTGGCGTCTGTATCTGGCGGCCTCCCATGCGAGTTTTGCCGAGGGCCACCTGCAGTTGTTCCAGGTGGTATTCAGCCGCCCGAATCGGCTCGACCATCCCTGGACCCGCGCCCATCTCTATGAGGGCCGTCCATGAATACCACGGCCGATGCAGTGGTGGTCGGCGGCGGCCCGGCCGGTGCCACCTGCGCGCGCGCGCTGGTGGCGGCCGGCATGGACGTGCTGGTCATGGATCGCAAGACCTTCCCCCGTGACAAGGTCTGTGCCGGCTGGGTCACGCCGGCGGTGTTGACCACCCTCGAGATTGATCCGGATGCGTATGCACAAGGGCGTGTGTTGCAACCCATCCGTGGCTTTCGCACCGGCGTGATCGACGGGCCCGCCCTGTTGAGCCGTTACGACGACGTGGTGAGCTACGGCATTCGCCGCTGCGAATTCGACGATTTTCTGTTGCAACGCTGCGGTGCGCGCCTGGCCCTGGGCGACGCGCTGCAAAGCCTGGAACGGGTGCCCAACGGCTGGCGGGTGAACGGCCGCGTGCATACACCACTGTTGATCGGTGCCGGCGGGCATTACTGCCCGGTGGCCCGCCACCTGGGAGCGGACCTGGGCCGGGACGAACAGCCGGTCACTGCCCAGGAAGTGGAGTTCAAGCTGACGGCGGACCAGCGCGCGCGCTGCGCCGTGGCCGAGGACACCCCGGAGCTCTACTTCACCCAGGATTTCAAGGGCTACGGCTGGTGTTTCCACAAGGACGGCTGGCTCAACGTGGGCCTGGGTCGTGAGGCCGGTGGCCAACTGGGTCGTGACTTGTCGGAATTCGTGGCCTGGCTCAAGGCCGAAGGCCGCATCCCGCAGGATATTCCCACCCGTTTCCGCGGCCATGCCTACCTGCTGCACCGGCGGCCAAGCCCACGTCCGCGTTACACCGAACGGGCGCTGCTGGTGGGTGATGCGGCCGGGCTCGCCTATCCGCAATCCGGCGAGGGGATCCGCCCTGCGGTGGAGTCGGCGCTGCTGGCGGCGCAAACCCTCATCGAGGCCAAGGGCGACTACCGCCCCGTGCGGCTGCGCAGCTATGACGAACGCCTGCGCGTCCGGCTCGGTTCCGGCCAGTCACACGGCTTGCCCCTGCCGACCAGCTGGCGACGCGCACTCGGGCGCTGGGTGCTTGGCAACCCCGCCCTCACCCGACGTCTGGTGCTCGACCGCTGGTTTCTGCATCGGCATGTACCGGCCCTGCACCTGGGCCCCGGCTAGTCGCTGTTTTCCGATTGGTTCGGAACGTGCGCGAAGACGCGGAGAGCACCAGGACCGGGATGGTTCGACAAACGCTTGGCACGCCGCACGTCGACCGACCGATTCGCGGTGTGCGCCTCGTGCAGACAGACACGTTCAGGCGTCGACCTGAACGAAAAGCGGTAACGCATCACTGGAACTGGGTAGCGGTTAGGCGTTATGGTTTGTCCTCACAGCCAGTGGTCCCGCCGTATGTTCGACTCGCCTGAAAGTCTCGTACAACGCCTTACCGAACTCCGCATCGAGCATCGCGATCTGGACCGCGCCATCGCCGCGCTCAATCAGGACCCCTGCGCCGATCAGCTCCAGGTGCGCCGGCTGAAAAAGCGCAAGCTGCTGCTGAAAGACGCCATCGCTCGTATCGAGAGCGAACTCATCCCCGACCTCGACGCCTGAAACCCACAGTTTTGCGGTCTATTCTGTAGCGGAAGCGGTCATGCCCCGCCTCCGATTCGTATCGCCGGTCACACCTGGCCGGTCAGCCACAGAATAAAGAGCATCTCGTGCCCCAGAGCTCGGACCGCGGCGAGGCCCTGGCCAATCAGGAGCCAATCCTTGGGCTCCGTCCAAGACGTGGCTGGATGGTCGCGTGGTCGATACTCCTGCTCGCCCTGGTCGCCACACTCCTGGTGTGGGGCCACATCCATGACCAGATCACTGGACGTGCCCTGGAACGTTTCAGCGCCAGCGCTGAGGAGATTGGTCAGTGTCTGCGTTTTCGCATGCACGCCTTCGAACAGGTGGTGCGTGGGGGACAAGGCCTGTTCCGCGCGTCAAACCGGGTCGAGCACGACGCCTGGCATACCTACGTGCAGAGCCAACGCCTGGACGAGTACTTTGGCGGCGTTCTGTCGGTGGGTTTCGCACCCTGGGTGGAGCGGCAAAACCTTGATCGCCTGTACCGGAGCGTGGCCAGGGACTTCATCGGCGAGTTCCGTCTGCGACCCGAAGGGGATCGCCCCCATTACGTCCCGGTCTTTTATGTAGAACCCAATCATCAGCAACCGGAACCCGGTTTCGATCTGCTGTCCGACCCGGTGCGCCGAACGGCCATGCTACGCGCCCGCGACACCGGCGAAGTGACCTTGAGTGCGCGCGTGGACATGCCCGGCACGCCCGACCGCAACACCGTCGTCCTGTATGCGCCGGTCTACCGTGGCGAGCCGCAAACGCCCGAAGGCCGCACGCGCCGTCTGATGGGTTTCGTGTTCGCCCCGCTGCTGGTCGGTCGGTTCATGGACGACGTGCTGCAGCGGGAATTTCCCACGCTGCGGGTGCAGTTGCTGGATGGCGCCCCCTCCGGGCCCCGCATTTACGACAGTCACCCGGTTGATTCGGGCCACAGGCCGCTGTTTTCGCAGTCTGTGGATGTCCCCCTTGCAGGTCGCAGCTGGACCCTGGTGGTGTCTTCCCTGCCGGGATTCGAGAGGCGCATCGACCGCAGTGCCGAAGCGGTGATCCTGGGTGCCGGGTTCCTGATTGGGGCACTGTTGTTCGCCATCACGCTTTCGCTCACCTCCACGCGAGAGCGCGCGGTGCATCTGGCGCGCCGTTATACCCGCGAACTGGAAGACGAGCGCCGGCGCTTGCAGGAGATCACCGCCACCATGGGTGAGGGCATCTATGTGCAAGACGGGCGCGGCCGAATTACGTTCGTCAATCCCGCCGCCGAACACCTGCTCGGGTGGAAGCAGGAGGAATTACTCGGCACACCGAGCCACCGGTTGTTCACGTCCCAGAACGGCATCGGCTCCCATCGCCATGCCCTGGAACGGGCGCGGCAAGCCACCAACGGAACGCGTTTCGCCGCCGAACAAGCCGAGTTTCGGCGTCGCGACGGCAGCCTCTTGCCGGTGTCCGTCGTATCCACACCGATCCTGCGCGCGGGCAAGGCGACGGGCTCGGTGGTGGCCTTTCAGGATCTCAGGGAACGCAAGGCCGTCGAAGAGGCCCTGCGCGCCTCGGAGCAATTCCGGGCGCTGTTCGAGTACGCGAGTGAAGCCATGTTCCTGCTCGATCTCGCAGGCCGCGTGGTGGACGTCAATCGGCTCGCCTGCGAGAGCCTGGGCTATACCCGCGAGGAATTGATCGGCCTGCATCCCACCCGGTTCGTGCGCTGGTCCACCTTGCCGGCGGTACCGTTCGAGCAGTTGTTCGAGCGGATGCATGCTGAACCGATGCTGGTGGAAGGTGAACACGTGCGCAAGGACGGCAGCACCTTCGCCGCCGAGGCGTCTTTCAGTGCCATCACTCACGCCGGGCAGCGCCGGATCCTCGTGGCGGCGCGCGACATCACCCAACGCAAGGAAACCGAACAGCGCATCGCACAGGCCCTCAGTGCCGTCGAGCGCTCGCGCGCCGAAGTGGAGGACATCAACCGCCGCCTGGCCGAGTCCAATCGCGAATTGCAGCGCCTTTCCCGGCGGGACGGACTCACCGGCATCGCCAATCGCCGTCACTTCGACGAATACCTGCAACTGGAATGGCGCCGCGCCGAACGCGACGGCCGGCCGCTGGCGCTGCTCATTGCCGACGTGGATCACTTCAAGGCGTACAACGACGTCTATGGACATCAGGCTGGGGACGAAAGCCTGCGTCGGGTCGCACAGGCCATCGACGCACAACTGAGCCGCTCCATCGACGTGGCGGCGCGCTACGGCGGCGAAGAATTCGCGGTGATACTCCCGGAGACGCCGCTGGCCGGCGCACTCAACATCGCCGAACGCATGCGCGGCGCCGTCATGGGCCTGCGCATCCGTCACGAGGCCTCGAACGTTTCCGAGTTCGTCACCGTCAGCATCGGCGCCGCCAGCATCATCCCACAACGCGGCGAATCACCCGACCGCCTGGTCGGCGCCGCCGACCAGGCCCTCTACGATGCCAAACAGGGCGGCCGCAACCGGGTATGCCCCCCGCACCCGTAGCCACAAAAACCAATGGGGTCAGAGTC
>JAWLCT010000021.1:0-52304 GCA_041687015.1 Gammaproteobacteria bacterium
TGCACGTCACCACTGAGGACCTTCGTCAGGCGCGAATATCGCTGCGAGAAGCCCATGCTTTTTGACCGACTAAAGGAGAAATTCGTGGGCATCCCTCAGGGACTGTGCCCTTTATCCCGAAGTCGAATCCTGCCGAGTGGCCGCCAGAAAGGTTCCAGGAGTACTTCCGAGGCGAGCCTTTGCGCTGGGAACAATCAGCGACAGACCGGTCTGTCCCGGTTTTCCGCATTGATCTCCCAAGGTGAAACCTGTGGACGTGATTGGCTCCTCCCAGGGCCGAAAACCGCGCCGGCTTTTCAGGCACGCTCTCTTATCTCGTCAACTGCATGCGCTGGTTAGAACCCGAGGACTGAGAAGGAAGACATGACCATGCTCAACGAAACCGCCGTCGCGAGGCTTCGGGCCGTCGCCGAGCAGTATCGCAATGAAATCGACAAGCCTGTCCCAGAGAACTGGGCGGAAAAGGACAACCACAGCCTCTGGGCGGCAGTTCTCGTACAGATTGCCGTTGCCGGAAAGGAGGCAGGGGGAAAGGCCCTAGCTGCGGCGCTAAGCACCAAGGAAGCCTGGCACAACGCCCTGTCCCGCATGACGCGCCCCGAACGAGCGAACGAAATCCACCGGCAGTTGCGGGCCGCGGGTGTCCGCTACGTATCGGCGGAAATCGACAAGTGCAAGAAGACGAAGGCTGCCACGTACAACTTCGACGTCCTCGCGGCTCATGGTGGACCGAAGTCCTACTTCACCAAGATCGCCGGGATCCCCGACGAGAACTGGCGCATCGCCATCGTGAGTGATGAGCTGGCATTTGTGAAGAACAAGGGCGCGCGTGATCTCCTGATAGGCCTGGGACTCGTCCACAATGCGATAGCTTTCGACGTCCGTATCCAGAACATCCTGGAGCACGTTGGCGCCTGTCTGCCCAATGATCTGCCGGGCAACAAGATCAAGTACAGGCAGCTCGAAAAGGAGATTCTTGAGAAGGTATGCACCCCGTGTGGCATGAGCGGCGCCCATTTCGACCGCATCCTGTTTGCAAAGCACGCCGAAATCGTGGGCAACCACAGGCGCACGCGGCGAGCGGGTCGCCCAAACCACAAGGTTCACCGGAAAGCGCCCTGACATCCGCCGGGCAAGCAAAGAAAATCAGGGAGAAATGCCCATGGACAACAACTCCGCGACAAGCGGGTCTGCGGCCGCGTGGGAACGGCCCTCCCTTGCCTGCATCCGCGATCGCTTTCGCGGCTGTCTGATGGGTGGCGCCGTGGGCGACGCTCTGGGCGCTCCGGTGGAATTCCTGTCCCGCGCCGAGTTCTGCCGGCGCTTTGGCCCCGAAGGCGTGACCGGCTACGCGGTGCCGGCCGGCCACGTCGCCTGGATCACCGACCCCCAGGGCGTGCTGCTCGCCGTCAACCGTGACGGCGAGTCCGACTCCCGTCGAGAACCTGCTCGGCGCCATGTACGGCGAAAATGCCGTCCCGGCCGTATGCTGGAGGGCCTGGAATTGCGCGAGGTGATCGCCGAAATGGCGGAGGACCTGTTCCTTGTGCCCCGACACCCGGAAGGTGACGAGGCCATGCGGACAAGTATCCGGCTTGATCCGATTCCGGGAAGGTTCGCCAGAGCGTGGCGCCAATCAGGGGAGTGCCCGCCTGGCATGAAATGCAGTACCCAAGACTCATGACCCTTGATCCTATCGATGCCAGTGAATCGATGAAAATCTGTGACCTTGAATACGGATGCATCTCTACCGAGGAGCTCGCACGTTTTGCTGCGGATGATCCTGATGCCCTTGGCGCTTTTGCGCGAGCGGAAAAAGGCAAGGCATTCGCCGACCTTGTGCGGAAGCTTGTTCCTAGAAATTTAGGGGGGCCGGGCTTTTACTGCTGGGGGCAATTATCCAGGGAACGAGTGTGGATGCCGATATATGTTGGTCAAACTCGTGACCTGGAACGTCGCGTTCTAGAGAGCCTCAAGGAGGAACGCATTGCGTTTTGGCTAGAAACGGAAGACGCAGAAGCCCGGAAAAAAGAGCTCTTCGAAAAGGGAAAGAACTATTACCCACGGAAATGGGGTGAGTACCAGATCCATTGGGAACGTGCATCAAAGAAGGCGGGTACGACTCACATCATCTCGGTCAAGACCGACTCCCTCGCACATCTGCGGCTTGAGTTGATCGAGGTGGAGCTGATTCAGCGGTGGAAGCCCGTGGGCAACACTCAAAATGCTGGTCGTGTTTCCCAGCTGAGACATTTGAAACCGTCGGCAAAAGCGGAGATCAACAACTACGCCGAGCAAGTGGTTGAGGCATTCCATGCTGCAATCCGGCACCTTGGCGGAATATCCGGAGACAATCAGGGACAGCCCCTGAGGGCGCCCCACGAATTGCGGAGGTAAGGCGCTGATTAAAGAAATTCGGGTGGCCATGCATCGCGCGTCGTGATCTCTTGTAGCGTCTAGACACAGGAGAGAAACAGCGATGACAGCGATGCATGTCACGAAGATGATTCATAAGACGATCGGCGAAGTGTGTCAACCGATTCACACGCTTTGTATCTTGGCGCTGAAGGATGCGGCCGAGGCGGCCACGTCGAGTCGGTGTTTGTCGATTACGGGATTGGGTCGGGTGGTCCGGCGACGCTCAAGGCGGACAACTCCCTGCATCTGCTCTCGGCTTCACTGCCGTCGTTGGGCCTGAGTTTGCCAATCTATCAGGAAGTCCACCCCGAGTTGCTGCAGAACAATCCGGAGGTCCACGAGCGCTTCTTGGAAGCGTTGGCAGCCATGGTGCCGCCGGGTTGTCGGCCCATCGTAGTCAGCAATGGTGGTTTCAAAACGCCTTCGTTCAAAGCCGTAGCAAAGCTCGGCTGGGACTGGCTTGGACGTGTTCGTGGAATGGTCCAGCTAACGCGCCTGGCGAAGACACGTGGGTACGCTGGCCCACGCGTATGGCACTACTGAAGACCGACAAACCGACTTATCTTGGCAAGTTTCTCCTGACCCGCGCCAATGCACTGCCCTGTACCGTGTACGGACTGAACAAGGCCCGCAGCAGCGGGTCGACCGAACGGTGCGGGGTGAGCGGGCCTTTCCAATAAAAGCCGCATGAAGGAGGTGCGCTCATGGTGAATTCAACTCCGCTGATACGTCCGTTCACGGTAACGGATGCTCCTCGTCTTGAAGCGATCCGGCAAGCCGCCTTCACGCCCGTTTTTGCATCGTTTCGCTCCATCCTCGGGGACGCGCTCTATGCGCTGGTGCAATCGCGCGAGGAACAACAGCACGCAGCGCTGCTCGCCGGGATTCTTGCAGCGGACTCCAACTGGGAAATCTATGTGGCCGAATTGACAGACGTGGTCGTCGGGTTCGTTTCCTTCCAGTTGAACCGCGACACGACAGTCGGCGAAATCGGTCTCAACGCGGTCCATCCGGACTACGCCGGTCACGGCATCGGCACCACCATGTACCAGTACGCTCTCGCACGCATGAAGGTAACCGGTATGCGTGCTGCTACGGTTGCGACCGGCGGTGACCCAAGCCACGCCTCAGCGCGCCGCGCCTATGAAAAAGCGGGCTTCAATGTGCGAATCCCCAGTGTGTGGATGTGTCGATTGTTGTAGCGCTCCCGGAGGGGCCTTGCATTGCTGCGCTTTGCCCGACCAGGTAGCTCCAGCACCATGTCTGGCGCGGCTGAAGAAACCGGGCGGTCCAAGGGCAGTTATTTTTAAACAAGCGTCGGCCCAATGAGGGGGCCGATACACCCTCCCGGTCACAGGGATCACCATGCTGGAACGCATGCGACGCATCTGGCGCTTTCCGCCCCAGCGCGCCAAGGATTTCAAAGGAGATCTTCCCGCCGGTCTCCTGGGTGGGCTGGCCGCCCTTCCGACTGGGCTGGCAGCCGGCGTGATGGCGGGCGTCAATCCCCTCCATGGGATTTACGCCTCCGTCTTCGGCCGCATCGCGGGCGGCCTGAGCACGGGCTCGGCGCTGATGTGCGTGACAACCACGGGCGCCATTTCCATCACCATTGCTGAAACCATGGGCGGGATCCCCGAGGCTCAGCAGGCCGGTGCGCTGGCCATGCTGGTGCTGCTGGTCGGTTTGATACAGCTGGCTCTGGGTCTGCTGCGGCTGGGCTTCCTGGTCCACTTCGTCTCCAACACCGTGACCACCGGTTTCCTGGCCGGCATCGCGGTGACCATCGTGCTCTCCCAGTTGGGCGATCTCGCCGGCTACACCAGTGATGCCGAGCACCGGTTGCTGCAGGTGTATGACCTGGCGACCCACCTGGCACAGGTGCACCTGCCCACGCTGCTGGTGGGTGGGCTGACCATCATTACCGTGATGCTGCTGGACCGCACCCGGCTTTCCGGCGTGGCGATGATCATTGCTCTGGCGCTGGCGGCCGGGGTGACACACGGATTCGGCCTCGACGAGGTTGGCCTGGTGAGTGACACCTATCCCGTTCCGTCCGCGTTGCCCCTGCCCATCCTGCCGGACGTCAGGTTTCTGCCCCAAGTGACCTTCACTGCGGTGGCTGTGGCTGTGGTCGGGCTGCTCCAAGGCGCCGGCGTGAGCCACAGTTACCCGAATCCAAACGGGCGCTATCCCAATCCCTCGGTGGACTTTCGTGGCCAGGGTATCGCCAACCTGGCATGCGCGCTGTTGCGCGGTCTGCCGGTGGGCGGCTCCTTCGGTCAGACGGCCCTGCTGGTGAACGCCGGTGCGCGCACCCGCTGGGCGACGCTGCTCTCGGGACTGACGGCCGCCCTGGCCATACTCCTGCTCGCGCCCGTGGTGGGAGCTCTGCCCCTGGCGGCAGTGGCAGGGCTGCTGGTGGTGGTCGGTGCGCGCGCATTTCCCATTGAGCAGGTGCAGGTGATCTGGCTGAGCGGCTGGATCAATGCAATGGTCATGGGTATGACGTTCGTCACCACGCTGCTCCTGCCCATTGAGCAGGCCGTGGCCTTGGGCGTGATGGTGACCTTCGGGTTGCAGGTGTTTCGGGCCGCCAATCGTCTGCAACTGCGGGAGCTGCGCCTGCGCGCAGATGGTCGTTACGAGGAGCGCGACCCCCCGGCCGTGCTGGCCAGCCGTGAGATCTGCGTGCTCTACCCCAACGGCAGCCTGTTCTTCGCCGGCGCGCAGGTGCTCGAATCGCAACTGCCCGACCCGAATGGCGCGGACCGACCGATGGTCGCGCTCCTGCTGCGTGGTCGCAAGGAAGTCGGCAGCACCTTCATTGGCGTGATCGCACGCTATGCCCGCCGGCTGCGCCGCAGGGGCGGACGGTTGCTGCTGGTGGGCGTCAGCGAGCACGTGCGCTGGCAACTGGAGCACACGCGCTTGCTAAAGTCGCTTGGGCCGGAGAACGTATTCCTGGCCACACCGGTGGTCGGCGAAGCACTCATGCAAGCGCGATGCGCCGCCCAGGCCTGGCTCGACGCCACAGAGCCCCCGCCGAACACGGCCGAAGAATCAACGGATTTTCCGTAGCTCGGCGGAACCGAACCGCGACGCCTCCGCGTATTCACGGAGCCGCTTTGAAGCCTCGGCTATTGTCTCGCCAGCACCTCCCGCGAGGCCGCTTCGCGATCGCCGAATGCGCGACCTGTCACGTCCACTTCGACCCTGTCGAGGCGTCCGCTGAACGGGAACGGAGGTTCGTAATCGACGGTCACGGGCGATCCGGAGTCGCGGCCACAACTGAGGCCTTCGCTGAGGCTGTAGGAAAGCGGCACCGTGATGGGGATCTGTCCCTCTGCCACGCGCTCACCATTGATGTAGAGCTCGGCCTTGCCGGAGGCACCTTTACCTTGGCCGATCGCGGGCTTGTTGGTGGGTTCGAAATCGAAGCCCAGTTCGACCTCGCCTTCGGGAACCTCCCGGGTCGATTCGACGTGGAACTCCTTGGCACCCACGTAGTTGTGGACGTAGTGGAGCTTGCGGTTCTTGATGTAGAGGGCGTAGCCGCCGGTATTGCCACCCTGGGCGAGCAGCACGCCCTCGGCGCCGCCGGGTGGGATCGCTACTTTCGCGGTGATGCTGTGCTGTCGGTTTATCACCCGGGCCGCCACCTCGGGGGGCATCTGCGAGGTGCCGGGATAATAGACGTGGTGTTCGCGCTTCGGTGTGTGGCGCGGGCGCTCGGCGGTCATGCGCTCCACCACCCGGTTGTCCAGGGGCAGTACGTGATACCTGCCGGCCTCCACGTACCACAGGGCGATCATCTCGATGAGCTTGTCCCGGCGCGACGCGGCCAGATCGTTCGTCTCGGTCGGGTCCTCGGCCACGTGGTAGAGCTCCCAGCCGTCTACGTCCAGTTCGCGCAGCCGCTCTTCCGTGAGTAGTGCGTGCGGCGGATCAGAGGGTTGCGGGAACGGACACACCGCGCGCCAGCCATCGTGATAGATGGCGCGGTGGCCGAGCATTTCGAAGTACTGGGTGCGGTGACGTGATGCCGCGTCGGCGCTGTTGAAGGTGTGGGCAAAGCTCACGCCTTCGATGGGTGATTGCGTGTAGCCGCGGATCGTGTGCGGCGCTTCGATTGCCAGCGCCTCCAGCACCGTCGGCAGCACATCGATGGCATGCACGTAGTGGTGGCGCACCTCGCCCTTGGCTTTTATGCCCTGGGGCCAGTGCACGATGAGCGGCTCGCTGGTGCCGCCCCGGTAGGTTTCGCGCTTCCAGCGCCGGAACGGTGTGTCCCCGGCGAAGGCCCAGCCGCGCGGATAATGGTTGAAGTGCTTCGGACCACCCAGTTCGTCGATGACCTTGAGATTCTCTTCCAGCGAGTCCGGCACGTTGTTGAAGAACTTGTTCTCGTTCATGGAACCGCACGGACCGCCCTCGGCGCTGGCGCCGTTGTCGGAGATGACCATCACCAGGGTGTTGTCGAGTTCACCGAGCAGCGCCAGGTGATCAAGCACCCGGCCGATGTGATGATCGGTGTGCTCCAGGAACCCGGCGTAGACCTCCATCATGCGCGCATACAGCCGGCGTTCTTCGGCGGAGAGCGCCGCCCAGTCCTGTACCTCCGCATCGTGCGGCGGCAGCACGGTGTCCTGCGGCAGCAGTCCCCGTTCCTTCTGGCGCTGGAAGGTGCGCTCGCGATAGACGCTCCAGCCTTCGTCGAACTGCCCCGCGTAGCGATCCGCCCATTCCTTCGGCACGTGATGGGGCGCGTGCATAGCGCCGGTGGCGACGTACAGGAAGAAGGGCTTGTCCGGTGCCGCCTGCTTGGCGTCCGTGACGAAGGCGATGGCCTTGTCCGCGATGTCCTCGGTGAGGTGATAACCCTCTTCCGGCGTCCTGGGCGGTTCCACCTGGTGGTTGTCGTAGACCAGGTCCGGGTAGTACTGGTGGGTGTCGCCCTTGAGAAAGCCGTAATAACGCTCGAAGCCGCGGCCCAGCGGCCAGCGGTCGTAAGGTCCGGCGGCGCTGCATTGTTCGAAGGGCGTCAGATGCCACTTGCCCAACGCATAGGTGTTGTAGCCGTTGAGCTGCAGGATCTCGGAGAGGAAACCGTTCTCGAACGGGATCATGCCGTTTGATCCGGGAAAGCCGGTCGCCATGTCGATCACGGCCGCGACGCCATTGGAATGATGGTTGCGGCCGGTGAGCAGGCAACTGCGGGTGGGCGAGCACAGCGGCGTGGTGTGGCAGTTGCTGTAGCTGAGTCCGTTCGCGGCGAGCCGGTCGATGTTCGGCGTGCGGATGGGCGCGCCGTAGCAGCCGAGCTGGCCGTAGCCCATATCGTCGAGCACCACGAGCATCACATTGGGCGCACCCTTGCGGGCGCGGCGCAGGGCCGGCCACGCGGGCTCCGAGCGTTCGGCAGTGCGCCCGATGGTGCCGGGGAACGGTTCACCGGGCCGGTACTCCTTAATCGCCATGCGCGGCCTCCTCGGATGGCGTGCGATGCGCTGCTTACTGAAACACTAGCGGCCACAGGCCTCCCGCTCGCAGGCCACTTCCCTCGTTTTGCATCGCAAAAACAGGGAAACCCTTAGTCACTCACCGCTCGATACGAATCGTCTGCACCCCCTGCTCCACTTTCACGGTCACCGCGCGCGGCTCCGACGGAAAGGCGATGACGCTGATCTTGCCATTGCGTTCCATGTAGGCGCGGCGGACCCGTGCCGGATCTTCATCGCGGATGGCGAGGCGCAGGGCTTCAGTCAAATCCTCGTGTGTCAGGCCTGCGTGGCGTAGCCCCTTCTCGCGGATTTTTCCATCCTCGATCAGCAGCACGGGCCCGCCTTTCACCATCGGCCCGAGCCAACGGGTGCGCACGGCCACGAAGGCGAGCAACCACTGCATCGCGAGCAGCGCGGCGCCCGCTGCCAGGGTCGGCAGCAGGTCGGCCGAGCTGTTGATGGCCCGGCTGAGAATGGAGCCGAGCATGATCGCGACGATAATATCGAAGGCGCTGGGCTTGGCCAGCAGGCGCCGGCTGGCCAGGCGCACGAGCACCAGCGCGGCGACGTAGATGACGATGGTGCGCAGCACCATCTCCACCACCCCGACGTCGCCAATGTCCTTGCCGAGACCGAGCAGGTCGCCGAACGTTTCCCAGGATGCCTCCAGCATCTCACGCCTCCTTTTTTAACCTGCCACGGCAGCGGCAGAGGCAACTCCCGCAGGAGCGGTCTCAGGCCGCGATTCTTCGACGGAATCGTCGTTTAGCGGCCTGAGGCCGCTCCTAGCAGGGGGGAAAGGCCCCAGTGCTTCATGCGGTGCGCCTTCGCAAATGGCCCGCGATCGGAAACAACACGGCAAAGCCCATGAGCGCGCTGAACACCACCATGGCGATGGTGTCGGGATGCTGGATGACCTGCGTGGCGACCACCGCCGCCGCGGAGATATTGCGCTGCGCGGTCGCCAGTCCCAGCACTTCCCGCGAGCACACGCGCGGACCGCCGAGGGCATAGCCGACGACGAAGGCCCCGGCGATGAGCGCGAAGGTGGCCAGGATCACACGCGGTTGCAGGATGCCCGCGAGGCCCGGCAGATCCTGCAAGATGGCCGCCAGCATGAGCGTAATCAGCGCCACGGTGGAGATCCTGCCGAGCGGTGGCCGCAGACGCATTGCCCGATCCGGTTTCCATTTTCTGAACAGCAGCCCGAGCGACAACGGCAGCAACATGGCGAGCACCAGCGGGCGCGCGATGGCCGCGGCACTGACATGCGCCTCGGGCAGCGCCAGCGGCACCACCATGGGCATGTAGGCGATGGTCATGGGCAACAGCAGCACCAGCAACGAGGCGCTCAGCGCCTCGTCCGCATCGGCCACGCCGCTGAGCTTGATGAGGAACGGCGCGCCCGCGGCGGTTGCTACCAGGAACAGCCCGATGGCGATGGGTTCCGGCATAGGCAGCAGCCGTAGCACGGCCAACGCCAGCAGCGGTACCAGAGCAAAATTCGCGATCAACGTCTGCGCTACGGCGCTGGCCTCGCGAAGCGGCCGCAGGATCTCGCTGAGGGTGTAGCCGAATCCCACGGAGAGCATGCTGCTCACCGCGAACACCAGCACAGAAAGCCTGAGCACCTCCGCGAGGAATTCGCTCATGGGGTCGCTTCTGCCGGGTGCCGCGTTATGCAGCGGAAGCCCACATGAGAGGTGGAGGTGTCCACCGGCTGCGGAAAACGGGCTGCCGGGCGGTAGCGCCGGCAATAATTGGGCGCGCACAGGTGGGATCCGCCCTTGAGCACCTTACGCGGGATGCCGGGCTCGGCCAGGTCCTGGCTCGCGGCCTCGCTGCCGCCACGGGGGTTGTGGGGCACACAGCAGGGCTTGGCGGCGTCCGGGGGGTGGCGCGGCCGGTACCAATCGTCCGTCCATTCCCAGACGTTGCCGATCATGTCGAACAGGCCGTAGCCGTTGGGTGGAAAGACGCCCACGGGGGAGGTGCGTTCATAGCCGTCCTCCAACAGATTCTGCCAGGGGAACTCACCCTGCCAGACATTGGCCATAGGGCGGCCGTCGGGCATCAGTTGCTCGCCCCACGCGAACTCGGCACCCTCCAGGCCGCCGCGGGCGGCGAACTCCCATTCAGCCTCGGTCGGCAGCGCCTTGCCCGCCCATCGCGCGTAGGCCAGCGCATCGCCATAGGCGACATGCACGACCGGATGATCGTCGAGGCCGCGCAGATCGCTGCCGGGTCCGTAAGGATGGCGCCAATCGGCACCGAACACGAATTGCCACCAGTTGCGAAGGTCGCGCAGATCCACCGGACCCGGCGGCCTGACGAAGACCAGCGAGCCGGGCCGCAGCATCTCCGGCGGTGCGCCGGGATAGTCCTCCGCGCGCGGTGGCGATTCGGCCAGGGTCACATGACCGGTCGCTTCGACAAAGGTACGGAACTGCGCGTTGGTTACCGGCGTCCGGTCCATCCAGAAGCCGTCCACGCGCACCCGGTGGCTGGGGGCCTCTTCACGATAATGATGGTCCGAGCCCATCCGGAAGGCGCCACCGGCAATCCACGTTTGATCAGACCCGACCTGCTTGCGCGCCTTCGGCATCGGTATGTCGCGCCTCCCCTGGTTGCGTTGGGCGACGCGGGGCGCATGCCCGGTCCGCACGTTACGCATCAGGCGAACGCCAGCCGGCACAGACGGTGCTGTCACGCCTTGTGCGGAACGCGGCCCACACCGCGGAGTCTGGCAAAGCGCATGGAACGCCTCAAGGAAGCGCCGCCTTCCATTGGGTTTACTCCGTTGGCGGCTGGAAGGTGTTTCGGGTTGCGGGTTCTGAGCGGCATCGCCTGACGTTGACGAGTCCGCCAAGCCGGCGACAGTCCGGCGCGCAGCATTGCGCTCCGTGGACGCGGATCCCGGCCGCTTGTTTGTTTATCCGGATCTGAGCTGCTTCAGTGCGCCGCCCCAGGCGATGAGTTGATCGAGCACAGTGTTCAGCGTATCCACATGGAACGGTTTGGGCTGGAAGACCCCGTTCTCGACGTCGGTGAACAACGAAATCATCACCTGGGCGCGCACATCCGCCACCTGCAGTTCCCCCATCACCAGGCGCAGTGCCTCCACCGAGCGTACCCCGCCCGCGCTGCCATAGCCCACGAAGCCTGCCGCCTTATTGTTCCACTCGGCGTAGAGGTAATCGATGGCATTCTTGAGCGCCCCGGGGATGCCGTGGTTGTACTCGGCGGTGACGAAAAGAAAGGCATCGAAGCGCGCAATGGTGGCCGCCCAACGCTTGGTGTGTTCCTTCGAGTAACGGCCCTGGGAGGGTGGCACCGGCTCATCGAGCAGGGGCAGATCGAAATCCTTGAGGTCGATGAGTTCAAACGCCGCGTCGCTGCGCTGCCTTGCCGTCTCGAAGGCCCATGTCGCCACCGATTTCCCCAAGCGCCCGGGACGGGTACTGCCCAGAATGACGGCGACCCTGATCATGGCCTGCGCCTCCCTGGAGTGATCGTGTGGTCGATTCCTCTAGCATAGGCGGCCCGGGGCAAGTGGGCCCCGCGCGGGGATGCTAGGTACCTGGCTGTCTTTCCAGTCGGCGGGCGAACACGCGCATTTCCTTGGCGGCCTGGATGTCGCCGCGGCCCTCGGCCACTTCGATGCCGCGCGCGTAGGCCGCCCTGGCCTCGTCCGCCCGGCCGGCGTCCGCGAGCGCTTTGCCTAACAGTTTCCAGGCAGCGGAGTAGTCCGCTTGCAGTTCCACGGCTTTGCGCAGGTGATCGGCGGCGCGCGCAGGATCGCCCTCATCCAGCCAGGCCTTGCCGAGGCCGAAGCGCAGCATGGCGGTGTCCGGGCCTTTTTCGAGCAGCTGTTCCAGCTGTTGCGTGCGCTTGTCCATCAGGTCCTCTGAGCGATCAGCATGGCCTCGCCGCGCAGGCCGCGGGCGGTGTCGCCGATGTCGTGTTCTTCACGGTAGACGACGGGGGTGAGGTCCGCAAACAGGCGCAGGATTTCGCCGCGGTTCAGTCGAAAAGCCGGATTACCGGGGCCGGGGCCCACACCGGCGAAGGTCTGGTAGAACAGCAGGCCGCCCGGGCGCAGCGCCGCCGTCAGTGCAGGAGCGAGGGCGCGTTCCAAAAAGTGCACCACCACGATGACGTCATAGCTGGCGGGTGGCGGCGGCGCGGAAAGGGCGTCGTGCACCGTGGCGTTAACACGCAGGGCCTCGCGCCGGATGTGGGCGGCCAAGGTGTCGATGGCCACGGGCGACAGGTCCCAGGCGTCCACGGCGAGTCCTGCTCGCGCGAGCACGCAGGCGTGGGCGCCGAGGCCGCAGGCGAGGTCGAGCGCACGGCCGCCGGCCGGGAGCAAATGCAGATTGTCCGTGACGACGCGTGCGGCGCGGGTTTCATCCACCCCCTGGCCGCGGTAGCGCGTGTCCCATTTCTGCCGCAGCGCGTCGTCGTCCATGTTCAGAGGAAGGTCACGCCGACCTGGAACATGCGCTCGACTTCGGGAATGCGGCGTTTATCGACCACGAACAGGATCAAATGGTCTTCGGCTTCGATGATCGTGTCGTGGTGAGCGATGACCACCTCGTTGCCGCGTACGAGGGCGCCGATGGTGGTGCCCGGCGGCAGACGGATGTCCTGCACGGCACGGCCCACCACCTTGGAGGAACGCATGTCACCGTGGGCCACCGCCTCGATAGCCTCGGCGGCGCCGCGGCGTAGCGAGTGCACCACCACCACGTCGCCGCGGCGGACGTGGGTGAGCAGGCTGCCGATGGTGGCCTGCGGCGGTGAGATGGCGATATCGATGTCGCCGCTCTCCACCAGGTCGACGTAGGCGGCGCGGTTGATCAGCGCCATCACCTTGCGCGCGCCCAGGCGCTTGGCCAGCATGGCGGAAAGGATATTGGCCTCGTCGTCATTGGTGAGGGCGCAGAACACGTCGGTGTTCTCGATGTTTTCTTCGAGCAGCAGTTCCTCGTCGGCAGCATCCCCCTGCAGCACGATGGTCCTGGTGAGCTCTTCGGAGATGGCCTGGGTGCGCGTCGGGTTGTGATCGATGATCTTCACCTGATAGGCATTTTCCAACGCCTTGGCCAGCCGTTTGCCGATATTGCCGCCGCCCGCGATCATGATGCGCTTCACCGGCGAGTCCAGGCGACGCAGTTCGCTCATTACCGTGCGGATGTCCTGCTTGGCGGCGATGAAAAACACCTCGTCGTCCGCCTCAATAACCGTATGGCCCTCCGGGATGATGGCGGCGCCGCGGCGAAAAATGGCGGCCACGCGGGTCTGCAGGCCCGGCATGTGATCGCGCAAGCGGCGCAATTCCTGGCCAACCAGCGGACCGCCGTAATAGGCTTTCACGGCCACCAACTGCACCTTGCCCGCCGCGAAGTCGAGCACCTGCAGTGCGCCCGGATGCTCGATGAGACGGTGGATGTAATCGGTCACGAGCTGCTCGGGGCTGATGAGCACGTCGACCGGAATCGATTCCTGGGAAAACAGCTGCGGAGAATCCAGATACTCCTGGGCGCGCACGCGAGCGATCTTGGTGGGTGTGTGGAACAGCGTGTAAGCCACCTGGCAGGCCACCATGTTGGTCTCGTCGGAGTTGGTGACCGCGATGATCATGTCGGCGTCCTCCGCGCCTGCGCGCGACAGCACCTCCGGATGGGAGGCCTGCCCCATGACCGTGCGCAGATCGAAGCGGTCCTGCAGGGACTGAAGCCGCGACTTGTCCGTGTCCACCACGGTGATGTCATTGGCCTCGCTGACCAGGTTGGCCGCCAGTGACGAGCCCACCTGTCCGGCCCCCAGGATGATGATCTTCATTCAGCCGATTCCTCGCGCGCCGTTCGGGCGCGGCATTCTAAACCAACAGTTCCGCCGATGAAGTAGAAGAAAGGCAGCAACCACGGAGGCCACGGAGGGCCAGAAGAAGGAATCAATAGGTTTTCCTCCGTGGTTAATCGCTTTTTCTTCTCGAATTCATTGGCGCTCCGATCGCGCATCGACTCAACGCTTGATGTCCCGCGGGTCCATGGCCAGGGCGCGTAGTTTGCGGTAGAGGTGGGTGCGTTCGATGCCCGCGTGCTGGGCCACCCGCGCCACGTTACCGTCCAGTTGCTCGAGCAGGTATTCGAAATAGCGCCGCTCGAACAGTTCGCGCGCTTCGCGCAGCGGCAGTTGGACGGCGCGCGCGAGCACGTCGTCGGCGGCACTGGGCGGGGCCGCCAGTTCGGTGCCCATGGCGCTGTCCACTTCCTCCACGTCGATCTCGTTGCCGGAACCCACGATGAGCAGGCGTTGCACCAGGTTTTGCAGCTCGCGCACATTGCCGGGCCAGGGGTAGTTGCGCAGCCGGTTCTGCGCCGCCACGGTGAAGGACCGGAACGGCAGCTTGTCGTGATCCACGTAGTAGTCCACGTAGTAGCGCAACAGCTCCGGGATGTCCTCCGCGTGCTCGCGCAGGGGCGGCACGTCCAGCGGCAGCACATTGAGATGGTAGTAAAGATCGGCGCGAAACAGCCCTTCGTGGGCCCGGGCCTCGAGGGGATGGCGCGTGGCGGCGATGAAACGCACGTTCACCTGCACCGGTTCGGTGCCGCCGGCGCGGTAGAACGAGCCGCTTTCCATCACGCCGAGCAGCCGCGCCTGCATGGCCAGGTCCATGTCGCCGATGTCGTCCAGGAACAGGGTGCCGCCGTTGGCCCGCTCCACCAGGCCGAAGTGGACCTTCTCGCCCTCTTCGCTGCCGAACAACTCCACCGCGGGGCTCTCGCCCAGCATGGCGGCCACACCCACTTCCACGAACGGGCCTTCGCTGCGCGCGCTGTTGTGATGCAGGTAACGCGCGATCACGCCCTTGCCGCTACCCGGTTCGCCGTGGATCAGCACCGTGGCGTCGTGCTGGGCGATGCGCCGCGCACGCTCGCGCAGTTGAGCCAGCGCCGGACTGCGGCCCACGGGTTCCGTCACGGGACGCGCCTGCCTGAGCAGGCCCTGGTGTTCCTGCAACAGGTGATAGGACTCCAGGGCACGCTGTACCGTCACCAGCAGCTTGCCGAGCGAGAGCGGCTTTTCGATGAAGTCCCAGGCGCCGAGCCGGGTGGCCTCGACGGCGGTCTCCACGGTGCCGTGGCCGGACATCATGATGACCGGTGGCCCCGGTGCCGCCTCTTCGCTCCACTCCTTGAGCAGGGAGATGCCGTCCACATCGGGCATCCAGATGTCGAGCAGCACCAGATCGGGACGCCGCTGCCGGCGCGCCTTGCGCGCGGCCGTGCCGTTCTCGGCGATGCCCACCTCATAACCCTCGTCTTCCAGAATTTCCTGGAGCAGGGAACGGATATCCGGCTCGTCGTCGACTACCAGGATGTAAGGATGTGTCATGGTCAGGCCCGCTGTTCGAGGATCTGCCGTGCACCGCGGCCGGCTGAGTCATGGGCGCCCATGGGCAGCCGCACGCTGATCACGGCGCCGCCCTCGGTACGGTTGTGGGCGGCCAGCATGCCACCGTGTTCTTCCACGATCTTCTTGACGATGGCAAGGCCGAGGCCCGTGCCCTTGGGCTTGCTGGTGACATAGGGTTCGAACAGGCGCCCGAGCAGTTCCTCGGGTATCCCGGGGCCGTTGTCCTCCACCAGCAGTTCCACGTGCTGGCAGCCACTGTCGCCGCAGCGGGTGGCCACGCGTACCTCGACCCGGCCGTCCTTCGGCGCGGCCTCCAGGGCGTTCTTGAGCAGATTGTGCAGCAACTGGCGCATGCGCATGGCATCCGCCTCCACATAGTGCAGGCGTGGCGCCAGCGCCAGCGTCAGCTTCATGCGCTTGTCGCCGCGGTAGAGCTCAGCCACTTCGCTGACCAGCACGTTCAGATCGACCGGCGCAAGGCGCACGGCGGGTGTATGGGCATATTCGGAGAAGGCCTTCACCATCTCCTTCATGGACTCCACCTGCTGCACGATGGTGTGTGTGGCGCGGTCCAGGACTTCCGCATCCTCCGGGTTCATGCGCTGCAGGTATTTGTGGCGCAGCCGCTCGGCGGAGAGCTGGATGGGCGTGAGTGGATTCTTGATCTCGTGGGCGAGGCGGCGCGCCACCTCGCCCCATGCGGCATCACGCTGAGCCTGGATGAGTGCGGTCACGTCATCGAACACGATGACCTGGCCGCCACGCATCTCGCCCAGGTCCGGGAGCGAGGAACCGTGGCAGATGAGGATTTGCCGTCCGCCGGGGCCGAACAGGGTGACTTCCACGTGCCACTCGCCCTCGTCCTGCGCCAAAAAGCCGGACAGGGTTTCTGTCAACGGCGCGAGGCGGGCGTGGTCCGCGGCAAGGCCTTGCAGGCTGGCGCCTTCGAAGTCCTTCGGTGCCAGAGCGAGGATCTGGGCAGCCGCCGCGTTGGTGGTGCGGATACTGCCGTCGGCGGCCACTGTAAACACGCCGGAGGACAGGCGCGCCAGCACCGTTTCGAGGTAGGCGCGTTGTGCCTCCACCTGACGCTGACTGCGGCTGGCCTGGTCGCGCGACAGGGCGATCTTGCGCGTCATCTCGTTGAAGGAGCGCACCAGGAAACCGATCTCGTCGCGGCCTGGCAGGGGCAGGCGCATGTCGTAATCGCCGGCCGCCACCGCCCGGGTGCCTTCGGCCAGATCGCGAATGGGCTCCACCAGACGCCGTGCCGAAAAGAACGCTGCCCACACCGCGGTGAGCAGGCTCAGCAGCAGCACCAGCGACAGCGTGAGGGTGAAACTGAATTTGAGCGGTTGGCGCAGATAGGCCAGTTCCTTGTACTGGCCGAAAGCCTCCTGGACGCTTTCACCCAGTGAACTCAAGCGCTCATTGATGGGATAGATGCCGAGCAGCAGCTTGGGTTCGCTGGTGAGGCCTTCACTCACGGGCACCACCACGCGCACCTGCAGGCCGCTGGCGAAAGGCTCGAGGGCGGCGTAGTCCAGGCCCTGGCGCAGCTGCAGCAACACCGCAAGATTGGGCATGCTGGGCACGATGTCGGTGGCATCCGCACTGCTCGTGGCGATGACGCGACCCTGCGCAGTGAGCAAGGTCATTTCCGCCGCCTTGGCATGGCGCCTCAGTTCGTCCAGCTTGAGGGCGGCGACACTCTCGGGGGCGCCGATCAATTCAATGGCAAGCTGCCGGGTGAGTTGCAGGTTCTCATGCAGGCGCGAGTCCAGCGCGGTGCGCCCCAGCTCAAGGGCGTCCTCCAGGGCGCGTTCCACGCGCACGTCGAACCAGCTGTCGATGCCGCGCTGCAGGAACTGCACGGAGAAGTAATACACCACCGACACCGGCGCCACGGCCAGCACCACAAACATGATCACCAGCCGCAGCGTCAGGCGCGCACCAGGCGCCCGGCGACGGTATTGCCCGAGCAGGCTCACCAGGTTACGCACGATGAGCGACACCAGCAGCAGCAAGGCCGCGCCGTTCATGGCGAGCAGCAGGGAGTAGACGCGGCTGAATTGGGTGGTGTTCTCGGTGGCCGCGCTCATGAGATACAACGAGGCGAGCAGCAGCAACAGCACGGCCACCACCGGCCGTGGTCCCGTCGTGAGGCGCTTCAGGGTCGCAACGACCATGTGTACCAGTCGCTGTTGAGCCACCAGGCGGGCGTGATGTAGGCGAAGGGACGCAGCGGTGAGGGTAATGCCTCGATGTCCAGGTGGACGCGCATGGCGATCACGTAGTCGGCGTCCTCGTCGAGGAGTTTCTCGTCAATCACCGGCAGGTCACGCACACTGCCCAGGGCGAGCAAGGCGCTGTGCAGCGTCGGGTAGACCTCGCTTGCGCCACTGTTGAGATTTTCCAGTACGTGCAGGCCGGAGAGGGCGTGGTACTGGATTTCGTAACGCTGTTCCAGTTCGGCGGCCAGGCTGTCGGGCCACCAGTTGTATTCCCGCTCGATCTTGATGTGCATGCGCAAGGTGAGCGGCACACCGTTGGCGAGGGCGTTCAGTGCACGTTCGCTGAAGCTGTAATCGATGTCCGCATCAAGCACGTACACCTGATTGACGATACTGGTACCCGCCGCGCGCACCACGAAGTCGCTCGCGTAAGCGGGCCCGCTGTCCAGACCGAGCACGGTGAACAGACACAGCCAACACGCCCGGATCAGGGCGCGGCTAGATCTTGCTGATGCACGCGTAATAAAAGCCATCCATTTCGTCCTCGCCCGGGAGGACTTGCCGGCCTGGGCCGGCTTCGCGACCCCACTGTGCCGCAATGGGTACCGGGCGGGCATCCGACTGCTCCGCGATGAAACGTGTGATCTGCCGGGCGTTTTCCTCGGGCAATACCGAGCACGTGGCGTAAACAAGCATACCGCCGCGCTTGAGCAAGGGCCACACGGCATCGAGCAGGCGTTGCTGTTCTGCGACAAGGATCGGAATGTCATCGGAACGGCGCAGCAGTTTGATGTCAGGATGCCGGCGGATCACGCCGGTGGCGGAACACGGCGCATCCAGCAGGATGCGGTCATAGGCGCGGCCGTCCCACCACGCCTCGGGTGTGGCCGCATCGGCGGCGATAAGACGGGCATCGCCGCGCAGTCGTTCGAGGGTTTCGTGCACCCGCGCGAGACGGGCTGGCTCCTTGTCCAGGGCGTCCACTTCCAGGCCCGCGGTTTCAAGGATGTGACTGGTCTTGCCGCCGGGTGCGGCACAGGCATCGAGCACCCGTTGGCCGCGCTCCAACTGCAGCAGCGGTGCGGCGAGTTGCGCCGCCGCATCCTGCACCGACACCTCGCCCTCGGCAAAGCCGGGCAGGCGTTCCACCGGTTGCGGCTCGGCAAGGGTGAGCGCGCCCGGGGCATGCGGTGAAACGTGGGCGTGCAGACCGGCCGCTGCCAGCGCATGCAGGTAGTCGTCACGGCTGCGCCGGGCCAGGTTCACGCGCAGGGTCATGGGTGGGCGCTGATTGTTGGCTTCGGCAATGCGCCGCCAGTCGTCGGGCCAGGCCTGCTTCAGGTGCTGGAGCAGCCAGGCGGGATGGGCGAGGGCCGTGGCTTCGTCGCGATCGGCGCGGGCCAGCAGTGCCTCCGATTCGCGCTGGAAGCGGCGCAGCACGCCGTTGACCAGCCCTTTCGCCCAGTCCCTGTCCAGTTCGCGGGTGGCCTCGACGGTGCGTGATACCGCCAGGTGGGCAGGCATGTCGAGATAGGCGAGCTGATAAAGGCCGCCGATCAGCAGCCCATGCAACTCGCGATCGCGGGGCTTGAGCGGTTTGGTGACCAGTTGGGCGAGCACGGCGGCCAAACGCGGGTACCAACGCAGGCTGCCATAGCTGATCTCCTGGGCGAGGCCGCGCTCCTTGGCGATCACCTGGGCACTGTGGGCGGGCAGGGCGGTGGCCAGCGAGCGGCCGCGGTCCAGCACGTCCATGAGGACGCGTGCCGCGGCGGCGCGCCCGCCCAGCTCAGGCACCGAGTTGCGCCCCGGTCACACGGCGGGCATTGACGAAATCGGCGGCGGCAAGCGGTTTGCCGCCCGGCAGCTGCACGCGCTGCAGGCGCAGCAGGCCGTCGCCGGTGGCCACGTCGATACCGTCACGGCTGGCCTGGACGATGGTGCCCGGGGTGCCGCTGCCGGCGACGGGAACGGCCTCCCAGATGCGCCACACCTCGTCGCCGAGGCGCGTCTGCGCCACCGGCCAGGGATTGAAGGCATGCACCTGCCGGGCAATGTCCGGCGCGGGGCGCGACCAGTCGATTTCGGCCTCGGCCTTTTCCAGCTTTTTGGCGTAGGTGGCGCGGGATTCATCCTGGCTTTCACCGCGCAGGCCCCGCTCGAGCCGCGGCAGCGCTTCCAACAGGGCGCGTGCCCCCAGCTCGGCCAGGCGGTCGTGCAGGGTCTGGGCGGTGTCCTGGTCGGTGATCGGGGTGCTGAGCACGTGCAGCATATCGCCCGTGTCCAGGCCCACGTCCATCTGCATGATGGTGATGCCGGTCTCCGGGTCACCGGCAAGGATGGCGCGCTGGATGGGTGCGGCACCGCGCCAGCGCGGCAGCAGGGAGGCGTGGATGTTGATGCAACCCAGGCGCGGGGTGTCGAGCACGGCCTTGGGCAACAGCAGGCCATAGGCGGCGACGATCATCACGTCAGGGTGAAGCGCCGCGAGGCGCGCCTGCTCATCCGGATCTTTCAACGAGACCGGCTGCATCACCGGCAGGCCATGCTCAAGAGCCACCTGCTTGACCGCGCTCGGGGTGAGTTTGCGGCCGCGTCCGGCGGGCCGGTCCGGCTGGGTGTAAACGGCGGAAACCTGATGGCCGGCAGCCAGCAGCGCGCGCAGCGCCACGGCAGCAAATTCCGGCGTACCGGCAAAGACGATATTGAGGCCCTGAGGCATGGGTTTTCGACGCTTTCCTGAAAGCTGGCGAAGTCGCGAAGCTTAACACAGCGGCTTGGCGCGGCTTCGGCGGTACACAGGCAAAAGCCAAACCACGGAGGCCACGGAGTGAGCCATGTTCTTCTCCGCGGCCCCTCCGTGGTTCATCCCTCTTGCTTTACAGCGTCTCGCGCTCGCGTTTTTCGAGTTTTTTGCGGATGCGCTGGCGTTTCATCTGGGAGAGATAATCTACGAAAAGCTTGCCTTCGAGGTGGTCGATCTCGTGCTGGATGCATACCGCCAGCAGGCCGTCCGTTTCCAGTTCGAAGGGGTTGCCGTCACCGTCGAGGGCGCGCACCTTCACCCGTTCGGCGCGCTGCACCTTTTCGTAAATCCCGGGCACCGACAAACAGCCTTCTTCCATCTCTTCCACCCCATCGCGGGACAGGATTTCGGGATTGATGAATACCCGCGGCTCATTTTTGTGCTCGGAAATGTCGATGACCACCACGCGACGGTGCACGTTGACCTGCGTGGCCGCCAGGCCGATGCCCGGGGCCGCATACATGGTTTCGAACATATCCGCGACCAGGCGACGGACTTCATCGTCCACGCGCTCCACGGGTTGGGCGCGGGTGGCCAGGCGGGGATCAGGGAAATGGAGGATGCTGAGAAGTGCCATGGTGCTGGTCCGTTTCGGGGCCGCAATGATACTGAATGTACCCTTTCACGTAATACTCTTCCGGACCCTGCGGGCGGGCGGCGGCCGCAATGGCCCCCCTGCAGGTCCGATCTGTGACAACCACCCTTTGAGCCTAACAGTCTTTACTATTACACTCGCGCGAACTTGCATCAGGTAAGGGCTTGCCATGAAAGAAGGATTCCGTTCGGTTGCCTGGATTGCCGCGCTCGTGTTCAGTATGGCCGGTTGCGCGACGGCGCCCGCCGATCGGGACATCCCGGCACCCGCGCCCGCCCCCGTGGCCGAACCCGAGCCGCCCGTGATCAGGGATGATGCCCCCGTGACCTATGTGGTCAAGAAGGGCGACACCCTGTGGGACATTGCCACCACCTTCCTTACCAGCCCCTGGCGCTGGCCCGAGGTCTGGCACATCAACCCCCAGGTGCGCAACCCTCACCTCATTTATCCGGGCGATGTGCTCACGCTGACCTATGTAGACGGCAAACCCGTTGTGCAAGTTCAGGACGGCGTGGCCGGCGTGCCGCCCACCACGCTGCCCACGGTGAAGCTCTCGCCCCGGGTGCGTGTGGAGCCGCTGGAGCGCGCCATTCCCACCATCCCGTACGACGCAATCAGCCAGTTCCTCAGCCGTCCGCGCGTGGTCACGCCGGAGGAGCTGCGGCGCGCGCCCTACATGATCTCGGCCCAGGAAGAGCACCTCATCGGCGGGCCCGGCTATCCGGTGTATGTGCGCGGTCTGAACGGGGGCGACGTCAAGGATTTCGTGGTCGTGCGCCTGGGCGAACCCTACCTGAACCCGGAAGATCCGGACGACGTGCTGGGTTATGAGGCCATTCACGTGGCCGACGCCCGGCTCCAGCGCCAGGGCGATCCCGCCACCGTCATGCTGGTACGCGCCAAACGCGAGGCCCTGACGGGCGACCGCCTGCTGCCGGCCGACGACGGCATGCTGGAGCAGAATTACCTGCCCCATCCGCCTGTCGCTGAGGTGGAGGGCCGCATCGTGGGGGTGATGGGTGCCGTGAGCCAGATCGGTCAGTTCCAGGTCGTGGCCATCAGCAAGGGCGTGCGTGATGACATGGAGCCGGGGCATGTGCTCGCCATCTACCAGGCCGGTGGCCTGGTGCGTGACCCTTACACCCGCGAGGAAGTGCGGCTGCCGCGGGAACGTGCCGGTACCCTGATGGTGTTCCGCGTGTTCGATCGGGTGAGCTATGCGCTGGTGATGGACGCCACGCGCGCCATTCATCTCCACGACGTGGTCACCAATCCCTGATCCGCGCGCCCACGGAGCGGGCCCGCCATGAAACACGACGTCGACCTGAAACCCTGGCTCGCGCTGCTGCGTGCGCCAGGCCTCGGGCCGGTGGGTTGCCGGGAACTGCTCCAGCTGGCCGGCGATGTCGAGCGCCTGTTCTCCCATCCCCCGCCAGGGATCGCCCCTGAGCTTCGTGCCTACCTGCGGCGTCCCGACTGGGATGGCGTGGAGGCGGACCTGGCCTGGGCCGACGATGCGCAGCGCTACATCATCCCGATCACCGACCCCCGCTATCCCCCCCTTCTCGCCGGCATTGCGGACCCGCCCGTGGTGCTTTTCGTGCTGGGCGACCTGGGCCTGCTGAACCAGCCGCAACTGGCCATGGTGGGCAGCCGCAATCCCACCCCCAGCGGGGCAGAAACCGCCTACGCCTTCGCCCGTCATCTGGCCGGGGCCGGCCTGGTGATCACCAGCGGCCTCGCCCTGGGCGTGGACGCCGCCAGCCATCGCGGAGCGCTCGATGCCCCGGGCCAGACCATTGCGGTGGCGGGGACCGGCCTGGATCGCGTCTATCCGGCGCGCCACCAGCGTCTCGCCCACGCCATCGCCGACCAGGGGGCGCTGGTGAGCGAGTTCCCCCCGGGTACACCACCGCTGCGATCTCATTTTCCACGACGCAATCGCATTATCAGCGGGCTGAGTACGGGTACTCTGGTGGTCGAGGCCGCGCTCGGCAGCGGATCGCTCATTACCGCACGCACGGCTGTGGAGCAGGGCCGCGAGGTGTTTGCCATTCCGGGCTCCATTCACAATCCACTGGCGCGCGGGTGCCACCGACTGATCCGCGACGGCGCCAAGCTGGTGGAGACCGCGAGCGACATTCTGGAGGAGCTTGCACCGCAGCTGCGTGCCGCGCTCGCCGAGCCCCGGACGGACGCATCGTCACCGGACGTTGAACTCGATCCGGTCGCGCGCCGTCTACTGGAGAGCCTCGATCAGGCCCCGACAGCCGTGGATTTGCTGGTGGAACGCAGCGGATTGACGGCCGAAACGGTTTCCTCCATGCTGTTGGTCCTGGAGTTGCAGGGGTATGTGACCTCCGCGCCTGGTGGACACTACATCCGCACCGGCAAGAGAGTTTGATGATGAAAGAAAGCGTTTTGGATGTGCTGATGTACCTCTTCGAGACTTACATGAACGACGAGGCGGACATCGGCCAGGACCGCGAGACGCTGAAGACGGAACTGGTGCGTGCGGGCTTCAATGATGGCGAGATCGCCAAGGCCCTGGACTGGCTGGAAGGTTTGGCCGAACTGCAGCACAAATCCATCGACCTGCCCCTGAAACCTTCGCAGTCCATCCGGGTCTACTCCGACCGCGAGTGCGAAAAGATGGACATTGACAGCCGGGGCTTCCTGCTATTTTTGGAGCAGATGGGAGTGCTCGACCACACCACGCGGGAAATGGTGATTGATCGCGTGATGGCGCTGGAGGGGACGGATATGGACCTTGACCAGCTGAAGTGGGTAATCCTGATGGTGCTGTTCAACCAGCCCGGTCAGGAAGCGGCGTTCGCCTGGATGGAAGATCTGGTGCTGGACGAGATGGAATCCACCCTGCACTGAGACGCCACCAAGGATCCTGGACACCAATGCCCGCACTCCGCGGGCATTGCTTTTTTCGGACGGCATCATGAGCAAAAATCTTGTCATCGTCGAATCGCCGGCCAAGGCGAAGACTATCAAGAAGTACCTGGGCAAGGACTTCGAGGTCCTTGCCTCCTACGGCCACGTGCGCGACTTGCTGCCCAAGGAGGGCGCGGTCGACCCGGCGCACGGCTTCGCCATGAAGTACCAGGTCATCGACAAGAACGAGAAGCACGTCGATGCCATCGCCAAGGCCATCAAGAAGGCCGACGGCCTCTATCTCGCGACCGACCCGGACCGCGAGGGTGAAGCCATTTCCTGGCATCTCTACGAAATCCTGCGCGAGCGCAACCTGCTCGACGGCAAGACCGTGGGGCGCGTGGTGTTCCATGAAATCACCAAACGCGCCATTCAGGAGGCCATTCAGCAACCGCGTGATCTGTCCTTTGATCTTGTGAACGCCCAGCAGGCGCGCCGCGCCCTGGATTACCTGGTCGGCTTCAATCTCTCGCCGCTGTTGTGGAAGAAGATCCGTCGTGGCCTGTCCGCCGGTCGCGTGCAAAGCCCGGCATTGCGCATGATCGTGGAGCGCGAAGAGGAAATCGAACGCTTCGTGCCGCGCGAATACTGGAGCGTCGAAGCGGATTGTCTCGCCAAGAAGCAGCCCTTCACCGCCAAGCTGGTGCAGTTTGCCGGTGAGAAGCTGAACCAGTTTTCCATCGGCGAGGCAGGGCGCGCCAAGGAAGTGCACGCGGCGTTGGAAAAGGCGGCCGGCGGCAAGCTGCTGGTGTCGCGCATCGAACGCAAGCAGCGCAAGCGCAACCCGGCCGCACCGTTCACCACCTCCACCCTGCAGCAGGAGGCCTCGCGCAAGCTGGGCTTTTCCGCCCAGCGCACCATGCGCATCGCCCAGCAGCTGTATGAAGGTATCGACATCGGCGGCGAGACCGTCGGTCTCATCACCTACATGCGTACCGACTCGGTGAACCTGGCCCAGGAAGCGCTGGACGAGATCCGCGACTACATCGGCAAGACCTACGGCAAGGACAACGTGCCCAGTGAGGCGCGCGTCTACAAGACCAAGGCCAAGAACGCCCAGGAAGCGCACGAAGCCGTGCGCCCCACCTCGGTGCTGCGCACGCCCGACGCCATGACCGCGCATCTCTCGCGCGACCAGCAAAAGCTCTATGAATTGGTGTGGAAGCGCACCGTCGCCTGCCAGATGATCCCGGCCACCATCGCCACCGTGGCGGTGGACCTCACGGCCAGTAGTGAAAACGTCTTCCGTGCCACCGGCAGCACCATCATCGATCCGGGCTTCATCGCCGTGTATCAGGAAAGCGTCGACGAGGCCAAGGACGAGGAAAAGGAATCGGTGCTGCCGCCGCTGGAGGAGGGCGACACCGTGCAGCTTGCCGCCATTCGTCCCGAACAGCATTTCACCGAACCGCCGCCGCGCTACACGGAAGCGAGTCTGGTCAAGGCCCTGGAAGAGCACGGCATCGGCCGTCCTTCCACCTACGCCAGCATCATCGCCACCCTGCAGCAACGCGAATACGTCGAAATGGACAAACGCCGTTTCCGCCCCACGGACGTGGGCCGCGTGGTGAACAAGTTCCTCACCGAGCACTTCACCCAGTACGTGGACTACGACTTCACCGCGAAAATGGAGGACGAGCTCGACGCCGTCTCGCGCGGTGAGGAAGACTGGGTGCCGCTCATGCAGCGCTTCTGGGACCCGTTCATCCACCTGGTACAGGACAAGGAAGAATCGGTCTCGCGCAAGGACGTCACCCACGAGACCCTGGACGAGGCCTGTCCCAAGTGCGGCAAGCCGCTGTCCATTCGCCTCGGCCGGCGCGGACGCTTCATCGGGTGCACCGGCTATCCGGATTGCGACTACACGCGCAACCTGAACGAGAGCAAGGAAGAGGCCCAGGCCGAGCCGGAAGTGGTGGAAGGCCGCAGCTGCCCCCAGTGCGAGTCGCCGCTCATCATCCGCACCGGGCGCTACGGCAAGTTCATCGGTTGCAGCAACTATCCCAAGTGCAAGTACATCGAGCCTTTGGAAAAACCCGCTGACACGGGCGTACAGTGCCCTGAGTGCAAGAAGGGCACCTTACTGCAGCGCAAGTCGCGCTTCGGCAAGATCTTCTATTCCTGCTCGACGTACCCCACCTGCAAGTACGCGGTGTGGAACCCGCCGCTCAACGAGCCCTGCCCCAAGTGCGGCTGGCCCATCCTGACCCTCAAGACCACCAAACGCCGCGGCACCGAAAAGGTCTGCCCGCAGAAGGAATGCGGCTACACCGAACTGGTTGAGGGACCCGAGGCCAAGGAGCAGGTGGGTTAGGAAAAAGATTTAACCACGGGGGACACGGGGAACACGGGGAAAACCATGCTCTTCGATGGTTCTTCTTTTGGCCTCGTGCCTCCATTCGGTTGATGCTGTTCAGTACATGTAGGTCATGTTGGCGCGTAGCGCCTACGTGACAGGCGCGGATGCAGACTACACCGAGACGGGTCGAAAGAAGCAGTAATCACACAGGTAAGAACCTTCTTGATCCCCGTGTCCCCCGTGTTCCCCGTGTTTGTGCTTTTTTGATCCTGTCGGAGTCGAAGTGATGAGCCGTTTTGTTGCTGTGTTGATGGGGTCCGATTCGGATCTGCCGACCATGAAGGCCACCCTGGAAGTGCTGACCTCATTCGGTATCCGCTACGAGGTGAAGATCACGTCCGCCCATCGCACGCCCGCTGCCACACACGATTATGTGAAGGACGCCGAGGCGCGCGGCTGCGGGGTTTTCATCGCCGCCGCAGGACTGGCCGCCCACCTCGCCGGCGCGGTATCTGCCATGACCGTGCGCCCGGTGATCGGCGTGCCCATGGATGCCGGCCCGCTGCAGGGTATGGATGCGCTGTTGTCCACGGTGCAGATGCCCGCCGGTATTCCCACGGCCACGGTGGCCATCGGCAGGACCGGTGCGAAGAACGCCGGGTACCTCGCCGCGCAGATCCTCGCCGTCGCCGACGCAGAACTCGCGGCCAAGCTGCGCGAGGAGCGTGATGCGAATGCGCGCAACATCCAGGCGCGCGACGCGGCGGTGCAGAAGGAACTGGAGCTGTAAAGGCGCCAGAGGCAGCACCGCGGGCATCACCGAGCGTCATGGGCTTCCCTCCAGGATCCTCAGTGTTCTCTGCGCCTCCGTGCCTCTGTGTTGGGCCGTTCTCTTCGTGATCAGTCCCTGGCACTTGCGCGTTGCCCGTGACGTGCTGCGCGGCGGCGGGGTGGTCGCCTATCCCACCGAGGCGGTGTACGGCCTGGGTTGCGACCCGCAGTCATGGAGCGCCGTTGAAAAGCTGCTGCGCCTGAAGCGCCGTCCCGCCGCCAAGGGACTCATCCTGGTGGCGGCATCGTTGGAACAACTTGCCCCCTACATCGCGCCGCTCAGCGAAGACATCGCTCAGCGCGTTCTTCCGACCTGGCCGGGGCCATTCACCTGGCTGCTGCCCGCCGCCGAGCACGCAGCGCCATGGCTGCGTGGCAAGCACGCAACCATTGCGGTGCGCATCAGCGACCATCCCGCGGTGAAAGCGTTGTGTGAGATCTTCGGAGGTGCGCTGGTCTCGACCAGCGCCAATGTCGCCGGTCGTGCGCCGGCCCGCAATGCACTGACGGTGCGACGGATATTCGGCAGCGAGGTCGATTACATTCTGCACGGCCCGCTCGGCGGCCTCGAACGCCCCACCTCCATCCGCGACGCCCGCACCGGCGCCGTACTGCGCTGATCACGGAAGGATTAACCACGGAGGCCACGGAGAGCCACGGAGAAAAATGCCCGGCTCCGCATTTACCTATACGTACCTGTAGGAGCGGCCTCAGGCCGCGATAAATCAGCATGCAGAGGCAATCGCGGCCTTAGGCCGCTCCTACAACGGCGGCTACGGCCCGCTGTGTTGAATCGGCTATTCCGATTTGTTGCGCATGAAATCCGCCGTGCGGAACAAGGCCTGCTCCAGTTCCGTGCGCAGGTCCTCAGGCACACCCACGTCTTCCATGGCCCGACGCATGCACAGCATCCATTGATCCCGTTCGGCGCTGCCGATGGGAAAAGGCATGTGTCGCTGACGCAGGCGCGGATGTCCGTACTTCTCCATGTACAACTGGGGTCCACCGAGCCAGCCGCTCAGGAACATGAACAGTTTGTCGGCGGATTCGCCGAGGTCCTGCGGATGCATGCGCCGGATGTCACTGGCTTCGGGCAGCGTGTCCATGAGGACATAGAAGCGATCCACCAGGCGCCGTACCGCGGCTTCACCACCGAGGCGTTCGTAATGCGGGTTGGTCATGGTTTCTCCCCGTCGAGACAGGCCACGTATTCTCCCGGCGCCTCAGCCGCGCCACAAGCAGCACCGCAGCGAATTTTCCGGGCGCAGGCCGATTCGCGAGCGTGTGCAAGACGTGCAAAGGAAAATATTTCCGTGGCGCCCTATTCCCGCGGCGACTCGGTGTTCCCATAATGCGCGCTGATTCCACTCGCGTGGAATGATTTCCCTGATAACTTCCAGGAAACAGAAATCCTATGAAGCGCTCGATGGTGTTGGTTGGCGTGGTTCTGGCCCTTTCCGCCTGCGGCAATCAACGGGATGCCGCGGCACCTGCCGGGGCCGAGGTTGCGCCCGCTGCGGAGATCGCCGCGCCCGCCGCGACTCCCGCACAGCCGCAATAACTCGAACGCATGTGCGAACCGGGCACCGACCCGGGTCGGTGCCCTTTCCCAGCAGTGCCCGGGCGGGGTCTGATAAAATCCCGCCATGGATGTATCCGATCTCCTCGACTCCCTGAACCCCGCCCAACGCGAGGCGGTGGCCGCCCCTCCAGGTAACTTGCTCATCCTCGCCGGCGCCGGCAGCGGCAAAACCCGCGTGCTTACCCATCGCGTGGCCTGGCTCATCCGCACCGGGCAGGCCTCGAGCTACGGCATCCTCGCCGTCACCTTCACCAACAAGGCCGCGCATGAAATGCGCGGGCGTATCGAACATCTGTTGGGGACTCCCACCACGGGCATGTGGGTGGGCACCTTCCACGGGCTCGCCCATCGCCTGCTGCGCGCCCATGCGCAGGACGCCGGGCTGCCGTCGGGTTTCCAGATCCTCGACAGTGACGATCAACTGCGCATCGTGCGCCGCCTGCTACGCGAGCAGGGCGTGGACGAATCGCGCTGGCCGCCGAAGCAGGTGCAGTGGTTCATCAATGGCCGCAAGGATGAGGGCAAGCGCCCGAAGGATCTCGGCCCGGGCGAGGACCCTTACCAACGTCAGATGTTGAAGCTTTATCAGGCCTACGAAGAGGCCTGCCAGCGCAGTGGCGTGGTGGATTTCGCCGAACTGCTGCTGCGCGCCTTCGAATTGCTGAAGGAGCGCCCGGACATCCTCGACCACTACCGGCGTCGTTTCCAACACATTCTGGTGGACGAGTTTCAGGACACCAATGCCATTCAGTATGACTGGCTCAAGCTCATCGCAGGCACGCGGGGACTGGTGTTCGCCGTGGGCGACGACGATCAATCCATCTACGGCTGGCGCGGTGCGCGCATCGAAAATATCCACCGTTTCGTGGACGAATATCCGGACGTGCGACTGGTCCGCCTGGAACAGAACTACCGTTCCACCGCCACCATCCTCGCGGCTGCCAACGCCCTCATCGCCAACAATGCCGATCGGCTCGGCAAGGAGTTGTGGACCGAAGGGGAAAAGGGCGATCCCATCCGTGTGTACGGTGCCTTCAACGAGATCGACGAGGCGCGTTTCATCGTGGAGCGCATTCGCGACCACGAGGCCCACGGCGGACGCCGTTCGGAAGCGGCCGTGCTGTACCGCTCCAACGCCCAGTCGCGTGTCATCGAAGAGGCGCTCATGCAGGCGGGCGTGCGCTATCGCGTGTACGGGGGCCTGCGCTTTTTCGAGCGCGCGGAGATTAAGGACGCACTCGCCTATTTGCGCCTGCTGTTCAATCGCTCTGACGATGCCTCTTTCGAGCGCGTGGTGAACACGCCCACGCGCGGCATCGGCGAGCGCACGGTGGAGGCCCTGCGCGAACATGCGCGTGGCCACGATATGCCGCTTTGGCAGGCAGCGCGCGAGCTGTTGGCGCACAATGCCTTCGCCGCCCGTGCGGCCAATGCGCTGAAGGCGTTCATCGATCTCATCGAGCGCCTTACCAGTGGTGTGGAAGGCACGGAATTGCACGAGCAGGTGGAGCACGTGATTGCAGGCTCCGGGCTCATCGAACACTACCGCAAGGAAAAAAGCGGCCGCGGCGAGGACCGTATCGAAAACCTCGAGGAACTGGTCAACGCCGCACGCCAGTTTGAATACGACGAAATCGAACACGCGGGCATGGACGCTCTTGGTGCCTTCCTGGCGCACGCGGCGCTCGAATCCGGTGAAGGCCAGGCCGGCGAGGGCGAGGACAGCGTACAGCTCATGACCCTGCACTCGGCCAAGGGTCTGGAATTTCCGCTGGTGTTCATGGCCGGCATGGAAGAGGGTCTGTTTCCGCACCAGATGTCCATGGACGAGCCGGGCCGCCTCGAGGAGGAACGCCGCTTGTGTTACGTGGGCATGACTCGCGCCCGCAAGCAGCTGTACCTCACCTGGGCCGAGGTGCGCCGCCTGTACGGCCAGGAACACACCACGCGCCCGTCGCGGTTCCTGGGTGAAATCCCGCGCGAACACCTGGAAGAAGTGCGCCTGCGCGGTACCGTCAGCCAGCCCTATTACGCCCGGCGCGCCGTCGTGGAAGAATCCGCGGGCGGGTTGCGCCTCGGCCAGCATGTGCGCCATCCCAAATTCGGCGAAGGCGTGGTGCTCGCCTGCGAGGGGCAGGGCGCCCAGGCGCGGGTGCAGGTCAACTTCGACGCGGTCGGCAGCAAGTGGCTGGTGTTGGCCTACGCCAATCTGGAAACACTTTGAGGGCGCCGCGTGGCGGCAGTTTTTCTTTGGGGAGGAAACCATGAAAAGACGTGAATTCATTCAGGGCCTGGGTGCGGCCTCCGTACTCGCCGGCGCGGCGGCCAGCGGTGCTGCGGTGGCGGCGCCGCAGTTTCGCTGGAAAATGGTCACCACCTGGCCCAAGAACTTCCCGGGTATGGGTACGGGCGCCAACCAGCTGGCCAAGCTCATTAATGAAATGAGCGGCGGGCGCATCGAGGTGAAGGTCTATGGCGCGGGTGAAATGGTGCCGGCCTTCGAAATCTTCGACGCCGTATCGCGCGGCACCGCCGAAATGGGCCACGGCGCGTCCTATTACTGGAAGGGCAAGAGCGAGGCGGCCCAGTTCTTCGCCGCAGTGCCCTTCGGCATGACCGCCCAGGAGATGAATGCCTGGTTGTACCACGGCGGCGGCATGGCGCTTTGGGAAGAGGTTTACGCGCCCTTCAACCTGGTGCCTACCGCTGCCATCAACACCGGTGTGCAAATGGGCGGCTGGTTCAACAAGGAGATCACCTCCCTGAAGGACCTGCAAGGCCTCAAGATGCGTATTCCCGGCTTGGGCGGCGAAGTGCTCCAGCGCCTGGGCGGCACCCCCGTGAACCTGCCGGGCGGCGACATTTTCCAAGCCCTCAAGACCGGCACCATTGACGCCACGGAGTGGGTCGGGCCGTACAACGATCTCGCTTTTGGCCTGCACAAGGCCGCCAAGTACTACTACTACCCGGGCTGGCACGAGCCCGGCACGGTGCTCGAATGCTTCATCAACAAGAAAGCGTTCGAGGCCTTGCCCAAGGACTTGCAGGCCATCGTGATCAACGCATGCAAGGCTTCCAACCTGGATGGCCTGTCCGAGTTCACCGCGCGCAACAACCAGGCGCTGGACACCCTGGTGAACAAGCACAAGGTCCAGCTGCGCCGTTTCCCCGACGACGTACTGAAGAAGCTCAAGGCCGTATCCGACGACGTGGTGGCCGACGTGGCCGCCAAAGACCCGACCTCGAAGAAAGTCTTCGAGTCCTTCCGCAAATTCCGCGACCAGGTGGTGGCCTGGCACGAAGTCTCCGAACGCGCTTATCTCAACGCGCGGGCTTTGTAAGAAGGAGCCTTGACCACGGGGAACACGGGGAACAGGGGGAACAGGGGGAAAAGATTTCAGGTGTGTGTGGGAGCGAGCTTCCGCTCGCGATGCCCGGCCTGAGCTTGTCGCGAGCAGAAGCTCGCTCCCACATGAGCCCAACACATCCTTCTTACCCCGTGTTCCCCGTGTTCATTCTCTTCACCGCCATCATCCCCCGTTGAGCCGCGCAGGTAGCCAGGTGGCCAGGTCGGGCCAGGCGGCGAGGACGGCCAGGGCGAGGAGCTGAATGGCGATGAAGGGGATGGCGCCGCGGTAGATCTGCAGGGTGCTGACCTCGGGCGGGGCGACGCCGCGCAGGTAGAAAAGGGCGAAGCCGAAGGGCGGGGTGAGGAAGGAGGTCTGCAGGTTGATGGCGATCATCACGCCCAGCCAGACCGGGTCCAGGCCCAGCGCCAGCAGGGCGGGCGCCACGATGGGCACCACCACGAACACGATTTCGATGAAATCGAGGATGAAGCCCAGCAGGAACATCACCAGCATCACCGATATCATCGCACCGGCCACACCGCCCGGCATGTCCGCCAGTAACTCCGCCACCGCCTCGTCGCCGCCCAGGCCGCGGAACACCAGTGAAAACAGCGCCGCACCGATGAAGATCAGGAACACCATGCTGGTGACCTGAGTGGTCGCCCGCGCCACCTCACCCAGGCGTGCAACGCTGAATTCCTTCTGCGCCATGGCGAGAAGCACCGCACCCAGGGCGCCCACGGAGGCCGCCTCGGTCGGCGTGGCCAGCCCGGCCATGATGGAGCCGAGCACCGCGAGGATAAGCAGCAGGGGCGGTAACAGCACCACGGCCACGCGCCGCCACAGGGCGGCACCGGTGTGGGACCGGGCCTCCGGCGGCAGGGGGGGCATGCTGGCCGGGCGGATGAACGTCAGCACGCCCAGCCAAAGCAGATAGAGCATCACCAGCGCCAGCCCCGGCAACAACGCACCCATGAACAGATCGCCGACCGAGACCGTTTCGGGCGAGAAAATGCCCATGTCCAGCTGCGCCTGTTGATAGGCCGAGGCCAGCACGTCGCCGAGCAGGATGAGAATGATGGAGGGCGGGATGATCTGTCCCAGGGTGCCCGCAGCGCAGATGGTGCCCGTGGCCACCGCCGGGCTGTAGCCGCGTTTGAGCATGGTGGGCAGGGACAGCAGGCCCATGGTGACCACCGTGGCGCCCACGATACCCGTGCTCGCCGCCAGCAGCATGCCCACCAGGATCACCGAAAAGCCCAGGCCGCCGCGCCGGGCACCGAACAGGGCGCCCATGGTGTCGAGCAGGTTCTCGGCCACCTTCGACTTTTCCAGCATCACGCCCATGAACACGAACAACGGCACGGCGATGAGCGTGTCGTTGGTCATGATGCCGAACAGGCGGTTGGGCATGGCCTGCAGGAAGGCCGGGTCGAACAGCTCCAGCGCGCCGCCGAGCAGGGCGAAACCCAGGGCCGTGCCGGCCAGGGAAAAGGCCACCGGGAAGCCGAGCAGCAGCACGGCACCGACCGCCACGAACATCAGGAGTGCGAGGAGTTCCGGGGTCATGCTCACAGCTCCCTGGGCGCGTCATGCTCGGGCGCATCTTCGGCATGGCCGAGGACTACCAGCACACTGCGCAGTACCAGGGCCAAACCCTGCAGCAGCATCAGCCCGGCCATGAGCGGGATGACGCTCTTGAGCAGGAACACCCCGGGCAGGCCGCCGGTTTCGCGCGAGCCCTCGCGCAGCGCCCAGGCGTCAGCCACGTAGCCCCAACTCGTCCAGAGGATGAAGATCATGAAGGGCGCCAGCAGCAGCACGGTGCCGAACAGGTCCACCAGCGCGCGGGCCCGCAGTGACATGCGCTGGTAGAAGATGTCCACCCGCACGTGGCCATCGTGTTTGAGGGTGTAGGCCGCGCCCAGCATGAACACCAGCGCATGCATGTAGGTGACCGACTCCTGCACCGCGATCCAGCCCATGTTGAACAGGTAACGGAGTACCACGATGACGAACGTCACCAGCACCATGGCCACCGTCAGCCAGGCTACCGCCCGGCCGCAGCGCTCGTTCACCGTGTCCGCCCAGCGGGCCATGCGTTCCAGGGTCGTGATCATCCGTTCGCCGCCCAGAAAAGAAGGGGCGCCATTGTAAACCGAAGTTTCCCTGCGGACATTTATGCACACGCCTCCGAGAAATCGGTTTTTCAGCGGAAGTTAGTGGCCACTGTCTCGCGGGATGCCAACGTTTTCGCCTAACTCATTGATTACTCGGCATTCAGGTGCTGTGGCGAAAAAAACGGCAATTTGACGGCGGGCCAGCATCCACCTGCCTTTGCGGCGGGAACCCCCAGATCACCCACAGAGTTATCCACAGGTTTTGTGGAAAACCCGTAAAGCCCCACGCCTCGTTCGCCGAAACCGTCGGTGGACGCCTGGGCAACCCCTTGGGCGTGCGCCACGCGGTTTTTATTCACACGCGACGACGGAACAGGGTTCTGAGAAGAAGTTAGTAAACACTGTCGGTCGAAAGGCCGACAGTGTTGCCTAACTTCTTGAAATGCAAGGGGACGGCCGCTTGAATGAAAAACCATCAATCCAACAGCCGGTCAGGCTGGGCGTGCGCCTGACCAGGAAACCCCCAAGTGATGCACAGAGTTATCCACAGGAACTGTGGATAACACCTGCGTCGGGCATGCTGACGTTACCAGCGGAACAGCACCCACTGAGGAATCTCGGGATTGGAGAGCTCATTGCGGCGCGTTTCCAGGCTGCCGTCACCGTCGGTGTCGATGAGGAAATAGGGCGGACCGGAACGTGGGGTGATGCGCACCATGTAGAGCTGGCCGGACACCCGGAACTCTTCGATGACTTCCCGTTCACGGCGGATGATGGTCACCTGGGGTTCCATCAATTCCTCCACGTCGGCGGGGGGTTGTTGCGCGTCAGCGCGGCCCTCGGGCATGGGTGGGGGTGGGGGAACTGCCGCGGGTGCCTGGGCGAAGGCGGGAGCAGCCAGTTGGGCCGTGAGCAGGAGAACGAAAATACCGCGCATGTGGAGCCTCAGAGGTCGAGCAGGATCTCGCGCTCCTCGGCAGAGGGCTCGAAACCGCGTTGTTCGTAGTGACGGAATATGGCGTCGACCACATCTTCCGGCGTGTCGAGCACCTGGAAAAGCTCCATGTCGGTCGCGTCGATCATGCCTTCGCCGACCAGCTTGGCACGCAGCCAGTCGATCAATCCGGTCCAGAAGGCGGAATTCACCAGGATGATCGGGATGCGCCGGGTCTTGCCCGTTTGCACCAGGGTGAGGATCTCGGCCAACTCGTCCAGCGTGCCGAAGCCCCCGGGCAACACCACATAGGCGGCCGCGTATTTCACGAACATCACTTTGCGCGCGAAGAAGTGGCGGAAGCTGAGGGAGATGTCCTGGTAGGGATTGCCCGCCTGCTCGTGGGGAAGCTGTATGTTCAGTCCGATGGACGGTGACTTACCCGCATAGGCCCCCTTGTTGGCGGCCTCCATGATGCCCGGGCCGCCGCCGCTCACCACGGAGAATCCAGCATCCGACAGTTGGCGGGCGATTCTTTCGGTGAGTTCGTAATACGGATGATCCGGCTTCACGCGCGCCGAACCGAAGATGCTCACCGAGGGTCGTATCCGGGCAAGGCGCTCGAAGCCTTCCACGAACTCCGCCATGATCTGGAAGATCTTCCAGGACTCGCGGGTGAGGATGGTGTCGTTGACGGGGGTCATCCCCGGGTGGCGGTGCTTGCTGTCATCGTTCATGGGAGCCTTTCGGGCGCGGCCGATCCGCACCGGCCTATTGTATTGTGCTGCCAAAGGGTCCCGAATCTCACGTGATTGCTGATTCAGGACATCAATCATTTTAGTCATAATGCGGGGCCGCCCTTCCGACCCCGACCGCTGATGACCGATAGTACCAAGCCTCTCGTCCTGGTGGACGGTTCTTCCTATCTGTACCGCGCGTTCCATGCCCTGCCCGCGCTGACCAACTCCGCCGGCGAGCCCACGGGCGCGGTGTACGGTGTGGTGAACATGATCCGGCGCCTGCTGGCCGATTTCGATCCGGAGCATGTGGCCGTGGTGTTCGACGCCAAGGGGCCGACCTTCCGTGACGCGCTCTACGCCGAGTACAAGGCGCACCGACCGCCTATGCCGCGGGAGCTGTCCGGCCAGATCGAGCCGCTGCACGCCATCATCCGCGCCATGGGCTTGCCGCTGTTGTGCGTCGACGGCGTGGAGGCGGATGACGTGATCGGAACCCTGGTGGTGCAGGGCCGCGCCCACGGTTTGGAGGTGGTGGTCTCCACCGGGGACAAGGACATGGCCCAGCTGGTGCGCCCCGGCGTGCGCCTGGTGAACACCATGACCTCGACGGAAATGGACGAGGCGGGGGTGGTCGAGAAGTTCGGTGTGCCTCCCGGGCTCATCATCGATTACCTGGCGCTCATCGGCGACACCACGGATAACGTACCGGGCGTGCCCAAGGTGGGCCCCAAGACGGCCGTCAAATGGCTGCAGCAGTACGGCAGCCTGGACGGCATCATGGCCCACGCTGGCGAGATCAAAGGCGTGGTGGGCGAGAACCTGCGCGCCAGCCTGGGTCACCTGCCCCTGTCACGCGAACTGGTGACCATCAAATGCGACGTTGCATTGCCCATGGCACCCGAGGACCTCAGGCGCGATGCGCCTGATCGCGCGGCCCTCAAGACCTGGTTCACGCGCCTTGAATTCAGAAGCTGGCTGGCCGAGTTGCTGGGCGGCGAACGTGCCGAGGCGCGCCTGCATGCGGCTGCGCCTGACACCGGCGTCAAAGACCATCACGCCGTCACCGACTGGGCCGAATTCGAGCGCTGGCTGGCACGCCTCGGCGAGGCGGAGCTGTTCGCCTTCGATACCGAGACCACGAGCCTGGATTACATGCAGGCGGAGATCGTGGGGGTTTCCTTTGCCGTGAGCCCCGGCGAGGCGGTGTACGTGCCCCTGGCCCACGACTACCCGGGCGCCCCGGTACAGCTGGACCGTGACCGCGTGCTGACCGCCCTCAAGCCGTTGCTGGAAGATCCCGCGCGGCCCAAGCTCGGTCATAACCTCAAATACGACATGAGCGTGCTCGCCAACCACGGCATCACGCTGCGCGGCGTCGCCCACGACAGCATGCTCGAGTCCTACGTCCTCGACGCCACCGCGGCACGCCACGACCTGGATTCCCTTTCCCTCAAGTACCTGGGCCGCAAGACCATCCTGTTCGAGGACGTGGCCGGCAAGGGCGCCAAGCAGCTCAGCTTCAACCAGGTGGCGGTGGAGGACGCGACGGGCTACGCCGCCGAGGATGCGGACGTGGCGCTGCAACTCCACCAAGCCCTATGGCCGCGGCTTGGCGCCGAAGGCACACTCGCGAGCGTGTACCGGGATATCGAAGTGCCTTTGGTGCCGGTGCTCTCGCGCATGGAACGCACCGGGGTATTGGTGGACGTGGCCATGCTGCGTCGCCAGAGCAACGAGCTGGCGGTGCGCCTCCTGGAGGTGGAGCGTGAGGCCCATGCGGTCGCGGGCGGACCGTTCAACCTGGGCTCGCCCAAGCAGATCCAGGAAATCCTGTTTGGCAAGCTGGGCCTGCCGGTACGCGCCAAGACGGCCACCGGTCAGCCCTCCACGGCCGAAGACGTGCTGCAGGAGCTGGCCCTGGAATACCCGCTGCCGCAGCTGATCCTGGACTACCGCGGCCTGGCCAAGCTCAAGTCGACCTACACCGACCGTCTGCCCGAACAGGTGAACTCCCGCACCGGCCGGGTGCATACCTCCTATCACCAGGCGGTGGCCGCCACGGGCCGCTTGTCCTCGTCGGACCCGAACCTGCAGAACATCCCGGTGCGCAACGCGGAGGGCCGGCGTATTCGCCAGGCTTTCGTGGCCCCGCCCGGCTACGCCTTGCTTGCAGCCGACTATTCCCAGATCGAACTGCGCATCATGGCGCACCTTTCCGGCGACGAAGGTCTGGTACGCGCCTTCGCCGCCGGGGAAGACATCCATCGCGCCACGGCCGCCGAGGTGTTCGGCCTCGCCCCCGACCAGGTGACGGCTGAAGAGCGCCGCTCGGCCAAGGCCATCAACTTCGGGCTGATCTATGGCATGTCGGCCTTTGGGCTGGCCAAGCAGCTGGGCATCGAGCGCAGTGCCGCCCAGGGTTATGTGGACCTGTACTTTGCCCGCTACCCGGGGGTGAAGCGCTTCATGGAGCAGACCCGGGAAGGGGCCCGCGAGCGCGGCTACGTGGAAACCGTATTCGGACGCCGGCTCTATGTGCCGGACATCCGGGCCTCCAACATGCAGCGCCGCCAGTATGCTGAGCGCACCGCCATCAATGCCCCCATGCAAGGCACGGCCGCCGACATCATCAAGCGCGCCATGCTGGCCATCGACGCCTGGCTGCCGGGCAGCGGCCTGGACTGCCGCATGATCATGCAGGTCCACGATGAACTGGTGTTTGAAGTGAAAGAAGGCCAGGAGGCGGAAGCGGGTGCTCACATCCGGCGCCTCATGGAAGCGGCCGCCTGCCTCTCCGTGCCCTTGCTGGTGGAGGTGGGCGTCGGCGCCAACTGGGACGAAGCGCACTGAACCCGTGACGCGTTACGCGTTACCCGTCACGCGTTACGTGCATTCACCTGGAACCTTTCCACGACCGGCGGGTCTCATCGGGTAAGCCAAGTGCTTGCCTCGTCCCGTTGCTCTCCCTGGCGGGATGTAGCCGGCCCGGTTCGGCACCCCCCGAGCCGGGTCCTCATAAACCCCGGGCGCTCTTCCTCCCCCTTAGCCCGGGGTTTTTTTTCGCCCCTTAAACGTCTGCTACTGAACGCAAACGGACGTAGAGAGAAGAGAAAAGCTCAAACACGGGGAACACGGGGAACACGGGGGAGGGAAGGATTTTGGCGTAGGTCACGTTGCGAAGCTACGTGACATTTGCCCAGCCCCCGTCACGTAGGCGCGATGCGCCAACGTGACCTACATGGACTTCTTGACCCCGTGTTCCCCGTGTTCCCCGTGTTAAGGCTTTTTTCTCCGTCCGCTGGCGTTCATTGGCGGACTTCACTCGCCCGGCCGTAGCCAGCCGTCGAGCACGGCGCGGGCTTCGTCGGCGCCGGTCTTGGCCTGGCTGGAGAACAGCTGGGCGGTGACGCCGGGGTATTCGGCTTCCAGGGTCTTGCGGACCTTCTGCAGCGTGGCCATGGCGGGGCCGCGGTTGAGCTTGTCGGCCTTGGTGAGCAGTGCGTGTACCGGCATGCCGCGATGGGCACACCAGCCCAGCATGGTGCGGTCGTACTCTGTGAGCGGATGCCGCACGTCCATGATCAGCACCAGGCCTTCCAAGCAGCGCCGGGTGGTGAGATAGCGTTCCAGCAGATCTTGCCAATGCCGCTTCACCGCTTCGGGGACCTGGGCATAGCCGTAGCCCGGCAGGTCCACCAGGCGGCGCTCCTCGTCCAAGCCGAAGAAATTGATGAGCTGGGTACGCCCCGGGGTCTTACTGGTGCGGGCCAGGCCGGTCTGGCCCACCAGGGTGTTGATGGCGCTGGACTTGCCTGCGTTGGACCGCCCGGCGAAGGCCACTTCCCGGCCGGTATCGGGTGGCAGCTGTTGAAGGGCGTTGGCACTGGTAACGAAGTGCGCCTTGCGGTAGAAGGCTTCAGAATTCATCATATCGGGTCGAGATCAGACCATTTTTGCCCAAGCTCCGGTTGACCCGCGGCTTGGCTCGTTGGTATATAAGGGACCCTTTAATTTGGGCTTAACCGGGAAAACCAGATATCCCGGCCGGACATTATAAATCGGAGTGAGGGCGACAAATGAAAAAGACCATTATTGCTGCTGCGATCGGTGCACTGGCTTTCGTTTCCAGCGAAGCCATGGCTGCAACGGGTGAGCAGGTGTTCAACACCGCCTGTTTTGCGTGCCACAAGACCGGCGTAGCCGGCGCTCCCAAGATGGGTGACAAGGCCGCCTGGGCTCCGCGTATCGCGCAGGGCATGGACATCCTGAAGAAGCACGCCATCGAAGGTTACCAGGGCAAGACCGGCATCATGCTGCCCAAGGGCGGCCGTGCTGACCTGAGCGACGCCGACGTGCACGCCGCCGTCGAGTACATGGTGAACAACAGCAAGTAAGCCTTTCGGCACGGGTTAATCGATGAAAAAACTAGCGTCTGTAGTCCTCGTACTGATGGGCGTCGCCGGTGCCGCGCATGCCGCGGCTCCCGCCGGTGATGCCGCTGCCGGCCAGGGCAAGGCCGCGGTTTGTGCCGCTTGCCATGGCATGGATGGCAACAGCATGGTCCCCACCTTCCCGAAGCTTGCCGGTCAGCACCCGAGCTACATCGCTAAGCAGCTGGTGGCGTTCAAGTCCGGCGAGCGTCAGGACCCGACCATGGCTCCCATGGCCGCACCCCTGAGCGACCAGGACGTGGCGGATCTGGCCGCGTACTTCAGCAGCCAGAAAGCCAGCATCGGGTCTGCCAATCCGGAGCTCGCGGAAACGGGTGCCAAGATCTACCGCGGCGGTATCGCGGCCAAGGGCGTGTCGGCTTGCATGGCCTGCCACGGTCCGGCCGGTTCCGGTGTCCCCGCAGCCAACTTCCCGGCGCTCAGCGGCCAGCAGGCCATGTATGTGGCCAAGGCCCTGCGTGATTTCCGCTCCGGAGCCCGCACCACTGACCCGGCCAGCATGATGCGCAATGTGGCCGCCAAGATGTCCGATGCGGAGATCGACGCGGTCGCCGAGTTCGTCGCTGGCCTGCATTAAGCAACAGTGCTGTCGGCGTGACAAAGGGTGGTTTCGACCACCCTTTGTCTTATCCGCCGTCCGTTCCGGAACTTGCCCTCCAGTCTGCAGTCCGAGGGAATGGACTTGTGCCCATCTCCCTGACCCAAGGCGGCTCACCGTCGCCAGCGCCAAAGGAAACCCATGGCTGGCTCCCTAAACACGCCTAATTCCCCTCGGCCAAGGCGCGGTACTGGCGCCGTTCTCCTCGAATTCCTGGGTTCCATGAACCTGGCCATCACCCTGCTGGTGGCCATCTCCGTCGCTGCCATCATCGGCACGGTGCTGCAACAGGCCCAGCCCTATCCCGACTACGTCCGCAAGTTCGGCCCATTCTGGTTCGAAGTGTTCGAGCGCCTTGGCTTGTACGACGTGTACGGGGCCGCCTGGTTCCTGGTGTTGCTGGGCTTGCTGCTGGTGTCCACGGCCGTGTGCGTGTATCGCAATGCGCCCACCATGCTGCGCGACATGCGCCAGTTCCGCCTCGATGTGCAGGAGAAATCCCTGCGGGGGTTTCACCAGCGCGCCGAATGGGACGCGGCGGGGGAAACCGCACAGGTTGCAGGGCGCGCCGGCGCGGCGCTTGCCGCGCAGGGTTATCGGGTCCGGGTGAAGGACCACGGCGACCGCATCGTGGTCGCCGGCATGCGCGGCAGCTGGAACCGGCTCGGCTATCTGCTCACCCATGTGGCCATCGTGGTGATCTGCGTGGGCGGTCTCATCGACGGAAATCTGCCGCTCAAGGTGGCAGAGCGCCTGGGCCGCCTGCAGGTCGAAACCCGTGATATCCCGGCCTCCCAGGTACCGCCGGAAAGCACGCTTCCTGCCGACAGCGCAGCCTTCCGCGGCAGCGTGCGCATCCCGGAGGGTGGTCAGGCGGATTTCGTGTTCCTGAACGTCCGCGACGGCTTTTTACTGCAAAAGCTGCCGTTCCGGGTTGAGCTCATCGACTTCCGCATCGATCACTATCCCTCGGGTCAGCCCAAGTCCTTCGAGAGCGACTTGGTGATCCACGACCCCGAGTTGGATGAGCCGCTCAAGCGCACCATCGCTGTGAACCATCCGCTCATCCACAAGGGCTATGCCATCTATCAGGCGAGCTTTTCCGATGGTGGCTCGCGGCTCAAGCTGCGTGCCCATGCCCTCGATGCGCCCGACATCGCACCCTTGGAACTGGAGGGCGCGGTGTACCAGAACCTCAAGGTGGTTACGCCGCGCGGGCCACTGACCATGGAACTCATCGACTTCAAGGCCTATAACGTTTTCCCGGCCGACACCGAGGACGGGCGCGAGAAGTTCACCAACTACGGGCCCAGCGTGGTGTTCAAGCTGCGCAACGAAGCCGGTGAGGCCATCGAATACCTCAACTACATGGCACCGGTATCCCTCGACGGGCGGCTGTATTTCATGAGCGGGATGCGCGCCACCCCCGGCGAGCCCTATCGCTATCTCTACATTCCGCTCGACAGCCAGGCCAGCCTCGACCGCTTCCTTGCCCTGCGGGCCAGCGTGCTTGATGAGGCGCGCGTGCGCCGTACTGTGGCGGCCCAGGCGGACGGGCTCATGCCCGCAGGCAGCGACGGGGCAGCCCGTGCAAATCTGATCGACTCCATCGTTCACCTGGTCGGGCTGTTCGGCCGTGGCGGTATGGGCGCGGTGATGGATCAGGTGGAGCAGGCCGTGCCCGAAGCGGAGCGCCAGCAGGCGGTCGAATCCTACATCATGGTGCTCCAGTCGGTGATCGGCTCCCTCTACGTGGATCAGCTGCGCGAGGAAGGCGTCCTGGGCGAGCAGGGTGTCGGCGAGGCGGACGCGAAGTTCTTCGAGGATGCCCTGGAAGCGTTCGCTGCCCTGGGCAGTTATGGTTCGCCACTGCTGGTGCAAATGACCGACTTCCAGCACGTGGAGGCATCCGGGCTGCAGATAACCCGCGCACCGGGCAAGGATATCGTTTACCTCGGTTGCGTTATGCTGATGGCAGGTGTTTTCTTCATGTTCTACCTGCACCATCGCCGCGTATGGCTTTCGGTGGCCGCCGTCGGGCAGGGCGCGCGCGTGCTTTTTGCCGGCACCGGCAACCGTGATCGTGCAGAGTTCGCATCCGAGTTCGAGGGACTGCAACGGGTGCTTTCGAAGGCCACCGGTGCAGCCGGGAACATGACCCAGCAAGAGGCAAAGTGAACATGTCGGCGACGACGGAAATCGTGCAGGAAAAGCTCGCGAAAGCGGCCTGGTGGAAACGGCTCAGTGGGGTGGACTGGGCATGGGGCGCCCTGGTCATCGCGGGTGCGTTGTATACGTATGCGCGTTATGGCGCATTGATGGACAGCTTCGAGGTCATCATCCTGGTCGGCACCGTGCCGGTGGTGCTGGCGCTGGGCTGGATGTGGAAGGCCATGCGTCCGTACACCGTCGTGGTCACGCTGCTGAGTCTGGCGTCCATCGGCCTTTACGGTGCAGACCTGGCCCGCGGCGACAGCAATTTCTTCCTGAAGTATCTGCTGTCCAGCCAATCCGCGATCATGTGGATGAGCGCGTTGTTCGTGATGGCCACTGCCGCCTACTGGCTGTCGCTGTTCATGCGTTCGGAATTCACTGGCCGCGTTGCCACGGCCCTCACCTGGTGCGCCTCGGCCATGGGCTTCATCGGCATGATGGTGCGCTGGCGCGAGTCCTATCTCATCAGCCCCGACGTGGGCCATATCCCGGTAAGTAACCTGTACGAGGTGTTTATCCTCTTCGCGGTGATCACCGGCCTGATGTACCTGTATTACGAGGGCCGTTATCGCAGCCGTGCCATGGGCGCGTTCGCCCTCACGGTGATCAGCGCCTCGGTGGCCTTCCTGCTGTGGTACACCTTCGAGCGTCAAGCGCACGAGATCCAGCCCTTGGTACCGGCACTGCAGAGCTATTGGATGAAGATCCACGTGCCCACCAACTTCGTGGGTTACGGCGGCTTCGCCCTGGCCGCCATGCTCGGCATTGCCTATCTGATCGTCGACCGGCTGAAGCCCGGCAGCGCGTGGGCGGCCCGCCTGCCCACGCTGGGTCAGCTGGATGACGTGATGTACAAGGCCATCGCCCTTGGCTTCGCCTTCTTCACCGTGGCGACCGTGCTCGGTGCCATGTGGGCGGCCGAGGCTTGGGGTGGCTATTGGAGCTGGGACCCGAAGGAGACCTGGGCCCTCATCGTCTGGCTGAACTACGCGGCCTGGCTGCACATGCGCCTGACCAAGGGTTGGCGCGGACGCCCGATGGCCTGGTGGGCCATCATCGGCCTGTTCGTCACCTCGTTCGCCTTCCTTGGCGTGAACATGTTCCTGTCAGGCCTGCATTCGTACGGAACGCTTTGAGGCCGTTGGACCGAAACAGGTGACGCGTGATGCGATAGAGAGGCCCTGGCCTCCCAACGTTTCACGCGCCACCCATCACCTGGTCACTTCTTGCCGCCGTACACGTAATGCGAGTACGTGGCTACGTCCTGACTCACGCGGCGGAACAGGCGATCAAGGCTGATGATGGCGTGTTCAAGCATGTTGACGGCGATGTACGGATGTTCGACCCGAAGCCGTTGATACATGATGCGCGACATCCGCAGCATGCGGGTTTCGGGGCGCATGGCTACCAGCCGGATGGAGCGGGGCTCGCGGTCGAAGAAGGACATCTCGCCCATCAATTCGCCTTCGCGCACCCGCGCGAGTTCCACCGCCTGACCCTGGTTGTCGTAGACCAGGGCCGCCTCGCCCTTCACCACGAAATAGAGCGCCTCCCCGACCTCGCCGATATCCGCGATGATCTGCCCTTTCTTGAACTCAACCAATTCCGTGAAGTCGAGCAACAGGTTGACCTCGCGCAGTGTGAGAGACTCGCAGAGGTTCTGCTGGTTGAGGAACTCGCTCAGCTCGACTCGTTTTTGTACGGCGTCGGTCAGGATTGCCATGGAACACCCTCCGGGAAAACTGGCGCATAGCATAGAGCATCGCGTTTTAACGGCGAAAGCGCAGATGTGATGACAAGGCCCCGCGGCCATCGGGTATAGTGTATTTTCGGTGCCGGACCGCGCCGAACCCCAAGGAGAACCCATGAATTTCAAGCGCTTGTTTTTGTTTCTTGCCGCCTTCCTCCCCCTCGCCGCCGGTGCCGCCGAACCCTACCAGGAGGGTGTCCATTACGCCCGCATCGTGCCTGCCCAGCCGGTAGACAGCGCCCCCGGCAAGGCGCAGGTCACCGAGTTGTTCTGGTATGGCTGCCCCCACTGCTATGAACTGGAACCGCACGTCGCGGCATGGCTCAAGAAAAAGCCTCCCCAGGTCGAATTCGAGCGTATGCCCGCCGTGTTTCGCACCAACATGTGGCACACCCACGCCAAGGCCTTCTACGCCGCCGAGGCCCTGGGCGTGCTCGACCGCGTGCACGGCGATCTTTTCTCGGCCATTCACGAGAAGCGCCAACCGCTCGCCACGGAAGACCAGCTGGCCCAGTTCTTCGCCGATCGCGGCGTGCCCGCCGCCGAGTTCCGCGACGCCTTCAATTCCTTCGCCGTCGAAACCAAGGTCAACCGCGCTATGGCGCTCAGCAAGGCCTATGGCATCTCCGGGGTGCCGAGCATCGTCGTCGCCGGCAAGTACCGGGTGGAGGGCGGCATGGCCGGGAGTTATGAAAACATGCTGCGCATAGCGGAATACCTGGCCCAGCGCGAGGCGCGCGCCGCCCGCTGATGCCGCACCGATGAAAGCCGCCGAACTCTTCGTCCGCTGCCTGGAGAACGAGGGTACCGAATACGTTTTCGGCATCCCGGGCGAGGAAAATCTCGACCTCATGGATGCCCTGCTCGACTCCACCATCACGTTCGTCACCGTGCGCCACGAGCAGGGCGCAGCCTTCATGGCCGACGTCTATGGACGCCTCACGGGTCGCGCCGGCGTCTGCCTGGCCACCCTGGGTCCCGGCGCCACCAATCTCATCACCGGAGTGGCCGATGCGAACATGGATCACGCACCGGTGGTCGCCATCGCCGGTCAGGCATCCACCAACCGCTTACACAAGGAATCCCACCAGGTGCTGGACCTGGAGCTGATCTTCCAGCCCATCACCAAGTACTCCTCGCGCCTGCTCGCCCCGGAGGTGATTCCGGAAGTGGTGCGCAAGGCCTTCAAACTGGCCCAAACGGAGAAGACCGGCGCCTCGTTCATCGAATTCCCCGAGAACGTCGCCGAGATGGATGTGGATGATGTGCCGCTGCCGGTGAAGAACCCGCATCAGCCCGAGCCTCTGACGGATCGCGTGAAGGCCGCTGCCGAAATCATCTCCAACGCACGTGACCCGATCATTCTGGCCGGCAACGGTGTGCTGCGCGCGAAGGCCTGGCAGCAGCTCACGGATTTCGCGGCGCGTCTGAACATACCGGTGGCAAACACCTTCATGGCCAAAGGGGTCGTGCCTTTCGCGGGCAATCCCCACGCCCTTGGTTCTGCCGGCCTGCAGTCCAAGGACTACATCAACTGCGGGTTCAGCAAGGCCGACGTGATCATCTGCGTCGGCTACGACCTGGTGGAATATCACCCCTACCTGTGGCACCCCACCCGGGACCGCACCATCATTCATATCGATTCCATCCCCGCCGAGGTGGACGCGTATTACCCGGTGGCGGTCGGTGTGGTGGGCGACATCAAACATTCCCTGTTGCGTATCGGTGAGCTGGCGACGCCCCACCAGGGTCTGCACATGCGAGCCCTTCGCGAGGCACTGATCGAGGAAATGGACGCCTGTCGCGACGACCGGGAATTCCCCGTGAAGCCACAGAAGATCATCTGGGATCTGCGCACCGCCCTCGACATGGAGGATGTCGTCATCTGTGACGTGGGTGCCCACAAGCTGTGGATGGCGCGCATGTTCCGTTGCGAATATCCGAACACCTGCATCATATCCAACGGTTTTGCCAGCATGGGCATCGCCGTGCCCGGCGCCATTGCCGCCAAGCTTGCCTATCCCGAGCGCAAGGTGGTGGCGGTCACCGGTGATGCGGGGTTCCTCATGAACGTGCAGGAACTCGAGACCGCCATGCGTCTCGGCACGGCGCTCGTGGTGCTGATATGGAACGACAACGGCTACGGTCTCATCAAATGGAAGCAGATGAATTACTTCGGCCGTCCCGCCTTCGTGGACTTTACCAATCCGGACTTCGTGAAGCTGGCCGAGTCGTTCGGCGCACGCGGCTATCGCGTCGAGAGCGTGGATGAGCTGCTACCCACCCTGAAAGAAGCGCTCGCGGCCAACACTGTCTGTGTCATCGACTGCCCGGTCGATTACGGCGAAAACCTGAAACTTACCGCCAAGATGGGCGACATGGTTTGCCCGATTTGAGGAACGCGAGTCGATGATTCTGCCGTTGCACGACACGCTGCTTGCCGAACCCGCGCCGGGCCAGCGCCTGCGTCTGCTGAGTTACAACGTGCAGGTGGGTATCAGCAGCGTACGGCCCCACCATTACGTGACCAAAAGCTGGAAGCACCTGCTGCCTCACGACCAGCGCTTTCGCAATCTCGACCGCATCGCAGAGCTGCTCTCGGGCTACGACATCGTCGCCTTACAGGAAGTGGACGCGGGCAGCCATCGCACCGGCAACATCAATCTCACCGAATACCTGGCCACGCAATCGGATTTCGCCTTCTGGCACCATCAGGTGAATCGCGATTTCGCGGGGATCGCACGGCATGCCAACGGTCTGCTGTCCCGCCTGCGCCCGACGAAGATCACCGAACATAAACTGCCGGGTTTCATCCCGGGGCGTGGCGCCCTGGTGGCGCGCTATGGCGATCATCATGCACCGCTCGTCGTCGTGCTCATCCACCTGGCCCTGGGCCAGCGCACGCGGCTGCAACAGCTGGACTACGTCGCAGACGTCATCGCCGACTACGACCACGTGGTCCTCATGGGCGACATGAACTGCGAGCCCGGCAGTCTCGAAATGCAGCTGTTGTTCCGCCGTACCTGCCTGCGTGAACCCGTGGAGGGGTTGTGCACGTACCCGAGCTGGCGCCCGGCCCGCAACATCGACCACATCCTGGTGTCGCCGAGCCTGGAGGTGTCCCAGTGCCAGGTGTTGAACCATGCGATTTCGGATCACCTGCCCATCGCCATGGAAGTCGCGGTGCCCGCCAACGTGCGCCTGGCTGGGTGAGTCATTACCATGGCTTCCACTCCCCGCGACAACCTCGCCCAGGACGCTGAACCCTGGCGTGAGAAGTATTACCAGAGCCTCGACGCCCTGGAGCAGCAGGAGCAGGCGTGGCGCCAAATCGAGACGGTGTTGCGCCAGGCGTTACTGCGCCTGTGCGCCGTTTCCTCAGTCAGCGATCCACGGCTCGATGCGCTGCGTGCCGAGCTGCGCAGCGGAACCGGGTTCGAGGGTCTGACCCCGCTCTTTGAAGAGATCACCCGCGAACTGGCGGCGACGACCGCGGCGGGTAACAGTCCGGCTACCGCACTTGCCCGGGAACTCCTCAGCGCACTTTCCGAACCCCTGCTGGCGGAAGCCGGCAGTGATGAGGCCGGTCTGGTCCGTGCAACGCTCAAGGACGGCGAGCAAGGTCTGCGTCGGGCTGCCGAACAGCTGGTGAAACTGCTTGGCGAGCGTCTTGCCAATGCCGGGCCGGCCGTCAACGCCGCCTTGCTGCGCTTACTCGAACTGATCGCTATCCCGAGCGAATTCGCCCCCCGTGCCGACGCGCTCAGATCCGAGCTCCTGGAGCCACTCACGGCCGAGCGGCTGGAACCGGTGTTGCGCGGGATGGCGGAACTGATTGCCGACATGCGCACCGGCGTGCTGCGCGAGAAGCGCGCGCTGGAGGATTTCCTCAGCCAGCTCACCGAGGGGTTGCAGACGCTCGACGATAACCTGCACGCGGCGGCAAAGACCCAGATCGATTCCTTCGACGAAGGCCGGCGCCTTGGCTCCGCCATGGACGCGCACATGCAGGGCATCGAGTCCGCGATGATCTCTGCCGATGCCCTCGAGAAACTCAAGGCGACCCTTAGCGTCCGGGTACAGGCCATTCGTGGCCAGATGGAGGCCTTTCGACGCATTGAAGAGGCGCGTGCGGCGGAGGTGGAACGGGAGATGGCGGTGCTTGCCGAGCGGCTTTCGGCGCTCGAAGTCGAGGCGGAGGGCCTGCGCGAGCGCGTGCGTGCGGAACACCGCCAGGCGTTGCTGGACCCCCTTACCGGCCTCGCCAACCGGCTTGCCTATGACGAGCGCATGGAGCATGAATTCCAGCGCTGGCGCCGCTACGGCGCCCCGCTCGTACTGAGCGTGTGGGACGTGGACCATTTCAAGCGGGTCAACGACAGTTACGGCCACCAGGCGGGCGACAAGGTGCTTCGGGTCATTGCCACTTTGCTAAAGGGACAAACCCGTGCCGCGGACTTCGTCTGTCGCTACGGCGGCGAGGAGTTCATCATCCTGCTCCCCGAGACCAGCCTGGCCAATGCATGGACGTGTCTGGAAAAAATCCGCCTGGCGGTCGCGAGTGCTGAATTTCGCCACCGCAGCGAGCGCGTGAAAGTGACCGTTTCCTGTGGCATGGCCCAGTTCCGCGACGGCGACACGGTGGAGGATGTGTTCAACCGTGCCGATCGGGCACTGTACGCGGCAAAGCGCGCCGGCCGGAATTGCTGCAGGACCGATGAAGACCCGGGCTGAGTGCACAGAATGAAGCGCAAGGGAATGGCGCGCCCGGAGGGATTCGAACCCCCGGCCCCCACCGTCGGAGGATGGTGCTCTATCCAGCTGAGCTACGGGCGCGTAATGGCATGGTACGCCTGCGCCGGCTGGCGGTGAAGTATCAGGCCGGGAGGCGCAAGAGCCGGTAAGCATAACCGGAGATAACGGTCGCGTCCATGCCGATCTGGCTGGGCCGGTTTTCCGAACAGGGACGGGCTGCTATAGTAGCCGGCTACTTTCAGGTGCCCCTGCCAGGGGTTTTTGCGGCGGTTCCCCGCCTGATGATTACATTTCGAGGTGAAGTCGTGGAGAACAAGGGTATCGGTCTGAGCTTTGTCATGCTGTTGATCACAGCGATCATCATCGTGCTGGTGATGAAAGGCGTGAGCGGCCTGATTTCCGGCGGCATGATCGCCGACATGGGTGACGATGCGGTCCTCGCACGCATTCAGCCCGTCGGTAATCTGAACACCGGCGCGCCCATCGTTGCAGACGCCCCTGCTGCCGCCGCGGCACCTGCCAAGGCGAGTGCCACCCGCACCGGTGAACAGGTCTACAACGCCTCCTGCCAGGCCTGCCATGCCACCGGCGCCGCCGGCGCCCCCAAGCTGGGCGACAAGGCCGCCTGGAGCCCGCGCATCAAGCAGGGCATGGACACCCTCATGACCCACGCACTGAATGGCTTCAACGCCATGCCGGCGCGCGGCACCTGCGGCAATTGCTCCGACGAGGAGATCAAGAGCGCCATCGAGTTCATGATCGCCAAGTCCAAGTAAGCGCCACCGCGCTGACCGGGAAAGGCGCCGCAAGGCGCCTTTTCTTTTTCCACCGGCGCGAGCCCCCCGCGCCGTTGCGCCTCACCCGTGGCAGAATGCCCGCCTCGCTCCTCGGGTCCATCACCGTGACACAACGCCTTCCGGTGGCCGTGCTGGTCACCAGCGCCATCATGTGGGGTCTTACCTGGTGGCCGCTCAAGTTTTTTCATGGCCAGGGCATCGACGGCCTCGCCCTGATCCTGGTGGGTTACGGCGCGGTGGCACTCGTCACGCTGCCCTGGCTATGGCGTGAGCGCCGCGCCTACCGTGGTGAGCGCCATCTCGCACTGCTGATGGTTTTCCTCGGCGGCTACGCCAATCTCGCCTTCGCCGAGGCGATGATCTACGGCGAGGTGGTGCGGGCCATGATGCTGTTCTATCTCGCCCCCGTTTGGGGTGTGCTCGGCGGACGGGTCTTCCTAGGCGAGCGCCTGGACTGGCAGCGCACCCTCGGCGTGGTGCTGGCGCTCGGCGGTGCCTTTCTTGTGTTGGGCGCCTGGCAAACGCTTGCCACTCCGCCCGGTGCCGTCGACCTGCTGGCCCTCACGGCGGGCATGGCCTTCGCGCTCAACAACGTGACCTGCCGCGCCGCCCAACGGGTGCCCGTCCCGACCAAGACCGGAGTGACCTTCATCGGCTGCGCGATCATGGCGGGCGCCTTGATGCTGCTCGATCAGGCGTCATTGCCGTCTGCCAATGCGCTGGACTGGAGCCTGCTGGCAGGCTTCGGCCTGGGCTGGCTGCTGCTTGCCACGCTCGGTACCGCGTGGGCCGTGACGCATATGGAGGCAGGTCGCGCCTCGGTGATCCTGATTATCGAATTGCTCGCCGCCGTGGTCTCTGCCACGCTCATCGGCGGTGAAACCCTCGAGGCCAACGAGCTTGCCGGCGGCGTGCTCATATTCTCCGCCGCCCTGCTGGAGGCGCGGCGCACACGCTGACGCCGTGCCCCGTTTTCGCCTCTGCCGCTGTCGCACCGCACTCCAGTGGTGCGCATGCCGCTGCTGATCCCGTCCTGATACGCCTTGCCAACGCCCTGTAATCCGGGCTTTTTTGCCAGCCGCCTTGCTGTGGCACATGCGTTGCACTCTGCGTAATACCAAAAACCATTTTGGTAATACGCAAGAGGGCTCGTCATGAATAACAGCATCAAGAAAGGCTTCGGTGCACTCCTCGGCGCACTGATGTTGGGGATGTCGGCACTGGCCGCGGCCGAGCCGTTGAAGATCGGCTACAGCGATTGGCCCGGTTGGGTGGCCTGGCAGGTGGCCATCGAGAAACAGTGGTTCAAGGATGCCGGCGTGGAGGTGCAGTTCGAGTGGTTCGACTACGTGGCCTCCATGGACGCCTTCGCCGCCGGCCAGCTCGATGCCGTGACCATGACCAACGGCGATGCACTGGTTACCGGTGCCACCGGCGCCCGCAGTGTGATGATCCTCGTCAACGACTACAGCAACGGCAACGACATGGTCGTGGGCCGCAAGGGCATCGATTCGCTGCAGGCGTTGAAGGGCAAAAAGGTGGGTGTGGAGATCGGATTCGTCACCCACCTGCTGTTGCTCAATGGTTTGCAGAAAGCCGGCATGAGCGAAGCGGATCTGCAACTGGTGAATGTTCCTACCAATGAAACGCCGCAGGTGCTGGCCTCGGGTCAAGTGGATGCCATCGCGGCCTGGCAGCCGAACTCCGGCATGGCGCTGAAAATGGTACCCGGCGCCAAGCCCGTATACACCAGTGCCGACGAGCCCGGCCTCATTTATGACGTGCTGGCGGTATCGCCCCAGAGCCTCGCCACCCGTCGCGGCGACTGGCAGAAGGTGGTGAAGGTCTGGTACCGCGTGGTGGATTACATCCGCGATCCCGGCACGCACCAGGATGCACTCCGCATCATGGCCGCGCGCGTCGGCATCAGCCCCGAGGAATACGCCGGCTTC
>JAWLCT010000022.1:0-3421 GCA_041687015.1 Gammaproteobacteria bacterium
CCAGCAGTGATGCGATCAGCGCCGGGTCGTCCGGCTCTTCGTTGGCCAACCCGAGCTTGGCGCGCATCGCGGCCTGATAGCGTGCGTCGAACAGCGCTTCGAAGCCGCCGATCATCTCCTCGGCCATGGCCAGGGACGTATTCGGGTCCGCATCCATGAGCGGCAGCAGGGTTTCCGCCAGCCGCGCCAGGTTCCACTGGGCGATCGCGCCCTGGTTGCCGAAGGCGTAGCGGCCCCTGGCGTCAATGGAACTGAACACCGTCGCGGGGTCGTAGTGGTCGACGAAGGCGCAGGGGCCGTAGTCGATGGTCTCGCCCGACATCGTCATGTTGTCGGTGTTCATGACACCGTGCACAAAGCCCACCCGCATCCAGTCGGCCACCAGCGCGGCCTGACGCGCCATCACCGCCTGCAACAGTGCGGCGTAACGGTTCGGCTTGTCGATCAAATCCGGGTAATGGCGTTGCAAGGTGTAATCGGCCAGTGCCCGGGTGTGGGTGCCGTCGTCCGTTCGCGGCGCGGAATGCCCCGGGGCATCGAGGCCGGCATCGAGCGCTGCGGCGAACTGAAAGCTACCCACGCGGATGTGGCTGCTTGCGGTGCGGGTCAACACGGCACCGGGAAGCGCGGTCTCGCGGAACACGGGCTCTCCGGTGGCGACCACCGCCAGGCTGCGGGTGGTCGGTATGCCGAGCCCGTGCATGGCTTCGCTGATCAAATATTCCCGCAGCATCGGCCCGAGGGCGGCGCGCCCATCGCCGCGGCGCGAGTAAGGTGTAGCGCCCGAGCCCTTGAGCTGAATGTCGACGCGCGTGCCGTCCGGGGTGAGGTGCTCGCCCAGCAAATGCGCGCGCCCATCCCCAAGCAGGGTGAAGTTGCCGAACTGATGCCCGGCGTACGCCTGGGCAATGGGCTCGCTCGAAGGGAGACAAACCGTGCCCGACAAGCACCGGGCGGCCTCGGGCTGCATCAATGCTTCGGCATCCAGCCCCAGCGCCTCGGCGAGGCGGCGGTTGAGCAACACCGTGACCGGCGCCGCCACGGGCTCAGGGTGCACCCGGGCGAAAAACGGTTCGGGCAGCTGTGCATAGCTGTGTTCGAAATTCCAGTTCATCTTGGCGATTCGGTTGTCCGGGGCGACCCGCAGATAACGCGCTGCAGGCTCACATCACAAGCAGGCGAAGCGGTCTGCCGGAATAGTATACGGAAATACTCAGGAAAGCAGCCGCCAGCGCCGTTGTGGCCCTACCGAACCCTTGGACACTGAACTCTGGCAAAGACTCACGGTCTCGAAAGGTGGCCGATCGGGAAGCCAGTCACGTATTGCTCAAGTCCCGCGTTGCCGCTAACCTCTTCGCCAATCGTTCGCCTTTTCCAGGAGCATCCTGCCCATGAACAACTGAGTCTTCTCCGCGTTTTTTTTTCTTCCCACGCTGAGGACCGGTTTTCATGGCAACGATACTGTTGGAGGCGCATGGCCTCTCCGCCGTCACGCCCGACGGCATTTCCCTCTTCTCCGAACTGGATTTGGTGCTGGAGCGCCGCGTGGTTGCGCTCGTCGGTCGCAACGGCTCGGGCAAATCGACCCTGGGACGGATGCTTGCCGGTGAGCAGGCGCCTGATGCAGGCGTGGTGCAGCGCCACGCGCGCACCGGCTGGTTGCCCCAGGAGGTCCTGCCCGCGCCCGGCGCACGTGTCCGCGATGTGCTGGGTGTTGCACGGGAACTGCTCGCCCTGGAACGCGTCCGCACCGGCCGGTGCGATCAGGCGGACCTCGACGCCGCCGATGGTCACTGGGACCTGGAGGCGCGGCTGGCGGCGTGGCGCACCCAGTTCGGACTCGAACACCTTCCCCTGGATGCGGCGGCTGCGCGGTGCAGCGGTGGTGAATTGACGCGACTCGGATTGATTGGGCTGTTGTTGCAGGCCCCGGAGTTGCTGATCCTCGACGAGCCCTCCAACCACCTGGATGCCATGGGACGAAAACAGTTGCTGGGCTTTCTTGAACAATGGCCGGGCGGCGCGCTGATCATCACCCATGATCGTCAAGTGCTGGATCATGTCGAGCGCATCCTGGAGCTTTCATCCCTGGGCCTGGGCAGTTATCCCGGCCCGTGGTCCATGTACAAGGAACTGAAGTCACAGGAGCACGCCGCCGCTTCACATCGCTACGAGGTCGCACGCGCCGAGCGCCGTGAGCAAGGTCGGCGCCGCCAGGCGGCCCTGGAGAAACAGCAACGCCGCCAGAGCCAGGGCCGCAAGCAGCGCCGCGATGCAAACCAGGCCAAGCTGTTGCTGGATTTTGCGGAGCAGGGCAGTGAAGCGACCGCCGCGCGTTTGCGCCGACAGCATGCGGCACGGGTGGCGGAATCTGCGCAGCGGGAGCACGACGCCCGCAAGGCGCTCGAGTCGGTAACACCGGTTGTGATCACTGTTCCGTCGGCTAATACGGTGCGGGGAAAAATGGTGCTCTCCGCCGATGGTGTGTCAGTGGGGTTCGACGGGCGGACGCTGTATGACAATCTCAACTTCGAAGTGTCCGCTGGTCAGCGCCTGGTGGTTAGCGGTGCCAACGGCTGCGGCAAGAGTGTGCTGTTGAAGTTGCTGACAGGCGAGCTTCAGCCAACGCGCGGGCAGATCGACGTGCGTGGTTCGGTGAAGCTGCTGGACCAGCACCAAAGCCTGCTCCACGCAACGCAAAGCGCGCTGGAAAACCTCCGGCGTCTGGCGCCGGGGTTGAGCGAGGCGGAGTACCGCATCCGCCTTGCGCGGCTCGGCATGCGGGGTGACCACGTGCTTCGACCGGTCGCAGTGCTCAGCGGCGGCGAACGGCTCAAGGTGGCCTTGGCCGGCGTGCTGCTGGGCCCTGAACCGCCCGAGCTGCTGCTGCTCGATGAACCGACCAACCACCAGGATCTCGAATCCATCATGGCGCTGGAAGCGGCGCTGTGCGACTACCACGGGACCCTGGTCGTCGTCAGCCACGATGAGCACTTCCTGAGAAACATCGGCTTCACCCATGAACTCCGCTTGGATGTCGTCGCACCGATAATGGTGCACGCCAGTGACCCGCGAGTATGACGACGCACGAAGCGCCATCCCGGACCCTCCCGTGCCGTTTCACGGAATCCTTGGCATTGCCCGGAGTGTGACCTGGCGCATGCCGCGTTCGTGCGCCAGGCCACGCGCAGAGCGAGACATTGGCTGCAAACTGAACGCCGATTCACGACACCCTCTTGTTACTGATGGAATTCGGCGCAGAACCCTTGGCGGCGCCCGTGTTGCTTTTCGAACATGATGCGCACGCCATCTACTGGCTCGGAGCCCAAGAGCAGTCGGCCTTTCGTTGCAATGTCTACTTGATCAAGGATGGCGACACCGGCGTGCTGGTGGACCCTGGTGGGCGCAGCATCTTCGATGC
>JAWLCT010000022.1:3521-48747 GCA_041687015.1 Gammaproteobacteria bacterium
AGCCCAAGAGCAGTCGGCCTTTCGTTGCAATGTCTACTTGATCAAGGATGGCGACACCGGCGTGCTGGTGGACCCTGGTGGGCGCAGCATCTTCGATGCCATCCGATCCGCCGTGGAAAAAGTTCTGCCGCTCGGCGCCGTCACGGGCGTGATCCTCTGCCATCAGGATCCCGACGTTTCGGCATCGCTCCCCGAGTGGCTGGACATCAACGGGAACCTGAAGGTTTTCACCTCGCCGCGTACGCAGGTGTTGATTGCCCACTATGGCCGTCAGGGCTATGACTGGCACGACGTCGAGGCAAACCCGGCGTTTACGTTGCCCTCGGGCGCGGAACTCGTTTTCATCCCGGCGCCTTTCCTTCATTCGCCGGGGGCGTTCGTCACCTTCGATCCTGCGTCGGGCTTTCTGTTTTCCGGCGACATCTGGGGTGCCTTGGATTTTGACTGGCGGCTGAAGGTGCGCTCATTCGATGACCATGTGCCGCAGATGGATTTGTTCCACACGGAGTACATGGCCAGCAATCTCGCGGCCCGCGGCTTTGTGAAACGGATCGAGCACCTGCCGATTACCGCCATACTCCCGCAGCACGGGGGCATCATGGGGCGTGAAATGGTACCCAGCGCCCTCGACTACCTGCGCAACCTGCGCTGCGGCCTCGACATCATCTATGCGGGTCTCCAAACATGAACGCAGCGATTCACGACCCATTGCGTGCGCGCGTCCAGGCGCTGGAGCAGGAGATAAAACTGCTGCGGCAAGGGATGCAGCAGGCGACACGGATGCGTCAACTGTGGGAGCAGGCCATCGAAGACCTTCGGGAAACGAAGCAACGCCTGGATTTCTGTGATGCGCGGACCGCCATGCTTTGCACCATCAGTGAAATCCTGGCGGAGGATGGCGACCTTGCGCATTTCCTGGCGCGCGCCCTCGATGCGATCGCCAGGCTGGCGGAGCCGGCACCGCCTGTCGCCATGGGTATTTTCCTGCGCGAGCAGGATCACATGCGTCTCGCCGTCTCGCGCGGTGCAGCTGATGTGTTTGTGAATGGGCGGTGGGAAAGCGATTTATTGCCTTTGGCAGCGCTGGAAAACGCAGGCCTGCTGTGCCTGCCCGGCGAGGCGGGCACCGCGCCGGTGTCAAACCCAACGCCGGGCGCCATGCATGGACGGGTCGCGGTACCACTGACCGCGCGGGGGCGTTGCGTCGGCTTCCTCGGTCTGCTGCCATCGTCTGCTGACGCGTTCGACCTTCAGTTGGGGGAGAGCCTTGTTGCCGCTGGTCGTCTGATCGGTCTCGGGATCGCCACACGCACGCTGCCGGACCCGGCGATCCGGAAGACCGTTAAAACGCCCTGATCGCGTAGGCCCTACCGTGCGCCGGCCGTCCGACGCACCCAGGCGCTCATGCCCGCCGCCAGCCCACCGGCACGTTCACCCAGCACCGCGCGCAAATGGGCGTCCAGATCGTATTCCATGGCGTCGAGCATGTTTTTCACCTGTAACCCGGTAGCGACGTCGCCCTTCAGGGCGAGGCGCCGGTGAAAGAACAGGGTATCCGGATCTTCGCTGCGGCTTGCCAACAGCCAGAAGTCGTACAAATCGCCTTCGATGACCACGTCGGGCGCCGCGTTCGCGTGTGCGCGACCCAGACGGTTGCCTGCCACCTCGAAGCGAAGTTCCGTTTTTGCATCCCGGATATGCAAGGCGATGCGTTTGCCGTCGAGTTCCGGCAGTTGATCACGTACCCATTGGCCTTTCAGAAAATGATTGATGATCACCGACAGGGCCTGGCTATGCACGCTGTCGGGAAGGGCGCGAAATCCTTTGACCAGGGTCGGCAGCAGCGTGGCAGGGAGTTTGGCCAGGGACATTGGGAAGAGCATGGTCGTTACCTGTTCAGAAGGTGCGCGGCTTGTATGGCTGCGCATGAAGACATTCAGTTCGGCTGCGCGCGCCAATCCATGCCGGCACCGCCCATCCAGTAACCATTGCACGGCGCGCCCGCACAGAGTGGGACCGTACGCGCCGCCGCCGCCTCGGGCGATTCGGTGCCGTCCAGTACGGCGCGGAACGCGGCCACGATGGCTTCCATGTGTTCACTTTGCGGCGAGAGACGCACCACGTGCACGCCTGCTGCCGCCATGGTCGGCAGTTCGCCGATGAGATTGACGGTATTGGCGGATTGGGTCTGGATGCCGTTGAAGACCAGGAACGGGTCCTTGTCCTGGGTGTCGACCGCGAGGCCATCGGCGAACTCGCCGCAGCGCAATTCACATTGATCTTTCGGCAGTTCGAACGCCCGCGCCGTAAAACAGCGTGCCGAAAACGCGAGCGGGAGGCGCCCGAAGGCAAACACCTCGGTTTCCATGTCTGTCGGCAGTCGCGCCTGGAAATCGCGCAAGGTGTCCCGCGACAATTCCACCGGCATCACCCAACGCCGTGCGCCGAGCCCGTGCAACCACGCCAGGGACATATGGTTGTAAACATTCAGGTGGGGACCCGCGACGAAGGGTTTGCCGGCACAGCGGCGCACCGCACCCATTTCATTGGCCTCCACCGGTAGCCCGCTTTCCGCGATACGCCGGATGGCGAGCAACTCCGATTCCGCTTCGACCAATGCGGGTGTGGACAGCACCACCTCTTTGCCGGCGTCCTGCAGCCTGGCGGCGATCGCCAGCCAGTCTTCCAGGCGCAAGGCGCGGCGTTTACTGCACACCACTTCGCCAAGGTAGACGATGTCTACGGGCCAGCGAGCGACGTCTTCATAGAATGCCTGCACCTGCTCACGGGGCCAGTAATACAGGATGGGGCCAAGGGCGATTTTCATGACATCATCCCGCTCATTGCCATGCCCGGTCCAGCGCGCCGAGCGTATGGGTGGCGCCTTCCGCCACCTTGTCCAGCGCCGCCACCCATTCGGGATGCGGGGTGAAGTTTTCGGGGTCGGCTTCGCAGGCGTCCAGGGCGGCACGCAACACGCGCGTCACCTGTGCCACGTAAGCCGGACTACGCTGGCGGCCTTCCACCTTCAGTGCCTTCACGCCCATGCCCACAAGTTGTGGCAGCACGTCGAGAACCGAAAGGCTGGTGGGCTCCTCGATGGCGTAGTCGACCTGAGCGCCGATCCGGTAACGGCCCTTGCACACCACAGGGTAACCGGCGTTTTCGCCCGGGCCATAGCTGTCAATGAGTACCGAATTGAGACGCACGTTGCGCGCGGCGCCTTTCTCTTCCCAGGCGACTGCGTGAGCGGGCGAACAGGCGCCGTAGGTATTGGGCGATTCGCCCGTGACATAGGACGAGAGATAACAACGTCCCTCCACCATCACGCACAGGCTGCCGAAGGCGAAAGTCTCGATCTCGAGCTTGGTGTTTTCGATCACACGCCGCACCTGCGACAGTGACAGCACGCGCGGCAGCACCGCCCGTTGTACGCCGAATTGCTCCCGATAGAGCTCCAGCGCTTCGTAATTGGTGTTGGAACCCTGGACGGAAAGATGCAGCCGCAGGTCGGGGTGGTTCTGGCTGGCGTAATGCATCAGGCCTGTATCGGCAAGGATCAACGCATCCACGCCCAGGTGCGCGGCGCGATCCACTGCCGTGGTCCAGGTGTCGACGCGGTTGGGTTGCGGGAAGGTGTTGAGCGCAAGGAGTACTTTCGCCCCCTTTTTGCGTGCGTAATCGATGCCCTGACGCGCGGTTGTGTCGTCGAAGTTGAGGCCAGGGAAATTTCGCGCGTTGGTGGCATCGCGAAAACCCATGTAGACAGCGTCTGCGCCGTTGTCCACTGCCGCCTTGAGGGCAGGGAGACTGCCGGCCGGACATACCAGCTCTACGCGACCCATTGGTACTCCTGGGCAAGTTGCCTGGGCAGTGGTGACGCACACAGCCGTGGTGCGGCTGCCGGACGTCCCGGGACGCACGCGCGCCCTGGTGGCCGACGTGCAGGAAAAACAGACGAAAACCCGCATGGAACCGCCATAGGGGCCGCGCGTCAATCAGGCAAAACCGTATTCAGAGAGCGCCGAGGTGTGATTCGCGGACGCCCGACGTCGTCGCCACGGCTTGCGGAGATCGAAGGAAAGACAGAAGTGAAGCCTAACTTATTGTTCCGATACATGGTTGGGCAAAAAAGAGCACCGCCCGTCAGGGACCCACTCCTTCGGCAGGATTGCCAATTACCCATAGCTGGTGGAGCATTGACGCGCACCGGGCGGGAACAACCCCGCAGCGTCTTGGACAGGCGCGGCGTGATCGCCGTCCAGATAACAACAGGAAGGAACACATGAAAACGAGCAAAGCCCTCGCCCTGGGCCTCGCACTGATTGTTGCGCCCCAAGTCTGGGCGGAAGGCCACACGGAGTTGCTGCAACGCTATGCCGGCGAAGCGGGTGAAGCACTCAGCGCCGAACGGGGGCAGGTCCTGTGGGAGAGCACGGTCGACGAGAAATCCTGCACGACCTGCCACAACAGCGACATCACCCAGCCCGGACAGGTGAAGATTCTTTTCCTTTCCAAGCGCATCGAGCCCATGGCGCTCAGCGCCAATCCGAAGCGCTTTCAGGATACGGCTGAGGTTGAAAAGGCGTTCGACAAGAACTGCAAGCGGGTGTTCGGTCGTGTCTGTACTGCCAAGGAGAAGGGCGACATTCTCACCTATCTCACAAGCAAGTGACTCTGAGCGGCAGGCGCAGCGAGCGCGCCTGCCTCTCCGATCAACACCAGCCGAGCTTCATCACACCGCCTGCAGCGGCGTGACGCACGTTCGCGCCCGTCGCTGAAACCGGGGCCATGCATCACCGGATCGTTGATTCCCTTGCATCACGCCACTATGCCTCGCCCCCGAGCCCATCCATGGCAGCGCGTGGGCAACGCAGCTAGCTTGTAGACAAGTGTGGCATCCACGTTCCATTGGACCTGATGGACTCCAGGGGAAGCGCAATGATCTTCAAGGCACTGGGTTGGGGCGCACTGATCATTTTCCTCATCGGCCTCGCGGTGGTCATCGGCCTGTTCAGCCTCATCTTCTGAGCAGCCGCCGTGGTTTTGGCTCTGCGCACCGGCGGCCGTCGGGTTGTCCTGTGCCGCGCCATGAGCGACCTCCCCGATAGCTCTGCCGGTCCCCGCCCGGGTCGCTTCCGGTCCCTGTTGGTCACCCCGCGGGTTTTCCACAATTCCTGTGGATAACTCTGTGGAAGTTCTGGGAGCAAGCGCCGTCAGGCCAGACGGCTGTGTACTTCCCGTTAGATTGGTGAATTTCTGACCAACAGGAAAACAACTACGTAAGATCAATCACTTATCTTGCCGCTGCCTGGGGAGACTGGCCCGCGCAAGAACGTGGGACGCCGCTTGCGGCGACATCCGAAAATGTGCATAAGCGCTGCGCTGTACTTCGGGGCCGAAGCCCTTGCTCCGGTCCACTTGGGGGCGTGGAGATAGCCGGATAAGCTAGGGAGCACCGCCGCTCGCGGCTCTGCGGAATTCACCATGCGCTCCCGACCCATCGCCTTCCTGCGCCGCCGTTTCATCGCCCGTTATCAGCCCTCCGCATTGCTGCTTGCAGCGCAATTCATGAGCCTGTTGCTTTATGCCCTCGCGGAAGACATCCCCGGCGGGCGCGCGCTGCTGGGGGCGTTTACGGGGGTTATTCTGGCTCTGGCGGTCTGGGTCGTCAGCCGCAGTCCCGCCATTCGCTGGATTGCCTGGGCTCTGGCCCTGCCGGCCTTTGTGCTGTCGTTGTGGTCGGCCCTGGTGCCGGATCGAACGCTGCTGATCTGGTCGGCGCTGTTCGAGGCGTCGCTGTACTTCTATTCTGCGGGTGGCCTGATTGCTTACATGATGGAGGACCACCGGGTCACCACCGACGAGTTGTTCGCAGCAGGCGCCACGTTCACTTTGCTCGCGTGGGGCTTCGCCTATGTCTATCTGGTCTGCCAGACCCTGGTCCCCGGGAGTTTTCCGGGCGCAATCAATCCGGGTGAGCCGCGCACTTTCGTGGAACTGTTGTTTCTCAGCTTCACCATTCTTTCGGGAACGGGATTGGGCGACATTCTGCCCATGACGTCGCCGGCGCGGGTGTTGGTCATGATCGAACAGTTTGCCGGCGTCGCCTACCTGGCGGTGGTGGTGTCGCGGCTGATTGGCATGACCATCGTGAACCGGCGTGAGCGCCAGCGCTTGATTGCCAGGGCCAAGGCGAGTGGAGGCGGCGAGAAGGCCCCGGAGGCTACCGAAAGCGGGCGGCTGACGGCACGAGAGGCGGCGAAGACGCGGTGATCGGCAGAACGGCAGCATGGCGTGTGCGGCGATGGGCATACTTACAGCTTCTGATGTTTGTGTGTGGTTTTGCCCCGTGGCCGTGGTGTGGCGCCTGCGAACATGCTCGGCCAAACGACACGCCACAAAAGGGCCCATAAGGTGAAACGACAAACACCCGCAGCGGTTCCCGCCTGTTTTCATTGCGCCGTCTTTCCCGGCTTGCTGGTGTCCATGCGCCATGCGCTGGTCGCACTTGCCGTGCTGCTGTCGGCGTCGGCCCATGCCGAGCCCGGTTGCGCGGAGACACATCCACGCTGGTCCACCGACTTCCCTGAATTCATGCACATGATGGACTGCGCAGCCGCTGAACTTGCTGCCGCGCCCGAACGGGCCGGCTACCTTGAGCGATTCGCCGCCGGGCTGTCAGGCACCACGGTCCAGTGGACGGGAACGGTACGCCACACCCGTGGCGAGCGCCTTTACTTCAACGAAAGCTATGCGCGCGTCGCCCCGGATACCAGGGCATCGCGCGTCATGTATTACGCGGCGCCCGACGCCATCACCGACTGGGAGAGGATTTCAACAGGCCAGCAACTGGCATACACCGGGCGGCTGCATCGCGTGAAGGTCGACAGCCTGGCCGCGGCCACGCCGCTGCTTTACGTGGAACTGCGGGAGGTTGTGCCAAACGGGAACCGTCCGCCTTCGGCGGCAGTCGGCGCTGCGCCAGCCACGGAGCCGGAGTCACGATGAGAGCGGCCTCTCGCCGCCCACTGATCCGGCGCGAGGCGTCGCAATGACTCAGCGCATCGGCTAAACGTGGAGCATGCGCTCGACGGGGAATGCATCGGAGCGGCAGATGTCACTGGCCATCAAGGTGCCCTATACCTTGTTCGTGGCGGTTCTTGTGCCTGTCTATTGGGTCCAGCATGGACCGGCAAACTTCCTTTGGTTCTCCGACATAGCACTGCTGGTGCTGCTGGTGGCGCTATGGCGGGAAGATCGCCTCTTGACGAGCATGATGGCAGTTGCCGTTTTACTGCCGGAGATAGGGTGGAATCTGGATTTTTTCGCGGCGCTGATGGTGGGCCAGGCACCTATCGGCATCGCCGCCTACATGTTCGACCCATCGATGCCGCTCTATCTGCGTGCATTGTCGGGCTTCCATTTCGTCCTCGTGCCGCTGCTGCTCTGGCTTGTTTACCGCCTTGGCTACGACCCGGCCGCATTCCGTGCGCAAACCGTGCTGGCCTGGATCGTCCTGCCCCTGAGCCGCGTGTTGTCATCTCCCGAACAGAACGTGAACTGGGTATACGGACCGGGTGATTTCCGCCAGACGTGGCTTCCTGACCCGCTGTATGTGGGGTTGTTGATGGTCTTGTTTCCAGTGTTCTTCTACCTTCCCGCCCACGCCCTGCTGAAACGGCTGTTTTTCAGGCCTGCCCGAATCGCATAACATCGACGAAAAGCAAAGGACCACTGCCTTTCGTGCCACCGGTTGCCATCATGCCTGAACGTACCATCCTGACTTTCGCGGCGACGCTGGGCTTCCCACGCTTCTCCGAACTCTACGCGCGCCTTGGTTACGAGGAGGTCGCGGTGGAGTCCTTGCGCAATGCGCTCGCCGTGGTTAAAAAGCGTCCGCCTGATGTCATCCTGGCGGAATTCGTCTACGCCTGGGGAAACAATTACGCCAGTTGCCACATCGGAAACCTCGATTCACTGCTGGCAAGCCTGCCCAAATACGCCGCGCAGACGCGTGTCATCGTGCTGGCGCAGCGTGCTGAATTGCCGCATGCGCAGCGCATGGGGACGCTCTATCCCCTGCATGGCATTCTGGCGTTGCCGGCCGTCGAGAGTGACGTCGAGGCCTTGCTGCGGCACTGACGGGTTCGCTGGTGCTGCCCACGATGAGACTGTCGTGAAGGAAACACACATGAAAACTACCGTTGTGCTTGTACTGACCCTTGTGCTCACGGCCATGTTTGGCACCGTGCAGGCGTCCGATGCCGTTTCGCCGCAAGACTACGCAACCCTTTCCCGGTTCACGTGGGATGGCAAACAGATTGGCGCCAGGAGCGCCTTCGTGGAGTTCACGGATGAGTTTTTCGGGGGACAGGCCAAGGCGCTGCAAATCGTGTTTTTGAAGCAGCCCATCACCGACGAGGCGAGGAACGACCTCATTCACAACGCAGGCCGCACGAGCAAAGGTAACGAGTATGCCCATCTGATCCTGTTCATCGACGAAGAGAACCAGCTCTGGCAGGTGAATTTGTCGATGGCGGTTCCGGGCAAGACCATTACTTCAACTGTCGCGTCGCGACCGGACGAGTTGAAACAGTTTGCCTCCAGGCTCGATTACGACGGCAAGCGGTTGGCACTGAAAACCAAGGGAAGTTTCACGTACGACAAGACGACACTGGGCTGGGACGTCGCGCTCGATGGTCCTGTGTTCGACAGGGTGGCTTTCAAACGGCAATAAGCCCGCTTGGCCGGTCGAACGATGCGATTGCACGCGCATAGATCGCGTAAGCGAGTGCACCGTGTCGATGCGGTATTCAGAAGAACAGGTGCGGGCTACGCGCCGACGGGCGACTGCCGCCGGCGCGATGACTATGATCTAAGCCTCATCATTCGGAGGGTGCATGGACGAAATCACCTTCACGTGCCGCACGGAGACGGCGGTGCTGCGAAACCCGTTGAATGCCTTCGCCGAAGAGCAGCAACGGCTGGAGATACGGTTGGACCCGCTCCTGGGCCATGCCAGTGTCTACAACCCCGCCATCGAATCCGGGTTGAAGACGTTTATCGGGGATGTTGACCTCCCGCTACTCGAACGCCTGGCGGAGCAAACGGCATCGACCTGCTTCTTTTGCCCTGGACGCATCGACTCGACCGCACGTTTTCCGGATGCACTCATCCCCGGCGGACGCCTCGCGGTGGGGGAGGCGACCTTGTTCGCCAACCTTTTTGCTCTCGCGCCCTACCATGCCGTCATCGCGGTGTCCCATGCCCATTGGCTGCTACCGGGCGGCTTCACGCCCGCGCGGGTGCGCGATGCATTGCAAGCCGCCTGGCAATTCATCGTCGCGGTTTTCCGGGCCGATACCCAGGCGGACTACGCCACCGTCAATGCCAATTACCTTTTTCCTGCCGGCGCCAGCCTGCTCCACCCGCACTTCCAGGTCCTGGTCGGCGCAACCCCATACACCCATCAGGACGATCTGCTCCGGGCATGCGCGCGTTATCTGCACAACACCGGGCGTGTGTTCCATGAAGCGCTGATTGCCACGGAGCAGCGCATCGGCGAACGCTACATCGCACAACAGGGTCCTTGGCACTGGCTGGCCAGCTATTCGCCGCTAGGCGCCAACGAGATCGTGGGCATTCATGCCGGCAACGGCGATTTCGCTGCCCAATCGGCAAGTGATCTCGACAGCCTCGCCGAGGGCCTTGCGGGTGTGCTGGCCTGCTACGGACACATGGGCTACCACGCCTTCAATTTCTCCTTGTACGCCCGCCGGGCCCCCGCCCGTGATGACGGTTTCCGCTGCATGATTCGCTGCATGACCCGCCAGAACCCCTATCCCAATTACCGCGCAGACGACTATTTCCTGCAGAAGGGGTTGGCGAGCGAACTGATTCTCACGCGGCCGGAGCGGCTGGCGGCAGAGGCGAGGCGGTTTGTGGCCACCCGCGCGCCCTGAGGGGATGGATGCCAGGGGCGGCATCCATGGCCCGAAGCGCGCCGGCCAGGTGGTTATCGCCCAGGGGACTGGGCTGCTACCAGGTGGGGCATCCTGGCGCTGCCAAAGGTTTTCGCGCCCGCGCGAGCCATTTCACTGAAGCGGCAGCCCCCACGCGGTACACTCTTGCGGTTCTCCAGCACCGCCACCCCGGCCCCAGCGGGGACCCGGCACGGTCCCGCTCCGACGGAGCGAGCGCTCACTGGCTGCAAGCCGGTCGATTCCGGCTGCGGCCAGACGCGGAGTATGGAAAAATGTGCCCACTCAACCACTACGGATAGCCATGCCTGCAATGAAGTCACTACGTGAAGTACCCACCCGGAACATGTTTCGTCCGGGCGATGTGTTCGTCCTGTTTGGTGAACTGTTTGGCCGCGGTTATGTGAATGGCCTGATTGACGAGGCCCGCAAGGCCGGCATGACCATCGTCGGCGTCACGGTGGGGCGACGCGACCAGGACAATCGCCTGCGGCCGCTCACCGACGAGGAACTGCAGGCCGCTGAAGCCAATCTGGGCGGCAAGATCGTCAACGTCCCGCTCATGGCCGGTTTCGACCTGGACGCCCCGGCGGGCACCCCCAACCCCACCGATCTGCTAGCCGCGCTTAAGCTCGACAACTGGCGCGAGGCGCGCCTGGACTGGGCCCACATCGAGCGCTGCCGCACCGTCGGTGTGGAGCGCTTCAAGTCGTCCCTGAGCCAGGTCATGGAACACCTGGACGCCCTGATCCCCGACGGCGCCAACGTGTTCTTCGCCCACACAATGGCGGGCGGCATTCCCAAGACCAAGGTGTTCCTGGCCATCGCCAACCGCATCTACAAGGGCCGCGGTGAGCGCTTCCTTTCCTCGCGCGCCCTGCTGGACAGCGATCTTGGCAAGATGATCCTCATGAACTTCGACGAGGTCACCGCCAACACCTTCCAGTACCTCATCGAGGCAAGCCGCGGGATCCGCGAGCGCCTGGCCGCCAGCGGCGGTGCAACCCGTTATACCGCCTACGGCTATCACGGTACCGAAATCCTGATCCAGGACCGTTACCAGTGGCAGACCTACACCAACTACACCCAGGGCTATGCCAAAAAGCGTCTGGAAGACCACGCGCGCGCGGCCTGGGAGCAAGGTGTGCAGGCGACGGTGTTCAATTGCCCCGAGATCCGCACCAACTCCAGCGATATCTTCGTGGGTGTTGAGTTGTCCCTGTTCCCGCTGCTCAACGCCCTGAAGCGCGAGCAGGGCGGCGTGTGGGCCGAGGAGCAGTGGGCAATCTGCCAGGGCCTCCTGGAGGACGGCGTCGAGCTGCAGGCCATCCTGGACAAGATCGAGCAGTACAATGCCGATCCGACCATCGCCTCGTTCCGCGACTTCGATGCCTGGCCCATGGACAACACGGTGGAACTGGCCGAAGTGATGGTGGGCACCTCCGAGGAAATCACCCGCCTGCACAAGGACCGCAAGGCGCTCATCACCGATCACCTGAGTGCCCTGGTGCTGGAGGGCACGGGCCCGCTGATTTTCCACGAGGCCTCCGAGCCCCACGGTCCCGTGCTGTGGCTCAACCACGACATCATCGCCAAACAGCTGAATCAGGTGCACTGAGTTTTCGCGCCAGCGGCTTGTCATCACGGACGCATCGTTCGCGCCGACACGGCACTGCCCCGTGCCGGTCGCGGCGGTGCACGCCGCCCCCTCTCTCCGCCCATGTCCTGGCCACGTTCCGGGGCACGCCTGGTTGTCCACACTACCTGTGGAAAACTTTGTGGATGATCTGGGCACAAGCGCGGCCAGACCGTGCCACTGCACGTCGGCTGTTGGATTGACGTTTTTTTGACCACTGCCGCTTCCGCGTTGGCCGCGGTGCGGCTTCAACGGGCGGCACCCACTTGCCGCTCGGTCCGGCGTCGCGGCGATCCACTGTAGCCCGCTATGTAGCGCCACTGATAACCCACCGACCGCAGCATCAAGCCATCACGTTCCTCGACGGAATAGAGGCTGGCCTCGTCTTGCGCACACCAGCATTGACGTTGGGCGTTCCAGTACAGATCGCTGTGTATGTCATAGATGGTCCACATGGCGCTGACCTCGCCTTGTGTCGCGCTTTGCGCCGACGACGTTCAGGGTTCGGCACATTTCTGGCGTTCTAACCTGATGAAGCAAGCTGCGCGCCAGATTCGGCCCGCACCGTTTCTTGGGCGTGTTTTCTGTTGTTTTTGGGCAGCAATTCCCAACCTTTTTGCCGTCGGTCATGGATGTAAGAAAAATACTGACAGACAGGCGCCGGCACGTATGATTGGGGGTGTGCCGCTGCTGAAGTACCCCCAAAAAAAACAAGAACAAAGAGGTCACTCATGATCCGTAGCAAGCTTTTCCTGATGCTGTTCACCACCCTTGGCGCGTTCATAGGCGTGGCCTTCTACGCCCAGTCGCAAAACCTGGAGGGCTTCAGGCAGGTACATGAGGCCATTACCAATGACCTTACGCACGAGAAGACCGTGCTGATCATGAGCGCAGAATTCAACAACCAGGTCCGAGCCTGGAAGAACGTGATCCTGCGCGGCCACAATCCCAAGGCCCTGGAGAAATATTGGGGACAGTTCAACGCCATCCGGCAACGTCTTCAGGAGGAGTCCGCGCGCCTGATGCAGTCGCTGCAGGATGCCGACGCGCGCGCCCAGGTGATGGCCTTCGCCGAATCCCATCGCGCTATGGGCGAGGCCTACGATCGCGGGTATCAGGTGTACGTGGCCTCGGGCTTCGACAGTGCGCAGGCGGAGCAGATCGTTAAAGGCATCGATACTCCGCCTGGCAAGGCGCTCAGTGCCGCTGCCGCACTGCTGTCCAAGCGCGCAGAGCATGCCGTCGAGGCCGCGATGGCCCGTGTGGCCGCGGTTGAGCGCGAGAACATGACGATTATTCTCATCGTCACCCTGCTCTCATTGACGGCCTTTCTGATTTTCTCCCAACGCGCCATTGTTACGCCGGCGCGACGCACTGCGGAAGACATGGCTTACTTGGCGCATGGTGACTTTTCCCGCCCCCTGTATGCCAAACCAGGCCGTGACGAGATCGCTCAAATCGGCCACAGTGCGCAGCAGATCCGCGCCCGCCTCGGACAGATGATCGGTACCGTGGCCCGGGAAGTCGAAGACATCACCCGCGAGCTGATGACGGCTTCGGATCAGATGGTGGAGGCCACCGGACACACGGCACGTTGCGCTGCGGATCAGAAGCATCAAACCGAGACGGCTGCCAGCGCCATGAGTCAGATGACCAGCTCGGTGAACGAGGTCGCCACCAGTGCGGCGCAGGCCTCGGAAGCGGCGGTCAGCGCCACCCGGGATGCCACGCGCGGCAGCCAGGAAGTACAGGACACGGTCTCTGCCGTTCAGGTGCTGGTGCAGGAGATCGAACAGGCGGTGACATTGATGCAGGATCTGGATCGACGTAGCACGGAAATCAACACCGTTGCCGAGACCATCAAGGCCATTGCCGATCAGACCAATCTGCTGGCCCTGAACGCCGCCATCGAGGCGGCGCGTGCCGGCGAGCATGGCCGCGGCTTCGCCGTGGTCGCCGACGAAGTACGTACCCTCGCCGAACGCACCGGCAGGTCTACCCACGAAATCCAGTCCATCATCGAACGGGTGCAAATGACCACCGGCAAGGTGGCGCAAGCCATGGCAGCCAATCGTACCCAGGTGACGGAAACCATGCAGCGTGCCGAAACTGCCGGGGCTTCACTCAAGGCGATTGCCAAATCCGTAGAGACCATTTCTCTGATGAACAGCCAAATCGCCAGTGCCGCAGAAGAACAGAGTACTGTGGGGCAGGAAATCGATCGGAATATCCTGGCGACCCATACCTCGGCGGAAGACACAGTGCGTTTCGCCGAACACGCCACGGGCACCAGTGAGCAGGTTGCTGCACTGGCGCGCAGGTTGGGTGAAGCGGTTTCCGGCTTTAAGCACAGTGATTCGCCAAGCGCAGGTTGAGTCTGCAGGGGTAGAGCTTCGACAGAGCACACAGAGCACCACGCCTAAGCAATCACGGCGAGCAGCGCAATGGCGATCGTGACACCGGTGACGCTGAAAGCGATGACGGCCATCAGGCCATCACCGGCGAGCAGGGCAAGGGCAAACACCGTGAGGGCGATGCCCAGTCCGTTCGCACTGAAGGGGATGAACTCCGCAACGGGGAGTGCTGCGGCAATGAGCAGGCACGCCACGGCAATGGCATAGGCGCCGGCCCCATGTGTGAAGGGAGACAATCGGGGGCGCAGCAGGCGGTCAATGAATCGTGCGGGCCGCCGTAGCCAGTCCACCGCCGTGCAGAGTTTCGCCTGTGAAATGTTCCGCCTCAGCAGCCACTGGGGAAGCCATACGTAATCCCGGCCAAGCAGCAACTGCCCGGCCGTCAGGGCCACCAGCACGGCCATGAGTGTGGGGACGCCCGGAATGTCCCCAATCACGGGCGCCATGGTGATCAGCCCGGCGAGTAGCAGCAGTGGACTGAACGACGTCCGCCCCACTTGCTCGAGGATGACACCCAACGATACCCGTTCCACCCCCGCTGCCGACTGTGCGATCCGCGCCAGCAACTCGGTGATATTGCCTGGCTTGCGTGGCTGCATGTCAAAGAATAGCCCCGCCTGACGTGCATCCGTGAACGTGCGTCAGCGGGAACGTGAAGCCCCCAGCGGGGGTCCCAGGTGGCGGTTGCACCCGGCACGTCTACCACGTTCTCTCCTGCGCATACGCGTCGTCACGGTTTATACGACGGGCAGGCCCGCGCTTCTTCATCCGAGCGTCAACGGCAACGTAATGGTTTTGCCGGCTGGGAACATCTAGAGATTATCAAAGCCGTCGTCTTTGGGAGCGAGACCATGATGCGACGTGTCCTTTACGCAGCCGCCGTACTGGCGCTGGCGGCCTGCGCGGGAAACGAAGTCGAGCGCCCCACGGATCAGCTGAGCGATGCCACCCGGGCCATGGAGAGCGCACGGCAGGCCAATGCCTATGAATTTGCTTCGTTCGAAATGACCTCCGCGGATCGGAAGCTGGCCCGCGCACGCACGCTGACCAACTCCGATGAGGACGAAGAACGTCTCGAGGCGCGCCGATTGGCAGAACAGGTGACCCTTGACGCGCGTCTGGCAGAGGCCAAGGCACGGCTCGCGCAATCCGAGGCAACCAAGAGTGAAATGAGCCGTACGGTCGATGCACTGCGCGACCAGGTCGGGTCGGATGCAGGAGGTGCGTCGTGAAAACCACCTCAGTCAGAATGGGATGGGTCCTTGCGGCGAGCCTGATACTGGTGGGCTGTGCGTCGGCACCGGAGAGCAATACGGAAATCGACCAGGCGCGCGCTGAGCTTGACGCGCTCAAGAATGATCCGCGCGTCCAGGCGCATGCACCCGCCGCGATACTCGATGCCGAGCAGGCGTTGGAAGCCGCGCAAGATGCGCACGAGGCCGACGAAAATGACGTGCGTGATCACGCGCTTTATCTCGCCCAGCGCAACATGGAGATCGCCCGTGTCCGCGCTCAGCGGGGTAGCGTTGAACAGGACATCAACCGGCTGGCGGAAGAACGTGATCGGCTTGCCCTCGAAGCGCGGGAATCCCAGCTGAGTCAGCAGCAGTCCGCGTTGGAAGAGGAGCGGGCACGTGCGCGCGAATTGGAATCGGAACTGGCGGCGCTGGAGGCGCGGCGCACCTCGCGCGGAATGCTGGTCACGCTTGATGACGTGCTGTTCCAGACCGACAGCGCCACCATCGCACCGGGCGCCACGCCCATGGTAGACAAGGTGGCGGAGTTCCTCTCCGAGAATGACGACCAGCGCATCATCGTGGAGGGCCACACCGATTCCGTCGGAGCCGCCGATTACAACCGCCAACTTTCGGAACAACGGGCGGAAGCGGTCAAGGACCTGATCGTGGCACGCGGGGTGGAGCCGGATCGTATCGTCACGCGTGGTTACGGGGAAAGTCGACCCATTGCGAGCAATGACAACCCGGGTGGTCGTCAGCTCAACCGCCGTGTGGAGATCGTGTTTCCCGATACCGCCGACTAGTTTGGTGAAGTGCCATTGCCGGAAGTCGGCTCCGTTCAGGAGCCGACGCTCTCGACGCGCTTCACCCCATCGAGAATATGTCTGTCGCAAAGACGCGAAGAGCGCCAAGTGGCATCTCTCAATCCACACATCCTGGCGTTCTTGGCGACCTTTGCGAGATCAGTGAAGCCGCATTCGAAACTCGTCCGGCCCCAGGCGACGCCGAAGCGACGCCCGGTACGGCGGGCGTGCTTAGGCGTTGGCCATCGCCGGGCGCCGCAGACGTTGAAAGGCACTGACCGCCAACAACGCGAGGGCACCGATGAGTATGCCGCCGGCGGCATTGAGCAGCGGGACGATGAGGGTCGCGAGCGGGCCGCCGATGGCGGGCAGTTGAGCTGCCGCGTGGCCGATCGTCTCGAGCAGCGTGTGCGCGCCGGGAATGCCGTGCAGCACAATCCCGCCGCCCACCAGGAACATGGCAGCGGTGCCGGCCGCCGAAAGCGTTTTCATGAGCCAGGGCGCTGCCTTCAGAATCACCCTGCCGGTGCGACGCTGCAGCCTGGACACGCTTCCCGTGCCCCCGCGTCCGGCAAGGTAATACCCGGCATCGTCCAGCTTGACGATGCCGGCCACCAGGCCGTAGACGCCCACCGTGATGAGTACGGCGATACCGCACAGGACCGCCACCTGGGTGAGAAAGGGTGCCGCCGCAACCGCACCGAGGGTGATGGCGATGATCTCCGCGGAGAGGATGAAGTCGGTCCGAATCGCACCGCGGATTTTGTCGCGCTCCAGGGCGACGAGATCCACGGCAGGATCGGCTACCGCTTGCACATGTTCGTCATGATGGGCCTCTGCATCGCCCTTGTGGAGAAAACGGTGCGCCAGTTTCTCGAAGCCCTCGAAACACAGAAAGGTGCCGCCCAGCATGAGCAGCGGCGTGATGAGCCAGGGCGCGAACGCGCTGATGGCCAGGGCGACGGGAATCAGAATGGCCTTGTTCACCAGCGAGCCCTTGGTGACGGCCCACACCACCGGCAGTTCGCGGTCGGCGTTCACCCCCGCCACTTGCTGGGCGTTGAGGGCCAGATCGTCACCGAGCACCCCCGCGGTTTTCTTGCCGGCGACCTTGGTGAGTGCGGCCACATCATCGAGTACCGAGGCGATATCGTCGATGAGAACGAGAAGACTGGAGGACATCGAAAAGCCCTTGTGGGACATCCCGCATTGGGACGAAGAAGCGAATGATACCGCGTCCCTGGGGCTGGATTCATCGAGCGACTGCGCCCGCGGGTACCGGGAGGCGAGTCGCGCCACGGAACGGTGCCGTGACTAGTATTCTTTTCAATGTTCCAGCAACTGCTGATGCTTTCCCACGCCATGACCGGCGCCCTGGCGCTGCTGGGTGCCTTGTGGCTGTATGTGGATGTGCTCAATGGGGTGGCCGGTCCGCGCCGGATACGCGTCGCGGCGCTCGCCGTGGCGGTAGCCATGTGGCTGACCTATCTCATCGCCGGGCATTGGTATGTTGCCTATTACCCGGAAGAGCGGGCTTTGATTGTCGCCGGCCCCTGGCCTGCGGCGCACGGGTTTTTCATGGAGATGAAGGAACACGTCTTCATCACCCTGCTGTTGCTGGCCACTTGGTTGCCCATTGTCGCCTTCCGCTGGCGCCCTGCTGCGGAACGGGCCTCGCGCAGGCCGCTGCTGTGGGGAGCGGGACTGCTGGTGGTGGGCGCCCTGGTGATGGAGGGCGCCGGCGCGCTGGTGGCGCTCGGGGTGAAACTGGCGCTGCTGGAGGGCTGAGCGGATGATGGATCGGGTCACCTATGCGTTCGGCATCGGTTTTGCGGTCGCCGCGCTACTCAATGCCCTGCTGGTAATCGTGAAAGAGCGCGTGCCTGGCGTGCTGGCGAGCATGGACCAGCTTACCGGTCACCACTGGATGACACACAGCCTGTTCGCCATGGCCGTGTTCCTGGTGATCGGCGGGGTGATGCTCGCGGTGAAACCCGCTCGCGCAGGCACGCTCACTGCCGCGGTGGCAGGGGCAACCATCGTGAGCAGTCTGCTGATTGCCGGCTGGTATTTCGTCGCGTGATGGCGGCAGTCACTCGTTTTCCGAAGGTGATGAGGGTGCTTCCTTTTTGCGGCGTTGCCGCTCGAGCTCTTCCTCCACCTCCAGCCAGTAGGGCTCGGCTTCGCACGAGCAAACGGGATCGCCCCAATCGGGGACGCTTGCGACCGGTTTCGCGCTGGGCTTGGCGACATCCGGTTGTTTTTTGGGATCGGTCATGGCGGATACTCCGCGGGGTCAGGTTTCACGAGCGCCGGATGCGGCGCCGGCGCCCTGTTACAGTCCGCTTTCGATAAGGCTAGCAACCATGAATGGACCCGGCCATAAACCCGGCGTTTCGCGCGCCCAGCGTCTTGGCGAGGAAGGCCTCGCACGACTGGAACGCCAGCTCAGGCAGGGCGCGGCCATGAGCCCACCCGTGCGCATGCAGTGGATAAAGCGTTACGGTGACTCCGCCAGGATTTTGTTGGAGAAATACGGTCAGTACTCGGTCGACCCCGAGTCCTGAGTTCGTTGTACATTGCCTTCCATGGCGCGCAGCCAGGCGGCAATGGACAACAAACCTGCCGCGAGGTAAACCAGGCCGGCGGGGATCCACATGATCAGTCCTGCGAGTTGCTGGTCCTCCAGCGGCGTCCAGGAAAACAACATGGCGTGACGGTAACTGGGGTAGAGCGGCGTGGTGGCGAAGGTGAGCAGCGCACCGAGCAGTCCGGAATGAACCACCGTGGCCAATGACCAGAACGCGCCCGCGCCGTGACCGAAGGCGGCGTTGCGTCCCGCCTGCAACAGGCTGTGCCAGAACAGCAGGGCGGTGAACAAAAAGGTGACGTGTTCGAACACGTGTAAAGCCTCACTGGCCAGGGCCGCCTCGTAGGGCCCGGGCGCGTGCCAGAACCACACCGTCACGCCATTGAGCAGAAACGCGACGAAGGGCCGCGTGAGCGCGGCGCCCCGACCGAGCACCCAGCGGCGTACCACGCGTGGTGCCGAATGCAACAGCGGCGCCAGAGGTGCACCCAGCGCCAGCAGCGGCGCGGCCACCACCATGAGCAGCATGTGTTGGATCATGTGCATGCTGAAACTCACCGCCGCCAGCGCATCCAGGGGTCCGATCAACGCGATACCGAGCGCGGCGAGGCCTGCACCAAAGCAGGTGGCCTGCCAGGGTTGCACCGTCCGCACGGGCTTGCCTTCACGCCACAGCGTGCGCACCCGCAGGGCGTAAGCGGCGCCGGTGAAAGCCAGGGTGATCACCACCAGCGGGTCGGCCGTCCACAGCGTCAGCTCGTGAGCAGCGGGGGCGTGTGCATGAACAGCCGACGGCAGGACCATAGCAACGGCAAACAGTCGGGCATGCCTGTGCATGACGATTCCTCACGTGCACTGGGGCACCACCAACATTGCCCCTCCTATCCAGAAGGTCGCCACGAGCGACAGGATGCCGAGCAACAGCGTCACCAGGGCGAGAAAACGCAAGCGATCGGCCTCGGCCGCCTGTTCTTCAACACCCCGGGCCAGCACCTCACGGGCCAGCCGCCAGCGCCGGAACGCCAGCCCGGCGACCACCCCGATGAGTGCAATGGCCGCGATGGTGGCCAACAGGTTCAGCAAACCGATGGCATCCATGCCGAACCATTCCTGTTCGACCTGGAAGGCGCAGTCCACCGCAACCAGGCCGTATACCAGGGAGAAATAGCCGAACCAGATCACCAGTGGTATCACCGGTGTAATCAGTCGGATGTGAGGCAGGGTGCGCGTCTGTGTCGCCATTGCCTTCAATCATCAAAACGGAAAGAGGAACACCGCCAAGAGCGCGAGGATCCCCGTACCGGTGGTGTAATGCCAGAACAGGGCCGTATTGCGCAGATCGGTGTCGTGCCTGGGCGTGAGGTGCCCGACCACTACGCGCGCCATGCTGTAGCCGGCCAGCAACAGCGCAATGCATACGTGGAAAAAGTGATAGCCCATGACGGCCCACACACTGGCGTCGAAACCGTGCCGGGTGGGATCCAGGTCGGCACGTGCGAACAGCGGGATCAGGTAGATGAGAAATGCAACGCCGAACACGAAGGCGGTGATGATGCCGAGCCAGAATCCGCTTCGCTGTGCGCGCTGATTGGCGCGCTTCGCATAGGCCATGGCCGCACTGCTGGCGAGCAGCAGCACCAACCCGACCACCATGGGCAGACGTGCTTCGAGGAAGGGCGCACTCGGCCAGGCGTCGGGCCAGGCTGTCCACAAATAGAAGTAGGTGAAAAGCAAAGAACCGAACAACGTGGCATCCACCAGCAGGCCCAGGAACAGACCCAGCCAGGAATGGGAATGCACGCCGCCCAGGTAAAGGGGCAGCATCACGCCGTTGCCCGCGTCCACCTGGTCGACGGGTGGCACGCGTGCATTCATCCATGCCCAGCCGATGAAAATCACCAGAACCACGGCGGCGATAACCAGTGCGAGGGCGTACAGGTGGGCGATGGCCGCCAAGAAGAACGCCGACGTGATCACCGCCGCAATGAGCGGTAGCCAGGTAGGGCCGGGAATGCGCAATACCTGCAGCGGCTTCGCCGAGACCATGTCGGTGATCAGGGTCTCACGCTGCTCGGCCGGTGCGTCGGCCAGGAAATGCTCGCCCCTGTCCACTTCCCCGGGCAGCTCCGCCTGATCCCACACCGGGTAACGCCCGTGTACCTGGGGCACGCTGAAGAAGGTCCAGGGTTGGAAGGGCACCGGTGCCAACCAGTCGAGGGTGCCAGCGTTCCACGGGTTGTGCACCACGGGCTCGCCGCTGCGGTGATGGCGGATCACATCGATGATGAAGACCAGCACGCCGGCGGCGAGCAGGTATGCACCCAAGGTGGAGATCAGGTTGAGCGTATTCCAGCCCATTTCCGCGGGGTAGGTGTAGACGCGCCGGGGCATGCCCAGCAATCCGGTCAGGTGCATGGGCAAAAACGAAATGTTGAAGCCCAGGAACATGAGCCAGAACACCCAGCGCCCCAGGCGTTCCGAAAGCATGCGGCCGGAGGACAGCGGCATCCAGTAATAAAACGCGGCGAACAGGGGAAATACCATGCCGCCGATGAGCACGTAGTGCAGGTGCGCCACGATGAAATAACTGTCGTGCACCTGCCAGTCGAAGGGCACCAGCGCGATCATGACGCCGGTGAGACCGCCGAGCACGAAGATGAACAAAAAACCGTAGATGAACAGCAGCGGCGGCTTCAGCCAGGGTCGGCCGCCGAGCAGCGTGGCCAGCCAGGCGAAGACCTGGACACCCGTGGGAATGGCCACCGCCATGCTCGCCGCCGAGAAGAAGCTCAGTGACAGCCGCGGTATGCCGGTGGCGAACATGTGATGCACCCACAGGCCGAAGCTGATGAAGCCCACCGCGATAAGTGCCATCACCACCCAGGTGTGGCCCATGAGCGGTCGTCGCGCGAAGGTGGCCACGATCATGGACACCATCCCCGCCGCGGGCAGAAAGATGATGTACACCTCGGGGTGACCGAAGAACCAGAACAGGTGTTGCCACAGCAGCGGGTCGCCGTTGCGCGTGGCGTCGAAGAACACCCAACCGAAGGCGCGCTCCAGTTCCAGCATGATGTCCGCCGCCAGCAGGGGCGGGAAGGCGAATACGATCATGAAAGCGGTGACCAGCACGGCCCAGGCGAAAATGGGCATGCGATTGATGGACAACCCCGGGGCACGCACCTTGAGGATGCCCACGATCATCTCCACGGCGGCCACCAGTGAAGAGATTTCCACGAAGGAAAGACCGAGCAGCCAGATGTCGGTGTTGATGCCCCGCGAGTAGGGAAGACTGGATAGCGGCGGATACATGAACCAGCCGCTGTCCGGCGCGGCGCCGATGAACAGACTGCCGAACACCAGCAGGCCGCCGATGAGATAACACCAAAATCCGTAGGCGCTTAGACGCGGGAACGGCAGGTCACGCGAGCCGAGCATCTGTGGAATCAGGTACACGGCGAAGCCGAGCATGATGGGCACGGCGAACAGGAACATCATGGTGGTGCCGTGCATGGTGAACAATTGATTGAACAGCTCCACGTCAATCAGCGTGTTTTCCGGCACGATGAGTTGGGTGCGGATGAGCAGTGCCAGGATGCCGCCGAGCAGGAAAAAGGCGAAGCCGGTGACGATGATGTAACGGCCCACCACTGTGTTGTTCACTTCACTGAGAATGCCGATCCCCGCCGGCCGCGCCCAGGCCTTGCGCAGCCGCACCTCGCCTTCGCTCAGCGGCGTGTGGCTGGCGAGCCGTCGTTCCATGGCCGGACGCGATTCGCTCACTGCAGGCTCTCCAGATAGGCCGCGAGGGCGCGCAGGGTTTCGCCATCGAAAGCTGCAAACGGCGGCATCAAATTACCGGGCTTGATGGCGTGGCTGTCGGCGATCCAGCCGGCCAGGGTGCCGACGTGGTTGTCAATCGTGCCGGCGCCGAGGGAACGACGGCTGCCCACATGGGTGAGATCCGGGCCAAGCGCACCGAACGCCTGCTCCACGCCGCGAATACGATGGCAGGCGCCGCAGCCGGCATCGACGAAGGCGTTGCGTCCCCGCTGCAGAAACGCCTCGGACGGTACGCGCGCGTGCCGTTGCTCATTGGCGAGCCACGCCTCGAATTCATCCGGCGTGTGGGCGACCACGTAGAAGGCCATCCAGGTGTGCTGTGTACCGCAATATTCGGCGCACTGGCCGCGGTACACGCCGGGGGTGTCGGCCTGGATGCGCACGCGGTTCACCTTGCCCGGCACCATGTCGATCTTGCCCGCCAGGCTGGGGATCCACAGGCTGTGGATGACATCACTCGTGCTCACGGCGAATTCCACGGGCACGCCCACCGGCAGGTGGATTTCGTTGGCCGAGACGATCGGTGTGGCCGACGGCCCGTTTCGGTAACGCACCTCCCACCACCAGCGTTTGCCGATAACTTCGATGCGCAGCGGTGCCGGCGCCGCTGCGCCGCCGTGAAATTCGTGGCCGATGCTGAGGCCGTAGGTGAGCAAAGCGGTCAGCGTCACGATCGGGAACACCAGGCCGCCACCGATGATCAGATAAGGATGACCGAGTCGGCTGGGCTTCGGGCGTCGCAGCGCGTAAATCGCAAGCACCATCACCAGCAGCAGAATGGCGCAGGCGCCCCAGAACATGATCCACCAGACCGTGGCGATCGACTGCGCGGAGATACCCTGGGGCTGCAAGGCGGACTGGATGCCTTCGAGGCTGCCGCAGCCGGTGGAAAGCATGGCGATCACCAACGCCGCGGCGCGGCCCAGGGCCCGGTTCGACGTGCGTGCTTGCCATCCGTTGTGCACCGGGCCTCCTTACCTGAGCGTGTAAAGGTATGCCGCAATGTGACGCGCTTCGTCGCGGCTGACGCCGACCGCGGGCATGGCGGTGCGCGGAGCGATGGAAGGCGGATCCATGATCCAGCGCACCAGATTGTCCGGCGTGTTCGGTACGTGGCCACCGATGAGCGTACGTCGGCCGAACATATTCAAGGGCGGGCCCACATAGCTGTTCGCGCCTTTGACATTCGGAATCACATGGCACGCACCGCAGGCGTACCGCGTCACCAGCCGTTCGCCCTGTGCCGGGTCGCCGCCGACCACCCGCAGGTGGTCGGGTACCCGGGGCGTGCTGTCACAGGCGTTGAGCACACAGCACAACAACAGCGACAGCCCCGCTCTCCAGGCGCCGCGGCTGATCCGGTCCGTGCCGGCCGCTGTTGTCGAAGCGTGCATGCGGGCGCGTTCCTCGCTGATTCAACGCACGGGCTGCGCCGTGTATGCCGGCGTCCGCGGCGGTTGCACACGCCCGGGCGGTGCGCTTGCCACCGGCCGCAGGGATTCGAAATAGAGAGAAACGGCACGAATGTCCTCGTCGCTGAGGCTGTGTGCGATCTCCGCCATCACATTGAAGGGATCATTGGCACGTGTGCCGTTTTTCCATTGCTCGAACTGGAGCTCCATGTACGAGGCAAACTGGCCCGCGAGATAGGGGTAGTGAGGGGCGATGCCGACACCGGCTGGACCATGGCAGTTGACGCAGGCCTGCACGCGTCGTTCAGCGGATCCGCTGGCCGACAAAATGGCGCCGCGTTGGAGCATGGCGACGTCGATGCGTTTGCGGCCCAGGTCCGGCGCCTGCAACTGTGCGTAGTAAGCCGAGACATCGAGCCAGTCCTGTTCTGAGAGCGCACGTGCAATGGGCGACATGATCGCGTTTTCGCGCGCCCCGGAGGCGTAGTCGCGCATTTGTTTGAGCGTGTACTCGACGAACTGCCCTGTAAGCCGGGGGAAGGCGCCGCTGCTGTCGCCCGCGCCGTCGATACCGTGGCAGCGAAAGCACGCGGTCTGCACCCCCGCCTCCTTACCGCCCACCGCGATGAGCTGCCCGTTGGCGACGTTGGGTTGCGCCGCCGATACCCAGGGCAAGGTGGCGAGCAGAAAAGCGGCAATCAGCGCGGGCGCAGAACGCATCATGGGCTCACACCAGGGGACCGGGATTTTTGACATAGCGCTTGAGAATCGCCTCGGCCGCCCAGTAGGTGAGCGCACCCACGGTGCTGGTGGGGTTGTAGCCGGGATTTTGTGGAAACACCGATGCGCCCATGACGAACAGATTGGGCAGCGCCCAGGTCTGCAGGTAGCGGTTGACCACGCTGTTCTGCGGGTCCGTGCCCATGATGGTGCCGCCGCTGTTATGGGTGGTTTGATAGGGCACGACGCTGTAGTGGGCGTCCAGACGGGCTTCCGAGATGCTCTGTCCACCCATGGCGTTGGCGATCTCCAGCATGCGATCGGATAGGAACTCGGCCATGCGCCTGTCGTTGTCCGGGAAGTCGAAGGTCATGCGCAACAACGGCTGGCCCCAGGCATCCCGATAGGTAGGATCCAGATCCAGGTAGTTGTTGGGGTGCGGCATGGACGAGGCGTGCGAGCTGATGCTCACCGTATGGTTGTAGTGCCGCGCCACGGCTTGTTTCCACTGCAGCCCCCAGCGTGGCGTCCCTTCGGGAACGGGATGATGCTGGATGGGGCGGCCGCCGGTGGTGTAGGCACACAGGTAGGCTCCACCCACGAACTTGTGCGGGCCGTGATCGAAATTGTCGCCGTTGAAATCGTCGATGGCGGTGCCCAGTGCACCCGCACCCATGAAGGGATTGATGTTCACGTCCTGGTTGTAGAACACCGTTACCGCGCTCATGGTCTGGTAGGTGTAATTGCGGCCTACCGTACCCTTGCCGGTGCGCGGGTCGTAGGCTTCGCCGATGCCCGACACCAGCATCAGGTGCGGGTTGTGGTGGGCGAACGCGCACAGAAATACCATTTCCGCCGGCTGTTCCACTTCCTGCCCTTTTGCGTCCACGTAGGTCACGCCGGTGGCGCGCCGCGCCTTGGCATCGAAGTTCACGCGCGTGACATTGCAGTGGGTGCGCAATTCGAAATTGGGATTGCCGATCAGCGCCGGCAAAACGGAGGCCTGTGGACTCGCCTTGGCGAAATGTTCGCAGCCGAAGCGCTCGCAGTAGCCACAGTACATGCACGGCTTCATGGCCACGCCGTATTCGTTCACGTAGTGGCGGGTGAGATTGGCGGACGGCACCGGAAACGGGTGAAAACCCAGCTCAGCGGCGGCCTTTCCGAACAACGCGCCCGCATAGGCCTGTTTCATGGGCGGGTTGGGAAATTCGCGGCCGCGTGGACCTTCGAAGGGATTGCCGCCCGGCTGGATCTCGCCCCTGATGTTGCCTGCCTTGCCGCCGATGCCGCACAGATATTCGAAGCGGTCGTAGTAGGGTTCCAGCTCGTCGTAGGTGATTCCCCAGTCCTGGATGTGAAGATCGTCGCCGACGAAATTCTTGCCATAACGATCGATGAAATGGCTGCGCAACACGAAATCAGCCGGGAGAAACCGGAACATCTGCCCGTTCCAATGCACCCCGGCGCCGCCCACGCCGCTGGCCGGCAGGAAGGAGCCGAGCTGGCGCATGGGGAGGGCATGCTGATCGGGATGGTTGCGAAACGTGAGCGTGGTGCGGCGGGTATCCTGCATCAATCCATAGCGGACGGCGTAGCGCAACTCGTCATGGATGCCGGGCGACTGAAAATCGGGCACGGTTTGACGCAAACCGCCACGCTCCAGGCCGACCACCGTCAGCCCGGCTGCGGTGAATTCCTTTGCCAGGATGCTTGCGGTCCATCCCACTCCTATCAGGACCGCGTCCACCGGTTTCATGCGTGTCGCCACGACGCCTCCCTGCGTTCGCGCGGTTCAGCCCGGATTTGTCCCTTCAGCTGTATGGCCCATGCCGATCGGTGGGCGCGTGTAACGCATCCCGTGTTGATCCACTTCAAGAATGAATGAAGCGTAGGCACCGGGGAAGCCCACCATGCGCCAGCCTGCCATGTCGCGATTGCCGCCGTAGACGGGATCGGCAAAGAAGCCTTCGATGGTGTTTGCCAGAAGGGTCTCGAAGAACACCGGCGGCGGCAATTGATCGAACTGGATGTCACCGGTTTCCAGCGCCTTGAGCGCGGCATCCTGCTGGTTTGCAGAAAGCTCGACAAACCGTCGCCCGAAGCGTTTTTCGATGGCAGGTTCGGCGGCGGCGATGGCAATACGGTAGAGCTGTGCCGGCGTGAGCGGCAGTTGATAGCCCTGCTGTGGCGTGCCGGCACGCCACGGTCCGCTGAGGTAGAGTCGCTCACCGTTGCCGTAGGCGCCGGCGAGTTGCCGATCGATGAAGGTGACCACACCCGCCTGTGAGGCGCTGGGCCATTGCTCGTCCGCGGGAATCAGCCGATCGACGGCGGCCGTGATGAATGCCGCTTCCGAAGCGGTAAAAAACAAATGCATCGGCGCTTGCTGCGCCATCGTCGCGCCCGCACCGCCTTGCGCCAGTACAGTGCCAGGCAGGGCTGCCGCAGTGCCTACGGCGCCCACCAGCTTGAAGAAACCTCGCCGGGAAAGGTCGCTGTCCATGCTCAACTCTCCCTGTGCCGCACCGCCCGTACGGGTTACGGGCGCGATGCTCGGTTGCCCGCGGCGGTGGCGCCGAAACACTGTGCCTTCGCCTTGGGCTGTTCTATGTGATAGCAGCTGTAATCGCGCGGCGCACGCGCGCGTTCACTTTCCGCGGGACCGCTGGAGCCTGTCGTGGTTGCCCCGGTGGTACCTGCGCCGACCAGTACCGATGCGCTTTGCACATCACCTTCCTCGGCACTGGCAGTCGGCGTTTCAGTACCCTGACCCATCACCTGGCCCGGTATAAGCGCTATTCCCAAGACCAACGCGCAGAGCGAATTCCGCATCGTTCGAGCACCGCGGTTTGTTGCGGGAAGTATAGGTATCGTACGGCCGGCCACGGGGCGCAATCATTCATGCGACGTTGACAGTGCAAAAACTTGGCTAAATTGTCGCCATGGACAAGGACCGTCACATCGGCGGTAGTTACAAATCCTGGACCCTCCTCATGGCCGCGCTGCTCGTGGGCTGCGCTTCCATGGGTCCCAAGGGCTTGGAAGCCAGTCGCGGCGATTACAACACGGCCATCCAACGCACCAACAGTGAGGAAATGCTGCTCAATCTGGTGCGTCTGCGCTACCGGGAGACCCCCCTCTTTCTCCAGGTGTCCGATGTCTCCAGCCAATGGGATTTCACCCGCAGCGCCGAGGCCAACGTCCTTTGGCGCACCGATGCGTCGGAGGCCGCGCGCGAAGGTGGGGTGGGCGCAAACCTGAGCTATTCCGATACACCCACGGTCACCATGACGCCGCTGCAAGGCGAGGAATTCGTGCAGCGGCTGTTGCAACCCGTGACCCTCGACATTCTGTTGCTGCTTTACCAGTCCGGTTGGCCCATCGACGGCGTGCTGCGCCTCACGGCCGAGCGACTCAACGGTATTCAGAACGCACCCACCGCCTCGGGCGGAACCCCGGACAGTACGCCCACGTATGCCGATTTCCTCGACGCGGTGCGCTTGCTACGACGCTTGCAGACGCGCGGCATTCTCGAACTCGGCTATCGCCAGGATGGGGAGGAGACCACGCCGGTGTTGCGCATTGCTCCCCATGCGACCCACTGGCCCGAGGTGCGCGAGCTGCGTGCCATTCTCGGCCTCAATCCTGCCGTCACCACGTATCTGCTGACCACCGATACGGCCACCCGCGATCCTGATCACATCGGCGTCGGAACCCGTTCAGTCATCGGCATGATGTCCTATCTGTCCCAGTCGGTCGTGGCACCGGAGGCGCACGTCAACGGCGGTCTGGTGACGGTAACGCGCCACGAGAGCGGTGAGCCTTTTGACTGGAACGAACTGCTCGGCGATTTCTTCCAGGTGCGCAGTACGCCGCAGGAGCCGGGCGCAGACATCATCGCTGTACGTTATCGCGACAATTGGTTCTATATCGCCGACACCGATTTGGTCAGCAAATCCACATTCACGTTGATTCAGCAGTTGTTCGCGCTGCAGGCCGGCGAATTGAAACAGACGGGGCCGGTGCTGACGCTACCGGTGGGACGATGATGAAACCGTTCGTGGTTACGCTATTGGTGTTGCATGGAGCGCTCGCCTTCGCACGCACGGAAGCACCGTGGACCGGCAGCGCTGGGGAGGCATGCATGGCGCAATGGGGCGATGCCGCGGTCTCGGCCATGAACGCCTACGACGGCGGCCCGGAGTTCAATCGCCGCAAGCCATGGCGCCTGGACGAATTCGGACGCTTGCGCGGACGCGACGCGACCGCTGCGTTTCCGCCTGAGCACTATGGGCGCTACGACGAAGACCGTGCCCGATTCATGTGGGATTACTACGAACATGCCATGCGTGCATCCGACGGTGGCTGGCGGATGCCCGAGATGCAGTCGGCCGGGGTGCCATCCCTGCGTGATTACGTGAACCGATGCCGCGAGCGCCGCGAGGCGCAACCGGTGACGCCTGCGCCACGCACCTTCTTTGAGCCCACCATTGGCCGCTATCGGCTGGACTGGTGCCTGCACTGGGCGTCCGGTTGCGGCGCACCGGCGGCGCACCGTTTTTGCCGTGACCAGGGTTATGCTGCGGCCAGTTTGTGGGAGATCGACATCGATGTGGCCGGACGCGCACCCACCTACATTCTGGGCGACGACCGTACCTGCGAACTGCCCGCCTGCGACGGTTTCCGATTCATTGCCTGTCGCAATGTGGCGTCGGAGGACAGGTCGGCCTCTTTCGAGCGGGGTTTTCAGCGTTTTGGTGCCGACTACCGGGTGTTCACGCCGTCGCCGGCCACCGCTGAGGCATGCCAGGCGGCGTGCAATCAGGAGAACCGTTGCAAGGCCTGGACCTTCGACGCCCGCCAGGATGACGGTCAATGTCGGCTGAAACACAGCGTGACACCGCCCACGCCGGCGCCATGTTGCAGCTCAGGCGTCCGACAATGGTGATCTCGGAGGGTGGGCGGGCGATTGCACAGGGAGGCTTTGCCCCATGCTGGATCTGATTATCGTGCTGGCCTTCGTGGTCTACGCGATCAGCGTGGGACTGTATTCACGCAAGGCCGCATCACAGAATCTTCAGGAGTATTTCCTCGCGGGCAAAACCCTACCGGGCTGGAAAGCGGGCTTCTCCATGTCGGCCACGCAGTTCGCCGCCGACACCCCGCTGCTGGTGGCCGGACTAATCGCCACGGCGGGCATATTTGCCGTCTGGCGCCTGTGGGTCTACGGCCTCGCCTTCCTGATGATGGCGTTCATCTTCGCGGTCGGTTGGCGGCGCGGCGGCATTCTGACCGACGCCGAGCTGACCGAAACCCGCTACAGCGGCAAGCTCGTTTTGCTGCTGCGCGTGCTCAAGGCTGTCTATTACGGCACCGTGATCAACACCATCGTGTTGGGCATGGTGCTGGTGGCGGCCATACGCATCGCCGAAGTGTTTCTGCCCTGGCACGAATGGTTGCCTGCGGGGGTGTACGAGCCCATCGCCGGTTTCGTTGCCAACATCGGCCTGCAATTGGGCGAAAGCGTTACCGGTATGCCACAGGATGTGGCGACCACCAACAATCTGATTTCCATTTTGTTGATCCTCCTGTTCACCACCATGTACGCCACCACCGGCGGGCTGCGTGCGGTGGTGGCCACCGACGTGATGCAGTTCTTCCTGGCCATGATCGGCACCGCCATTTATGCCTGGTTCGTGGTGCAGGAGGTCGGCGGTTTCGGTGCGCTCTCGGATCGTGTGGTAGAACTGTACGGTACCGAGGCGGCATCCACCATGTTGTCATTTTCACCGCCGGCCACCACAGGTGAGGCGCTGTTGCCGTTCCTGGTACTCGTCAGTTTGCAATGGTTCTTCCAAATGAACTCGGACGGCACGGGCTATCTGGCGCAGCGCTCCATGGGGTGCCGCACCGACCAGGACGCGCGTCATGCCGGTGTGATTTTTGCCTGGGCACAGATATTTTTCCGCAGCCTGTTCTGGCTCGCCATCGGCGTCGGGTTGCTGGTGCTCTACCCATTCACGCCGGAAGAGGCGAGCGGAGAAGGTTTTACCGCAGCGCGCGAAATTCTCTTCGTCACGGGCATCAACGACCTGCTGCCGCCGGGCTTTCGCGGTCTCATGTTGGTAGCCTTGCTGGCCGCGCTTGCTTCCACGGTCGACACCCATCTCAACTGGGGGGCGTCATACTGGAGCAACGACGTGTACGACCGGGTGATCTCGCAGCATTTTTTGAAGCGCGAACCCAAGGAGCACGAGCTTGTGGTGGTGGCGAGGATCTCGAATCTGGTGATCCTCACCATTGCGCTCATCATCATGGCCAACCTGGGTTCCATCCAGACCGCGTGGTTCATTTCCCTGTTGTTCGGTGCCGGGGTGGGTTCGGTGCTGGTGCTGCGCTGGTTGTGGGAACGCATCAACCTGTTCTCTGAATTGGCCGCCATGGGCGCTTCGCTGATCACCGCGCCGTTGTTGTTGTATTTGCTCGGTACCGATCCCGAACAGGAATGGATACGCCTTGGCACCATGGCGCTGGTGACCACCACGGCCGCCGTCGCCATCACCTTTTTCACCCCAAAAACCAACGATCACGTGCTAGTGACCTTTTACGAACGGGTCAAGCCATTCGGCTGGTGGTCGACGACCGCCGCCATGGCGGGCGACCGAGCGAGTGCGCCCCTGGAGGCCTTGTGGCGTCGCGTCCGGTCCATGCTGCTCACGGGCTTGTCGCTGTTCCTCATGTTGTTGGGGGTGGGACGGCTCATGGTCAGTCCACCGGATGCATCGCTGCTGCTTACCTGGGGCTTTATCGTCGTCGGGCTGGCGGTGGTTCCCTTCTGGTGGCGCGACCTCACCCTGCCACAACTGGAAATCGATCGTTCGCAGAAACCCGAGCAGGACATCGAGCTGGCGGACCTCGCGGTGTTGCACGAGCCGGGCGGCCTGGTCAAGGCGCTGCAGCAGTTTGCGAAGCATATGAAGCTGGTGTACGGCATGGCCGTGACGGTGCATGAACGTGATCATCATGACGTGGAGCGCGGTGGGCAACGCGGGGTGCTGTTCGATGTGCTACGCGACATTCTGCTCTACGCGGCACGCCACTCGCGGGTGCCCCAGATGAACATCACCCTGACCCAAGCGGATAGAAAGCATGTGATCGTCGTCGAGCCCGAGTCCGGGACCATCGACTTTGTCATTCAACCCAAGGCCGGCGAACGCGAGGAAGACTACGATGCACTCCTGCACATCCGTGAACGTCTGTACCAGGTGGAGGGGCGCATCAACATAGAGCCGGACGAACGTGCTGTGACCCGCATGACCCTGATCTCCCCCTTCGGCGCCATGGTTCACAAAAAGCGCAAGCTGGATACACGGCAGTAACCCGGGTACCGGGCCGTCATGGCCTATGCTGAAAAAAATACCATCGTCAGGTGGGATCGCGCGCGAGCGTGAAGGAGGCAGCGATGGGTGTGTTGTCGAGACTGGCCACTGTCATCAAGGCGAAAATGAGCCAGATGATCTCGGCGTCCGAAGACCCGGCGACCATGCTGGATTATTCCTACGAAAAACAGCGTGACATGCTGCACCAGGTGAAGCGGGGCATTGTGGATGTGGTGACCTCCCGCAAGCGGCTGGAGCTTCAGGCGGATAAGCTGCGCGCCAACATGAACAAGCTGGACCAGCAGTCCCGCGATGCCCTGGCCAAGGGCAGAGAGGATCTCGCCCGCCTGGCCATTCAGCGCAAGCAGGCAGCCGCACAGCAGATCGAAGGCCTGGTGGGGCAGATCAGCGACCTTGAAGCAGAGCAACAAAGGCTGCAGGCGGCCGAATCGAAGCTGGCTGCCAAGGTGGAGGCCTTTCGCAGCCGCAAGGAACTCACCAAAGCCCAATATTCGGCCGCCGAGGCGCAGGTACGCATCGGGGAGGCTGCCACGGGACTTTCCGAGGAGATGGCCTCTGTGGGCCTGGCCATCGAACGTGCCGAACACAAAACCGAGGACATGCGCGCCCGCGCTTCGGCCATCGACGAACTGGTTGAGGCGGGTACCCTGGACGAACTGGGAACCCCGGCATCCGATCGGCTGGATCGCGAACTGGCGCAAATGACTGCAGCGCAAAACGTGGACTCGGAACTGGCGGCGCTCAAGCAGCAGATGGGGTCACCGGAGGCGCGTCCCTGATGCGGCTTTGGGGGCACAGACGGAACGTTTTTCGGCGGCAATGCCAGTCAGCGTTCAAGCTGTGTCCATCACGCGCAATCCTCCGCGTCGAGCTGTTGTGATGCAAGGGAGACGATCATGATTGTAAGAATCCTGGACGAAGGCCAATACCGAATCGACAGTCGCTATCTCGATCGCCTGAATGAAATCGACAACATGCTCGTTGCGGTGGTCGCCGATGGCCGCGACGACGTGTTTCAGAATCTGTTCGGGGAGATGCTCACCCTCGTGCGAGAGCATGGCGAGGTGTTGCCCGACGATGAACTGGTGACTTCTGACGTGATGTTGCCGAGCCCTTCCATGCACCTGAACGAGATCAAGGCTCTTTTCCAGGGCGAAGGTGTGGTGCCCGGCTAAAGCCGTTTACAGCGGCATGTCCCATAGCGGAAACCAGCGCTCCTGTTCTTTTTCCACAGGCAGCTCATCCTCGAGCAGAGCGTGCAGTCGCAGTTCCGCCGCGTTGTCGCGCTGGTGTTTTCCCGGTGCTGGAACAAACGGGTAGAAGTTGCCGCGTTTGTAGGCGTAGATCCAGTACACCGGAAGGCGGTTCTGGCGAAACTTGAACACCGCAGCGAGTAACTGTTCGGCCAGCCCATGTTCCTGCAGGGTCAGGCTGGCCATGTGCATGGCAGCGACCAGTGCCTCCACTTCGGCATTCTCCAGAACGACCCAAAGAAAGCCGTGGGTATCGCGCTGGAAATCGACGCGCGTGCCATTGCCACCGACAATGTCCCGCACTTCGGCACGCGCCTGATGAAAGCGCGTCGACCGTACCGGACGCAGGCAGACGCCCGCGCGGCCCGTGGCCGTGATGCCCAAATCCACCGCCAGCGTCAGCGATGCGGTGGACATGGCGAATAAGGGCTCCAACGAGGGTTTGACGGGGTGCGAACGGCCCAGCAGGGTGTCGAACAGTCTCATCGTCCTTCCATCTGTCTTTCCAGCCGGCTCAGCTGGGCCAGGCGCTTGTCCAGGGACGGGTGCGTCGAGAATAACTCCGACATCACGTCGCCGGTGGCGGCGGGAAAAATCAAAAACGCATTCATCGCTTCGACCTCGCGCAGATCGCGGGTGGGAATGCGCTGAAGATTGCCGCTGATCTTGATCAGTGCCGATGAGAGCCGCGACGGGGCGCCGGTGATCACGGCGGCGCCGCGGTCAGCCGCCAACTCCCGGTAGCGGGACAGAGCGCGGATGAGGAAGAAACTGATCACCCAGACCACCAGTGAGGCGAGATAAATCAGCATCACCCCGGCTGCGTTCTGGCGTCTGCCGCCGAAGGCGCCGGCCCACATCAGGCGTCGCATGAGCAACTGTGCCAGCGTGGCAAAAAAACTGGCAAGGGTGATCACCATGACGTCGCGATGACGCACGTGGCTGAGCTCGTGCGCAAGCACCGCTTCCACTTCTTCCTGGTCAAGGCGTTGCAACAGGCCGGTGGTAACCGCCACCACCGCCGCCTTGGGACTGCGGCCGGTGGCAAAGGCGTTGGGAAGGGAGGTATTGACCAGCGCGATGCGCGGCTTCGGCAGATCCGCCAGCGCGCACAGGCGTTCCACCATGCCGTGCAATTCCGGCGCTTCGTCACGACCCACCTCGCGCGCGCCCATGGACCACAACACGATGCGGTCGGAATAGTAGTACTGCAGACCGAGCAGCACCGCAGCGATCAACGCCACGCCGATCAGCGATACGCCGCTGCTCCACAGCACTGCGATGAAGCCCAGATACAGCGCGGCAAGCAAAAACATCACCAGCAGCATGCGCACGGTGAGTTGCCTGTCTTCGGAATACCAGTGCTTGGCCATGCGGTGGGTGCCCCCTTGCTGGGAGTATAGGGTCCCGTGCAGACGTGCTGCCCGTGAACCTTCCGTCGCCGGCGCAAAAAAAACCGCCTTGCGGCGGCCGTACCAAAGGAGAGTGGAGGAGGCTGGCAGCCCCGCGATCTTAGGAAGTTAGTCCCGAAAGACGCATCCCTTAGACCGGTGGCTTTGCGCCCTTGTCTTTCAACAAGTTTGCCTTTATCAGCCTCACCTTGAGCCTAGGCCGCGCCCGTCCCGGTGATATGGCCGTTCCTTTCAAATGCGCGGCATGTGTTCGTGCATGCCGCATCACACAATCGACGATGAACCGTGCCCTCGCCGCGCCGAAGCGTGGCACACGGCGCGGTTTCGGGGCAGAATCACCTAACCGGATGTGAATGCCTGAACGTGTCGATGCGACGATTGCTCATCACCCCCATGGTCTGCCTGCTGCTCGCGGGGTGTGCGGCCGCGCCGCCCCGCAACATCGATAATTCCTGCGCCATTTTCGAGGAATACCGCGGCTGGTACCGCGCCACCAAGCAGGTGCAGGAACGCTATGGCGTGCCACAGCACGTGCAACTGGCCATCGTGCACCAGGAGTCCAAGTTCAATGCCGACGCCAGGACGCCGCGGCGTTACTTGCTGGGCTTCATCCCGTGGCGGCGCGCATCCTCGGCCTATGGCTATGCACAGGTGAAGGACGAGACCTGGGCGTGGTATCGCAACAAGACCGGGAACTGGCTGGCGAGTCGCGACGATTTCGCCGACGCCGTGGAGTTCATCGGCTGGTATGGCGACCTGAGTCAGCGCACCCTGGGCATTTCCAAGTGGGATGCCCGTCAACAATACCTCGCCTATCACGAGGGCCACGGTGGATTCAAACGCAAGACCTACCGGCACAAGCCCTGGCTGATGGACGTTGCGCGCAAGGTTGATCAGCGTGCGCGTCGCTATGCGACGCAACTGAAGACCTGCCGTGCCGCACTCGACGGCCCATGGTGGTGGCCGTTCTGAACCAGAGGAATGGCGGGGCCGTCCAGGCGGCCCCGCATTTCGTCAGGGTTTCAGCCTGGCGCCTTCGAACACCAGCGTCTCACCCGGGGCAATGACGCGGGTGGCGACACCCAGGCGCTTGGCTTCGGTGGTGAAAGCCTTCATGTCCTGGGCAAGCACCGGGAAGGTGCCCCAGTGCATCGGTACGGCGAGGCGGGCCTGCACCGCCTTGGCTGCGCGCGCGGCAACGGTCGGTCCCATGGTGAAGTGGTCGCCGGCGGACAGCAGAGCTACGTCGGGCGCGTAGCGTTCACCGATGTACTGCATGTCGGCGAAGTAGTCGGTGTCGCCGGTGTGGTAAATCGCGGGACCGCCCTCGATGCGAATCACGAAGCCCGCGGGATTACCGGCGTACACCACGGCCGGTGCCTTGGGGTCGTTGTCCGCTGCGGGATTGTCCATGCCGCCGGAATGTTTCGCGTCGGTCATGGCCACGCGGACCTCGCCGCCGGCAATGCGGATTTCCCCGCCCATGTTCATCATCGTGGCCATGCCGAATTGCTTCTGCGGATACGCCCTGAGCTGCACCATCTGGCGGCCCAGCTCGGGCATGGCAACCAGTTGTGCGCCGGTCTTCCTGGCCAGCTCGGCGGCGTCGGCGATGTGATCCGTGTGAGCGTGGGTGAGCAGGATGTAGTCGACGCGCTTGAACGGCGCCAGCGGATTCTTGCCTCCGGCGGCGGCAGGATTCTTGGGATTGTTGAGCCACGGATCGATCACCAACACTGCGCCCTTGGGGGTTACCACCTCGAAGGTGGCGTGGCCGTGCCAGGTGATTTGGGTCTCGGCCGCAAGGCCGGGGGCTGAGCTCCATCCCAAGGCGGCGACGGCAAGAACTGCTAAACGTTTGAGCATGTGTCCCTCTTTGCGTTGTTGTTGTCATGGCGGAACATACCAACCCACGATGCGCAGGTGAAGCGTATCGGGAGAACGACATGGAACTGCAACGGCGCACGGCGCGCGAGGTGCTCGACGACCACCTTCAGCTGGCAAATGCCTGGGAATTTGAAAGGGATTTGGCGCGCAACTTCGCCGAAGACATCGTGCTGTTGACCGGCTACGGCATTTTTCGCGGACTGGACGGTGTGCGCGCCAAGGTGCAACTGCTCCGGGATCACCTGCCGGGCGGGCGCTGGACTTACCACACCATCATGGCTGAAGGTGAAATGGGTTTTCTGGAGTGGAGCGCTGAAGCCGATAACGGCGCGAGGGTGGAGGACGGGGCCGATTCGTATCTGATCCGCGACGGGCGTATCCGCGCGATGACCATCCACTACACGGTGCTGCCGCCGCTCCCCTGAGCGCGCAGCACTACGGGGCGCCTTCGCTGCCGAAGGTGCCGCACTGGGTGGTCGCTCGCCAAGGCGCCAGGAACGCCAAGAACTCACCGTTCGTGACCCGCCAAGGGCGTATGCCGGTGGACCGCGGTGTGTTGCGGACTCTCCGATCCTGGATTCTGCGCTTCCCTTGGCGTTCTTGGCGTCTTGGCGTCTTGGCGAGAGGACATCGTCCCCCGTCCCACACAAAGCGACAGACGCGGCGTGCTTCAGTGCTGCCTTGAACCCCAGAAACGCGACCACCATGAACTGGGCTTGGCCGGCTCGACGATGCCGCGGTCCAGGAAATAGGGGCCGTACTGCTTGTCCGATTCCATGATGTGTTTGGTGAGCCACACCTTGAGGAAGTGCATCAACTCGAAGCTGATGGCGTGGCTGCCTGCGTCCAGCTTCGCCTGCAGGTCTTTCACCTGGGCGATCAGCTCGTCGTGCTGGCGCTTGTGTTCCTCATATTCCGGGTAATTGGTGGCCCGCATCAGGCTCTCTTCCGTGGTGAAGTGAACCCGTGTGTACTCGGCGATCTCGTTGAGGATCGGGCGCGTGACCTCCGAGCCGCGGTGTTCATGGATGGCGTCGTTCATCCGGTTGAGCATGTCCACCAACTTCTTGTGTTGATCGTCGATCTCCGCGATCCCGACACTCAGTTCCTCGGACCATTCTACGAGCTTTGTCATGGGGGCCTCCGTGGTTGGCTGTGGGGGCATTCTGCGGCGGGATGCAAGCCCCGGGACGGTATCCGATCACTCTAATGGCATGGTACCGGCTCGCGTGAGGCGCCCGCCAAGAATACGGTGAACCCTTACGGGAGAAGCCGTGAGAGGGTCTGACGGTGGGCGCCAGGGGACGGTTGTGGGCCGGTTTTCCGCCCACTGAAATATCTGTGGCGCTGTTGCGAAAACTCGCTTATAGTGCAGGCTGCTTACAGATTCTGTTATTGGCAGTTTAAGCAGTTCCCTCCCGGTTACTTCTCGAATTCCATTGCATTACCTGTACGCAACCGTTCCAATCTCCAAATCTTTACAGAAGGTGTTTTTTCATGGCGACAGGTGTTGTGAAGTGGTTCAACGAGGCCAAGGGCTACGGTTTCATTACCCAGGATGACGGCGGTCCCGACGTGTTCGCGCACTTCAGCGCGATTCAGGGCACCGGCTTCAAAACCCTGCAGGAAGGCAAGGCTGTCCGTTTTGAAGTGACCAGCGGCCCCAAGGGTCCGCAGGCGAGCAACATCGTCCAGCTGTAAGGGACGACAAAGCCCGAACGCAGAAACCCCGCTCCGGCGGGGTTTCTTTTTTTCGGGGCTACCCACACTCAGAACGGGATGGCCACGGACATCGCGTAGCTGCCTTCAGGGCCATAGCCCAACTGAACGGACGCGCTTTCGCCCATGAACGCATCATTGACGAGGGTGGCGATGAAGTTGGCAATCCCGGCGCCGATCAGCTGGTCCGAGACGTGGTGGTCGCCGGCCTCGATGCGGCCCCAAGACGAACCGGCCGCAGCCACGTAGCCGGCCGCCACCAGCCCGTTGGCAAGGGGGCGCGGCAACCGCGTTTGGCGCATGTTTTCGCGTATCAATGAGGCATGGGCGAACGCACCCATGGCATGGTTTGAGGTGAAGGCCTCGCCCTGTTGCTCATCCCTGGACCTGGCCGGTTCGCCGCGATCCACCAGGGCCTTGAAACTGTTGGATACGAAGTAGGTGGCGTCCACGGCAGCGACCTGCACCATGGCCCCCTTCAGCTTGTTCTCGAACGCATACTCGGTGCCGCTGTCGGTCAGCACCATGGAGAGAATCCACAGGTTGTCCGCTGCGAGCCGGTAAGCGTCGCTCTGTTCGTCGGCCCGCTTGGGATCGCCGAACACCGGTGTATCCCGATACAGGGACTGGGCCCAGTCCTCGTCATAACCGGACGCGAAAAAAACCAGACCCGCGGCAACCGGGATGAAGGTCATGGGATGGTGTAGCGCATTCATCGCGGATTGGCGCAGGCGCTCCCAGCCGGGCTGGTAGGTAGCATGACGCCCCCATTCGGCGGCAACCGGCGGGGCGAAGAGGGCAAGCAGGATGGTCAGGGTGACGAAACGCAAAAGTCGTTGAGGCATGATCTCGTAAAAGTGGAAACCGCGAGCTCGGCGGTCGCGGTATCGGTACGCTGCATGGTCAGGGAGGGCGGAGGATGCGGTCCGGCGAGCGGGGCATCGGTGGGTTTATTAGTACATAAGCAAAAGCTGAAACGCAACCTTGACCTGGCGTCGTTCTGCCGCGCGACGTCAGTCTTTTCGGCAGGTGGACATGAAACGTGCCGCGGCGGTCTTGCAGGGATTGGTTTCGAAGTTGGCGGCCGATTCGTCCTTGGGGGCCTCGCTCGAAGGCGGACTGGCGGGTGAGGGCTCAGGGGCGGTCGCTGCAACCGGCACGGCAGCGGGTTCGGGTTGTGCCGGCGCGTGCGCTTTCTCTTCCTCGACGCGCCGTTGTGCCGCCAGGCGGGCCTTTTCCTGCTCGACACGTTTCTTGGCGGCGAGGGCTTTTTGTGCCTCTGCGCGCTTCTGTGCGGCCGCCTTCTCCGCGCGTTCCTTCTCGGCACGTTGCTGTGCCTCCAGTTGCGCACGCTGTTCCGCTTCTGCGCGTCGCTGTGCGGCCTCGCGCGCCTTCTGCGCCTCGGCACGCTTGCGCGCCAGTACCTGTTCCGCCTGCTGCCTGCGCGCTGCCTGGCGTGCTTCCCAGTCAGCCACGCGCGCGGCGGCCTCTTCGTGGCCCTGACCGGCCGCATGCTCGTACCAGAAGCGGGCTTTCTCCAGGTCTGCCGGGGTGCCCAGACCCTGCTCGTACATCTCGGCCAGTTTGAACTGACCTTCTTTGCTACCCGCCTGGGCAAACCGCTGGTTCACCTCGAACAGTTTGACGAAGTGTTCGTCCTGCGCCGGCGCCGCGGCGGCGAACATCAGCAAACCGACTAACAGCAAGCACCTCATGGTTTCCACCCCTGTCCTTACGGGTTGATGATTCAGGGCTCAGCGCGTGCGAAACTCCCGCGTTTTGTCCTGAGCTCCCCGGCACTGGAGCAGACCCGGCGCTTTGAGCCTGCAGCGCGCGGAGCGTGCCGGTTGCTGCCAGCCGGTTTGCGGCAGCAGCCCGTATTCATCGTCAGGACTGGTTTTTGCCTTGGCCGGGCCAAGGTCGGTGACGTTGTACGTGTAACTGACTTTGAACTCGCCGCCGTCGGAAAACCCGTCCAGCACGGTTTTGACGGAAAACGTGGCGGGCCTTGTGGCCACGGTGCGGCGCCGCTCTTTGCTGAAGCAGGTGATTTCACCTTGGGACGTGCGCAAACAGCTCATGTCTTCCGTGGGCAGAAACTCCGCAGCGCGCCCGGATTCGTACCAGCTGGCGTTTGCGACGTGTTCGAACAGCCGGTCTGCATCCAGCCCCGGGCGGGCCTTTTTCGCCGCCGTCACAGGGGTGGGGGCCGGGGCCGGCGGCTTGGCCGCGTGATTTTGCTGGCGGCGTTTTTCGGCTTCCGCCTTGCGCTGCTGCGCCTCGCGCTCAGTCCGCTGCCGTTCCCGGGCGGCTTTGAGCGCCTGATCTCTGCGCTGGCGTGCAGATGCCTCCGCCTCACGGTCGATTTCTGCGAGCCGCTGGCTGGCCAGGGTGCTGCCGTTGCGGGCTGCGCGGCGGTACCACTGCAGGGCCTGATTGTGGTCCGGCTGCAGACCGGCGAGCCCCTTTTCATGGAACAGGCCCAGCTTGTATTGCGCCGGGCCGTGTTCCTGTTCCGCGGCCTTGCTGTACAGGTCGAGCGCCTTGCCCGGATTCTTCGGCACGCCACTGTCACCCAGCTCGTGGTGTTCGCCCATGAAATACTGCGCATTGGCGTCCCCGCGTTCGGCGGCGTAGCGTTCGATGACCAGCATGCTGGGTGCCACGTCCGCCGCCGAGGCCGTTCCTGTCGCCGCGACGACGGCCATCAGTGCTGCGCCTTGCCACCGGTTTCTCAACGCCATGCGAATCCCTTCCGTATTTCCTGTTTCAGGGCAGGATGAGCAACACCTTGACGGTCCCGTCCACCTGGCGGCCCTGCACATAGCCAAGTGCGCCGGGATTTCCGGCCACGGCTTTTTTCACTGCCGCGTCACTGGTGAGGACCTGGGGCGGCTTGCCCTTGCCCGCGAACATGAGCTTGGCCCGATAGGACTTCAGTGCCTGCGTATCCATGTCTAGCACATCGCGCGCGAATTGACGGTAAGCCGCGCTGTCGCCCGGCTGATCCAGGGGCGTCACGGGATCGCCGTTAGGGAACGTGCGGGCGCGTCCGAGATAGATCTCCTTGAGCTCCTGTTTCGATATGCCGACCAGTTCCACACTCGGGTGGGCGATGACCGCGAGCTCGGCGTTGGCAGGTGCCGTTATCACAGCGGCACAAAGGGCGAGGGCGGCAAAGAATCCATGCAGTTTTCCACTCATCGCGCGCCCTCAGAAGATCACGTCCAGCGAAACGCCGTACAGATGCGCCTCGTCCACCGCCGTGTCGAACAAGCCGGTGTTGTTGTCATCGGGCTCGATGGTCTGGTACTCGAACTTGAGCGCCGCGCCGTCGAGCAGTTCATAGCGCAGGCCAATGGCGGTGGAGGTCTGCTTGAGAGCGAGGGGTGACTCATCCTGGCCTTCGTCCATGGCCGCGTAGGTGACATGGGGAAGGAACTTGCCCATACGGTAGCCTAGCGTGAAGTAACCGGCGCGCTGATCGGGGAAGGCCGCCTCCATGGGGCCGGATTCCGCATCGCGGTCCACGTATTCGGTGTAAACGACCAGATTGTTCCAGTCGATGGTAAGTCCGGCGCTGGCGAAGCCCGCGGTCTCGCCCTCGATGCCAAAGTCGCCGGCGTCCACTTCCGCATGCACGTAGCCGAGACGGAAGCTGCCGCCGTTGAAGTTCAGCACGGCATTGATGCCGCCGAGCAGCGGGGCGTCGAAAGCGATGGTATCGCCCGTGCTAACGGAGGGCATCATCGCGGCCTGGGCCGCGGAGGCGTAGGTCTCACCCCGGTTGGAGCCCACAAAGGGCTGGATGAGCAGGTTGCTGCTGCCCAGGCTGGGCGTATACAGCGCGTCCAGGCCCACCAGCGTGCTGATGGGATTCAGGGAATACACTTCCTGAGGGGGACGCATCCACGGATAGGCGTAACCCACTTCGTAATAGTCCGAAATCAGGAAGGTGGGGAATTTCAGCTTGCCGGTGCGGACCTGCGCCTGCTGCGTCACGTCCAGGCTCACGAAGGCCCAGTCGGTTTCGATGGTGTTGTTGCCGCCGCGGCCGCGGGCGAGCAATTGCGCCGTGGCCGACATGCGGTCGTTGATGGCTCCGGTGAATTGCAGGCCCAACCGACTGTCGGTGTTGTCGAAACGGGCCTGATCGGTGAACGAGTTCAGATACCTCACGCCGGGCTCGTCCACCCTGGCCACGGACGTGGTCAGGAACCCATTGATGCTTACCCCTTCGGCATGCACGTGCGGGTGCATCAACCCGATCGTGAGCGCCATGGCGCCGCCGGTTACTGCTCTTTTCATATTTCCCTCTTGGAGTACGGCAATCGGGATTTTCCCTACGATTGCGAGATGTTGAACGTTTATATCAACATCGATACCTGATTGAAAAGGTGTGTTAAGTAGACGGAACTCACACCGAGTACCGGTGGCGAACCCGGTGTCGAAGCCCTTCGGCGTCATTTCTCTCTGTTTTAACGAGGGCTTGCGGGAGCCGGGGAGAAAAAAGGCGTGGGTGCGCGCAATGTCGGCAGGCCCGCGCGGTATCCCTTCAGGGATAGACGACGTAATGGCCGTCCCGCGTCGTCAGTAGCGCCACCAGGCGGGGGCGCGTTCGGCGCCATAATGCACTTCATACAGCTCCGCCCGTCGGCTCGCTTCCAGCAGATAGTCGTCGGACATCCTGAGGTCGTCCACCAGGCCCAGCGCCAGGGCGCGGGTGCCGTACCAGTATTCGCCGGTGGCCACTTTTTCAAGGTCCAGCTGCGGGCGGTAACGGCTCACGAACTCCTTGAACAAGCGGTGGGTATCGTCAATTTTCCCCTGAAAGTGGCGCCGCCCCTCGGGGGTGTTTTCGCCAAACAGGGTCACGGTGCGCTTGTAATCGCCGGCCTTGAACAGCTCCACGTCGATGTCGTGTTTCTTGAGGAAGCGGTGGAAGTTCGGCAGTTGGCCGACCACACCGATGGAGCCCAGTACCGCAAAAGGCGCCGCATACAGCTTGTCGGCCACACACGCCATCATGTAGCCGCCGCTGGCGGCCACCGTATCCACGCAGACCGTGAGCGGGATCTGGCGCTCGCGTATGCGCGCCAGCTGGGAGGCGGCCAGTCCATAGGCCGCCACCATGCCGCCCAGGCTTTCCAGCCGTACCACCACTTCATCGCTTGGCCGGGCCACCAGCAGCACCGCGGTGATGGCGTCGCGGAAGGTGTTTACCGCGCTGGCCCGCACATCGCCACGGAAATCGAGCACAAACACGCGGCCGGATTCGCGCGGGCCCGAGCGGGCCTCCCGTTTCCAGCTGCGCAGCGCGCGCCGATAATCGGCGCCCGAGAGCATGGCGGCCTCGATACGTTGCGCCATGACCTGGTAGCGGCGGTTGAGATGGCGCACCTGCAGGCGTTCTCGGGCCCGCTCCCGTCCGCGCGCAAACAGGCGCACCACGCCCTGGGTCGCCAGCAGCACGGCGACCACCACGGTGACAGTCTTGGCCAGGAACAGTGCGTATTGGGCGAAGGTTTCCATACCTGAGCCCCACTTGATGCCTGAAAGCTTAGCGTGGTCGCCCCGAAAAAGGCCGAATGCGTCACAAACCGCCTGGGCTCGCCATTGGGCGCTGACGGGTTCCGGTACAGTAGCGTGCCCGGACGGGCGACCGGACTCCGCGAAAACAGGCAAAAGAAACCAGTCCCGACACAGCCATGACAACCCTGGATGTTTCCACCCTTTCCATGCCGGTGGCCGCACTGATTGCGTCCATCATCGGCGCCAGCGCCACCATTACCGCGGCCATGATCCAGCTGCGTATTGCCTGGCGCAAGGAATTGAAGGCGCGCGAAAGTCGCGCACCCATTACCCGCAAAAACCGGCGCGGCCCCGTGACGGCGGTGATTGTGCTCGCGGTGGCTTCGGCCGTGGGCGGGTTCGCGCTGTCCCAGTACTTCGTCACCAAAGGCAACGCAGCGACACAAGCCATGGAGAACGAGCTGCGGGTACGGCTCGAACTGCTCAGCGATGTGGCGCGCCGGCTGGAGCGCGCCAGCCTGGCTCAGGGTGGCGCGGCCGGGGCGAGCAGTGAGCGCAGCGCGAGCGCCACCGTGTCGCTGCCTTCCTGCACGGTGAAAACGGACGCCGCGCGGGCGTGCAGCCGGGACGATGCGGTGGCGGTGGTGGTGTGCGCCGAGCTGCCCGCGGGCACGGTGCCTGCCGGGGTGCAGCGGTTTGTGCGTGAGCGCGGCGATACGCGACCCTGGAGCGAGGCGCAGATGGCCCCGGGGCAACATCCGGTCGACGGTGAGTTCGTCGGTGCACCGGCGCCCGGCGCGGAAGCGAATACCGTGTGCCAGGAATATCGGCACTGGAGCAGCGAGGAACGGGTGGTGCGCCTGCGTGTGGGGATTGGGGATGCGGTCACGCCCGGCCCGACGCCCTCGCCCGTGCCGACGGCACAGCACTGACGATCGTTTCCCGCCGCCGAGACATGCCTCGAAAGACCGACCGGCCGGTGGAGACGTGGAGGGTCCCGAGGACTGCGGTGGGCTGGCGTCCAGGCACGGCCTTGGAAAGGTTTACAGGGATGAAAGGCTTTCGCTACAGTCCGCCCCCGGCCGCAACGCCGGCTGTGCACAAGTAACAAAAACCATATCAAATAAAGATAATTCCATGGATGCCACCGCCATCGGAGCCATTCTGTCCGTCATCGGTTCCATCGTTGTCTTTGTGTTTCTCGGGATTCGCATCAATCGTCTCATCAACACAACCCGTTCGCAGGACTGAGCGAATTTCGAACGTTCGCTTGCACTAAGAGGGCTTCCTCCCTGAGGAAGCCCCACGAACATCCTGATGAGTGCGTACGCCTCGCATATGAAGGCGTGTCTATGCCGCCTTGTTGCGCGATTGGCATGCC
>JAWLCT010000023.1:0-22434 GCA_041687015.1 Gammaproteobacteria bacterium
GCCCGCGTGAAGATCGCGATGATGAATATCGTCTACAACCTGCGGCGGGTGGCGTTCTTGCATGTCAGGTGCGCAGCAGGGACTGCATAAGGGATCAAGGAAGTCCGCTTAGCGATGCCGCGCCCGCATTGGTGGCGACAAGAAAGCGGCCATCGGGTGCGGAAAAATGTTTACGAACTTGGCCATACGTAATTCCCCACCTCACGTACCGAAGAACTGATTGATAGAGGTTCCCTAAACAGACGTTCGATTGTGAAAGTGGCCAGACCAGGCATCCCGAGTGATAGCCATGGCGTGCCACATACAATCGGTGTATTTACTCAATTTCCGAAAGCAGGCCACCGCCTGGGCAGCGATAGCTCGACCGGTTAACCACCCGTCCGCGCAAGTGCCCAAGCCTCCACCCGTTGGGCACCGGCTCGACGTAATACGCGTGCCAGTTCGCTCAGGGTCGCGCCGGTGGTGATCACGTCGTCCAGGATAACCACGTGTGGCGGCACTTCACCCTCGACCATAAACGCCCCGCGCACGTTACGGCGGCGCCTGTCCGGGTCGAGGGTGGATTGGGGGGCGGTGTCGCGCACCCGCCGGCACAGCCCCGAGGCGAGGGGGACATCCAGCGCCCGCGCCAAAGGGCGGCCCAGCTCCAGCGCCTGGTTGTACCCGCGGGTGGTGAGCCTTGCCGGGTGCAGCGGCACCGGGATGATGACGTCAGGCCGGGGCACGACCGTTGCCAGCTGCGCCGCCAGCAGACGACCCAGCAAAGGGGCCAGGTGCAGGGCGCCCTGGAACTTCAACCGCAGCACCAGCTCGCTCAGGGGTGACCCGTAGCGGAACAGCGCACGGGTGCGATCGAAGGGCGGTGGGCTGCGCAGGCAATGACCACAGGTGCCGGGCACCGGCAGCGGCTGGGCGCAGCGCTCGCAGGCCGTGCCGAGCGCCGGGAGATCAGCCGCGCAACCGGCACACAACGGGCTGCCCGGTGCGCCGCAGAGGACGCAGGCGGTGAGGGAGTGCGCAAACAATGCGCGATTGTAAACCGTTACGCGGTTCTGCATTTGACAGCCGTCCTTGGCGCGGGAATACTCGCGCCAGTCTAAAGACCTGTTCCCCCAGCGAAAAGCCCATGCCCCAGACAGCCCCGCGTAACGCCAAACCCGAACTCCGCCACGACTGGTCGGTGGACGAGGTGGAAACCCTCATTGCCCGTCCTTTCATGGACCTGCTGTTCGAGGCGCAGGCGGTGCATCGCCTGCATTTCGACCCGCATACCGTCCAGGTGAGCACACTGCTGAACATCAAGACCGGTGGTTGCGCCGAGAACTGCGGCTACTGCTCGCAAAGTGCCCATCACGATGCCGAGCTGGAGCGTGAGAAGCTGCTGGACGTGGAGGCGGTGCTGGCCGACGCGCGCAAGGCTAAGGAGGCCGGCGTGGGGCGCTTCTGCATGGGTGCGGCCTGGCGCAAGCCCACGGACAAGGACCTGGACAAGGTGATCGCCATGATTCAGGGCGTGAAGGCCCTCGGCATGGAGTCCTGTGTGACCCTGGGCATGCTCACCGAGGCCCAGGCGTTGCGCCTCAAGGAGGCCGGCCTGGATTACTACAACCACAATCTCGACACCTCGCGCGAGTACTATCCGCAGGTGGTGACCACGCGCAGTTACGACGATCGTCTGGAAACGCTGGCCCACGCGCGCAAAGCCGGTCTCAACGTGTGTGCGGGCGGCATCCTGGGTCTGGGCGAGACGCGGCGCGATCGCGCCGCCATGCTGGTGGAGTTGGCCAACCTGCCGAGCCATCCGCAGAGTGTGCCGCTCAACAAGCTGGTGAAAGTGCCGGGCACGCCCATGGCCGATCTGCCGGACCTCGACAACCTGGAGTTCATCCGCACCGTGGCCGCCGCGCGCATCACGATGCCGCGCAGTTACGTGCGCCTGTCCGCGGGCCGCGAAGGCATGAGCGACGAGGCCCAGGCCCTGTGTTTCTTCGCGGGCGCCAATTCGCTGTTCTATGGTGACAAGCTGCTCACCGCCGACAATGCCACCACCGATCGCGATCGCGAACTGTTCCAGCGCCTGAACCTGCACGCCCTCGTCGTCTGATGTGGGATTTGCGTGACGAGTTGGCCCGTCGTGAAGCGGCGGGCCTCTATCGCCGCCGTCGCACCGTGGACGGGCCCCAGGGTCCCGTGCTGTCCGTGGACGGCCGCGAACGGCTGACCTTCTGCTCCAACGATTACCTGGGCCTGGCCGATCATCCGACGGTGATCGCCGCCTTCCAGCGTGCGGCTGGCGATTACGGCGTGGGCAGCGGCGCGGCCCATCTGGTGGCCGGCCACATGCGCCCGCATCATGCCCTGGAAGAGGAGCTGGCCGCCTTCACCGGCTATCCCCGGGCGCTGTTGTTTTCCACCGGTTACATGGCCAATCTGGGCGCTGTGGCCGGGCTGCTCCGCGCGGGCGATGCGGTATTCGAGGACCGCCTCAATCACGCCTCGCTGCTCGATGCCGGCCTGCTGTCCCGCGCGCGTTTCGCGCGCTTTGCGCATGGCGATGCGGCCGCCCTGGCGGAGGACCTGGCGGCCAGCAAGGGGCGGCGCAAGCTGGTGGTCACCGACGGTGTGTTTTCCATGGACGGCGACATCGCGCCGCTGCCCGCGCTGGCCGAGGCCTGCCGCACCCACGGCGCGGCGCTCATGGTGGACGACGCCCATGGTCTCGGCGTCATCGGCGCCCAGGGCCGCGGCAGCCTGGAGGTCCATGGGCTCGGTGCGCAGGAAGTGCCGCTGCTGGTGGGTACCCTGGGTAAGGGCTTCGGCACCTTCGGCGCTTTCGTTGCGGGTGATGCGGATGTGATCGAAACACTCATCCAGCAGGCACGCACCTACATCTTCACGACGGCCATGCCCCCGGCGGTGGCCGAGGCCACGCGTACCAGCCTGCGGCTGGTTCAGGAGGAGGCTTGGCGGCGTGAAAAGCTGCAGGCGCTCATCGCGCGCTTCCGCGCGGGCGCGGGGCAGTTGGGGCTGCCGCTCATGGACTCGCCCACGCCCATTCAGCCCATCCTGGTGGGTGACCCGCAGCGTGCGCTCGCCATGAGCGCGGCGCTGGAGCGGCGTGGCATCCTGGTATCCGCCATCCGCCCGCCAACGGTGCCCGAGGGCACGGCGCGCCTGCGCGTGACCCTTTCCGCCGCGCACAGTGAAACGCAGGTGGATCGCTTGCTGGATGCATTGAGCGAGGTAAAAGCTGACGCGTTGGAAGGTGCCACCTGAGGCCTGGCTATGCCGCGGAATTATCCTCAACGTCTAACCCGTAACGCAGCACGTTTTGCGCCTTGAACATTCACATCGATAGCGCGGGCAGTGGCCCGCCCGTGGTGCTGATCCACGGCTGGGGGCTGCATGGCGGCGTGTGGGAGCGCACGGCGCAGACGCTGGCGTCTACCCACACGGTATTGCGCGTTGATCTGCCCGGTTTCGGTGCCAGTGCGCCCTTGACGTGCCCCTACACCGCCGAGGCGCTGGCCGAAGCCGTTGCGCCGGTCGTGCCTGCGGGTGCCGTGTGGCTGGGCTGGTCTCTTGGCGGTCTGGTGGCACTGGCCGCCGCCTATAGGGGCGTGAACATGGCAAAGCTGGTGCTGGTGGATGCCACGCCGCGCTTCGTGCAAGCGGGCGACTGGCCGCACGCCATGGCGCGCGAGGTGTTAGGCGAGTTCGCCACCGAATTGGCCAGGGATTATCGCGCCACCGTGCTGCGTTTCCTGGCCTTGCAGGCGCGCGGCTCCGAACGGGCGCGCGAGGAATTGCGCACGTTGCGCGAGTCGGTTTTTGCCCGCGGTGAGCCGGCCCGAGAGGCATTGAGTGGCGGTCTCGACGTGCTGCGCGACACCGATCTGCGCGCGCAACTCGCATGTCTGGACGTGCCGACACTGCTCATCCACGGTGCGCGTGACGTACTGGTGCCGGCGCAGGCCGCGGCGCAAACGGCGCGCACCCTGCCCAATGCGCGGTTGGCGCTCATCGAAGGTGCCGGTCATGCGCCATTTCTTTCTCATCCCGACGAATTCGAGCGTGAGCTCATGGCCTTTGCATGAATGACGAGTACCAGGTTTCGCGCCGCGCGGTGCGACGCTCCTTCGAGCAGGCCGCGGCGGCCTATGACGAAGCCGCCGTGCTGCAGCGCACCGTGGCCGATCGCATGCTGGAGCGCCTTGATCTGGTGCGCCTGCAACCGCGGCGTATTCTCGATGCGGGTGCCGGTACCGGCTACGTGAGTCAATCACTGGCGCGACGTTATCCAAAGGCGCAGATCATCGCGCTGGATCTGGCCCATGCCATGGCCCACCGTGCGCGCCAACGTTTCGGGTTTCTGACCCGCCGTCTGCGTGGTCACGGTTTCGTGTGCGCTGATGTGGAACGTTTGCCCCTGGCGGACGCCAGTGTGGACATGATCATCTCCAACCTGACCCTGCAGTGGTGCAATCCGCTCGACCCGGCCTTTGCCGAATTCCGGCGCGTGCTCGCGCCGGGCGGTGTGCTCATGTTCACCACCTTCGGGCCCGATACGCTGAAGGAATTGCGCGCGAGCTGGGCGGCCGCCGACGGCGCGGTGCATGTGAACGCATTTCTCGATATGCACGACGTCGGCGATGCCCTGCTGCACGCCGGACTGGCTGAGCCCGTCATGGACCGTGAAGACATCGTGGTGACCTACGAGAAGGTGGACCGGCTGCTGCTCGATCTGAAAGCCATCGGTGCCCATAACGTGAACGCCGGGCGCGCCCGTGGCCTCACCGGGCGTCGCCGCCTGGCAGCCATGCGTGAAGCCTATGAGACTTTTCGTCGTGATGGACGCCTGCCGGCCACGTATGAAGTGGTGTACGGGCACGCCTGGGCGCCGACCGGTCCCGGACGGGCGTCGACGATACCGGGCGAGGTCCGCATTCCCGTGGGCAGCCTGCGGCGGGGTAAGCCATGAAGGGCTGGTTCGTTACCGGGACCGATACGGGCGTCGGCAAGACCTGGGTGAGCGTGGCACTTATGCATGCGCTGCGGGAACGCGGGGTGTCGGTGCTGGGCATGAAACCGGTGGCCGCCGGTTGCACACCGACGCTCGAGGGCCTGCGCAACGAAGATGCGCTGATGTTGTTGGAAGCGGCTTCCTTTGCCGTGCCCTATGGCGAGGTGAACCCTTACGCCCTGGAAGCCCCCGTCGCCCCGCACATCGCGGCGCAGCAGGTCGGCGTGATGGTCGATCTCGATACGCTGTCCGCCACGGCCCAGCGCCTTGCCGGGCAGGCCGATCGCCTGGTGGTGGAGGGCGTGGGCGGCTGGCGCGTGCCCCTGTCGGACCGGGCCGACGTGGCCGGTCTGGCGATCCATCTCGGCCTGCCCGTGATCCTGGTGGTGGGGCTGCGTCTGGGCTGCCTCAACCATGCGCTGCTTACGGCCGAGGCCATTGCCCACGCCGGCGTTCCGCTGGCCGGCTGGGTGGCCAACCTGGTCGATCCGCACATGGCCTCGGTGGCCGAAAATGTTCAGGATCTGATGTTGCGCCTGCCCGCGCCCCTGCTCGGCGTGATGCCCCACATGCATGGCCGTCCGCCACGCCTTGCTGCCCCGGCACTCAATCTGGACCCGCTTTTTCTCTAGCCGCCGCTGGTTTGCGGTCAGCCCTGATCCTTTCCGGGCCCCTCTGATCGTGCGGCCTGTCTCAGCGCCGACGCGTCGAAGCGCCGGGCGCTGGCGAAGCCGCCGACGAAGCGGGCTTCGCGGGGAACGAGGCGGAAAAGCCGGAAGTCACCGAACTCGAACAGCGGTTCGGCACTGGGCAGGCGCCGCAAATAGGTCTGTCGCGCTGGGGCGTAATCCGCGCTGTCGCGCGCAATCGCCGTGATGTCGCCGAGCAGGCTCAGCCGCGGTAAGGTCTGGGGATCGCCGTCACCCGCGTCCGTTTCGCTGACCAGCAACGACACCGCAGGTCTTTGCAGAAGATTGCGCGTATGCGGGGCGAGGCTGGACAGATGGAGTAGCACTCCGGAGAAGTCTGCTTCCACCACAAACGCCACCGATGAGGCGTACGGCGTACCGTCGGGCTCCAGGGTGGCCAGCGCGCCCCAGCGGTGGCGGCGCAGCAGACGTGCAGCGTGCGCCAGTGCCGCATCACGTGCGTCACTCATTCGAGCTTCAGCATTTCCAGCGTGGCTTCATAGCGCTGCAGATGAGTGCGAGTGAGGCCGTCGGTCAGTCCCAGCTTGCGCACCGCAGGAACATCGCTCCATTGGACCTGCGCATAGGGGTTTTGCGCATGGCCGCGGTAGCTGTGGAGATTGGCCGCGATGACCACGTCCACGTAATCCGTGCCAGGCCCCGGGTCGCGTTGGACATCCTCGTGCTCAGCGGCCACCGCAATCAGTTCCGGCGAAAATCCCCACGACGCCAGCACCTTGGCGCCCAGCCACGGGTGCGCGGCCACACACAGGTCTGGCGGCAGCGCCTTTCCCGCACTCAGGCTCTCTGCCCGGCGCAGCAGTGGCAGTTTGCCGATGTCATGCACCAGGCCCGCGAGCAATGCCTGATCGGGGTTGAGCGCGGTGGATTCGGCGGCAATGGCGTGACTGAGCGCCGCCACCTCGATGCTGTGATCCGACACCGACTGCAGGCGCCGGCGCATGTCTTCACCACCGAAGGAGAAGCTCTGGATGATGGCGAGGCTGTTCACGAGGCTACGCACCAGCCGCAGCCCAAGACGCTGCACCGCACCGCGCAGGTCCTCGATGGGGCGGTTGCCCCGCATCACGGCACTGTTCGCCACCTTGAGCAGCCGGCCCGACAGGCCGGGATCATGGGCGATGACGGCGGCGATTTCGGAAAACGACACGTCCGGCCGCTCGGCGGTACGGCGTACCTGCAGCGCGATTTCCGGCAGTGTGGGGAGCATCAGCCGGTTGGCGGCAATGTCCGCCTCCAGGGTGGCGATGAGTCTTTCCCCGAATTCCATTTCGCTGTCCTGCCGCGTTCCTGCGTCGCCCGGACTCAGCCGCCGGTCTTTGACATGAAGCGCATGACCTGCGAAGGCTTCTCGGTGAACTCATGCCGCGCCGGCTTGAGTTCGATGGCCTGCAGAATGGCTGACTTGAGGGTCTCGTGGTCGGCCCCGGCACGCAGCAGTGGGCGCAGCTCGAAGGCGTGCTCCTGACCGAGGCACATGTACAGCGTGCCGTCCACGGACAGGCGGACGCGGTTGCAGGTCTCGCAGAAGTGCTGGGAAATGGGGGTGATGAAGCCGATCCGCAATTCGGTGCCCGCGACCTGCATGTAACGGGCGGGTCCGCCGCCGGGCATGACCCCCGGCACCAGGGGGAAACGCCGTTCGAGGCGCGCGCGTACCTCGCGCAAATCGATGAAACGTTCCGCCGCGTCCCGACCCGTGTCGCCCATGGGCATGGTTTCGATGAAGCGCAGGGTGAAGTCGTGTTCGATGCAGAAATCGACCATCGCCTCCACGTCGTCCTCGTTCACGCCCTTCATGACCACCATGTTGATCTTGATGGGCGCGAATCCTTCGCGTTTGGCGGCCAACAGCCCGGCGATCACTTTGTCCAGTCGCCCGCCGCCGGTGATTGAACGGAAACGTTCTCCATCCAGTGTATCGAGGCTGACGTTCAGGCGTGTGACCCCGCCCTGGCGCAGCGCGGCGGCGTGCTTCTCCAGCTGCACGGCGTTGGTGGACAGGGACAGGTCTTCGATACCCGGGATGGCGGCCAGGCGCGCCGTCAGCTGCGGCAGGTCACGACGCACCAGCGGTTCGCCGCCGGTTATGCGTGCGCGGCGTACGCCGAGATCGGCGAACGCGGCCATCACGCGTGTGATTTCGTCGAAGCTCAGCCAGTTGTCGGGCTCCTCGAAATCATGAAAACCCTTGGGCATGCAGTAAAAGCAACGCAGATCGCAACGGTCCGTAACCGAGATACGGACGTATTCGATGCGTCGGCCAAAACTGTCGGTGAGCTGCGGCATGGGAAAACGGGCTTCCGGGAGTCCGCTGAGTATAGTGCCCAAACGCTGCCCAAGTAACAGCCCGAAAGGGGGAGGTGCACCGGCGACCGGCATATCCTAACGCGGAGGGCCGGGAGGCGCGGAGATCGCGGAGGCATGCAAGCGGGGCAGACAGCGAGATTTCGGAGCGTTTTCCACCAGAACTTATATGGGTATTGCGGGGAAAATGCAGGGCCGCCGAGCGCGGCAGACGCAGAAAGCGCGGGAACGAGAGCGTTATTTCTCCGCGTTCTCCGCGCTTCCGGTTTTCCGCGTTACATCTAAATCTCGAAGGCCGGCAGTTTCTTTTCCACCGCCTCGTTCTTGAGGGTCACGTAGCGGGGCAGGCCACCGTCATACGGGGGATAGTCTTCGCCCTGGATGAGCGGGATGAGGTACTCCCGGCATTTGTCGGTGATGCCGAAGCCGTCTTCGCTGATGAAGTCGCGGGGCATGAATTTCTCGACGTTGGCCACCTGGGACAGGTCGGCCATGCCCACTTCCCACACATAGGGCGAGGAGGACTTGCGCACCACCGCAGGCATCACCGCATTGTGGCCGGCCAGAGCGAACTCCACCGCCGACTGGCCCATGGCATAGGCCTGTTCCACGTCAGAGCGGGAGGCGAGGTGGCGGGCTGCACGCTGCAGGTAATCGGCGACGGCCCAATGGAATTTGTAGCCGAGCGCCTCTTTGACCATGTTGGCCACCACCGGCGCCGCACCGCCCAACTGGGCATGGCCGAAGGCATCGCGGGTGCCCTGCTCGGCGAGGAACTTGCCGTCGGGCCAATGGCAGCCCTCGGACACCACCACCGTGCAATACCCATGCTTCTGGACGTTGTCCTTCACCTTGGCCAGGAACTTCGCCTGATCGAATTCGATCTCGGGGAACAGGATCACCACGGGAATACCGTGCTGCTCGGCCAAACCGCCGGCGGCGGCGATCCAGCCTGCGTGACGTCCCATCACCTCCAGCACGAACAGCTTGGTGGACGTCTTGGCCATGGAGCGCACGTCGTAAGAAGCCTCCAACGTGGAGACGGCAATGTACTTGGCTACCGAGCCGAAACCCGGGCAGTTGTCGGTGATGGGCAGGTCATTGTCCACGGTCTTGGGCACGTGGATGGCCTGGATGGGGAAGCCCATGGCCTCGGACAGCTGGGAGACCTTGTAGCAGGTGTCGGCCGAGTCGCCGCCGCCGTTGTAGAAGAAGTAACCGATGTTGTGCGCCTTGAACACTTCGATCAGGCGCTCGTACTCGCGGCGGTTCTTTTCCAGGCTCTTGAGCTTGTAGCGGCAGGAACCGAAGCCGCCGGAGGGCGTGTGCCGCAGCGCGGCGATGGCTTCGCTGGATTCCATGCTGGTGTCGATGAGATCTTCGGTGAGCGCGCCGATGATGCCGTTGCGGCCGGCGTACACCTTGCCGATCTGGTCGCTGTGCTTGCGCGCGGTTTCGATGACGCCGCACGCGGAGGCATTGATGACGGCGGTAACACCACCTGATTGCGCATAGAAGGCATTCTTCTTATTGGCCATTACTGTGCTCCGTTCGATCACTCGTCAATGGGAGTCAATCAGCCACGGAGAACACATGATTGCGAAGGGCATGGCTTCGAACCTTCGGCCGTTCCATCAACGGGGCTGATCGCGTTCCGGCATCCGGCGTGTTGCGGCCAAACCTCATCTCTGAATCCTGTGTTCTCCTTGGCAAACCTCTTGAATCAGCCGAGCGCGGCGAAGATGGCGTCGCGGATGCCCTCGACCTTACCCGTGCCCGGAATCTTCACATATTTCGGCGCGCGCTGGTCGGCCATGGCGGCCCAGCTGGAGTAGTAATCCACCAGCGGTTCGGTCTGGGCGTGGTAGACGTCCAGGCGCTTCTTCACCGTCTCTTCCTTGTCGTCGTCACGCTGGATCAACGGCTCACCGGTGACGTCGTCCTTGCCTTCCTGCTTGGGCGGATTGAACACCACGTGGTAGGTGCGCCCCGAGGCCACATGCACACGGCGTCCGCTCATGCGCTTGATGATTTCCTCGTCGGGCACGTCGATCTCCACCACGAAATCGATGTCCACGCCTGCTTCACGCATGGCCTCGGCCTGCGGAATCGTGCGGGGAAAGCCGTCGAACAAAAAGCCCTTTTCGCAGTCGGGCTCGCGGATACGTTCCTTCACCAGGTTGATGATGATGTCGTCGGACACCAACCCGCCGGCATCCATGATCTTCTTTGCTTCCTGGCCCAACGGGGTACCGGCCTTGACGGCAGCGCGCAGCATGTCGCCCGTGGAGATCTGGGGAATGCCGTAGCGTTCCTTGATGTAGTTCGCTTGGGTGCCCTTGCCGGCACCGGGGCCGCCGAGAAGTATGAGGCGCATGTGGTTTTCTCCTGACTATAAATAAATTTTGCGCGCTCCCCCTTTCTTCGTTACATGAAATCGGGAAGACTCGCGCGCAGTGTTTCTGCGTGTTCGCCGCAACTAGTTATAGTTTCAATCGTGCGGTCAGGCGCTGCAGCACTCGATGGTAGGGTCGGATTACGCGCGCACGCCACTATCAATGACCTTATGCGGTTATAAAACGAACTTGAGGTAACGTCATGCAGTCTGCGCCTCGTGAAATCGTCACCCCTTATCGTCCCATTCCGCTGGACGTCCCCGAAGGGATGAAACCCAACGAGTTTTTCAACAGTACCGAGAACCTGAACGATTTGATCAATAACAATGGGCTGTTGCTGAATCCCGAGCATCTGCTGCTTTACCGCAAGGCCCTGGGGCACAGCAACGAATTCGATACGTCCATCATCTACAACACCTCCAACACCATCCTGAACCCGCTCGGACGGCCGGTGCGGCGAACCCAGGTGCCGGATGCGACCCGGCGTGTCTGGAACCGGATGAACCATATCATCATCGACTACATGCTGGAGCAGTATCCTGACCCGGGCGAGGCACTGGTGCTGGCCGGTGAGGCCAGTCTGGACGCCACCTGGCCGCTCACCTCGCCCGGTGTGCCCAGCATTCGCATGCTGCACAACCATTTTATCGTCTTCCCTATGGACGAGCTGCGCCGCGCCCGGCCCGCCGATCCCGACAACCCGAATCTGACCGACGGTGGGCAGCACAGCCTGTTCCAGGCCTATATGCGTGATGTCTACCGTGCGTTCTTCGCCTCGCTGGACCTCAACATTCTTCAGACGGCCGCGGACGGGGATGCGCGCCTGCGCCTCACGGGTTATCCCCAGGGGCTGCCCAGTTGGGAAGTACGCGGTGGGGCGGCTGCCTTGAGAAAGGTGGCGTTCTGGCAGGAATACGACCTGGTGCTCAAGGGCTTCCTCGACTTCTACCGCACCTTTTTCTCGCAGGTTTCCTCGCGCAACGCCGACTGCCTCGACGATGTGTATTTCCCCCGTGAGGTGGAGCGCATCCTCTTGTTCAACGACGACTTTCTTGCCACCGCGAAAAAGGTGCGCGACCGCTGTATCAAGGATGCGAAGTATGCCAACGCTATCCGCTGGCAGCCCGCTTTCAAACAGCTCATCTACCGCAACGACCAAGGCAAACTCATCGTCACCATCAGCCAGAACTCCATCGGCAACGCGATCACCGAATTGCTGGGTGTCGTCGTCAACCGCGTGCCTGATGCCGAGGCCTACGCACGGCGTGAGGGGGCACTGATCGAACGCCTCCTGGCGGTAAGAAAGCGCCTCATGGACGCCGACCTGGGGTATGGCATTGCCACGAGACACTGGTCGGACGGGCGTGATGGATGAATTCCATGAGCTTTGATGAATATTAGAAAATGTTTAATCGTAGTCCGGTTTTGGCGTTTTGCCTTATCACTTTTGGGAGAGGTCCTTTCTGGACGTATGTAAGGACAAAACTTACGCGCGACGAAAAACCGAATTCCATCCGTTACATAGATGCCGTTAGTGCGCCCAAACAAAATCAGCGACCGGGTTCGCTGCTTGGCTTTTCGTTCGTTTTTCCTGATCGAAATCAATTAGCGAATGCTTAAATCGGAAGCGCTTATCCGCCCATAAAGAAATGTGCGTTCTTCTGTTTTTTAACTAGGTGCTAGCCTTCATCACATCCGGGTAGACGCTACCTTCACAAGTCAACCGATATCCAAGGAGAGAATCTCGTATGGCATTGGTCAATCCGCACGGCGGCGGCAGCCTCAAGCCCCTGCTGCTCGAAGGTGATGCACTCCAGGCCGAACTCGCGCGTGCGAATTCGCTGCCCAAGGTGAAGGTCAGCTCCCGCGAGAAAGGCGACATCATCATGCTAGGCATCGGCGGTTTCACTCCGCTGGATGGCTTCATGACTCATGCCGATTGGGAAGGCGTGTGCGACGGCATGAAAATGGCCAACGGCCTGTTCTGGCCCATCCCGATCACGCTCTCCACCGACACCGCGACAGCAGATGGCATCAAGACCGGCAGCGAGATTGCACTGACCGATCCCGACAACGGCGAAATCCTCGCCACCATGCAGGTCACCGAGAAGTACACCATCGACAAGGCTCACGAGTGCGCGATGGTTTTCAAGACCACCGACATGGAGCACCCGGGCGTCAAGATGGTGATGGCTCAAGGCGACGTGAACCTCGCCGGCCCCATCAAGGTGCTTTCCACCGGCGGGTTCAACGAGAAGTACGGCGATCAGTTCATGACGCCTGCCCAGACCCGCGCCAAGTTCCAGCAAATGGGCTGGTCGCGCATCGCCGCCTTCCAGACCCGCAACCCGATGCACCGTTCCCACGAATACCTGGCCAAGATCGCCATCGAGACCATGGACGGCGTGTTGATCCACTCGCTGCTCGGCAACCTCAAGCCCGGTGACATCCCGGCCGAGGTGCGCTCCGAAGCCATCGCCGTCCTCATCGACAACTATTTCGCCCCGAACACCGCGATTCAGGCGGGCTATCCGCTCGACATGCGCTACGCCGGCCCGCGCGAGGCACTGCTGCATGCGTTGTTCCGCCAGAACTATGGCTGCTCGCACCTGATCGTCGGTCGCGACCACGCGGGTGTGGGCGACTACTACGGTCCGTTCGACGCACAGAAGATCTTCGACGAAATCCCTGCCGATGCGCTGGAAACCAAAAACCTGAACATCGACTGGACCTTCTGGTGCAACAAGTGCGGCGGTATGGCTTCCCAGCGCACCTGTCCGCACACCAAGGATGATCGTGTGTTGCTGTCCGGTACCAAGGTGCGCGCGATGCTGTCGGAAGGCCAGGACCTGCCGGCCACCTTCAGTCGCCCCGAGGTCGCGAAGGTGCTGCAGAAGTATTACGCCGGCTTGTCGGCGGAACAGAACGTCAAGGTGGAGCTGAAGGGACACTCGGCCGCCTGAGGCGAAGAGCGTTCGCGACACGTTGGGGACGTGCCGCGCCGCTCGCAAATAACCGATGTGTGTAGGCGGAGTACAAGGCCGAGAAGCTGGCAGCGGGCGGTAGAACACCCGACTCGCATCCCGCGTCTCGTATCTCGTATCTGTGTTTTGACAACGAAGGAGTGAAGCAATGCCAACTTATGTACGTACCGAGAAGTGCGACGGCTGCAAGGGGCAGGACAAAACCGCCTGCATGTACATTTGCCCGCACGATCTGATGAAGCTCGACAAGGACGGCTCCGAGACCGGGCATGCGATGAAGGCGTTCAATCAGGAGCCCGAGCAGTGCTGGGAATGTTATTCCTGCGTGAAGATCTGCCCGCAGGGCGCCATCGAGGCGCGTCACTACGCCGACATCGTTCCCCTCGGTGGCCAGGTGCAGCCGCTGCGTGGTTCCGACTCCATCATGTGGACCATCAAGTTCCGCAACGGCACCATGAAACGTTTCAAGTTCCCCATCCGCACCACACCTGAAGGTTCCATCGATCCGTACGGCAACAAGCCCGCGGCCAAGCTTGCCGACCTCGCCAAGCCCGGTTTCTTCACCGGCACCGGTGACGGCGGCGTGATGAAGGGTTTCCGCGCCGGCAACCCCGCCGAACTGATCCGCAAGTAATCAACGAATCGAGGAACGAAGATCATGGCTGGTACGTTTGAAGCCCCTGAAGTAGTACAAGAAGAACTGGACGTTCTGCTGATCGGCGGCGGTATGGCCTGCTGCGGTGCTGCCTACGAAATGATGCGCTGGGTGGAAGCCGTCAAGGCCGAGACCGGCAAGGACGTGAAGATCAAGCTGGTCGACAAGGCCGCCATGGACCGCTCCGGCGCCGTGGCGCAGGGTCTGTCCGCCATCAACACCTACATCGGCACCGAGCAGGATCCCGCCGACTACGCCCGCATGGTCTCCAATGACCTCATGGGCATCACCCGCGACGACCTGTCCTACGACCTGGGCCGTCACGTGGACGACTCCGTGCATCTGTTCGAAGAGTGGGGCCTGCCCATCTGGAAGACCGACGCCGACGGCGTGCGCCATGACGGTGCCGAGTCCATCCGCGAAGGTCTGCCTGCCCTGAAGGACGGCGGCAAGCCCGTGCGTTCCGGCAAGTGGCAGATCATGATCAACGGCGAATCCTACAAGTGGATCGTCGCCGAGGCCGCCAAGAAGGCGCTGGGCCTGGATCGCATCCAGGAGCGCGTGTTCATCGTGAAGCTGGTGAATGACAAGAACGACCCGTCCCGCATCGCCGGTGCCGTCGGCTTCTCCGTGCGCGAGAACAAGATCTACGTCTACAAGGCCAAGGCCATCCTGCTGGCTGCCGGCGGTTGCGTGAACATCTTCCGTCCGCGCTCCGTGGGTGAAGGCACCGGTCGCGCCTGGTACCCGGTGTGGAACGCCGGTTCCACCTACGCCATGGCCGCCGAGGCCGGCGCCGAGTTGACCATGATGGAAAACCGTTTCGTACCCGCCCGCTTCAAGGACGGTTACGGCCCGGTAGGCGCCTGGTTCCTGCTCTTCAAGTCGCAGGCCGTCAACGCCTTCGGCGAAGTCTACATGGTCAAGAACAAGGAGCTGCTCGACGACTATCCGCCGTACGGCCAGGCCGCCGTGCCCGCTTCCTGCCTGCGTAACCACCTCATGCTGAAGGAAATGCAGGAAGGCCGCGGTCCCATCTACATGGACACCGTCACCGCGCTCGCCAAGCTGCGCGAGACCCTGACGCCGAAGGAAGTGAAGCACCTCGAAGCCGAGGCCTGGGAAGACTTCCTCGACATGTGCGTGGGTCAGTGCGGTATCTGGGTCGGCGAGAACGTCGAGCCCGAGAAGAAGAACTCCGAGCTCATGCCCACCGAACCGTACCTGCTGGGTTCGCACTCCGGCTGCTGCGGCATCTGGGTGTCCGGTCCGACCGACCTGGGCGCGCCCACCGACGAGGAGTTCTCCGATGTGCCCGCGCACCTGCCGAAGGGTTGGAACTGGGGCTACCGCTCCATGACCACCGTGAAGGGTCTGTTCACCGCCGGTGACGGCGTGGGCGCCTCCGGCCACAAGTTCTCCTCCGGTTCGCACGCGGAAGGCCGCATCGCCGCCAAGGCCATGCTGCAGTACGTGATCGACAACCAGGCATTCAATCCGGAACTCGACGCGGACGTGAACGCCCTGGCCGAGGAGATCTACAAGCCGGTGCGTAACTTCCTTGAGCACAAGGACTACACCACCGCCATCGATGTGAACCCGAACTACATCACGCCCAAGATGCTGCAGTTCCGCCTGCAGAAGATCATGGACGAGTACGTGGCCGGCGTCGCGACCTACTACAAGACCAACGAGCACATGCTGAAGGTTGCGGAAGAGAAGCTCGAAATGTTGAAGGAAGACGCGGAGAAGATGCGCGCCAAAGACCTTCACGAGCTGCTCCGCGCGTGGGAAAACTACCACCGCATCCTGACCGCGGAAGCTCACATGAAGCACATCCAGTTCCGTGAGGAGAGCCGTTACCCCGGCTTCTACTACCGCATGGACAAGAACTTCGTGGATGAAGAAAACTGGAAGTGCTTCGTCAACTCGGTCTACGACAAACAGTCGAAGAAGTGGACCTGCTTCAAGCGCAAGCACGTGGATCTGGTCGACAAGTCCAAGCTGTTCAAGGCCGCTGCGCACTAATCGCGTAGTTGGCTGAGGTGCTGGGCCGGGATCGCGTGATCCCGGCCCTTTTTTTTGCTCCGCGTGAGTGCGCGAACGGGCTACGGATTTCGTTCGGTGCGTGTCTTTGCGTAGACATTCGCTTGAAAGGTTTCTCGCGTTCCGCCACAGATCGAGCATTCACGGCGCGGCTCAAATCCCCGTACACCACGCGGCTAATAACCCGACGATATATCTTTTTGCTCGAAAAGCGTTCGACACCGGTGGTAGCAATCCGTCGTAAGTGCAATCATTAACCCCTGCCGTCCTCAACGAAGGATCCGTTCATGTCCAACCCTGAAGTCACCATTCCCGGCAGCCCCGTCGTACCGCAGATGGTGGAGGGCTCGCACAAGATCCAGTTCTCCTGCCACAAAGGAATCGGCTGCTGGAATGCCTGTTGTTCGAACATCGATATTTCACTCACGCCCTATGACGTCCTGCGCCTCAAGAAGCGCCTGGGTATCAGTGCCGCGGAATTCCTGAAGGAATACACCGTCCCTTACGAGTTCGAAAAGGACGGCATCGCCGGTGTGAAATTCCGCCCGGTGGAAAACGGCACCGCCTGCCAATTCATGCGGCCGGAGGGTTGCAGCGTCTATGAAGACAGGCCCACTGCCTGCCGTTATTACCCCGTCGCACTGGTTTCCATGCGCAAGCAGGACGAATATGTCGACCGCAATTCCTTCGCCCTGGTGAAAGAACCGCACTGTAAGGGCCACGAGGTCGAGCGCACGCTGACCATCGACGAATACCGCGAGGAGCAGGGCGTCGTCGAATACGACGAACTGGCGCGCGGCTGGCGTCAGCTGATCCTGAAAAAGAAGTCTTCGGGCCCGAGCATCGGCAAACCGTCGCTCAAGAGTCGCCAGTTGTTCTTCATGGCCTGCTACGACATCGATACCTTCCGCGCTTTCGTCTCCAGCGAAGGATTCGGCAAGCTGTTCACATTGTCGGAGGAGGAGAAGGCCATGATCCTCAACGATGACGTGGAACTGATGCTGTTCGCCTTCCGCTTCCTCAAGCAGGTGCTGTTTGGCGAACAGAGCATCGGGCTCAATGACGAAGAAGCCCAGGCTCGCCTCGCCAAATGGCGCGAGCGCCAGGCGCAGATCGAACGCGAAGCCTCCGAACGCCTCGCCCGCGTGGAAGATGGCATGTATGAGGCGACCGACGAGTGCGAGGGCGGTTCCTGCAGTCGGGACTGACGGGGAAAAGCCTTAACCACGGGGGACACGGGGAACACGGGGAATTCAGAACTGTGTTCCTGTCGCGGCAGTGTTCCTGAGGGACCTGTGGGAGCGGGCTAAGCCCGCGATGGAGCGCCCAGATGGCGGTGCGCTTCACGCCATGCCCTGGTTCCCCCGTGTTCCCCGTGTTCCCCGTGGTTAATTTCTTTTCCCATGGATTAGTTTTATAGGCATGAACAGCACGGAAATGCTCAGCCCGCAGTTGGAAGCCGTCGGTCGCGAACCCTACTACCGCCCGGTGGGGGATGAAGTCGCCCTGTTCGAGGCGGCGTATCGGCGGCGCCTGCCAGTACTGCTGAAGGGCCCCACCGGGTGCGGCAAGACGCGCTTCGTGGAGTACATGGCCTGGCGGCTTGGAAGGCCGTTGGCCACCGTGGCTTGTCACGACGATCTCACCACCGCCGATCTGGTGGGCCGTTATCTCATCGTCAACGACCAGACCGTCTGGATGGACGGTCCGCTTACCGCCGCCGTGCGCTCCGGCGCCATCTGCTACCTGGACGAGATCGTCGAAGCGCGCAAGGACACCACGGTGGTCATTCACCCGCTGGCTGATGCGCGGCGTCTGCTCGCGGTCGACAAGCGTGGCGAACTGGTGTCCGCGCCTGACGAATTCATGCTGGTGATCTCCTACAACCCCGGCTATCAGAGCGTGCTCAAGGAGATCAAGCCGAGCACCCGCCAGCGCTTCGTGGCGCTGGAGTTCGACTACCCGCAGCCGGAGGTCGAGGCCGAGATCGTTGCCGCCGAGGCGGGCGTCGATCTGGACGTGGCGTACAAGCTGGTGAAGCTCGGCGAGCTCACCCGCAACCTCAAAGGTGTGGGCCTGGACGAAGGCGCGAGTACACGGTTGCTGGTCCACGCCGCCCACCTCATCGCCGCCGGCACCGCCCCGGCCACCGCCTGCACCGCCGCCATCGCCCGTGCCCTCACCGACGAACCCGACATGACCGGCACCCTGGACGACCTCGTCCGGGCTGTGTTTTGAAGAGAAAAGCGATGAAGAGAAAAGCGAAACCACGGGGGACACGGGGAACACGGGGGAATCAATGTCCTGGTTCTCCAAGGCTTCTCGGTGGTTGCTGCGACTTCGGCGAATTGCTGGCCCAGCCAGCCTATCCGGCTCACTGCGCAGTCCTCGCTGGAGTTCTTCCTTCTTCACCCCCGTGTTCCCCGTGTCCCCCGTGGTTCATGCTTTTTCTTCAACATGGACAGACCACTGACAGCAGTTGAACTGGAAGCGGCGCTGGACGAACTGTTGTCGGCGTCGTCGTCGTATCGTTCCGTGGCGCGGTTGGCGGCGGGGCTGGAGCCGCTGGCGCGGGCGCAGCAGGCGCTGGCGCTGCACTGGGCCGGGGTGGCGGCGCAGACTTACGACGAGATTGGCTATCAGGTGGTTTCGCTGGCGCCGAAGGCTTTCGCACTGCTGGATGCCGCCGGCTTTGAGGCGTGGGTGCTCGCCGGGCTGGATACCTACGATCGCGTGGGCCTGCGCGCGGCCATGGAACAGCTGCGTCACCTGGACGCGTTTTGCGCTGCGCGCAGCGGTACGCCGGTGGCGCGCCTGGTCGACGTGGAAGCGCGGCTCACGCGTTTCGTACACGGACTGTCGGGCCGGGCGCTCGGGGTGCGTGCCGGCGCCGCCGCCTGGACCGACACCGAAACCGTTTATCTCCCCGAGGTACTCGCGCTGCGCGCCGATGCGGAGGGCAACCGTGCGCTGTATAAGGCCATGGTTGCCATGCTCTGGGCGCAGACGCGCTATGGCACCTTCAGCACCAATCTCGAAGCCGCGCTTGCGCACTGGCCCGACCGAACGCGTGCGCTGGCTTGGCTCGCCATTGTGGAGGCAGTGCGCCTGGAGGCGCGCATCGGTATGGACCTGCCGGGGTTGGGCGCCGAGATCGCCCGACAACGGGCACCGTGGCCCGAGATGCTCACGCCCCTGCTTGAACGCCTGACCGGGCCCGCCGCCACTGTCGCCGATAGTCTGGCATGCCTGCCGGTGCTCATGGCCTCGCAAATCCCGCCGCCCACCATCCCTACGGCCTGTGCGCTGGAACCGGCGAGCGCACAGCGCGTGCGGGCCGAGCGCATCGCGCGCGAAACCCAGGTGCTGCGCAATGCGCTCGGCGCACTGCGTAACAAGGCGGCAAAGGGCCGCAAGACCACGCCCGGCGTTTCCGCTGACCTGGATGCGGAACGCCAGGACATGGCGTTCCGCATCGATGGCGAGGTGATCGCCCTGCCCCCGGAGGCCCAGGCCGCTGCGCAATCCCTGGTGCAGGATCTGGGCGAGCTGCCTCACGAGGCGCTCTCGCCCGCCGGTCCGGGCCAGTGGCAACCCACTGACCGCACCGGTGCGCCGGAACTGGTGACCGAGCGGGAAGGGGAATGGCGTTACGACGAATGGGACTACCATCGCCAGGCCTACCGCCGCGGCTGGTGCCACGTGTATCCCCTCGACGTGCGGCCCGGGGATGGCGATTACGTGAGTCAGGTGCGCGCACGTTACGCACCTTTGATTCACCAGATCCGCCGTCGCTTCGAAGCCATGCGTGGCGAAGACCGCATCCTGGCGCGCCAACCGGACGGCGAGGAGATCGATTTGGACGCCCTGGTGGACGCCAAGTGCGATCGGCGCAGCGGCGCCGAGCCCTCGCCGCGGCTGTTCTGCCGACGCGTGCGCAACCAGCGCTCCCTGGCCGCCATGTTCATGGTGGACATGAGCGGCTCCACCAAGGGTTGGGTGAACGACGCCGAGCGCGAGGCCCTGGTGATGCTGTGCGAGGCGTTGGAAACGCTGGGCGACGCCTACGCCATCTACGGCTTTTCGGGCTGGACCCGCACCCGCTGTGACATCTACCGCATCAAGGCCTTCGAAGACCGCTACGACGACACCGTGCGCGCCCGCATCGCCGGCATCGAGGCCAAGGACTACACCCGCATGGGCGTGGCCATACGCCACCTCAGCCACCTGCTCGCGGAACGCCCGGCACGTCATAAACTGCTGGTCACGCTCTCCGACGGTCGCCCGGACGATTTCGGCGACGAATACCGCAGCCAGTACGGCATCGAGGACACCCGCCGCGCCCTGCTCGAAGCCATGCGCAGCGGCATCCGACCCTTCTGCATCACCCTCGACCGCGAGGCCCGCGAATACCTCCCCCACCTCTACGGTGCTGCGCGCTACACCGTCATCGACGACGTCGCCCGCCTGCCCTACAAGGTCGCCGACATTTACCGGCGGCTGACGCGCTAGGGCCTTTGGGGAAAAAGCTTGTAACCACGGAGGTCACGGAGAAGATCAGGTGGGTGGGGCTGCGGTTCTCCCACAGGTGGTTGCATGATGTAGGAGCGGCCTCAGGCCGCGATGCACGCTGGAGAAAGCATGCAACTCGCTCCACGCCCAAAGAATCGCGGCCTGAGGCCGCTCCTACCGGGGATGTCCCCCCGCAACCAGAGTCCCTCTTCTCCGTGACCTCCGTGGTTTCTCTTTCTTGTTTTCCTGGTGCACGGCGGCCTGTCCGCATCGATTTTCCGACCAGAAGTATTGGTTAATTCGTAGAGTCCGAATCGACAGTATTGGTTAGATTGTGGTCAACTATTGCGCTACCCGTCGTCCTGCCGGAGCCGTCCATGATCCTCGACCAGGAGTTGGAAACCCTTCCGCGCGACCAGCTGGAGGCCCTGCAGTTGCAGCGCCTGCAACGCACGGTCGAGCGCTGTTACGCCACCGTGAAGTTCTACCGCGACGCCATGGACGAGCTGGGCGTGCGGCCTTCCCACATCCAGAGCCTGGCGGACGTGCGCCTGCTGCCCTTCACCAAGAAGGAGCAGCTGCGCGACAACTATCCCTTCGGCATGTTTGCGGTGCCCACCGATCAGGTGGTGCGTGTGCATGCCTCCAGCGGCACCACGGGCAAGCCTACGGTGGTCGGCTATACCCGCCGCGACATCCAGACCTGGGCGCGCTGCGTGGCGCGCGCGCTCATGGCCGCGGGCCTGCGCCCGGGCGATCGCCTGCACAACGCCTACGGTTACGGTCTGTTCACCGGCGGCCTCGGTCTGCATTACGGCGCCGAGGAACTGGGCGTGATGGTCACGCCCATGTCCGGCGGTCAGACCCACAAGCAGATCATGCTGCTGCAGGATTTCGAGCCCACCGGCATCTGCTGCACGCCGTCCTATGCGCTGCAGATCGCCGAAGAGGCGGAAAAGCTCGACGTGGATCTGCGCAAACTCAAGCTCAAGGTGGGCGTGTTCGGCGCCGAGCCCTGGACGGAGGAGATGCGCTACGAGATCGAATCGCGCCTGCACCTCTCGGCGGTGGACATCTATGGCCTGTCGGAGGTGATGGGCCCGGGCGTGGCCGTGGAATGCGCCGAGGCCAAGCACGGCCTGCACGTGTGGGAAGACAACTTCCTGGTGGAGTGCGTGGACAGCGACACGGGCGAGCCCGTGCCCGATGGCACCGAAGGCGAGATCGTCATCACCTCGCTCACCAAGGAGGCCTTCCCCATCCTGCGCTACCGCACACGCGACATCTCCGTGCTGGACCGCACCCCGTGCCGCTGCGGCCGCACCCACGTGCGCATGCGCCGCATCACCGGGCGCACCGACGACATGCTGATCATTCGCGGCGTCAACGTGTTCCCGTCCCAGGTGGAAGCCATCCTGATGCGCACGGAAACCCTGTCGCCCTTCTACCAGATCGAAGTGTTCCGCCAGGGTCACATGGACGTGATGCAGATAAACGTGGAAGCCAGCCCGCCGCTGCTCGCCCAGGGCCAGGCCGCCATGGACCGCGTCGCGCACAAGGTGGAAAAGGACATCAAGGACTTCATCGGCATCTCCGCCAAGGTCGTGCTCAAAGGCCGCGCCGAAATCGAACGCACCCTGGGCAAAGCGGTGCGCGTCATCGATCATCGCAAGGACGTGAAGTAAACGCGGAGGCGCGGAGGCGCGGAGGACGCAGAGAAGAGATTATTTCGGGGGCTGCGGGAATCCTGAAAGGAACACATCGTAGCAGCCGGAAATGCTTTTCCTCCGCGTCCTCCGCG
>JAWLCT010000023.1:22534-47936 GCA_041687015.1 Gammaproteobacteria bacterium
CCTCCGCGTTCCGACACCTTTTTGAACCCATTCAGCACGAGGACTCATTGTCTTGAACGCCTCCCTACCCGCTGCCGGAACGCGTCTGTTTCTGTCCGGCAACGATGCCGTCGCCCGCGCCGTGTGGGACGCAGGTTGTCGTGTGGCCGCGGCCTATCCGGGCACGCCGTCCACGGAGATCCTGGAACAGCTCAGCCGTTATCCGGACATCTACGCCGAGTGGTCGGTGAACGAGAAGGTGTCGCTGGAGGTGGCCTTCGGCGCCACCCTGGCGGGCAGCCGCGGTTTTTGCGCCATGAAGCACGTGGGCATGAACGTGGCGTCCGACGCGCTCATGACCATCACCCTCACCGGCTGCGTCGGCGGCCTGGTGATCGCCGTCGCCGATGACGTGGGCTTTTCCTCCTCGCAGAACGAACAGGACAGCCGCTACTGGGGCCGCTTCGCCCATCTGCCCGTGCTGGAGCCGGCCGATGCCCAGGAGGCCTATGACATGGCCCGCGAGGCGTTCGCGATCTCCGAACGCTTCCAGACGCCGGTGATCCTGCGCCTCACCACGCGCATCTGCCACGTGAAGGGGTTGGTCACGCCGCGCGAACGCGAGATCCACGTGGGCGCGGGCTTCGAGAAGAACACCGCGCGCTGGGTCATGGTGCCCGCCCACGCCAAGCAGCGCCTGCCGCTGCAACTGGAACGCGAGGCGGCGCTGCGTGACTTCGCCGGCGAATCGCCGTTCAACGTGGTGCTTGAAGGCAGCGACAAGCGTATCGGCTTCGTGGCATCCGGCCCGGCCGCCATGCACGTGCGCGAGGCCTTCCCGGACGCGCCCCTGTTCAAGTTGGGTCTGAGCTGTCCGGCGCCCATCGAGCCGATCCGCGCCTTCGCGGCGACGGTGGAAAAACTGGTGGTGGTCGAGGAGACCGAACCGCTGCTCGAAACCGGGATCAAGGCCGCGGGCATCGCCACCCATGGCAAGGACGTGTTGCCGCGCATGGGCGAGCTGGCGCCGCCGGTGTTGCGCGAAGCCGTGGCCCCATTGCTGGGCGAGAAGGCGCCGCCCGCGGTACGCGTACCGTTGCGCGTGTTCCCGCGCCCGCCCACGATGTGCGTGGCCTGCCCGCACCTGGGCGTGTATTTCACCCTGTCGCAGGTGCGCAACCTGTCCATCTCCGGCGACATCGGCTGCTACACCCTGGGCGCGGGCCAGCCCTGGAACGCCCTCGACACCTGCATCTCCATGGGCGCCTCCATCCCCATGGCCATCGGCATGGACAAGGGCCGCGGCGAGAGTGACGGGAACAAACGCATCGTCGCGGTGATCGGCGACTCCACCTTCATGCACATGGGCATGCAGGGCCTGCTCGATGCGGTCTACAACCGCGCCAACATCACCGTGCTGCTGCTCGACAACCGCACCGTGGGCATGACCGGCGGCCAGGACAACCCGGGCAGCGGCCGCGACATCCATGGCGAAGGCGCGCCGCGCATCGATTTCGCCAAGCTGTGCGAGGCGCTGGGCGTGAATCCCGAACGCATCCGCGTGGTGGACCCGTACGAATTGCCCACCCTTTTCCGCGCCGTGCGCGACGAGGTGAAGGCGGAAGAACCGTCCGTGATCATCACCAACCAGCCCTGTGTGCTGATCCCGGAATACAAGCGCAGCGCAGCGCTGTGCGTGGACGAGGAGAAGTGCACGGGCTGCGGCAACTGCGTGGACGTGGGCTGCCCGGCCATCAGCGTCATCCGCCGCGGCAAAGAAGTGAAACCCTCCGGGCGCGAAGTGGACCTGGCCTGGACGCGCATCGAATCCGTGGCTTGCACCGGTTGCAACCTGTGCCTGCGCACCTGCGGCGCCGAGGCCATCGTGCCGTGGCAGCGCAGCGCCGCGGAGGTGCAGGCATGAGCGAGGTGACCAACATCCTGGTGGTGGGCATCGGCGGTCAGGGCGTGATGACCGCCGCCGAGATCCTGGCCGAAGCGGCCATCAGCCTGGGCCTCGACGTGAAGAAGACCGAGGTGGCCGGCATGTCCCAGCGCGGCGGCGTGGTGTCCTCCCACGTGCGCTTCGGCAAGCGCGTGCTGTCGCCGGCCATTGCGCCGGGCGAGGCGGACATCCTGGTGGCCTTCGAGGCCGCCGAGGGCATGCGCTGGTGCAGTTATCTGAAGCCGGGCGGCATCGCTATGGTGAACACCCTGCGGCTGGCCCCGCCGGTGGTGTCGCTCGGACTGTTCGATTACCCCCAAGACCCGGTGGCGGAGATGCGCGACGCGGGCGTGAACGTGCACGGCTTCGACGCGGGGGCCATCGCCAAGGAACTGGGCGACCTGCGTCTGGTGAACACGGTGATGCTGGGTGCCATCGCCGACCATCTGCCGTTCCCGGCCGACACCCTCAAGCGCTGCATCGTCGATCGCTTCCGCGCGCGCAAGCCGCAGTTGGTGGAGAAGAACGAACGTGCCTTCGAGGCGGGGCGGGCGGTCAGGGGGTAGGCCGAAAGCGCGGAAGGCGGAGGCGCGATCTCAGACGGGGGCGAGGGTCAGCGAAAGGTCGAAACGCGGAGGGCGTGGAGGCGCGGAGGGGGTTGGGTCACTTGCCCCTTACAGCCTCGTGATCTCGCGCGGGTAGCACGCGAGTGCGGAGGGAACGGAAGCGACCGGGTTACAAGCGTCGGAGAGCCCCACATCCCGACTCTCCGCGCCCTCCGCGCCTCCACACCCTCCGCGTTATACCCTTGCTACTTCACCAACGCCGCTTCGATTTCGGCAAAGGTCTTGGCCACTTCGAAGGTCTGGATGGGGATGCCGAGCTGGCGCCCGATCTGTGTTGCCGAGAAGATGCCACGCACCCGGGTCATGCCGGTGGTCGGGTCGGTGTGGCCGACCAGGGCGTGCTGGCGACCCCAGTCCTTGAGGGTGGCGATGATGTGGCCCACTTCCGAGCGCAGCACGGTGGAGATATCGATCAGATCGATGTCCTCGCGCTTGATCATCATGTCACGCACCTGCAGGTCGCCGTACTTGATGCCGCGTTCGGCGATGAGCTTGATGACCCGGTCGCCCTGGGTATCGCGCGCGGTGATCAGACCGACCACTTCGTCGCCGTTTTCCACGACCAGCAGCAGACGTACGCTGCGGGAGATCATGACCTGATTGGCCTGGCTCAAGAGTTCGTCTGGACCGATGGTCGCGACGGATACCTGGCGCAGGTCGGTCATGACGCAAATCGCGGGCGACTGCGCCGTCACCGGGGCGAAGGTGCTCGGGGTGTGGAAGCTGGTGCCCGGGGGCGCCTTCTTCGCGGTGAGCGGTTGATATCCCGCCGCAACGGCGGTCTCCACGGGCTTCTGGGCCGTTTCTTCGACGGCCTTCAGGTTTCTTTGAACCGCTTGTTCCATGACATCCTCCGCTTGGTGGTAAGCCATCTGAGCATGGACGTGGCCCTGTCCGCTGGCCACGGGTACAACATTACGCCTGGAAGTTCCCCCTGTTTTATTTGCCTGCAATCTTTTCGAGTTTCTCGGCCCGGATCAGCTGACCGTCCAGCCCGGCCTGCTTGGCGGTGCCGCCGTAGGCGACGGTCATGAGCTGAGAGTAGTAGACAACGGGCATTTTGAACTTGGTGCCCTGTTTCTTGTTGATCTCGCTCTGGTAGATCTCCACATTGGCCTGGCACAGCTGGCAGGGCGTGACGATCATCTCGGCGCCGTGGTCATAGGCGGATTCCACGATGTCGCGGATCTGCTTCTGGGCCTTGTCCGGCTCGGAGAAGGCCAGCGCACCGCCACAGCAGGTGACCTTCTGGTCATAGGGCACGGCTTCGGCGCCGACCATTTCAACCATCTTGTCCAGGTACTGCGGGTTCTCGAAGGACTCGCCGGCGATGCCGAAGGGACGGTTGGTCTGACAGCCCACATAGCCGGCCATCTTGATGCCTTCCAGCTCCTTGACCACCGGCGCCTTCATGGCCTCGAAGCCGATGTCTTCGATGAGCACTTCCACCATGTGACGCGAACGCACCTCGTTCTTGAGGTTCAAACCGGCTTCGCGCAGGGCTTCGTTGGTCTCGGCGAGCAGATCGTTGTTCTCGTGCAGGCGCTCCACGGTCTCGCGATTGGCGAGCCAGCAGGCCGGGCAGCCGGAAACCATGTCCTGGCCCGGCAGATGTTTCTCGGCCAGCGCCAGGTTGCGTGCGGAGATGGCGAGCCGGGCCAGTTCGCCGCCTTCGCCGTAGCCGATGGACGCACCACAGCAGTTCCAGTCGGGGATCTCGTTGAGCTGGATGTCCAGCTTGTCGCACATGACCTCGATGGAGGTCAGATAGTTGGATGCGGAGGCACCTTTCTGGGAGGAGCAGCCGGGATAGAACGCATATTGCTTCTTAGCCATCAATCGTTTCCTCCTGTCAGGCCAGGCCTTTGCGGCGGTCTTCAATTTCCCGCGCCTTGGCGATCATTTTCTGGAAGCCGCTCTTGTCCTTGCAGGCATGCCCGCCGAGCATCTCCATGGGGTTCAGGCGCTTGGCCTTCATCAGGCCGAGGCCGATGCCCTGCATGGCGAGCGCGTTCTTGATGCCCTGCACGATTCCGTCCTTGAAGTACATGGCGAGCGAAAACTTGAGCTCGTTCACGCGGCCGGTCTTGGCCAGGTTGTTCCAGAACAGGCGGGCGATTTCGCGCGTGGGTTGACCCTTTGGTGCCAGGCCCAGGCGATGAGCATAGTTCGCCAGCCCATGCATGATGTGGGTGATGGGCAGTTTGCGCGGGCAGCGTACGATGCAGTTGTAGCAGGAGGTGCACATCCACATGGCGTCGGATTTCAGCACGTCCTCGCGCTTCCCGGCGCGAATCATCATGAAGATCTTCTGGGGCGAATGTTCCCAGTGCGGACCGAGCGGGCAGGAGCCGGCGCACACGCCGCACTGCATGCACATCTTGACCCAGTGGCCTTCTTCGACGCGGTCTTCGACTTCCCGAAGGAAGTTGTTCTTGTAGCGCGCCACGGCCGAATTGTTTGCTTCACTCATCGGGACGGTTCTCCTCGATTCACCTGGGAGTCGTAGGTCGGGTTAGCCCGCAGGGCGTAACCCGACGTTTCTCCTTGACCGCGTTCTGTCGGGTTACGCCCCTGCGGGGCTAACCCGACGTACATCAGTCGTAGGTTGGGTTAGCGTCAGCGTAACCCGACGTCTTCTCTGCCTTTAGCCAAAACCCTTCATGGGCGACGGGCCGATGGCGTTGAGCTGCTCCACGTACTCGTCGATGAGCGTCGCCACCCGGGCGTTGTCGGTGATGGCCACCTCGTGGGTGGTCACACGTTCGGTTTCGAGGCCGAGCTGTTTCAGGGTGTCGTCAATCTTGCTCATGCGGTAATACGCCATCTCCGAACCCTTCACGAAGTGGCACTGGTAATCGTCACCCTTCTTGCAGCCCATCATCATGATGCCGTCGTAACCGGAGTTGAGGGCGTCGGTGATCCAGATGGTGTTCACCGAACCCAGGCAACGCACAGGAATGGCACGTACGTAAGCTGAATAGACGCGGCGCTGCAGTCCTGCCATATCGAGAGCGGGATAGGCGTCGTTTTCACACGCCAGGATCAGGATGCGCGGCTTTTCCTCGAATTCGTCGGGGATGTTCACCGCCTTGATCTGGCTGCCCACGGTATCCACCGAGTAGTTTTCGAAGGAAATTACGCGCACCGGGCAGGCGCCCATGCAGGTGCCGCATCGGCGGCAACGCGATTCGTTGAACACCGGGAAGCGCTTCTCGTCCTCGTCGATGGCGCCGAAGGGGCATTCCACCGTACAGCGCTTGCACTGGGTGCAACCTTCGAGACGCGCGCTCGGGTAGGACAGGTCCCAGGCACGCGGATGCGCGGCACGGCCCTGTGCGGCATTCTCGGTGGCCTGGATGGCCTTCATCGCAGCGCCGGCGGCATCTTCCATGGCCTGGTGCATGTCCATGGGACGACGTACCGGGCCGGCGGCGTAGATGCCGGTGCGGCGGGTTTCATAGGGGAAACAGATGAAGTGTGAGTCGTTGAAGCCGTGCTTGAACTGCGGTACGTCGGGGCCCTGGCGGTAGGCCAGCTTGAGCACCGAGACGCTGCGCATTTCATCGCGCTTGGCCTTGGCTTCTTCATCACCGCCTTCCGCAGCGGTGTTCACCTCGGTCCATTCGTCCAGGTTCACGCCCGCGTTGGGCACCTGACCGGTCGCCAACACCACCAGATCCGCGGTCGCCTGGGTGTCTTCATCCAGGATCAGGTCCTTGAAGTCCACCGTGCAGCTGTCGCCGCCGCTGACCTTGGAGGCTTTGCCCTTGGTGAAGATCACGCCCTTCTGCTGAGCGCTGCGGTAGAAGTCCTCACCCATGCCCGGCACGCGCAGGTCCTGGTACATGACCACGGTGTCCACGTCGGGATTGGCGTCCTTGAAGTACATGGCCTGCTTGATGCTCGTGGCGCAGCAGTGGCCCGAGCAATAGGGCAGGTGCTGACCGGTCTCGTCACGCTGGCCGGCGCACTGGACGAACACGACGGACTTGACCTCTTTGCCGTCAGCGCGCTTGATGGGGCCGCCATTGGCGGCCTGGGCGAGCGCTTCGAGGCCGGCCTGATCCACTACGTTGGCCTGGCCGCCGCCCAGTTCGGGCAGCTTGTTGATGTCGTAGGGTGTGAAACCGGTGGCCTGCACGATGGCACCCACGGCCTCTTCCACCACGGAACCGCTTTCCTGCGCCACTTTGGCGGTGAAGCGGCCCGGTGCACCGGCGGTCTCCGCCAGCGTGGCGTTGAGGTGCACGGTGATCTTCGGGTGATCGGCAACCTTCGCTGCCATCTCTTCCACGCCCGTGGGCTGCGGATCGGCGTAGGGCGAGGCGAACGGGACGCGCCTGTGCAGGTTGGCCGCGAAGCCGCCCAGCTGGCCGGTCTTTTCCACCAGCACTACCTCGTAGCCCGCATCGGCGGCGGACAGGGCGGCGGTCATGCCCGAAACACCGCCGCCTACCACCAGTACGCGCTTGTTGTCGGCGCGGGCGGGATTGCCGGCGGGCAGTTTCATTTTCTTGACCTCGGCGCAGCCCATGCGCACGTAGTCTTCGGCCATTTCCTGGCGCACTTCATCGTGTTCGCTGCCTTCGGCCACCACCCACAGCACGCCCTCGCGCAGATTGGCGCGGGACACGGCGGCGGTGGGGAAGCTGAAAGCCTCGGCCTTGGCGCGGCGCGAGCAACCGGCGATACACAGATGGGTGACGCCATCCTTTTCGATGTCGTCACGGATCATCTGCACGCCTTCCTCGTTGCACAGGAAGGGGTGGCTCTTGACCACCGTCATCTTGCCTTCCTTCTGTGCGATCTTTTCCAGGGCCGGGACATCCAGCACGTCACCGATGCCGCAGCCGGCGCAGATGTACGCTGCGAATTTGTTCTCCGACATGATTACGCCACCTCTTTCGAAGACTTTTCCGCCGCGGCGGACTTGTGAATCACCTGGATGGCCTTGAGGCTTGCGGCCGTGGCGCTTTGCACCGCGCGGTTGACGTCCAGTGGGCTTGCCGCGCTGCCGGCGCCGAACATGCCGCCATCCTTGGAGCCTTCGATGAAGCTGGAGGAGTCGAGGATGATGTCATCGGGCAGTTGCACACCCTTGACCTCCGGCTCCATGCCCACGGCCAGCACCACCAGGTCGTGCTCGGTGGCGTAGCGGTGATAACCCTCGGTGTCCACGCCGTGCAGCACGGGATTGCCGTTCTGCTCGTTGAGGGCGATGCGGGCCACCTTGGATTTCACGAAACGCACGGTCGGGTCCGCCTGCACCTTCTTGTAGAAGTCCTCGAAGCGGTCGATGGCGCGGATGTCGATGTAATACACCGTGGAACTGGCGTCATCGCCAAAGGCCTCGTGCACGTACTGAGTCTGCTTGAGCGACGCCATGCAGCAGATGCGCGAGCAGTGGCGCAGGTGGTTCTCGTCGCGGGAACCGGCGCACTGGATGAAGGCGACGTTCTTCGCCTCCTTGCCGTCGGAGGGGCGCAGGATCTTGCCGCCGGTGGGGCCATGCGGATCGGCCAGGCGCTCGAATTCCACACTGGTGATGACGTTATCGAAGCGGTCGTAGCCGTAGGGCTGGATCTTGGCCGCATCGTACGGACGCCAGCCGGTGGCCCAGACCACCGAGCCCACCTTGAGCTGCACCGTCTCTTCGGTCATCTCCAGGTCTACCGCATCGAACTTGCAGGCGGCCTTGGCCTTGTCGGCCTCGGGCGTGCCCACGATGGACGGGTCGATCACGTAGCGCTGGGGATAGGCCATGGTGTGGGGCAGGTAGGCGGCCTTGATGGTGTCCAGCCCGTAGTTGAACGGGTTGGGGATCTGCGCCGTGACGGCCTTGCCGCACTCGCCACAGCCCGTGCAGTTTTCGTTCACGAAGCGCGGTGCCATTTTCAAGGTGACGTCGTAATTGCCCCGGGCGCCGGTCACCGCGGTGACTTCGGTCATGGTCATGACGCGCACGTTCGGATTGCCCTTGATACGCCGGAGGTTGATTTCCAACCCGCAGGTCGGATGGCACATCTTGGGGAAGTAGCGATAAAGCTGGGCAGTACGTCCGCCGAGCGCGGGGTTTTTCTCAACCAGGATGACCTGTTTGCCGCATTCGGCGGCCTCGAGGGCTGCGGTCATCCCCGAGATGCCGCCGCCGACGACCAGGATGGTCTGGTTGGTTGCGATTGGAGCCGTCATCGAACCTCCGCAAGAATTGGTGTTCGGTAAGTAAAGACACCCTGATTCTATGGCGGTCGTTCATGATGGGATCGACTTCCAAGCCAAAATGTTTCTATTACGCGATAGAAGCGCTGAATGTAGCTAACATCTAATACTTGTCTAAATGTTACTTGGCACGCGTAAACGCCCGTCAGGACGACGGTTTGGCGGCGCGGCGCAGAGAGGAAAGGCGGCGCGGTCACACCACCGCGCCGCCCTGTTTCAGACGGGTGTGGGCCGAATCTCGAAGGTCATGGAGGCCAGATCACCGAAGATCCAGGTGGCTGCCGGGGCGCCCAGGCCGGCCACGGTGCCCGGATTCACCAGCCAGGTCTGCCCTTCCTTCACGTGGGGTTGCTGACGGACTTCCGGTTCGTGGCTATGGCCGCAACACACCAGATCGTAGTCGCCGGTGCAGGCCATGGCATGACCGTAGTGGGGATAATGGGTGACGAAGATCCGGCGCCCGGCCAGTTCGATGTCGGCGTCATGACCGTGATAGATGAACAGGCCATTGGAGTTGCACGCGATGCGGGCAATGGCGACAGGGTCGCCCAGGTTGTTTCCATGGACCGCGTGGATGGGCAGTCCCAGTTTCAAAGAGGCCTTGAGGGTGTTGCCGCCGATGAGATCGCCGCAATGGATGACCATCGAGGCGCCTTCATCGGCAGCGGCCTGAATGGCCTTGGCCAGCATGGGGCCACGGTCGTGGCTGTCGGATACGATGCAGATCTTCATACGATGAGCGGCCCGTTGTAGTCGTCGTCGAAATCCAGGGCCGTCATGCCCGAGCGGATGCCTTTCATCTGGCGCTCGTGATCGGACTGCACTTGCAGAAGCGTGACCACACAGTCGCCGAGGTTATCGAATTCTTCCTTGCCGGTGCCGAACTGGTGGGCCTCGGAATAGAAAAACTGTGCACGGAAACGCGCATCCCCCACCTTGAAGAGCACGAAATGCGCCCCGCGTTCCTCCCAGTAAATGGCCGGGCACAGGGTCAGCTCGTCGCTGTCGGCCTCTAACTGGAGTTCGGCCTCGGCCTCCTGCAAGGCCACGACGCGGCCATAGCGCTCCAGTAGGGTCTGGGTGACCAACTGCCTCTCGGCGGACGAAAAATCGGCGATTTTCTTCATGGATGTAGTCCCGTTTATGACCCAAAAAAAATTTCTTGGTTTTTAAACTTGGTCCAGCTTTGTAAGAATATCCTTATCTGCTTACGTATCCACATTCAGATTTCCTAATCCTCTAACCTAGACGACTCATCATGCAATCGACTCCAGTCCAGGAGGTCAAAAAGACCACCTGCTATATGTGCGCGTGCCGCTGCGGTATCCGCGTGCACTTGCGCGATGGCGAAGTACGCTACATCGACGGCAATCCCGATCATCCGCTGAACAAGGGGGTGATCTGCGCCAAGGGCTCTTCGGGCATCATGAAGCAGTACTCCCCGGCCCGCCTGACCCGCCCCCTGCGCCGCAAGCCCGGTTCCGAGCGCGGTGATGCAGAGTTCGAGCCCATCTCCTGGGAAGAGGCATTCTCTACCCTGACGGAACGCCTCGGCAACCTGCGCGCCACCGACCCCAAGAAGTTCGCCCTGTTCACCGGCCGTGACCAGATGCAGGCCCTCACCGGCCTGTTCGCCCGCCAGTTCGGTACCCCGAACTATGCGGCGCACGGTGGTTTCTGCTCGGTGAACATGGCCGCCGGCATGATCTACACCATCGGCGGCTCGTTCTGGGAATTCGGCGGTCCCGACCTGGAGCGCTCCAAGCTGTTCGTGATGATCGGCACCGCCGAGGACCATCACTCCAACCCGCTCAAGGTCGCCCTGTCCCAGTTCAAGCGTGACGGCGGCCGCTTCATCTCCGTCAACCCGGTGCGCACCGGCTACTCGGCCATCGCCGACGAATGGGTGCCCATCCGTCCCGGCACCGACGGCGCCTTCCTGCTGGCGGTGATCCACGAGATCCTCGCCAAGGGCCTGTACGACCGCGACTTCCTGGTGCGTTACTCCAACGCCGGCCAGCTGGTGAACGTCAACGACCAGAGCGACGAGTTCGGCATGTTCGCGCGCGCCGAAGTGCCGCCCGCGGAAGGGTGCTACGACCCGCAGAACGCCCTGTGGTGGGACCGCAATACCAACAAGCCCGTGGTTACCCACACCCCGGGCGCCGACCCGTTCCTGCGCGGCGAATTCAAGCTGCACGACGGCACGGTGGTGAAGCCCGCCTTCCAGCTGCTGCAGGAGCGCGTGCAGGAATACACCCCGGAATGGGCCGAGCAGATCACCGGCATCCCCGCCGAGACCATCCGCCGCCTGGCGCACGAGATGGGTATCACGGCGCGCGATCACCGCATCGAGCTGCCCATCGCCTGGACCGACACCTGGGGCGTCGAGCACGAGACCGTCACCGGCAATCCGGTCTCCTTCCACGCCATGCGCGGCCTGGCCGCCCACTCCAACGGCTTCCAGACCATCCGTGCCCTGGCCATCCTCATGTCCATCCTGGGCACCATCGATCGTCCGGGCGGTTTCCGTCACAAGGTGCCGTTCCCGCGTCCGATCCCGCCCTGCGCCCGGACGCCCAACAAGCCCGAAGCGGTGCAGCCCAACACGCCGCTGGCCGGTATGCCGTTGGGCTGGCCGGCCGATCCGGACGACCTGTTCGTGGACGAGCAGGGCAATCCGGTGCGTATCGACAAGGGCTTCTCCTGGGAATACCCGCTGTCTGTGCACGGCCTGATGCACAACGTGATCACCAACGCGTGGCGCGGCGACCCCTACAAGATCGACACCTTGCTCATTTTCATGGCGAACATGGCGTGGAACTCCACCATGAACACGTCGGAAGTGCGCAAGATGCTCAACGACAAGGACGAGGACGGCGAATACAAGATCCCGTTCATCGTGGTGGCCGATGCCTTCCAGTCGGAGATGACGGCCTACGCCGATCTCATCCTGCCGGATACCACGTATCTGGAGCGTCACGACGTCATGTCCATCCTGGACCGCCCGATCTCCGAGTTCGACGGCCCGGTGGATTCCGTACGTGTCCCCGTGGTGCCGCCGCTGGGCGAGTGCAAGCCGTTCCAGGACGTGATCATCGAGTTGGGCTCGCGCCTGAAACTGCCGGCGTTCACCACGCCCAACGGTGAGCGCAAGTATCGCGACTACCCCGATTTCATCGTCAATTACGAGACCGAGCCGGGTTCCGGTATCGGCTTCCTCGCGGGTTGGCGCGGCAAGGGCGGCGAAAAGCAGATGCGCGGCGAGCCGAACCCGAAGCAGTGGGAGATGTACGCCAAGAACAACTGCGTGTTCCACCACGAGCTGCCCAAGAGCTACCAGTACATGCGTAACTGGAACGAGGGCTATCTCGAGTGGTCGCAGCGCAACCGCATCACGCGCTATGCCGAACCGATCCTGATCCACATCTATTCGGAAGTGCTGCAGAAGTTCCGTGCGGCGGCGCAGGGTCGCGGCATCAGCCGCAAGCCACCTGCGCATCTGGCCAAGCGCGTCGAGACCTATTTCGATCCGCTGCCGTTCTTCTACGACCCGCTCGAATGCCAGGTGTCGGACAAGCACAAGTACCCGCTGGCGGCGATCACGCAACGTCCCATGGCCATGTACCACTCCTGGGACTCGCAGAACGCCTGGCTGCGCCAGATCCACGCTCACAACCTGCTGTACGTGAACACCCAGACCGCGCTGGCCGCGGGCATCCAGGACGAAGACTGGATCTGGGTGGAGAGCCAGTGGGGCAAGGTGCGCTGCATGGCCAAGCATTCCGAGGCCGTGGAGCCCGGCACCGTGTGGACCTGGAACGCCATCGGCAAGGCCGCGGGCGCCTGGAATCTCACGCCGGACGCCAACGAGTCGCAGAAGGGCTTCTTGCTCAACCACCTCATCTCCGAGGAACTGCCGAGCAGCGGCGGGGCGCGCGTTTCCAACTCCGATCCCATCACGGGGCAGGCGGCGTGGTATGACGTGCGGGTGCGCATCTACAAGGCCGAAGACGGTGAGGAATTCACCTCGCCCCAGTTCGCGCCCATGAAGCCCTACCCGGGCCAGCCCGAACGCAACAAGGTCTGGAACTACTTCGCCGGTAAGGTGAAGAAGAAGGCCTGAGAGAGGTAGCCGCGGAGATCACCGGAACGATTCACTACCTGTAGGAGCGGCCTAAGGCCGCGATTCTTCGACCGAAGGCAATCGCGGCCTTAGCACCCTTCGGGCATAAAGCCGCTCCTACAGGGACCGGTGCCCTGCGGCAACAAAAAAGGTTTCGAGAAAATGACCCAGCTAGCCTTAGTTATCGACCTGAACGTGTGCGTCGGCTGTCATGCCTGCGTGACCAACTGCAAGGAGTGGAACACCTCCGGCAGTGCCGGTCCCATGGTGGATCAAAACCCGTACGGCAAGGACCCGACCGGCACATTCTTCAACCGCGTGCAGACCTTCGAAGTGGGCGAATTCCCGCTCACCGAGACCGTGCACTTCCCCAAGTCCTGCCTGCATTGCGAAGAACCGCCCTGCGTGCCGGTGTGCCCCACGGGTGCATCGTACAAGCGCAAGGAAGACGGCATCGTGCTGGTCGACTACGACAAGTGCATCGGCTGCAAGTATTGCTCCTGGGCCTGCCCTTACGGCGTCCGTGAGTTCGACGAGCAGCAGAAGATCATGAAGAAGTGCACCCTGTGCGTGGACCGCATTTACGACACCAGCATGACCGACGAGGAACGTCGTCCCGCCTGCGTGCGTGCCTGCCCGGCCGGTGCGCGTCTGTTCGGTGACGTTCACGATCCGGAATCGGAAGTGTCGTTGGCCATCCGCGAGAACGGCGGTTACCAGTTGATGCCCGAATGGGGCACCAACCCGGCCAACCACTACCTTCCGCGGCACAAGGTCAAGATGCACATCCGCGAGGACGAGATCGAGCGCGCCGCCAACCCGCTCAAGATCGACAGCAAACTGCCCAAGCCGGACGCCACTGAGCCTTCGCTCGACGACGCGTCCAGCTTCTAACAGTACGGAACGAACCAATGCATCCAGCATTCTCTGTCATTTTTCTAACCACCCTCATCGGCGTAGGCCAGGGCTTGTTCCTGGCCTTGTTTACCGTCGAATCGCACGTGGCCTTTGCACTGATCCCCGAGCAGTCTCACGCGTTCTATGCCTACGGCAGCGTGCTGTCGCTGGCGTTTCTCGCGGCGGGTCTGGTGGCCTCGTTCTGGCATCTCGGTCGTCCGGAACGCGCCTGGCGCGCCGCCACCCGCTGGCGGACCTCCTGGCTCTCCCGCGAGGTGATCGTGCTGCCTGCGTTCATGGGCGTCGTGTTCCTCTACGGACTGGCCCACATGTTCAGCTACAGCCCTGTGGTGGGTGCGCTGCCCGGTGGTGTCCCCGTCACGCTTACGGACGTGATCGGTTCCATCGGCACCATTCTCGCCTTCCTGCTCTTCGTGAGCACCGGCATGATCTACGCCTGCCTGCGCTTCCTGCGTGAATGGAATTCGCCGCTGACGGTGATCAACTACATCCTGCTGGGTTGGTCGTCGGGCTTCACCTTCGCCACCCTGTACGCCGCCTATGCCGCACCGCATCTGGTGCCGTTCATGGCCGGTTGGGCGGTGATCCTGACGTTGCTTGCCCTCATCAGCCGCAGTGCTTCGCTGTTCCGCAACGCGCGCCTGAAGCCCAAGTCCACCCTGCAGACCGCGCTGGGCATCAAGCATCCGAAGATCGTGCAGAAGACCCAGGGCTTCATGGGCGGCTCGTTCAACACCCGCGAGTTCTTCCACGGTGCCAAGCCGGCCATGCTGCGCTCGATCAAGTGGTTCTTCATCATTGCGGTGTTCCTGCTGCCCCTGTTCCTGCTCAGCGCCGGATTGTCGGGCCGCACCAGCGGTGTTCTGCTGGCCGCGTTTGTGATCCAGTACGTGGGTCTGCTCGCCGAGCGCTGGTTCTTCTTCGCTCAGGCGAACCATCCGCAGAACCTCTACTACCAGTCGGTGGCATAATCGACCGGCTTAGCTCAAGGCAGCAGGAAAAAGCCCCGCGAAGATTGCGGGGCTTTTTTTTTGAATCAGTGCAGTTGTCGGTGCGTTCAGGCAACGATGTTCGTCGGCGGTTTGCGTGTTAACGAAAACAACCTCGACGTCATGCGCTGCACCATCGTGGCCGTTGGATCTGAAAAGGTGAACACCCGCAGCGTTCCCGGCTGTTTCAATCGAGCGAACGTGCTCACTTTTCGATCACGAACATTGTGAAAAAACTTCATCGATTTTGTGAGTGAAAACGTCTGCGCCTGTGCTTGGACCTTTCGCCACACCACTTTGTCTAACAACGCCGGTGCCCGTTGAATTCGGCGCAAGGAGAGGCGTGACGAAGGCAGGGGCGGTTATGTGAGCCAGTCGGCTGTGCCCGGGGAGAGCGGCATCCAAAATCACGCCGACTGACAACAAGCCACGAGCGAACGTCATTATGAAGAAATACCTGTTGCCGATTGTTTTTGCGACTGCGTGCATGGGGGGTGCCGCGGTTGCAGGCGCCGCCGAGTTCAACGCAACCGTGCCAATGAAAGCCAAAGGTGCCGCCACGTTCTATGTGCCCGGCCACATCGACGGGTTGGGGCCTGTCGAGATGATGGTCGACACGGGCTCGGGCTACATGACCATCAACGAGGTGGCACTGCGCGAACTCAAGCGCAACAACCATGCGACCTACGTGCGCGACTTGCGCGGGGTGCTGGCCAACGGCAGCGAAATGATCGTGCCGGTGTACAAGCTGAAGGGCATCAACATCGGCGGGAGTTGTCGCATCGATGATGTCGAAGCGGCGGTGTTTCCCGGCAAAACGCGCTTCATCCTCGGGCTGTCGGTGCTGCAGCGCGCCGCGCCTTTCATTTTCTCCATGAACCCGGCATCGCTGGTGCTCAGCCATTGCGGTGAATCACCAGCCGATCGTGTGGCCACCACCGTCCCCGCCGCCACGACCAAGTGACACATGAGGCCTGCCCGCGCAGGCGGGCAGGCTGCCTCATGCGCGCGTGGGCTCACATCCCTGAGCCACCGCCCATGCCCCCACCGGTGTCACCACCCATGCCACCGCCGGTATCGCCACCCATACCAGGCTGATCCATCGCACCGGGCTGATCCATGGTGCCGCCGGGCGGAGCGCTGGGCTGCGTGCCCATCTGCGATTCGAAGGCACTGAACTCAGCCTGATCGAGATTGCCGTCCTGGTTGCTGTCCACTGAAGCGAACTGATCGGACAGCGTCGGATCGGCACTGGCCTCATCCTGACTGATCATGCCGTCAGCGTTGGTATCCAGATCATTGAACGACATGCCGGCGCTCGGGCCACCCATGGTGCCGCCGGTCGCACCGCCGCCCATGGCGCCGCCACTCATCTGGGATTCGAATGCGCTGAACTCCGACTGGTCGATAATGCCGTCCTGATTGGCGTCGGCATCGCTCCAGTTCTGACTGAGCACTGTCGACTGCGCGGCTTCATCCTGGCTCACCACGCCGTCCGCATTGGCGTCGAGTTCGGTGAAACTCTTGTCGAGGCCACCCGCGGCCGCACCGCCGCCCGCGGCGGCGCCACCACCCGCGGCGAGCGTATCTTCGAAGGCGCTGAATTCGGATTGATCGAGGCTGCCATCCTGATTCGCATCCGCACTGCTCCAGTTCTCATTCAGCACGGGGGACTGAGCGGCCTCATCCTGGCTGATCATGCCGTCCGCGTTCATGTCGAGTTCGGAGAAGCTCATATCCATGCCGCCGCCCTGCATGGCACCGGTATCACCACTCATGGAACCGGACTGGCCTTGGGCGAAAGCACTACCCGCGGCCAGGGCCATGGAGGCCGTGAGTACTGCGATCGCGATAGGCGTCTTCTTCATGGGATCCTCCTTGCGTGTTTGAAACTGGATGCGGGTTTTGCCCGCAACCGCGTTCCGGCCCCCAATGTTTAGCCCGTCTCTCCGGCAGGATGCGCGGAGAACTCGTGAAAACAACCGGTAAACGTATTGGGATTTTCTAAAGAAACCGTGGCCCGAATGCCCGTGGGAGGGATTTCGCGCACACGTGAAAAAGAAAACGCCGTCGGCCAGACGGCACGACGGCGCTTTCTCTGTGGGTGTGACGCGAAAAGTTTAGGCCACGTGGCGCGCTTTTGCTTCCTTCGCGGCCTTCGCTTCCTCGGGGTTGTAGGCGGCGCCGGACCAGAGCATTTCGTAGGCGATCTCTTCGTTGCCGTTTTCGCAAAGCGCCAGCACGTCCTTGAACAGGGGCTGGAAGGTTTCCGAACGGTGCGAGGCCTCGTGCTCTGCGAAAGACCGCCAGAACGTGACGATCAACGCCTCCCGGCCTTCGAGGGGACTGGTCACCGCCTGTCCCACGGTAGAACCCTCGTTGGAGATCATGCCGCTGTTGAGAGACACGAAGCCACCGACAAACCCGGTCTCCGAGTGGTAGGTCTTCACGTTCTCGCACAACAGCGCGACCCGTTCCTGCAGGTCATCCACGCTATAGCCGTCTTTGAGAATGACGCGATTGACGGTCACGACCCCGTCATGAGGAAAGTTGTTGATGAGATTGCCTGCCATCATGCACCTCCGTTGTCGCCTTGGTGCGGCGCATTGTCCGCATCGATGTCCCGTAGCGTATTAGCATTGGGTTATTTGCTAATGTAATAGCCCGATAAAAATGGTCAAGTATTCCCTTTGGGCGGGTCCCCTTTTATTCCTTTCGGGGGACCCCCTCCTGCAAACGCACGCGGGCTCGTTCCGAGGCAGGAACATGGGTCGAGAGGAAGGGAGGGCGTTGCAACGTCACCCGGCGAAAGCCGGGTGACGTTGACGGACGAAGATGGATTCCGGCTTTGCGCCGGAATGACGTTCAGGCAGGCCGTTCAAACACGGAGCCAGGCGCCGTCGCTATCGCAGCACCAAGAACATCGCCCCGCCACGGCGCTGGATGTTGAGCAACAGCTCCCTGGACTTGCCGACGGCTTTGCGCAGGCCGCCCAGGTCGGCAACCGCCTGGCGGTTCGCCGAGAGGATGACGTCGCCCGGTCGCAGGCCGGCGCGCCAGGCGGGGCTGGCGGGGGCCACTTCCAGCACGATCACACCGTTGAGCTTGCCGTACAAAGGCATGCCTTCCACGATGTCGCCCACCACGGCGCCTGCCAGGCGCGGGTGTACCTTTTCGCCCTCGGTGACCACGGCCGGCGGCGCTTTCACTTCCGCCTTCAACAGCATGGATTTGCCGCCGCGATTAATGCGGATTTCCACCGTCTGGCCCACACGCAGCAGGCCCACGACATTGCGCATTTCCGCGGCACTGCCGATGTCACGGCCGTTCACGGAAAGAATCACGTCACCGCTGCGCAGGCCGGCCTTGTCTGCCGGTGAGCCCGGGGTGATCTCGGTCACCACGGCGCCACGCTGATCGGGAATGCCGAAGGCCGAGGCCAGATCGGGGGTGAGATCCTGGGCGGCGGCGCCCAGTTGGCCGCGGCGCACCTCGCCATGTTCCACCAGCTGCGCCATCACCTCGCGCGCCATGTTGATGGGAATGGCGAAACCGATACCCACGTTACCGCCGCTGCGCGACAGGATGGCGGTGTTGATGCCCACCAGTTCACCACGCAGGTTCACCAGCGCACCGCCGGAATTGCCCGGGTTGATGGAGGCGTCGGTCTGGATGAAATCCTCGTAGCCCTCGATACCCAGGCCTGTGCGTCCCAGGGCGCTGACGATGCCCGAGGTCACGGTCTGGCCCAGGCCGAAGGGGTTGCCCACCGCCACCACGAAGTCGCCGACGCGCAGCCCGTCGGAATTGGCCAGGGGCAGGGCGGCCAGCTTGTCCGGAGTCACCTTGATCACGGCCACGTCGGTTTCCGGGTCCGAACCCACCAGCTCTGCCATCAGGCTGCGCCCGTCGGCCAAATTCACGGAAATCTCCACGGCGCGATCAATCACGTGATGGTTGGTGATGATGTACCCCTGCTTCGCATCCACGATGACGCCGGAGCCCAGGCTTTGTGCAAAGCGCTCGCGCGGCTGTTGGGGCAAATCGAAGAAATGCCGGAAGAAGGGATCGGAGAACAGCGGGTGCTGCTGCTGGGGCACCCGTGTGCGGGTGAAGATGTTCACCACCCCGGGCACGGTGCGCTCCAGCATGGGCGCGAGGGTGGGCAGCGGCTGACCCTGGCTGTCGAGCGCGGGCAGTGCAGCCTGTGCACTGCCTGCGGCGAAGGCCAGTGCACCGGCCAGCAAAACGGAACGAAACGAATGGGACATTGACGACCTTTCAGTCCACCTGGACCTTGATGCGCCGGCGGGTGCCGGTCGTGAGTTTGGGAAGGAACACGCGCAGCACGCCGCTCTTGTAGGCGGCCCGGGTGCGTGCCTCGTCCACCTCCGCCGGCAGCGGGATGGCGCGTTCGAAGCGCCCGTAAGCGCTCTCCATCATGATGTAGTGACCACCGGTTTCCTCGCGCTGCACACGCTTTTCACCGCGCAGCACCAGCAGTCGCCTGTCGACCACAGTCAGTTCGAAGTCCTCGCTGTCCATGCCCGGGGCCTCCACCCGCACCACCACCTGGTCCTCTTCCTCGCGCACATCGGCGGCCAGCAGACCCCAACGCGAGCTGTACAACGCCACCTGATCCTCCGCCGTCTGCACGTCGCGCCGCGCGGGTGAGAAGCGGGTCAGGGCCTGGGCTGTGCGCTCGCGTAATTCCTGCCAGCCTTCGCTCAGATTCTCGAAGGCACGGTGAATGCCGTTACGCAGTTGTTCCAGTGTGCTCATGGCGGTCTCCTTCGTTGTTATGTTGAGGGGAAACCCTGGGTTTGGATTACCACACCCGGCGTGAGTTCAACGCGGCGTCACACGCCCAGGTGGGCGCGCGGGTTAAACGGCATCGCCTGGGCCATTTCCCGGTAAAACTTGCGCTTGGCGTCGGTATCGGCGGGCGGAGTGACCACTTGCAACACCAGGTACTGGTCACCGGCGGGCTGGCCCGGCAGGCCGCGCCCCTTGAGGCGCAGCCTCTGGCCGCTGCGCGCCCCGGCGGGGACTTTGGCCTCCACCGTGCCGCCCAGGGTGGGCACCGCCACGGTGGCGCCGAGGGCCGCTTCCCACGGTGCGAGGGGCAGGTCGAGGTAGATGTCGCGCCCCTCCACGCGGAACAGCCGATGCGGTGCGATTTCCACTTCCAGGTACAAATCGCCGCGCTTGCCCCCGGCCGGGCCGGTGCTGCCCTGCTCGGGCAAACGGATCTGCCGGCCTTCGGTGATGCCCGCGGGGATGCGCACCTTCAGGGTGTGGGTGCGGGTGACCACCCGGCCCATGCGGTCCAGTTCGGGCCGCTCCAGCTTCACCTGCTTGGTGGCGCCGTGAAAGGCCTCGTCCAGTGTGACCTGGATGCGGGCGTGGTGATCCTCGCCACGCAGGTGCATGCCTGGGCCGCGCGTGCGCGCGCCGGTTCCGAAGGGACTGGCGTTGCCGAACAGGCTTTCGAAGAAATCACTGAAACTGGAGGGGCCGGCGCCGAAACCGCCGCCGGTGAATTCGAAACCGTGGTCCCAGCCCGGAGGCGGACGGAATTCCTGGCCGGACTGCCAGCCGCTGCCCAGGCGGTCATAGGCGGCGCGCTTCTCCGGGTCCTGCAGCACCTCGTGGGCCTCGTTGACCTCCTTGAAACGTTCCTCCGCGTCGGGCTCCTTGCTGACGTCCGGGTGGTATTTGCGCGCAAGCCGCCGGTACGCCTTCTTGATGTCGTCCTGGGTGGCGCTCCGTTCGAGACCGAGGATTTTGTAGTAGTCCTTGTATTCCATGCACGCCCCTTGGGCAGGGCGGGGCGGGCCCCGCCCTGCGCCGTCCTACCGTTACTGTGCCTGGACGCTGATCTTCCGCGGCTGCAGTTTTTCGTGCTTGGGCACGCGGATCTCGAGAACGCCGTGCTGGGACTTGGCCGCGATGTGCTCGATGTCGGCCGTGTCCGGCAGGGTGAAACGGCGGAAGAAGCTGCCGTACACGCGCTCCACGCGCTTGTAGCCGTCACGCTGCTCCTTTTTCTCGGTGTCGCGCTCACCCTTGATGACCAGCATGCCGTTCTCGGTGTGCACGTCGATGTTCTTGGGGTCCACGCCCGGGACGTCGGCGGTGATAACGAAGCAGTCGTTCTCCTCGCGCACATCCACGGCGGGCACCCAGTCGCTGGCGGTCACGCCCTCTTCCGGGGCCTGGCCGCCGGCACGCTCCATCTCGCGGCGGATCTGATCAAACAGGGTCCAGGGGTCAGTGGTACGCATCAGTGCCATGGTTGTCTCCTTTCACTGGCTCAGTGGCTTTGTCCTTCATATATGTGCAGCCCGAGCGCTTCTCAATCGTGCCGAGGACACGCCGGGCGATCCGCTCGGCCAGCGGTCGGCCGGCGGTCCGGCCGGCTTCCTGTGAAGCCGGTTTGCGGCCGAGCGAGCGCTCACTGTTAGTCTGGAGCGCGAAAACAGGGAAAAATAAGGAACACTAGATATTGTGTTTGTTACGCGGGTTCAAAAGCGGCGGCTATGTCCCTGAGGAGACTTGCTTTTTGTCGTGGTTCGCTTGCCAAAACATCCAATAAACGGCCCTGAATTTTGCGGCGCATGTGTGCAACACATTGGCGAGTAACACATTTTTCTCATTCGTCAAGAAAAGCTGCGAAAAATCCGGGGCAGGGCATTTTTTCATTTGACTCGCTGGAAACGCCTCGTAGAATGGCGGGCCATCCACACAAGATATTGTGTATCCCGCTCGGATGCGAACAACGATAAAAGCCTGAAGGGAGACCTAGTGAGCAAGCACTCCGCCCATCTCAAAGCCGTTCCGACCACTGTGACCGAGATCCCTTTCCAGCCTGCGTCCGCCGATATCTGGGACAAGAAATACCGCCTCAAGACCAAGAGCGGCGAACCCATCGACGTCACCATGGACGACACCTACCAGCGTGTCGCCCGCGCTATTGCCGAGGTGGAAACCACCCCCGAGAAGCGCGAGGAGTGGTTCGAGAAATTCCTGTGGGCTCTGCGCCGCGGCGCCATCCCCGCCGGCCGCATCACCTCCAACGCCGGCGCCCAGGCCTATAAGCCCGCCACCTCCACCATCAACTGCACCGTGTCGGGCACCATCACCGACTCCATGGACGACATCCTGCAGAAGGTCCACGAGGCGGGGCTGACGCTGAAGGCCGGCTGCGGCATCGGCTACGAGTTCAGCACCCTGCGCCCCAAGGGCGCCTTCGTGGCCGGCGCGGGCGCCTACACCTCGGGCCCGCTGTCGTTCATGGATATCTACGACAAGATGTGTTTCACCGTGTCGTCCGCCGGCGGTCGCCGTGGCGCCCAGATGGCCACCTTCGACGTGGGCCATCCCGACGTGGCCGACTTCATCCGCGCCAAGCGCGAGGACGGCCGCCTGCGCCAGTTCAACCTGTCGCTGCTGGTCACCCGCGACTTCATGGAAGCGGTGAAGAACGACGACCTGTGGCAGCTGGCCTTCCCACTCACCGAAAAGGAAGTGGAAGTCGACGCCATCGATCTCGCCAACGCCACCGACGTGGTGTGGCGCGAGTGGCCCACCACCCGCAACTACATCGTCAACGAGGAAGGCCTGGTCGCCTGCAAGGTCTACAAGACCATCAAGGCCCGTCGTCTGTGGGACCTCATCATGTCCTCCACCTACGACTACGCCGAGCCCGGCTTCATCCTCATCGACCAGTACAACGACATGAACAACAACTGGTGGTGCGAGAACATCCGCGCCACCAATCCCTGCGGCGAGCAAGGCCTGCCCCCCTACGGCGCCTGCCTGCTCGGCTCCATCAATCTCACCAACTTCGTGCTGGACCCGTTCACGCCGAAGGCGCGCTTCGACTGGGAAAACTTCCGCGAAGCCGTGGCCGTGTTCACGCGCATGCTCGACAACGTGGTGGAGATCAACGGCCTGCCGTTGGAACAGCAGCGCAGGGAAATCGAACAGAAACGCCGCCACGGCATGGGTTATCTGGGCCTCGGCTCCACGCTCACCATGCTGCGCATGAAATATGGCGAAGCCGACTCCCTGGAATTCACCGAGCGTGTCACCCGTGAAATGGCCATGGTGGGCTGGCGCACGGGCCTGGAGCTGGCCAAGGAAAAAGGTCCCGCGCCCATCATGGAACAGGACTTCGCAATCACCGCCGACATGCTGCGCAAGCGCCCCGAGCTGAAGCGCGACGGCTACAAGCTTGGCGACAAGCTCAAGGGTAAGGTGTTGCACGCGCGCTACAGCCGCTACATGCAGAAGGTCGCCGAAGTGGACGCCGAACTGGTGGACGAACTGTCCGTGGTCGGCGCCCGTTTCACGCATCACAGCTCCATTGCGCCCACGGGCACCATCTCGCTGTCGCTGGCCAACAACGCCAGCAACGGCATCGAGCCCAGCTTCGCGCACCACTACGCGCGCAACGTGATCCGCGAAGGCAAGAAGTCCAAGGAAAAGGTGGACGTGTTCTCCTTCGAGCTGCTGGCCTACCGGCACCTGGTCAACCCCAAGGCCATGCCCTACAGCCAGAACCCGGACGAACAACTGCCCGACTACTTCATCGCCGCCGAGCAGGTGAGCCCCAAGCAGCACGTGGACGTGCAGGCCGCCGCGCAGAAGTGGATCGACTCATCCATTTCCAAAACCGCAAACGTCCCCACGGAATTCCCCTTCGAGGAATTCAAGGACATCTACATGTACGCCTACGACCAGGGCCTGAAGGGCTGCACCACCTTCCGCTACAACCCTGAGGCGTTCCAGGGCGTGTTGGTGAAGGACTCCGATCTGGAAAAGACCACCTACACCTTCCAGCTGGACGACGGCAGTGTGATCGAGCTGAAGGGCAACGACGAGATCGAATACGACGGCGAGATCCACACTGCCGCGAACTTATACGATGCCCTTAAAGAGGGGTACTATGGAAAATTCTGACTACATTGGTGGGGTATTGGCTGCTCCCCTGTAGGAGCGGCCTCAGGCCGCGAACCACCAGAACCCCGCTGTCTCGACAGCGCGAATAACGCAGAAACCGCCCGCCGCTTCAACGCAGCGGGCCGAAGGGAGCCCCAAACAATGGCAGTAAAAATCGACAAGAAGATCGTCGGCTACAGCGTCCACAAAGAAGATGAGACCAAGCCAGCCGAAACCAAATCCGATGCAAAAGCAGTCGCCAAACCCGCGAGCGCCGACAACGTCGTCCACCTCACCGAAAAACTCGAACGCCCCGAAATGCTCCTGGGTTCCACCTACAAGGTGAAGACGCCGCTCACTGAGCACGCGCTCTACATCACCATCAACGACATCATCCTCAACGCCGGCACCGAACACGAACTGCGCCGTCCGTTCGAAGTGTTCATCAACTCCAAGAGCATGGAACACTTCCAGTGGATCGTCGCCCTCACGCGCATCATCTCCGCCGTGTTCCGCAAAGGCGGCGACGTCACCTTCCTAGTGGAAGAACTGCGCTCCGTGTTCGACCCCCGCGGCGGCTACTTCAAAAAAGGCGGCAAATACATGCCCTCCCTGGTGGCCGAAATCGGCGACGTCATCGAATCCCACATGCGCATGATCGGCCTGATCAAGAACGACGAGCTGGACGAACACCAGAAGAAACTCATCGAAGAAAAGCGCGCCCAGTACGAGTCCACGGTGAAGGAAGCCGAAGCCAAAGACCCGCAGGACTTCCCAGACGGCGCGCAGCTATGTGGCAAGTGCCACACCAAGGCGGTGATTCAGATGGATGGGTGTTTGACGTGTTTGAATTGTGGGGATTCGAAGTGCGGGTGATCCCTCGCGCATCGTTCTCCCGTTGACAGGAGGAATGGTCGTACCCACCAGAGTGTTCCCAACACACGGATCGTCCCGACCCATGCGAAACGCCACGAGCCTCGATCCGCAGACCCGGGCCGCCTTGGCCGACTTCCGGTCAAGGCTCGTGCAGCGTTATGGCACGCGTGTGCGCGGCATCGTCCTGTTCGGCTCCCGCGCCCGCGGCGATCATCGGCCCGACAGCGATGCCGATGTGGCCGTATTCATGGGCGACACCCCCGATCCCATCAGTGACCAGATGGACATGGCCACTAAGGCCTACCATGTATTCCTCGCCGATGGCGTACTGATCCAGCCCTGGGTCCTCAAGGGTACGCCGGAGCAACCCGATTTCACGCATGCCGATCCCCTGCTCAAGGCGGTGCAGAGCGAAGGCATTCCGGTATGACCGATGCGCGCCTTAAGGACAAGGCGGTACGCGGACTGGCGGCTGACAAACGGGCGTTAGCAGCGGGGCGCCTAAACGGCGGCCGATCATGGACAAAACCCCGCGCCGCGTATTCACCCTCCGTTTCATCTAAACCATTGAACCCATACACGATATTGGCGTCCTCACGCCCGCTATTAGGCCGCGCCTATTCCATTTCCGCGTTTACGCGGCAATCCTGCCGCCTATTTGCCCCCTCGCTATGTCGACCGAAGGTTGCTAACGTGCTGTTTCGGAAGTAAAAACGAGATGCGCGCAGTGCGCGCGTTGGATTTTAGGCGGCCAATAGGTCGCCTACATATAGTT